>JALWGC010000010.1 GCA_027038835.1 Helicobacteraceae bacterium | reverse complement strand
AAGCTGCACAAGACGGTCAAACAACCGATACGAGAAAAGCGCTTCAAGCGGATATTTCAAGATTGATGCAAGAGCTTGACAATATCGCTAAAACTACGTCATACAACGGTAAAACGTTGCTCTCAGGCGGTTTTACAAACGCGAATTTCCAAATCGGTGGATACTCCAACGAAACAGTCGGTGTTTCCATTGGCGCTACAAGTTCGGATAAAATCGGGCATACCCGCTTTGAAACTACACATGATGTAGCTACAGGTTCGATTAGTCTTACATTTAGCGGTGTAAACGGTGATGCAGGTGCTGTAGTTACACTTGAAAGTGTTACTATGGGTAGTGGTGCAGGTGAAGGTTTTGGAGCGTTGGCGGAAGTTATTAATAAAAACTCCGATGCGCTCGGCGTAAAAGCTTCTTACAACGTTGTCGAAACCGGTACTGCTTCAGTAGCTGCTACAGGTGCCATCACATTTAGCATCAACGGCGTAACTATCGTCGCTAACGATGTCAAAGCAAACGACAACACAGGTGTTCTCGTACAAGCTATCAACGCCGAAAAAGAGACAACAGGCGTTACCGCATCGGTCGATGCAAGAGGTCATCTCGAACTTACTTCGCGTGACGGTAGAATGATCGATACAAGCGGACTCTCTTCTGTTGCAGGTATAGATGACGGTCAATACTCCGGTAACTTGACTATGATTAAACTCGGTGGCGGCGACATCCGTGTATCAGATGCCGTTTTCGATGCAGGTACTACAGATGAAGCGACTGTAAACCTTAGAACGACTCTCGATGGATTTAGCAACACAGAAGCTAAAGCTATGGGTGCATTCGCCAACACGAACGTTATCGGAGCGACAGACGACCTTGGTTCTGGTGTTACGACATATGCAGGTGCGCAAGCGATGATGGCTATCGCGGAAGCTGCTACAAAACAGCTCGATGCTATCCGCTCAGACCTCGGTTCTGTTCAAAATCAGATGGTTTCGACTATCAACAACGTTTCTGTTACGCAAGTTAACGTCAAAGCGGCAGAAAGCCAAATCAGAGATGTCGATTTCGCAGCTGAAAGTGCGAACTTCTCTAAACTCAACATCTTGGCGCAATCCGGTTCATACGCTATGAGTCAGGCAAATGCCGTTCAACAAAACGTTCTTAGACTACTCCAGTAGTCTAAGGTTGTTTCTTTAGCGAGTGGTTTTTACCACTTGCTCCTTCGAACAATCTTTCTTTCCTCTTTCCCTTTTCAAAACTGGTATAAACTTTGCTTGATGTTTTGTGTACTATAACGACATGGATGATGCTATCCATAAGATAAGGGAATATCATGGGGTTTAGAATAAACACAAACGTAAGTGCACTCAACGCACACGCAAACGCACAAGTAACAAACAGAGGTCTTTCAAGCTCACTTGAAAAACTTTCTTCAGGTCTTCGTATCAACAAAGCGGCAGACGACGCTTCAGGGATGGCGATTGCAGACAGCCTAAGAAGCCAAGCTTCGGCACTCGGTCAAGCTATAGCCAACGCCAACGACGGTGTATCTATGATCCAAATCGCGGACAAAGCGATGGATGAGCAAATCAAAATCCTCGATACAATCAAAACAAAAGCGACACAAGCTGCACAAGACGGTCAAACAACCGATACGAGAAAAGCGCTTCAAGCGGATATTTCAAGATTGATGCAAGAGCTTGACAATATCGCTAAAACTACGTCATACAACGGTAAAACATTGCTCTCAGGCGGTTTTACAAACGCGAATTTCCAAATCGGTGCTTACTCCAACGAAACTGTCGGTGTTTCCATTGGCGCTACAAGTTCGGATAAAATCGGGCATACCCGATTCGAGACTTACAGCGGCGTCGCAACAGGTACGATCAGTCTTACTTTCAGCGGCGCTCATGGAGATGCCAATCAAGTGCTCACGTTAGAAAGCGTCACTATGGGTAGTGGTGCAGGTGAAGGTTTTGGAGCGTTGGCGGAAGTTATTAATAAAAACTCCGATGCGCTCGGCGTAAAAGCTTCTTACAACGTTGTCGAAACCGGTAGTAAGTCGATAGCTTCGGCCAGTGCCGCTACATTTACCATCAACGGCGTAACTATCGTCGCTAACGATGTCAAAGCAAACGACAACACAGGTGTTCTCGTTCAAGCTATCAACGCCGAAAAAGAGACAACAGGCGTTACCGCATCGGTCGATCCTCGCGGTAGGTTGGAGCTTACTTCACGTGACGGTAGAATGATCGATACAAGCGGACTCTCTTCTATTGCGGGTATAGATGACGGTCAATACTCCGGTAACTTGACTATGATTAAACTCGGTGGCGGCGACATCCGTGTAAGCGATACCGTTTTGGATGCGGGCGGAAAGAACGAAGCGACGGTGAATCTAAGAACGACGCTCGATGGTTTTTCCAATAGCGAAGCGCGAGCCATAGGCGCTATCAACAACGACAACGTCATCGGTGCGACTACCGATTTGGGATCGGGTGTTACGACATACGCGGGTGCGCAAGCGATGATGGCCATCGCGGAAGCTGCTACAAAACAGCTCGATGTCGTGCGCTCGGACCTTGGGTCTGTACAAAACCAAATGGTCGCTACCATCAACAACATCACCGTAACGCAAGTCAACGTCAAAGCGGCAGAAAGTCAGATAAGAGATGTCGATTTCGCAGCCGAGAGTGCGAACTTCTCCAAACTCAACATCTTGGCGCAATCGGGCTCGTACGCTATGAGTCAGGCAAATGCGGTTCAGCAAAACGTCTTGAAGTTGTTGCAATAGCGACAACTTACAAACGCGGCGTTTCGCCGCTTTGAGTAATGAGGCATAAGATGCCTCATTACTTATGAAACATACCCTTGGTAGATTGTATCCAAGTGGTCTTCGAGCATGTAATTTTTCAAAACCCACTCTCTTAGTCTTTCGCCATCTTCAATCAGTTTTTCTTTATCGGCGATTTTCGCTTCTATCGCTTCTATCCACGCTTTTTTCGTATTTTCGACCAACGTTACGGGTGCATTTCTGTACGGGTAGGCATCGGTAGCTATCACGCTCCAGCCAAATATACCGAATTCAAGCAGACGAAGGTTGCTTTTGGCGTCGTTGAAAGGGTGTTGCTGCAACGGAACGACGGCAAGGTCGAGGTCGAGCGTAGCGAGTTTTTGGGGGTAGTCTCTAAGAGGTACGCTCTCGTGGTACTCTATGAACGCTTCGCACCCTTTTGGCGCAAGCCCCATGAAAACCCATTCGACCTTGTCTTTGAGCTCCTTGACCACATCGGCGATTATGCTCAAATCTCCCGTATGAAACATCGCTCCCGCCCATCCGACACGGATTTTTTTCCCTTGGAAACGTTTTGGCACGTCTTTAAGCGGTAGCCAGATATCTTTGCGTAGATAGTTCGCGACTATGGAGGTCTCTTTGGCGTATTTGCCGTAAGCGTCTTCGAGCGGTTTGGTCGAGACGATGAGTTTGTCGCACATCGAGATGGTTCGTTGCAACCTTTTGGTGATGTCCGGGTAGCGTTTGTCGTATGCCGGATTGTCTTTTGGAATGTTGTCTAGCAAGTCGTCTATTTCGAAAAGGAGCTTCGCTTTCGTTCTTTTTGCGATTTTTTCGATGAAACCGATATGCGCATCATGCAAAGGTGTTTGCATAAGGATATGTGTCGGTGCGTGTCTTTCCAAAATATAGTCGTATTGGTAGTAACTCCACGCGATGTGCGCTTGGACGTAAGAGGCTTTGTCCAGTCCTTGCATCGGCGAGATGACCCTGTATTCTCCACCGCCGTCAAGCCCTCTTGGAAGCGCCCAGAACTTTTCGGTGCGTTTGGTGAAGCGGTTCCAGTGAGGGATATCTTCGGTATTGATTAGAAGCATCTCTTTGTTCACAAGCAGGTTTTTGTTGTATGCCGGGTCGTGAAGAAGATACTCGTACCACATCCCAACGAAAGTTTCGAGGTCTTTGTTGTACACTTTCTTTCTTTTTTCGACCTCTTTGGACTTGATGTTGTTGATTGTTTTGGATTCGTGATGGTAGAGTGTCGCAAACGGTGTCCAAACTACCTTTTTTTGGGCTTCTATGGCTTTGAGACAAAGGTCGATATCGCTATAGAGCACTTGGAAGTCCGTTTGGTTGAATCCGCCGATATCCTCAAAAACCGTTTTTGGAACGAGCATACACGCTCCCGTTACGGCGCTGAGATTTTGATCGATTTGCAAGCGGTTCATGTAGCCGCCGATATAGAGCGTTTCATGGGCGAATACATGTTGCGCCGGAAGGTTGAGACCAAGCGAAACGCCGGCGTGTTGAATGGTGTTGTCGCTAAAGAGCAAGCGCGCACCCACAACCCCGACATCCTCTCTTTGGGCGTAGCTCATCATTACATCGAGCCAGTTTTCTTGGGTGATTTCGGTGTCGTTGTTCAAAAAGAGGAAGTACTCTCCACTTGCTTCTTTGGCGGCGATGTTGTTGGCTTTGGAGTAGTTGAACTCTTCGAAATAAGGGATGATTCGTACAAAATCGTACTCTTTGCGCAATTGGTCGAAATAAGAAAGTGTCTCTTCCTCTTTACTTTGGTTGTTCACTATCAAAATTTCATAGTTTTCATACCCCGTTTTCTCTATAAGGGAGCTTATGCACGTTCGTAAAAGCGCTACTTGGTCTTTTGTCGGTATGATGATGGAGACAAGAGGCGAAGCGTCGTGATAATAGAGGGTTCTAAACGTGCCTTTGGCGTTTCCTTCTATCACCTCCGCGGCGATATTTTGCCGTTTGAGGTGTTTGGAAATCGCCAGTTGTGCGGAGGCTTTAGCTATCTCTTGTGTTTGTATATCTTGTTTTTGGGTGAATCTATGCCACAGTATTTCGTCTATATGGTAGATTTGCGCTTGGTCGAGCACTTCGAAAGCTTTGAGACTCAAATCGTAGAGTTCGTTTTGAGCCAAAAGGGGATCGACTCCGCCTACATGAGCGAAGAGCGCTTTGTGGATGGCGAAGGTGTCGTCGATATAGTTGAACGAGCGAAGCATATCGATGTTGTGGTCGGGTTTGAAAAAAGGTGCGTTGAAAATATCGAGCGAATCGATATGTCCGTTGTCGCAGTAGAGAAAAGCGAGATCCTCTTTTTCGTTGAGCAGTTGCACCATGATAGCAAGGAAATCCGCTTCGAAAACATCTCCGCTTCGAAGGGGGACTATCCACTCGAGTTCGTTTCCGAGAACGAGCGTGTTGAACGCTTCGAAAAGGTTGAGATCGGTCGTTACGACGTCGATTTTCTCCTCTTGCGCCATCTGCAGTGTTTCATCGCTCAATATGACGATATGCCATTTCGGGTAGATTTGCCGCATGATAGACTCGAGAGTTTTGTGTAGATGTTCGAGTGAGCCGGTATGGAAAACGAAAAAGGTGAAGTGGGGAAGACTCTCCCACATTTCGGCTTCTTTCGCCCAGATGGAGATATCTTGCGTTCTGAAACGTTTTTGCTCGAGCCAAGCGGGGTAGCGCTCCATCGACGCGATGTCGTACTTTTTCCATCGAAGCTCCAAAGAGTGGAACTCTTGGTGTTGAATGGAGGCGGTTTTTTCAACCTTCAAGGAGTCGATAACTTCTCTCCAAGATGCCGCGTTATGCTGTACGGTATAGTGTTGCAGCACTTTTTCAAAAGCGTTGTTGGAGAGCTCTATACGCTTTTTTTCATCTTTTATCAAGGTGTCGAGCGCTTTTTTCCAGTCGCTTAGGTCGCTTCCGCAAAGATAGCCCGTTTTGCCATGCTCTATGAAGTCGTTGTAAGGTTTCGTGTTTGCAGCTATCAAGGTGATGTTGCTTAGTGCGTATTCGAACATCTCGTAACCGTTTAACGACTTGGAAAACGCGTCGTTGTTGCTTGAGAGCAACGCGATGTCGATCGCTTGCGTGCGTAGATATTCGACCCATTTGGCGTAAGAAGGGGCGTTTATGCGTACGATCGTAAGATCCTCAAACGCAGCCAACTCGAACCCGTCTATACCCAAACCGTACAGTACGATTTCGACTTTTTTGGCGTATTTTTCTTTGAGGTAGTTAAAAACGACCCGCAGGTGGCGAAGGGGGTCTATGTGGTTGTAATCGGCTATACACGCTATGCGGATTTTGTTGTGGTTTTCCTTTTGAACCTTTTGTATCCATAGCTCTAAGTTCGCACCGATTTGTAGCGTATGCGCATGAGGGGCTATCTGCTCTTTGAGCAGCTTGGAGGAGGTGATCACCCTATCGGCGATATTGAGTACCGTTTCGACCCGAGGACGGAGCGCTTTGTAGTAGTGGTACGCGCTATGGGTAGGGACGATTTTGAACGGGTTGAAGTCGAGAAGATAGAGGATTTTTTTGCCATACGCCTTGAGTTTGAGTATCGCCTCGCTAAAGAGTGCTCCGCGATTGTGCACAAGGATATAGTCGCTTCGTTTGACAAGGTTGTAATCGAACTCGAAGTTCTCCCCGTCGTTTTTCCAGATGGAGAGTATCTTGTACTCGTCAAGATAGTTCAGTCCGTCTATGACGGGCGTTTCGAAATAGAGTGTTCGCCGCGTATCGTAAGGGTGGTTGAGATAAAGGATGAATTTCCCTTTGAAATCTTCGCTGATAGCCGGCGCGAGTTCTTGCAGCGCTTTGTTGCGCCCCTCTTCGACGAGTTGGTTTCCAAGGTTGTCGTATCTGTCGTAGAGGAGTTTGAAAAGGTCGTAGAAGTTTTCCTTTTCGCGGCTAAGCATGTTGTCGGCGTTTTCGACTCGCCGTCTTACCTCTACGGTAACATCGAAAAGTTGCTTGAAGTCGTACTTGCGGCTGAGTTTCAAAAGGTAGTCCCAGTCTTCCAAAGAGGTGAGCGATTCGTCGAAATACCCCACCTCTTGAATCGTTTGCGCTCTGTGAGCCCAAGCGTTGACGGGGATGAAGTTTTGGATATGCAGCCGTTCTTTGGAGTACTGGATAGAGGCGAAAACGTTGTTTTTGGCAAGCGCTTTTCTTTGGTTCTCTTCGATCGTTTCATCTACATAGACCGAACCGGTGAAGACAACCGCGGCGTTGGTTTTGACAAAAGCATCGACGAGTTTTTCCAAGTGCTTCGGCAGGTACAAGTCATCGTCGTCAAGGTAGGTTACTATCTCCCCATGAATGATGCGTAGCGCCGTATTTCTTGCAAAAGGCAGACCTCTGTTGAACTTGTGTGTAAGTAGTTTGATCCGCTTGTCGCCAAAAGACTCGATGATGTCGGCGACATCTTCGCCGGCGTCGTTGACGACGAGCAGTTCGAAGTTCTTGTAGGTTTGCTCCAGTACCGACCGTATCGCGTCTGGAAGCAGGTCCCGTCTGTTGTAGGTGGTAAGCACGACGGATACGAGTGGCTTTTTATCCGGTAGCTTTGGCATCTCGTTGACGAAACTATCGAGCAGGTTTTGGATGCGGATAACCTCTTTTTCCAGTTTTTTGGCTTCGGGGAGCTGTTTGTAGCTGTCGTATCTTCGAAGAAGATGCTGGATGATTTCCTCTTTTCTGTCGGTGAGCAACTCTTTGGCTTTTGGGTGTTTGAGCACTTTGTCGAGGATGTAGATGTGCGCTTGCAAAGGGCGAATGGAGTTGTAGAACTCTTTTTGGGATATCTGCTGGTCATGGACTCTGTAAAACGAGAGCGGTTCGGGTACGAAAATGAAGTTGTCGTTTTCCAAAGCGATACGGATATAAAGCTCCCAGTCGAGTGCGGCCGGTGCGTTGGTATCGACGATGGGCTCGAGTCGCTCGAGAACGTCGCTGCGTACGATGAACGTACAAGGGTTGATGTAGTTGTCAAACACCAGCAAATCGGCAACTTCGTTGCGTCCGCCTATTTGGAGCTGTTTTGGATGCCCTATGTGGTGTGCGACTTTGATGGTATCGTTGTTTTTATCTATCCATGTGGCGGGGCAGTATGCGGCGCTGCAGTGGGGATTTTCTTCAAGGTAGCTAACCATGGTTTCGACATAGCGGGGGTCGAGGTAGTCATCACCCCCGAAAACCATTTTGTATTTGCCGCTCCCTGCGGCCATCGCTTTTGCGTAGTTTTTTTTCGAACCTATGTTTTTTGGATTTTGTGAAAAATGGAACCGTTTGTCTTCTTCGTATCGACGTACGACTTGCGCGGTGTCGTCGCTTGAAGCGTCATCGCTTACGAAAAGTTCGATATTTTTGTATGTTTGATTAAGAATCGATTCTATGAGTACGGGAAGATATTTTTCTTGGTTATAGCTAAATATAGAGATGGTTACAAGAGGCTGTTCTTTGTTTGGCATAGGGACACCTTAAGTATTGATAGATTATTATAGCATGTTTTCCAAGCAAAGCGCGGCTTTTTTATGGGCGTTTGAGAGATTGTAAAGATGGTTTTTTCTGGCTTGGACGATTTTTTTTCTATATATTTTTTCGTTAGCGAGCATCGACTCTACATCCTCTGTCATGTGCTCGATGGAGCTCACTTTGCCGACGATATCTCGCAAATACACCTCCATAGGGGTAAAGAGGGTCAGTAACTTTTGGTTTTGGTTGTTGATTTTTTTCGGTACGTCTATGAACAAGACCGGTTTCAAAAATCCAAAGGCGAATTCGTAGGCGGCTCCCGACCAGTCCGATATCATCAAGTCGGCTTTTGCCAAAGAGGCGGTGGAGATGCTCTCTTTTTCCTCGACGATACAGCGGTGGTCGGTTCGTGCTATCGCTCGAATTTCATCCAAGATATCTTTGTCGTTTTGATAAGAATGGGTATGGGGTCGAACCGTAACGGCATACCCCGCATCGAGGAGTTGTCGCACTATTTCCAAACCGTGCTCCCTTAGAAGATTGTACTTGCCCCATGAAGGCGCGAGCAAAACGGTCGCCGTTTTAGGTTTTGGCAGCCGTTTGTTGGCGGTAACGTCGATTATCTTCGGGTAGCCGATTTTGAAAAAAGTCTTGTTCTTCCAGTTTTTCTGCTTCGCGTAGCTTCTTAGCTCGTTGTAGTGATGCTCACCGGTTGCGAAAAAAACGTCGTATCCGTCGTAAGCCGATTCGGTATAGACATAGTTGATGCTCACAAGGGAGTGGAAGATATGAACGAGTTTGGAATCTTTTGGTTTGTTCTTCGCCGCAAAAGAGGTGGCGGCAGTAGCGAGCACGGGGGTTTTTAGCAAACGAAAAAGGGATTCGTAGCGAAAATCGAGATAAAAAGTGTGGAGGTTGCGTTGTTTTTTTTGCAGTTGCGGGTCGTGTTTGTCGCCGCAAAAAACTACCACTTCACCCCTTTTGGTCAACTCGCTGAGTATAGGCGCTATGAAAGAGTTGTGCACGATGTAGCGGCTGTAGAAGACTACCGGCTTTTTTCGTGCGAAGCGAGCGTTGAATTTTTTGACGTTGTAAAGGGAGCGGAAATAGTCGTTGTTTCGTTTCATCGGTTGCCTTGTAGATATTTTTGTAGTACGTAGTTTCGCAAAACGGGATGCATGAAAAAGTAGGTTCTCCCTTCGTTTGGGTTTTGTCTTCGCGAAGGGAGAGAGGAAAGAGCGTCCAAGGAGTTTTTGCGTAGCATCTCCATAAACGTACGTATGCGTAAAACGGGGTCGTAGTAGTGCAGTATCGCTTTGTAGAGCCGGTGTATGTCGTATTTTTCGACAAAAAGGGAAAAATCGGCTATATCGTACTCTTTGGTGTAGAGGATATCGCCGGTGTCGATCCCTTCGTTCATGTAGAAGCAGCTATAGCCAAGTTTTTTCCGTATCGACAAAGACCACAAGAAACAATCCGCCCCTTTGATATCGGGCAGGATACCCGGATGGATATGTATGAACTTGCTGTTTTTTATAGTAAGCAGGGAAGTTGGAACTTTCCCTCCGCCGGTATAGAGAAACGTTTTGATGGGTTCGTTCGCGAGATAGCGCGCCAAGTGTGCATCGGCGAGTGAATCGATGGTTATCTCGTCTATTTCGGTTTCGTAGTTTCGCAAAGAGAAACAAGAAAGCTTTGTGTGCGGCAAGTTGAGAAAATCGATCAACTCCTTTTGAAGTTTCGGTTCTACGTTTTCCCGTTTGGCTATGAACGAATCGTAGTTGCCAAAGCGCAAAAAAACGATCTTTTTTGGCAGAAGGTCGTTTTGTGCGAGGAGTTCGAGGTAGATTTTCGACTCTATCGTACCAACGTACAAGAAGGTCAAATCGATCATACCAAAAGCTCCTTTTGGCAACGTGTAACTTCCTCTTTGGCGTGCTTTGAGAGGATACCCCGCTCTTGGAGCGTATCTTGGAGTTTCAGTGCGGAATTGAGGTACTTCAAATCGTTGTATCGCATCGCCAAAGTGCCAAGCGTTCGAAGCAGAAGGTTGTAGTTCTTGGCGGAGATTTCTACACTAGTGGCGGCTTGTGTCAAATCTCGCTCGTAAACCTGATAGATTTTCTTGACGACGTCTATCTTTTTACAAAGCTTTTCCATACGTGGAAAATCGCCCTTTTCCAACCCGTTACGAGTGTTTATGCGGTGCAAGAACTCTTCGGTTATGAAGTACTCCTCGCCGTATCGTAAAAAGTTCGTATGGAGCATATCATCGGGCGTATCTATTTCTATCCAGCCGTTGTGGATGAAAACGGGAGCGAGCTCAAAGCCGTTTTGCGACAGCGCTTGCAAAAAAGCGGTTACGTACATATTTTTGGTGTCGTTTAAAGAGGCGTAGAAGTCGTACACCTCTTTCGTAACGGTTTTGGAGAACTTGAAAAGACCGATGTACTGCCCTTGTATCTCTTCGATGTTTCGCGGAGTGTTGCCGATATCGCAGATGAACCCTTTGTCATCGAGTCGCAACGTTTCCAAATCCTCAAGCGGTTCTTGCGATCTTGCGTACCAATAGGGTTTGAACCCTTTATCGACGACGACGTCGCACGCTCCATCGGCATCGATGATTTTTTGTAAAACCTCTTTGGTGTAGATGATATCCCCATACGATACGAGGATATCCTCGTTTTGCAAAAAGAGCTCTTTTGCCAAGAATAACGAGTGGAGCATATTGGTCGAGTCGTAGTCTTGGTTGTGGATTTTGGCGACATCGTCGTAGGGGATGACGTCGGCTTTGTAGCCGGTAACAAGGGTTATCTCTTTTATTCCAAATTCGGCGAAAAGATCGAGTTGGTGCCGTACGATCGGTTTGTCGGCAACTTCGACCATACATTTGGGACGGTTGTCGGTATGGGGGCGGAGGCGGCTACCAAGACCCGCGCAAAGAATTATCACTTTCATAAACTACCTTGTAGGAACATTTCGACAAGTTCGACGTCGAAGGGCTCGTTTTGACGTTCGGGGTGCCATTGCAAGGCTAAAACCCCCTTTTCTTTGTCGTAAAAAGCTTCCACTATATCGTCCTTCGTCGCGACAATCTGTACACTTTTTGGCAACGAATCGGTAAAAATACCGAAATTGTGAAACGAGTTGGTTCGATGAGCATCGAGAAACCGATAAGGGCTTTGGAGTGTATGCGGTTTTGCCACATGAGCGTCTATGCGCTTTAGCGGTGCATCGTAGAGTTGTTTGGCGATCATTTGCAACCCTCGGCAAATACCGATGATGGGAACGTTTCGTTTTAGCGCTTCTTCAACCATAGCCGCTTCGGTTGCAAAACGGCTCTGTTTGTCTTTGTCGTCTATGTCGTCCCCGCCGCTTAGGACCACCAAAGAAGGGTCGAAGTGTCGAAAATACTCCAAAAGTTTCGTCGTGCCGTTGGGTACTAAAACGATGGTGTATCCCAGTTTTTCGAAAAACTCGACATACGCGAACGCGATGGAGTTGCGCATCTCTTTGTAGGTGTCGTTTTGGGTTATGCGCATGCTCATCAAACAGGTTTTCATGTGATTGTCTCTATTTTTTGATTTGTGGGGTCTATCAAGACGGTGTCGGCGTTGCATATCTTCTCGAACAACGCTTCCCCGCACCCTATGGCGGAGCTGATATCGAGCTCGGCGCAGCGAATCGCCATATGGGAAGCGACTCCGCCGTATTTGGTTACAAGCGCTTTGATATCGTGGTTGAATATCCAGTCGAATCCGGGGTCGGCGTTTTCTATGCAGACGATTTTCCCATCAAGTTCGGCGCCATCTTCGGTTCTTAGGTGGAGCACTTTTGCGCTGATGGCGGTTGTGCCTATGAAGTTGGGGCGTTTGTGCGTGTAGTAGAAAAACTCCAAATCCTCTTGCGAGAAGATGAGGTCGGGAAGCTTGATGGTGCGCGAGAGGGTATGTTTGAGTTTGTTGGTTTTGATAGTTGCACGTACCTGCTCGACAAGGTTGTATTCTCCCAGTTCGAAACCGCTATCGAGGATTTCATGTAGGTTTACAAATTGCAGCTCCTCTTTGGAAAAATCCTCTTTGAAAAAGTTGCATAAAAGGGTGAAGATGGTGTCGATGTTTTTGGTAAAGAGATATTTCGCGTATTCGCGCAATTTGATAGACTCGGTTATAAACGCAAGAAGCTCCAATGCCCCAAAAGGGAAGTTCTCGTTTTTGAGCTCTTTTTTCAGCACCGTTTCGAGCTTTTTTAAAGTGTCGGTGTTTGGGGGTGTGGCATCTTTGTTTCGCTCTTGGGTGTTTTGGAAGTAGATGGAAAACCCCTCTTTGTAGTTGAGCGAAGTTATGTCGTAAGTATTCGGTCGTAAATGGCCGTATTTGGCTAAAAAATCCTCTTTTGTAAGTTCGTTGGAGCGCAGTTTGTGAAAATCGTGCATGAATTCCGAAGTGATTGTGTTGATGGAGCGGAAGAAATCGTTGTGCAGCTGCGTATCCAAAGAGCCTTTTTGCACGAGCGAACGCAGTAAGATAGAGCCGATGAAACTACACCGCGCAAGTTTTGCAAACGGCAGTGTGCCGTTGTGTTTGAGCGATTCTAAAAGAAGATAAATCTGCTCAAGTTCGTTTTTGTTCGAGCGCAGAATCTCTTCACGCTCTTTTTGCAGCTTGTTCAGTTTTGCAAGCTCTGCTTGAAAAGAGAAATTTTTTTGGGTGATAATGTCGCTTGTGAGTTGTTTGTAATGCTCTTTTATGGTAGCGGTTTGGGAAAGGGAAAAACCGTTGTCTTGGAGCTCTTGCATCTTTTTTTGGAAATTAAAATCGTATGCCGTGGGCATCACCTCGAACTCGACTTTGTCGTCTAATTCTCTGTTTTTTTGCAGTTTGCTCATGGCGTAATCGACAAGTTTCGCACCGAGTTCATCCGGAAGTGATTGGGGTAAGAAAGTGTTGAAACTCATTTGGATATCGATATAGGCTTTTTGGGAAAAAAGCACCATTCCGGGTGCGTTTTTGACCTCTTTGTACCCTAATCGGTAGCGACTTTGCGCCCAGACGGTATCGGTTACGATGTATCGATAAAGCGCACTTGCAAGCGGTTTTGGGTCGATGCCGATAATCTCCGCCGGATTCCAATCGGGCATCACTCCAAAGCCGGTTTTGCTGCCAAGGAGATAGCGCTCTTTTTGCCGCTTGGCAAAGGAGCTTTTGAGTTTGTCAAGCTCTTTTTGTATGTCGTAACGGCTTATTGTTCGGGTGTTTTTTTTGATGGCGATGGGGCGAACTTGCAAGATGTAGAGCTGTTCTTGGACAAAAGCGAACTCTATATCGAGCGCGTCGAATCGGGTCGTCGATTCTATCTCTTTGACGGCGTTTAGAAGTGTTTGGAGGTATTTCGTAGGGGGTGCGCTTTGGTAGTTTTTGTAACATACGAAAGTTTCATGGCGTGATGCGGAGCCGTCGGTAATCGCTTCGGTGTCGGATGTGTGCGCATAGTTGACGATGTAGTACGGGGCGTTGTTTTTTACGTCCATACTCAAACACACACCATGGATGCGAACATTTTGCAAATAGGGTTGAACGAGCACTTCATTGGAAGGGTCGTTCGCCCCTTTTAGGGTGTAGCTTCGTATCACCCGTTTTATGGCAGCGAGCAGTTCGTCGCCGTTTTCTTTGTCCACGTTCAAAACGCTCTCGAAGTTTCCCGCCATAGAGGCTTCGAGGGAGTCCTCCCCTTTTGCGGAGCTTCTAACGACGACGTAGCGTTCTTGAAACTTTTGGGAAATCTCTTTGAGAACGTTTTTGGGTGCGTCGTCGAACTCTTGTACCGAAAACTTGTATTGGGGCAATATCTTCGAAAGGGTGAGGGCGTTTTTTAGATTGTGAAGCGTTTGGGCTTTGGTGCCGAAATGAAACCGCTCGAGGTCTTGGAGCGAATCGGCTTCGGCCCATTGCGATTTGAAATCGTAAAGAGAGAGCTCCTCTTTGGGGAAATTTTGAAAAATATCTATAAGAGCCGATGCGATATTACGCGTTATCGCCGTTTCTATCTCTTTTCGAAACAGCTTGATTTGCGATTTCGGTACATAGACGATGCCGGCGAATTCACCCCTTAGGAGGTGTTTGAGTCTTTGTTTCGTTACGATGAAGCCGTTTTCTTTTTCGTAAACCTTTTCGATGTTTTCGTCATCGATTTCCCTACCGTCGTAGCGTGTCGCCCAAGCGGAATCGTACGCTATGGAGATGCTCGAGTCGTTTTTGAGCATCTGTGTAATCGAATCTTCGAAATAGAGTGTGTCGGAGTAGGTTATGATGGTGTCGGTGTCGAGTTCGTCTATCGCCTTGTAGAGTGAAAAAAGGGTGCTTGTTTCTTCCCATTTTTCGTTGTAGTAGTATTGGAGTTTTGGGTAGCTTTGTATGAGTTTGAGTATTTCGAATCCCCCTACGACGATAATTTCATCGGTGAAATTCGATGCGATTTGCAAATGGTAATCGAGAAGATTTTTGTCCTTGAATCGATGCAGCGTCTGGGGCAGTTTGTTGTGCTCTTGCAAAGACTCCAGCCCTTTTCCCGCTGCAAGGATGATGTATTTCATCTTTCGTTCCTTTCGAACCTGTTAAGCGTTTCTACTATGAAGTGTTGGTGCTCTTTTGAGAGGGTGGGATACAGCGGAACGCTGAGTATCTCTTTGGCGATTTGTTCGCTTATGGGCAGGTGTGTTTTGGTGTCTTCGAACGCTTTTTGCAGGTGGATCGGTATGGGATAGTGGATCATGCTTTCTATGCCGTTTTGCAAAAGGTGGTGTTGGAGTGCGTCTCTGTTTTTCGTTCGAACGACGAAAAGATGCCAGACGGAGTTCGTTCGTAGTGTCGGTAGGGAGATGTTTTGATTGTCGATGTTTTCAAGATAGAAAGAGGCTATTTGCCTTCTTGTTTCGTTGTCTTTGTCGAGCTGTCGCAGTTTGATGTTCAAAAAAGCGGCTTGGAGGGTGTCGAGTCGGGAATTGACACCTTGATAGGGGTGGATGTATTTTTCGTTCGAACCGTAGTTTTTCAACGCTTGAACCATCTCGTAAAGTTCGGCATCGTTTGTCGTTACCGCGCCGCCGTCCCCAAGAGCGCCGAGGTTTTTCCCGGGGTAGAAACTAAACGCGGCGGCATCGCCGAGTGCACCCGCTTTTTCGCCTTTGTAAGTCGCTCCGTGTGCTTGTGCGGCATCCTCTACAAGAAGGAGTCCGGATGTAGAAGCGATTTTTTTTAGCGTATCCATTTCGCAGGTTTGTCCATAGAGGTGTACCGCCATAATCGCTTTGGTTTTTTTTGAAAGAGCGTTTTTTACCGATTGTGAATTGAGAAGGTATGTTCGTTCGTCCGGTTCGACGAATACCGGAGTCAAACCGGCGTTGAGTACGGCAAGTGCGGATGCTATGAAACTGTTCGATGGAACGAGCACTTCGTCCCCTTTTTGGAGTTTGCCAAGTGCCACGTAAGCTTTGAAGATTAACGTAAGAGCGTCAAGACCGTTGCCGACACCTGCACAAAAAGAAGCGCCGCAATACGAAGCGAAATTTTTTTCGAATGCTTTGCAGCTCTCCCCCTCGATATACCATCCGCTTCGCATAACCTCCTGTGTTGCCGATACGAACGCATCGATATAGGGAGCGTTTATCGATTTGAGGTCGAGAAAAGGGATCATGAAGCAGCTTCTTTTTGGCAATCTTCGCAAACGAGCGATTCGTCGCATTTTTTCCCGCAGCGACAGACATAACCGTGAAAAACGGCGGGATTGCCGTGCCACAATTCTTGAGCGGGTATATCTTTGGTTACGACGCTTCCCGCACCTACCATGGCGTATTCGCCGATTACGATTCCTCCTATGAGTGTGGCATTGGCTCCGATGGAGGCGCCTCGTTCGAGAGTTGTTTTTAGAAAACTTTTCGGGTAGTGCTTGCTGCGGGGTAGAAAATCGTTCGTGAAAGTTACGTTTGGACCGATAAACACGTTGTCTTCGATTCGAAGCCCGTCCCAAAGCTGCACTCCCGACTTGACGGTTACGTTGTTTCCGACAATTACGTCGTTTTCGATGAACACATGGGCGTTGATGTTGCAGTTTTCACCGATTCGAGCTTTTGGTAAAACGACGCAAAACTGCCATATGTCGGTATTTTTTCCTACCGATTCGGTCTGAACGTCAGCAAGCGGATGTATCATCGGCGACGGCCTTTAGGAACTCTTGGTAGCTGAAAATGTAGTCTTTCGTATCGTAGTAGTGATTGGCAAGAACGAGTAAAACGCAATCATCGCTAAAGTCGAATATCTCTCTCCAGACAAGCCCTTTGATATACAAACCGGTTGCGGGATTCTCAAGGGTGTATGTCGTTTTGGTCTTGCCGTCATCCAAAAGAAAAGAACATCGCCCCTTGAGGCAAACCGCCACCTGTTCCAAATCTCTGTGGGCATGGTAGCCTCTTCTTTTTTCTTGCGGTACGTCGTATATGTAATACACCCGTTTGATTGCAAAGGGAATGTTTTTTCTCTCTTCCAAAGCTACAAGAGCACCCCGTTCGTTCACGTGCTCTTGAAAATCGATCAGCTCGATATTCATGTGTTTTTAGTCTTTCCCGTTTATCGCCATTTCGATTTGCTGTTGCAAGACGCTGAACTGGTTGTTGAGTTTACTGATGATAGCGTCGTACTCTATGAAGCGTGCCGTCATCGTGTCGTATCTGCTATTGAGCAGCGCCAGCGCTCTTTTGTGCGACTCTTCGAGATTTTTCCCTTCTTTTTCGTTACCGGTGATAATCGTGTTGATAGTACCGTTTGCACCGGTGAGGTTGTCCATGGTATCTGCGAGTTTGGTAAAAACACCGTCATGGGTAACTACGTTGCCGCTTTCGTTGACCGTCGAACCGCCGCTTAGGAAAAGCTCCGCCGCTTTTGGGTCTTCGTTGAACTTTTTTTCAAACTGTGCGGAGTTGAAGCTCATCACACCGTCTTGGGAAATGTTTATACCGAATTGGGAAAGGGAAAAACCGTCGTTGGAAAACGAAGTGACGATTTTGGTTATTTCTCTTCCTATACCGCGAATGGAGTTGTCACCGTTGAAGAGTCCGACTTTGTTCTCTTCGGTATCGGCAAGGGTCATCTTGTCGATTTGACTCATAAGGGAATTGTAGTTATCGACAAACGACTGCATCTCCTCACTTACGGCGGAAACATCTTGTTTGATGGAGATGTTGCTGCTGGCGTTTTCTTGTTTGAGCTCTATCGTAACACCGACGATAAGGTCGTCGATGGTGTTGGAGCTTCTTGTTATCTCGATACCGTTGTATTTGAATTTCGCATCGCTTGCTTTTTGTATTTCGTCGTTGAAATCGTTTTGGGTGTAGGATGTGATTTTGCTATCGAGCGCGCCGTCGTTATCGACGATTTTGAGGGTGTCGTCTTCCCACTGGGAGGTCGATTCGACTACGAGTCTGTACTCACCGCTTGCGCTTTGGTGTATAGAGGCGACATCGCTCCCTACGGTGTTGTTGATATCATCGACAAGGGATTGGAGGGTGGTGGATGTGTCGTAGTTGATGGTGTAGTCGGTTCCGTTTACGGTCAATGTCATCGAACCGCTTCCGCTCGCTACGGTGTCGCTTGCTGCGGAGAACGCACCCCCCTCGATCGAATCTCTGGTTCTATAAAGCCCCGCATCGAGCGAGCCGACCGCGGAATCGCTGACGGTGATGTTTTGCGATTCGCCCGTTTCTTTGGAAGTGAGCACCATCGTATAGTCGTTGTCGCCGACTTGCAGAATTTTCGCTTCGACTTTTTCACCCGCTACATCGTTGATTTTGGTTTTGAGCTCATCGAGGGTCGTTGTCGCCGTGTAGTCGATGTCGAACGTTTGGGAATCGATGGTGATGCTCATCGTTCCATCACCCTGCGCGACGGTTGCGTTTCTGGAGTTGAAATGCCCCGATTGAAAAACGTTTTTGAGTGCGAGCCGGGTATCGCTTATTCTAAACGATTGTACCGCAACTCCGTCTTGTGCGCTTACCGAAACACCGTCGTTGCTGCCATCGACGGTCCTGCTTTGGTACAACGCATCGTCATCGAGCGCTTTGGCGTTCGCACGAAAAGAGGTGAGCAAACTTTTGAGTAAATCGAGCGATTGCGATTTTTGTTTTTGTAGCTCTATCTTGTTTTCTATCGGTTTGACTATGACGTCTTTTTCGTTCTTTTTGAGTTTGTCTATAACGTCCGAGGTCAAAACCCCAGAACCGATACCAAGAGAATTGATAGTCCCTGCCATCACACATCCTTTTGTCTATTCTTACCTATAACTATCGACATTTTTTCGTTATTCTTTACCTATTTTGGCTATTTTCTCTTTCCAAAGATGATTACCCGGAATGTCCGGGAGCGCCATCGCTTCTTCTCTCTTTTGTTGAAATTTCTTTTTGTTTGTGTAATGCAAAGCGAGCAAATAATCGTAATAATCCCTTGCCATCGATTCTTTTTTGTTTCTTTCTTCATCGCCGACGATGCCGTAGATGTAGCCTTCGAAGAGTTCGACCGCTTTTTGGTACTCTTTTTCCACCAAAGCGATACGAGCTTCGTAAGGGGTGAAGCTGGAGTATTTTTTCATTTGTTGGTGATCCAACATCCATTCGTCGTTTTTGAGCAGGTCGAAGTAGCGGCGCATCGATTCGATGTCGTGTTTTGCGTATGCGACTTCGAAAAGGTGTGCATGGACGTTTTTTATCCACCGTTTGGCTCCGGGGTCGTCGAATTTGTGTTGTTCGAAAACATCCAAAGCTTCAAGAAGTGTCTTTTCGAACTTTTCGACTTTGTCGTAGCGCAGCATCTCTACACGTGTAGCGACACATTCGCTGATGTATCTGCTGACCGATGCGCCGCACTCTTTCGACATAGAAGCGCTTTTATGTAAAAAAAGGATCGCTTTGTCGAATTTGCCGCCAAGGTAGGCGATATAGCCGATATCGTAATAGATACGCGATTGCTCGAAGCAATCAAGAAGTTTTATATACCCTTCTTTTTCGAGCTTTTCGTATATTTTCGAAGCTTCTTCGAGTTTTGCGTCCCGCCGAATCATGTTCGCATAGCGTGCACTAAAAGCGCTGAGGTAGCTAAGGAGAAGCTCTTTTTGTGCGTTTGGAGCTATTTTTTCAAGACGGGTCGTTTCCATAGCGGTTTGAAGCACTTTCGCGTAGAAACTTTTGTCGGATTTGTACACGAAGTAGGCATGAAGTTCCTCGACGGAGAGAGTGGAACTGCTTGGATTTTGGACTTTTTGGAGTAAAAAAGCAAGCAGGTTCTCTACAAGGGTGTTTAAAAATTCCTCTTTGAACGCAGCGGTAGTTCGACTTTTTTGGAGCGATTGGCTTATGGTGTAGAGTTCGAAAAGCATCGCGTCTTTTTGGTTGTTTTGCACTTTGAGTTCCATAAACTCCACGCTATAAAGCTCTAAAAACTTCGAAAACGATTCGCTGTAGATAGTGTGGTGGGGCAGTTCGGAAAGTTTTCGCAAATTCGGTTTTTTATTTTGGGTAAAAACTGAAGGTTGATTCCAAAAAAACTCCAGAAGTTTCGCATGAAAGAAAGAAGCGTCCGTAGAGTAATAATAGTCGCCGACACATTCTTTGATTTTACGATGGTAGAAATTTAGCAGGGAAACACCATCGAACTCTACAAAAGAGAGGTATTTCAGCAAATCGTAATACAGCCTCGACCAAACTGCAGAAGGGAGCTTTGTTGCGTTTTGACTCAAAGGAAGTCTGTGAAAAGGGTTGGAGATATCGTGCAATACTATGGCGTCGGTACTGAGTACTTCGACAAGTTCGCTCTCGGCTATACCGTTTTTCGAAGCTCCAATGTAACCCAGAGTGTGTGTTACGAGCGCTTTGGAATGGTGCTTTTCATACACCAAAGAGGAAAAATAGTCCCTTATGGCAGCTATAAGGTCGCTGTGGCGAAGTTGTGTGAAATCGGTATCGTAGGAGTGCCATTTTCTCGCTCGCTCGAAAAGAATTTTCAAAAACAGCGGCAAGGCGTTTTGTTTGAACAGCCCGAGAACATGCTCAAGTTGTGCCGTTGTCAGTGTTCTGTTGTCGTTTCGAAGCCAAGCTCGGAGTATCTCTTTGCCTTGGAGAGCTTGCAGTTTTTCCACTTTGACAAAGTGGCTTTTTGGGGTTTTCGTCTTGAGAGTATCGTAGTAGTCCCCATAAGGAGCTTCCAAGGTGGAGAGGATAAGTTTGACGTTTTTCGGCAGTTGCGTTTCGACCCATTCTAAAGCGTTTTTCGTTTCGAACTGGTCGAGGGCGTCGATGAAAAGGATGAGTTTTTCATCACTTTTTTGCGCATATTCATGGAGCGCGCTTATGAAAAGAGCGACGCTTTGGGCGTAGTCTTTCGGGGAGCTTTCATATTTTTTCCCGATGTATTGGTAAATCTTCTTTGTGATATTTTCAAGTAGTGTTTTGGGTTGCGAAGAGATTTCGCTGATACCGATGAACCTCGTTATCACTTTCGAAGCGGCTTGTGTATTTTGTGCTTGTTTGGATGCCATCGCCATAAAAGCGGATTTTCCGACACCCGATTCCCCGTAAACGACAAACGTAAAGCGGGAATCGTCTGTTATGTAGTGTTGTACGGCTGCAAGTTGTTCGTCTCGTCCGACGAAGATTTCGGCTCGCTCTTTTTGAAAATGCACATGGGCTTGTTCTTCGTTTTCCTCTTCGAAAGAAAGGCGCCAAATCTCTTTTTGGATGTGGGTTATAAGGTAGTTCTTGACTAAAACGGCGAAATCTTCGAGATATTCTCTATCGGGTCTGTACCCTTCTTCTTTACGTAAAAGTCGCGCTTGAAGTTTTTCGTATATCACTTTAGGATGCATGCAACTGCGCAAACGCCGTTTGAGTGCGTCGAGTTTTTCGGGGTTGTCTGGAAGAAACGCCGCATCTTCCACCTCTTCTTCGTTACAAATTCGACGCTCGATACACAAAACGGTTTCATCTTCGTTTTGCATCTGCTGTGCCGATTCCAAAATACCGTAGATGATTTCTTGTTCCGTTGCCGATTTTCCAATGAGCATGGAAGCTGGGAAAAGGTTTTCATGTAGCAGAAAGATTTCACGAATGGCGGCTTCTTCTTGAGCCCAAAGCTTTTGAGCTTCTTTTGCGCTACCCAAGATGGAATCTACGGGTTGAAGTATGTAGTAAGCAGGGATGGAGTTGGTGTCTTCTTTGTACCATTTTTGTAAAAGAGAGCGCTCCTCTTGGTCGATACGTTCATTCAATTTGGTGAAATAGGTCGATTCCACTTTGTTGGGAACGGGTATCCAGCCGTATCTATCGGCAAGGATAACGAGAAAATTGGGACGTGGGTAGTTGAAGAGTTTCTTCACTTCGTTTATGCAGATATCTATCGCTTGGTGGTCGAGTCCAGCTTCGTTCGTGACTCCCCAGCGCAAATCGATAGGCTCGAAGTTGTATCCGTAGGTACGGCAAAAATCTCTAACTACGGGAAACACCTCGTTTTGGAGGATGTTTCGTTCCTCTTTGAGGTCGTTGAAAGTGGAGCTGATAAAAAGGCGGAACGTTTTTTGGCGCATCGTAGTGTTTGAAAAAGGTACAAGAGAGAAAACTCCCTTGTAGTGCCTACCAGCCTATCCCAAGCCCGACGACATAACGTCTGTCTTCTAGTTGACCGGTTTTGGCTCCTAATTGTTCTTGGTAGGTTGCGGCTTGCAGTTTGATAAGGGTTAACTGAAAATCAAGACCGGCGGTGTAGGCTCCTTGGTACCACCCAGCCATCAATGTGGTCGTAACCCATTTGTTGTCAAACAGTCCCATTGCAACCCCTGCGCGCAAATGTTGCATGATATCGAAATCGATATCGGCGTTGTCGTATTGGTCTTGGCTTCTGTTTGGATTGTAGTTTCTGATTCGCATCTGTTGCGCGTTTAGCATATCGACATAGTCGAGCGAGATGACGAGGGAGTCCAAATAGGCGACTTCGGGAGAGATCGATACACCTGCGTTGAGTGTCATCGGCTGTGCGCCGTAAGCATCGTCGAAGTTGAGCGTACCGACGTTCATCAAACTCACCCCGACTGCCGGATGCAAAGAGGGCCAGATGCTTGGTTCGTACAAAACACCGATATCGGCTGCAAAGCCGGAGTTGGAGACTTCGTATGTATCTTGTAAGTAGGTTGCAAGGTCGTCTTTGTGGTCCAACACTTCTTTTGTATCCAATCCCGCTTCGTAAGATTTTTGGGAGATAAATTTCAAACCAAGACCGACGGTGAGCTTGCCTCCTAAGATATTGTCGTATTTTTGTGCCGCTGCTAAAAACACACCGCCGTATCCTCGTCCATGCACTTCGAGCAAACCGTTGGCACCGCCATAGTCATGGGGAATGAAGTTGGCATCGACCGATGCCAACAAACCGATGGAGTAAGCAAGGTCGCTTTGTGTATGGTAGGAAAACGAAGTGTAGTTCGAAGCGGTAACGTTGAACGCTTCACCGGAATATTTTCTGACTGCTTGTATAACTTCCGGATCGGTATCGGCGTTATCGATATCGTCGATAAAGTTTTTGATATCTTTAGAACCGCTTACGCTTATGCCAAGGAGTTCCACCTCCACCCCGTGGCTTTTTTTGATGTTGATAAGCCCTGCAGGGTTGTAGAAAATAGCCGTCGAATAACCTCCAACGGCTGTATTTGCCGCACCCATCCCCATGATGCGGGGATCTTTGTACAAAAACTCCTGTTGTGTCATATCCGCTTGCAACAGTGCGCCCATACTTAGTAATGAAAGCGTAACGATTTTTTTCATAATCTTTCCTCCCCTTTATTTTTTCGCATTGAGATAATCGATAATGTTATCAACCGTTACGTTTCCGTCTTCGCTACCGGTTATCTCTTTTTTGAATTTTCTGACGCTGTCTTTTATCTCTTCATCGTTTGTGAGCTCGTCAATCGAATCGAGACCGCTATTGAGCGTATCTACAAGCATTTCGGTAACCGTTGAGCTTGTATTGCTTTCAAAACTGATAGGACAAGCGTAGCAAGATGCGGCTGCCGGTTTGGTCGTATCGATGGAGCCGTCTTCGTTTTCGATCCCCTCACACGGTGTTTTCGAGCCGTTAATGTCACAATACCCACTAGTTAGAATGGTAGAGCTTTTTTGATTTGGTGCATTTTCTTGTGCCAAACGATAAAACGTTTCACCGTCTAAAGAAAGTTGAAGGTGTTTGAATGCAATATTTTTGATTCTGATCGCCTTAGCCTCGATAGTCGAACCGTTTTGAATCTCAGCGCCGATTGCCCATGCAAGCGCATCCATATTCGCTTTCATATCTAATGGTATTTCGTTTACATTGTTGTCTTCTATAGCTTTTAGAGCATCGTCAATATTGTTTGTCAATTGCGTGAGTGCAACCCCCGATTTGACGATATCGCTAAAGCCGGCATAGAAACAAGCGTTTTGGATTCGTGAATTATAAGGCGCATCGGTTCGTTTGACTTTTCTACAGTATTGGCTCAAAAGTGCTTTTGTATCGTTCGAATCCGGCTCTATGGAGCGCAAATAGAGTGTTTTTGCCTGTCCCAGTAAGTCAAGAGAATTCTCTTTTCTGTTTTTGCTTACGCTTTTTGTAAAGGTGGTGAAGCCGTTATCGTCGTTGTTGTCGTCCGCTTCGACCATGATTTTGATGACATCGCTTACACCATAACCCGATTCTCCCATATATGCTGTTGCGAGATTGTACAATCTATCGCTTGGGGTGAATGCCGATTTACAACTTCCGTCAAGTTTCGAAATGGCACTTTGGAAGTTTCCTTTGTCGATGTCTCTTTGTACGTCGATGCGACAAGTGGAACTTTCCTCCCCACATCCACTTAAGAAAATCATCGCCATAACGGCGGAAATTGTCAGTAATTTTTTCATTTTTTCCCCTTTTGTGTTCTTCTTTGTTGCTATAGCTATTCTAATTATACCATAACGTTTTCCTAACTTCCCTTTTACAACAGTTTTTTATGATAGATTCGCTACAATTGCTCTAAAAAAGTAAAAAAATTATGGACACGAAAAGCTACATCTTAGAGACGATAAAAAAACGCCCCATCATCATCGACGGTGCGATGGGAACGCAGCTACAGCAGCGCCACGAACAGATTCCCGCCGAGGCTTGGGAAGGGAACGAAGGGTGCAACGAGTTACTAAACGTAACAGCTCCGGATATTATGCGCGATATTTTCAAAGCCTACCTGACCGCCGGAGCCGATTTGATAACCACAAACACGTTCGGGTCGTTTTCATGGGTGCTTGACGAGTACGGCATAGGGGAGCGAGCATACGAGCTTTCAAAGGCGGGTGCTACACTCGTTAAAGAGATGTGCGAGCGTTTCTCTACACCCGAGCATCCCCGTTTTTGCCTTGGCAGCATCGGTCCGGGAACGAAACTTCCCTCTTTGGGTCATATCGAATACGACGAAATGTACGAGGGGTACAAAGAAGCGTGTCTTGGGCTGATTGACGGGGGTGTGGACATCTTTTTGCTCGAGACGTGTCAAGACCCGTTGCAAATCAAAGCCGCTTTGCATGCGTGTGAAGCAGCGAGTAAAGAGCGGGGTGTGCAGATTCCGATAATGGTCTCGGTTACCATAGAGCTAAGCGGAACGATGCTCATAGGTACCGACGCGCAGACAATCGCTACGATTATGGAGCCGTTTGATATCCTCTCGCTTGGTTTCAACTGCGGTACGGGTCCTGAGCAGGTTGAAAAGCATGTCAAAACCTTGAGCGAACTTTGGAACAAACCCATAAGCGTACATGCAAACGCCGGACTTCCCCAAAACAGAGGGGGTTACACCTACTACCCGATGGGGCCGGAAGAGTTTGCTGACAAACAAGAGGGATTTTTGCGCTATGACGGTGTGAGTTTTTTGGGTGGATGTTGCGGTACAACGCCACAGCATATTCGCGCTCTTGTAGATAGGATTTGTAAGAGCGCTCCAAAACCCCCAAGCGGAAAACAGCCAAAAGCGCTCGCTTCACTTTTCAACATAGCTTTACTCAAACAAGATCCCGCCCCGCTGCTTATAGGGGAGCGCAGCAACGCAACAGGTTCGAAAGCGTTTAGGGAACTTTTGCTAGCGGAAGATTACGAAGGGACACTCAGTGTCGCACAACAGCAAGTGCGAGCGGGTGCGCATGTACTCGATGTCTCGGTAGGGTTCGCCGGACGAGACGAAACCAAAGATATGCGCGAAGTGATGAGCCGTTACGCGCAGAAGATTCCTCTCCCTTTGATGCCCGATTCCACACAGGTAAAAGCGCTCGAAGTAGCCTTGAAGCAAATAGGGGGCAAGCCTATTATCAACTCCGTCAACCTCGAAGACGGAATCGAAAAGTTCGATGCGGTGTGCTCGTTGGCAAAGAAGTTCGGTGCGAGTTTGGTATGTTTGGTAATCGATGAAAAAGGGATGGCAAAGAGTTTGGAGCGCAAACTCGAAGTGGCTGAGCGCATCTACGAACTTGCGACCAAAAAACACGGTATCGATGCGGAAGATTTGGTGTTTGACCTGCTTACTTTCACCCTTGGAAGCGGGGACGAGGAGTATAAAGACGCCGGTATCAACACCATCGAAGCTATTCGCGAGTTTACCAATCGTCATCCGGAAGTGGGGACGACGCTTGGGCTTTCTAACATCTCTTTCGGTCTTGACAAAGATGCCAGACCCTACCTGAACTCCGTTTTCTTGCACCATTGTCTCGAAGCGGGTCTTAGCTCGGTTATCATCAATGTCAAACACATCATACCGCTGAACAAAATGAGCGAAAAAGATATCGAGGTGTGCGACAATCTCATCTTCAACAAAACCGAAAACGCACTTTTCGAGTTTATCGAGCACTTCAGCAAAAAAGAAGCGGTCGATAGTGAAGCCGAAGACGAGGAGTACAAAAAACTCAGCGATGAAGAGAAGATAAAAAAACTTTTAATGGACGGCGACAAAGAGCGCATGATACCCCTTGTAGAGGAGGTGCGCCAAAAAATTCCGCCTGAAAAGATCGTCAATGAAATCCTTATAGACGGTATGAAAGTTATCGGTGAGCTTTTTGGGAGCGGGCAGATGCAGCTGCCGTTTGTCTTGCAGTCTGCCGAGACGATGAAAGCTACGGTCGATTACCTCAACCCGTATTTGCCGAAAGTGGAAAAAGCGACCGAGACGACGCTGATTTTAGGGACGGTCAAAGGGGATGTACATGATGTTGGAAAAAACTTGGTGGACATCATCTTATCCAACAACGGTTACAAGGTTGTCAATCTCGGTATCAAGGTGGAGTTGGAGGATTTTGTAAAAACTTTCAAAGAACAAGGGGGAAGCGCTATCGGGATGAGCGGTCTGCTTGTGAAGTCCACCCAAGTGATGAAAGAGAACTTGGAGGCTTTGGCAAAAGAGGGGATAGAAGTACCCATCCTCCTTGGGGGTGCGGCGCTTACGCGAGGGTTTGTGGATGATTTTTGCCGGAGTATCTACAAAGGGCCTATTTTTTACTGCCGTGACGCGTTTGACGGGGTAACGGCGATGAGTCGCATAGAAGCTGGCAATTTCGACATCCGCATCCGACCAAACGACGGTACGGGTGGTGAGGACAAAGAGGAAAAAGAAGAGGTTGTCATCCCTCCGGTATCGGAGATAAAAATGCCAAGCAGGGAAAATAAAATTCCCACCCCGCCGTTTTGGGGAAGAAGAAAACTCGAACTTACATCACAGCAAGTGGAATTGGCGTTTGCGTGGATAAACCACAAACTGCTTTTCAAACAGCGCTGGGGGTACGGCTCCAAAGGGATGGAGAAAGAGGAGTATAAAAAGTTCGTGGACGATGTGCTTTGGCCGCGCTTTTACGAGCTAAAAGAGCTGTTTTTGAAAGAGAAGCTTTTCGAGCCGACTATTCTTTACGGTTACTGGCCTTGTAGGAGTGATGACAACACCTTGCTTGTGTTTGACGAAAGTGAAGGGTGGGCAAGCGACAAAGACGCCAACCGCGAACCGCTCGAAGAGGTTATAGGCAGAGCCAAAGAGGAGTTCACTTTCCCAAGACAACGCAAACAACCCCACCGAGCTTTGAGCGACTTCTTCAGAAGCGATAGGCATGATGTGGTGGCGTTTACGTGTGTGAGTGCCGGTAGCAAGATAAGCGATTACGAGCGGCAGTTCTATGACAAAGGGGAGTACAACACCTATTACCAGATTCACGGTCTTGGAGTGGAACTTGCCGAAGCGCTTGCGGAGATAGCGCATAAACAGATAAGGATGGATTTGGGGATTTTGAAAGAGGATGAAAAAGCGACACTCGCAGATGTGCGTATGAACCGCTATCAGGGGTGTCGCTACTCTTTTGGGTATGCGGCGTGTCCCGACTTGGAGCTCAATCGCCCCCTTTTTGATCTACTCAAACCTGAAGAGTTCGGCATAGAGCTAAGCGAGACGTTCCAAATACATCCTGAGCAATCCACCTCCGCCATCGTGGTACATCACCCTGAAGCGAGCTATTACAACGTTTAGACTTTTATATCGAGTTTGTGTAAAGGGGAAGGTGGGTTTTTCTCTTCGCTTTTGTGCTCAGCCGCTTCTTTGCGGTTTTTCGCTTCTTCGTCCGCTTCTTGGCGCTGATGCTCACGGTCGGGGTCGATTGCATGGCTCTCTTCGGGTTCGCGAATCTCTTGGATTTGTTTTTCCTCTTCGTTGACCAAATGTTGCGCCATGATGTTTTGGAGTTCGACGCGAGCGTTCGTGTCCGCAACACTCGAGGAGACGAAAGGGGACTGTTGGTTGACAAGTATGACGTTGCCTATTGGAGCTATCGGCATGGGAACCTCCTATTGTGAGCGGGTATCGACCTCGATGGTTTTGTACTTGTTGTACAAGACGTTCGCGCCTTCTTGGATTTTGACTTCCCTTCTTTGGGTATAATCGACCAAAAAACGATCTTTTTGAGTGGTGGTGAATTCCACGCAGAGTTTGGCGGCGGCTTCGATGACGTTTTGGGGAACGTTTTGTTTGTCGGTTCTGATGATGACATGGCAGCTCGGTCGGTCTTTGAGATGCAGCCAGATGTCGCGCGCTTTGGCGTTTTGTAACAAAGCGACGTTGCCTCTTTCGTTTTTGCCAAGTTGCACTTTGTACCCTTCGATGTAGAAACTCTCAATAGAATCGTCCTGTTTGGTTTGGCGCGAGTTTTGTCTTTTTGGAAAGAGGATGGCGAGTTTCGAAAGATATTCGGCACTTCGCACCGCTTCTATGAAGTTGTCGTAATAAGTGATTTTGGAGTTAAGGGAGTCTTTTTCTTTGTGCAAATTAGCGGCTTTTTGGCGCAGTTTTTTTGCGGTTTTGAAAAAATGCTCCGAAATGTCGCTTGGTTTTGCAAACGGTTTTTCAAGCTGAATTTGGCGTTCTTTCCCCTCGTAGTCGGTAAGTTGTAAGTTGGTTTGGTAGGGTTTGATGGTATGTAGGTGCATCAAAACAAGGTTGCCAAAAAGCTCCGCTTGGTCGGCTTTGGTGTTTAGCTCTTGTTCATCTTCGAGTGCTTCGAGCCGTTTTTGAAGCTTTTTTCGTTTCTTTTCCAAAAAGGCGATTTTTTGTTTTTTGAGTGATTGAAGCTTTTTTTTCGCTTCTTCTTCGTACTGTGCGTACAAAAAAGACTCTACATCTTCGAGGGGGTACTCTTTTGGAGTGAAATTCGGCTTGGGTAGAGGGAGGAGTTTTTGCCCCACTTTCACTTCGCGAAACGAGCTGAAGAGATCGACATGACGAAGTGCTTCTATGACCCGCTCCTCTTCATCAAGCAAAATGGCGTTTGTGTGTTTGCCGGTGAACTCGAACTGCAAAAAGGTTCTTTGGGTTTTGTAGGCACTTTGTAAAAGACAGCTAAAACGAAGTACCTTATCACCGTTTACAAGAGCGATATTTTCTATCTTGGCGCGGTTGCAGTGTTTTGCCAAAAGGATGTCAAACGGAGCGTTGTAGATTTTGGTGCGCGCAATCTCCTTTTTGGTTTTGAAAATCTTCGAGGCCGATTTCCTCATATCGAAATAGATACTTTCCTCTTTGTCGAAAACTAGACGGATGAGGTTGTCATCGACTCTGTGAGCGGCGACGATTTGTTTGAAACGCTCAAGATAAGCGACGATTTGTTTGAGATGGGAAAGCTTCATGCAAAGAACTCCTCTATGGCGTCGAAGTGGCGCTCTATGCCGACAAACCCATGATCGCCCCCTTCTTCGATTGTCATTTTCGCACCTGCGAGCTCTTTTTGCGCTACACGGTAATCAAGTGTTTCGTCCCCTTTTTGGAGCAAAACAAAAAGGTTGTGTGTCGGGGGATTTTCCACTTTGTAGCGTTCAAGCGCTTTGACATGCTCCTCTTGCCAAAAAAATCCGCTTCTCTTGTCGTAAAACGAATAGGTTTTCCCAAGTACCTTGGCAAGAGTTTCTTGGGGGTGCAAGCTTGGGTTTATCAAAACCGCTTTGAGGTCGTATTTGTGCGATAGATACAAAGCGTAATACCCGCCAAGTGAAGAACCGACAAGCTTGATATCGTTACAGTTTTGTACAATCTCCTCCAGCGTCTGCATAGCAAGCTGTGGAATGAAGCTCAAACTCGGCGCTAAAAAAGTTTTTTTTTCGTTTTTGTAAAAGGTGCGAAAAATCTCCGCCTTCGCACCCAAACCGCTACTTGCAAAACCGTGAATGTAGAGTACCATCGAGCAACCTTGAAGTTCTATTTGTTTTCGTATTATATCCACTTTGAAAGTAGTAAATGGGGTCAGGTAACAACTACAACTTTTTTGCTACAATCCATTGCCCCACATATGCATCTTTTTTGCAACATAGACGTCGTAATCGGGTAAGATGTCTTCTATGAGATTGGGTGCGCGAAATTCGCTTTCTTCGAGTAATGCGTAAGTTTCGTAAGGCTTGAGTTTACCTTTTGGTTCGGCGATGACGATCTCCGCGGCGTTTGAGAGGGCTCTATAAGCGGTGCGCAGGAGCATTTTTTGAGAAGCGTGGCGAGTGAAGAGGTCGTAAAAAATCACCCTATCGAACTCTCTTGGCTGCGCTTTGAAAGGTTTTTGGAGCGAGTCTATCTGCTGGAGTTTCGCTTTTTGGTAGGAACCCTCGCCGTAAAGTGCTATGGCGAACTCTCCATCGACATTCGCGGTTTTTTCCAAAAGTGCGTCCGCGATACGGTCGATTTTGGTCGTTACAAGCAAATAGGCATTACCCGGATTTGGGTGAAAAAGCTCTAAAAACTGCTGCATGATTTTAGTATGCGAGTTCGTGGAGCTCTTTGAAAAGGTACGCTTCGACAATGTCGTCTATGTAGCGCTGTGAAGGAGCGACAAGGGCGAGCATGTTCATCTCTATAAACGGCCAGACGTATTCGCCGCTGTCTTTGACGACGACGTATTCGCCGGGGTAGTCGAACTCTTGCCAATCTTTGGCGTGTTTGACTTCGACGAGTTCCCCCTCTTCGACGACGAGCTGCGCCCAGACCTTCGCTTCGTCGATGGCGACGAGTTTCGCTTCTTCTACTGCTTCACTATCCATCGGCACCAAAAGTGTCATCTATTTTCCTTCAAGCTTTTTGAGTTGTTTTTTTGTGAGCTTCAACGCTTCGTTGTCCATAATGCCGATTTTGCGTTTTAGGACGTTCTTGGCGATTTTTTTGGCATTTTTGAGCGAATGCATCTTGTAACTGCCGCATTGATAGATATTGAGTTCGGGAATCTGTTTTTCGTTTTTGACCGCAAGGACGTCTTGCATCGACTTTTTCCACGCTTTGGCGACTTTCTTTTCGCTTGGAGTGCCTATAACCGACATATAAAATCCGGTTCGACACCCCATAGGGGAGATGTCGATAATCTCCACTTTTTTGGAGTTGAGATGATCTCTCATAAATCCTGCAAAGAGGTGCTCGAGCGTATGAAGACCGCGCACGTCCATTTTTTCCGCGTTCGGTTTGCAAAAGCGAAGATCGAACACCGTGATGGTATCGCCGCACGGTGTTTGCATGGTTTTGGCTTTTCGCACCGCAGGTGCGGGCATCTTTGTGTGATCGACCGTGAAGCTATCGAGTAACGGCATATTTTTTCCTTTTTATTTGTTAGCTACGAAAACCGCCATATCGACAAGTCTTTCAGTATAGCCCCATTCATTGTCATACCAAGCAAGCACTTTGAGTGTTTTGTCATCGACGACACTTACCATGTCGGGTACGTAAGTACAGCTATAGCTTGAGCCGATGAAGTCGCTTGAAACACGTTTGTCATGATCAACTTCGATAAGCCCTTTGAAGTTGGTTTGTGCAGCTTTTTCGAACGCTTCGTTTACTTGCTCTTTAGTCACTTCGGTTTTGAGATTGACGGTAAGATCAACTACGCTGACATCAGGTGTTGGAACACGCATAGCATAACCGTTTAGTTTGCCGTTTAGGTGTGGCATCACTTTTCCTATGGCTTTTGCCGCTCCGGTGGTTGTAGGGATCATATTAACCGCTGCAGCACGGGCACGACGGAAATCTTTTTTGTGTTTGACATCGAGAAGATTCTGGTCGTTTGTGTAGGAGTGGATAGTGGTCATAAGACCGTTTTCGATCCCAAACGCGTCATCGAGCACTTTGACGATGGGAGCAAGCCCGTTGGTCGTACATGAAGCGTTGGAGATGATCGCTTCCCCTTTGTAGTCGTCGGTGTTGATGTTGATGACGTATGTTGGTGTGTCGTCTTTTGCCGGAGCGCTCATAACGACCTTTTTCACGCCGTTTTTGAGGTATTTTTGCGCTTTTTCGCTTGTTAGAAATACACCTGTACACTCTAAAACCACTTCGGCGCCCGCACCGCCGAAGTCCACGTTGTCCAAGTCGCGCTCGCTGAACATTCTCACTTTTTTCCCATCGATTTCGATTGTGTTCTCATCGATTGGCTTGGCATCGATACCGGTGTGGACGGTGTCGTATTTGAGAAGGTGTGCAAGCATTTCCGGACTTGCGGTGGTGTTGAGCGCGACAAGCTCGACGTCTTCTCTTCGCATCGCGATCTTGATAGCTATAAGCCCGATTCTTCCAGTTCCGTTTACTGCTACTTTTACTGCCATTTTTCATCCTCAAAAAATATAGTTACGGAATTATACCTTAAAACTCTTTATAAGTGAGTTTGAAGTATCATTTCAAAAACAAAAGCGGAGCGGTGGATGACGAAGTATATATTTGTAACGGGCGGAGTACTGAGTTCTTTAGGAAAAGGGATAACGGCTGCGAGTGTGGGAACACTTTTGAAACATTCGGGGCTTGATGTCGGGATGCTCAAAATCGACCCTTACATCAACGTCGATCCGGGAACGATGTCGCCGCTTGAGCATGGGGAAGTTTTCGTTACCAAAGACGGTGCCGAGACCGACTTGGACATAGGGAACTACGAGCGGTTTTTGAACACTTCGTTTCTAAAAACGAGCAACTTCACGACGGGGCAGGTGTACTCAAGCGTCATCGAGCGTGAGCGTGCCGGAGGTTACCTCGGTCAGACGATACAGGTGATTCCCCACATCGTCGGCGAGATAGTCGATCGCATCAAAAAAGCGGGGGAAGGGAAAGACGTGCTTGTGGTGGAGCTTGGCGGAACCGTCGGAGACATCGAAGGGTTGCCGTTTATGGAGGCGATCCGTCAGATGAAACACGACGATGAGGTTGCCGGTGCGTTTTTCATCCACGTTACCTTGGTGCCGTACATCAAAGCCGCAGGGGAGCTCAAGTCCAAGCCGACGCAACATTCCGTTCAAGAGCTTCGCCGTATCGGTATCACTCCGCAGATGATCATCGCTCGAAGCGAAACGGCACTTCCAAAGACATTCAAGAAAAAACTCGCTATGAGCTGTGACGTAAGTCCCGACAGCGTTATCGAAGCGCTCGATGCACAAACGATATACGACGTGCCTATGAGTTTTTTACGTCAAAACATCCTCAAGCCCATTGCAAAAGCGCTCGAGCTTGGTGAGCTAGAGCCCGATATGAGCGAGTGGGACAGCCTTGTGAAAAAGATCGTCCAGCCAAAAGAGAAAGTGGTCATCGGTTTTGTCGGCAAATACCTCGCGCTCAAAGAAAGCTACAAATCACTCACCGAAGCGCTTATCCACTCCGGAGCGCATCTCGATGCAAGAGTGGAGATATGTTGGGTCGATAGCGAAGAGATAGAAGAGCGCGGAGCAAAAGCGCTTCTTGGGGATTGTGACGGTATTTTGGTCGCGGGAGGTTTTGGCAGCCGCGGTGTCGAAGGTAAGATAGAAGCGATCCGCTATGCGCGTGAAAACAAAGTGCCGTATTTGGGAATTTGTCTTGGAATGCAGCTTACACTTGTGGAGTATGCAAGAAACGTCCTTGGTTGGGAAGGTGCCAACTCGATAGAGTTCGATGAAAATACACCGTATCCGATGATATACCTTATAGAAAATTTCATCGACAACAGCGGTGAACAGCAGATACGCACCCATACAAGTCCGATGGGGGGTACGCTGCGTCTTGGAGAGTACCCATGTGATACAAAAGAAGGCTCGCTTCTTAACAAAGCCTACAACGGTGAAAAAACGATTTACGAACGCCACAGACACCGCTACGAAGCCAACCCTGCATATAGAGAAGCGCTTGAAAATGCGGGTATGATAGTTACGGGTGAGAGTCATGGGCTTATCGAAGCGGTGGAGGTCAAAGACCATCCATGGTTTTTGGGTGTGCAGTTCCACCCTGAGTTCACCTCCAGATTGCAAGGTCCAAACCCTTCCATCTTGGCGTTTGTCAAAGCTTCGCTCGATGCTTCGGAAGAGGAGTGAGCGGGGTGCGGCTTCTTGATAAAGAGGCGATAGAGAAGATACTCTCTCAACGTTTTGCCAAAGGTGAAAAACGCCTTAGCGAAATACCCGACCCCGCATTGCTAAAAGATGCCCAAAAAGCCGCCGCGCGCATAGCAAAAGCGATCAAGGGGCAAGAAAAGATAGCCGTTGTCGGGGATTACGACGTCGATGGTGTGGTATCGACCGCTATAACGGTCGATTTTTTCCGCATGATAGACTATCCGCTTCAAGCGGTGATCCCCAACCGTTTTTACGACGGGTATGGAGTGAGCGCAAGTGTGCTCGAGCGTGTCGATGCCGATGTCGTCATCACCGTCGATAACGGCATAACCGCGCTCGAAGCGGCGAAGATATGTAAAGAAAGAGGGTGTGATCTGCTCATCACAGACCACCATACCCCGCCAAAAGAACTTCCTGACGCTTTTGCCGTTGTCGATCCGAAGCAAGAGGACTGCTCTTACCCTTTTAAAGAGATTTGCGGCGCGGAGGTTATTTGGCTGGTTTTGGCGCTTGTAAAAAAAGAGCTTGGTGTCGATGTCGATATGGCGAGTTTTATCGACATCCTCTCCATCGCCATCATCGCCGATATCATGCCGCTTGTGGATATCAACCGAACCCTTGTCAAAGAGGGGCTTGGGCGTATCATGCGCTCTTCTCGTCCTGCTTGCGTCATCATACGCGACTTTTTGAACAAGTCTCGCATCACCTCCGAAGATATCGCTTTTATGATAGCGCCTCGCCTCAACTCCGCTGGCAGACTCGAAGATGCTTCAATCGCGCTTTCGTTTTTGACCTCACGTACCACACAAGAAGCGTATGAGTGGTTCGAGCGTCTGGGCGCTTTGAACGAGTTTCGAAAAACTACCGAAGCTCAAGCGCTCGAAGAGGCGCTGGCAATGGTAGGGGAGTGTGAAGACGATGTGATAGTCGTCGCCAAAGAGGGGTGGCATGAAGGGGTGGTCGGCATCATCGCTTCGCGCCTTGTCGATAGACTCGGGCGTCCCGCCATCGTGCTGAGCATCGACGGAGAAAGAGCCAAAGGGAGCGCAAGAAGCTTGGGAGAGGTGGATATCTTCGCGCTTATCGACCAAAACCGCTCTTTTTTGGAGAAGTTCGGCGGACATAAAATGGCGGCAGGTCTGAGCCTGAACGTGCATAATATCGAAGCGTTCAAACAAGCGCTCAACCAAAGTGCGAAAGCGCTGCCAAGAGAGGCGTTCGTTCCAAAAGAAGAGGTACTTGGCATCCTTCACCCAGAAGCGATAGATTTCGAGTTGTTGGAGCTTTTGGAGCGGTTCGAGCCTTACGGCGAAGCCAATGCCAGACCGAAGTTCTTGGCAAAAGATGCGCGCGTGGTGGATGTGAGAACTTTTGGAGCGGAAGGGTCCCATTCGCGCATCACGCTTGCGTTGCATCCTGCATCGAACATAACACATGAATTCGTACTTTTCAAGCGGGTTATAGACCCCAAAGAGTGCGATCGTCTCACATGTAGTTACAGCGTGACGAAAAACGAGTATAACAATAGAGTTTCTTTGCAGCTACTTGTTTCAACCCTTTATGAGTAAAATTTCGATAGAATCCAAAAAAAATATGGAGAAACGATGAACAACCAACCCCAACAAGTTTGTTATGACGAAGATGAAATAGACCTCAGAGAGCTTTTTAGAACGATTGGAAAATATAAAATATTTATTATCGTATTCACTTTGGCGGTAACGCTGCTTGCGGGGGCGTACGCATTTTTGAAACAGCCTGTTTACGAAGTTCGCTCCAATGTACGTGTAGGATACATAAAAGATGCGAAAAGTGGGAAAAAACGGCTTGTCGATGATATCGGAACGATAGTTAAAACACTCAAAGTCGTTTTTCGTGTCGATAAAGAAGATAAGATAAAACAAGAAAAGTTCGTAAGTGACGTTGCAAACATAGAAGCGAGTAAGAAAATAAAAGGTTTTATAACTATCAAAACAGAAGGTGCAAACAATGAAGTAGCGCTTACAAAGAACAAAGAGGTTGTCGCTTACTTACAAAAGATGTACGAACCGAAGATAAAACAGTATATCGTAGATAAAAAAGCGCAAATAGACGAATTGAAAAATCGAATAAACGACATAAAAAATTTAAATACCGAATCTTTAAAAGACCAGATTGAGCAAAAGCGAGGGCAAATCAAAAAGCTTCAAGATAAACTTTCATTTTACGAAAACGTAAAAATCTTGGTGCTTCGTAAGAAGATCGCATTTCACAAACAAAAACTCAAAGAATATCAAGCATCGGTCGATTCACTGGTACGTTCTGGAAAAAAATCGAAAGAAAGTACAATGCAGATGATAGCGTCGATTCAGATGGTGAATTATCAAAATCTTATACTCAATTCACAGAACAAAATAGAAGATTATCAAACCGAAATTGAAAGGATTCGCACCGAAAACATAAAAGCTATAGAGCTACAAATCCAACAGATACAAGACAGCATTAAAAGACTGAAATATAAGCTCGATGTTTCACTTAAAAATCAGATACAGCTTATAAAAGACAAAATAGCGGTTTTGGAATACGACATCACGAAGCAAAACGTTCAAAACTCTGTCGTCGTTGGAGAGTATATCGTCAAAGACAAACCCGCAAAACCGAAAAAGAAACTTATCATCGTCGTTGCGTTCGTGACGGGACTTGTTCTTTCTATTTTTCTGGTTTTTTTCATCGAGTTTATAAAAGGGTTCAAAGAAGAGGAAGAGGGTGCGCCAAACCAAGCGTGAAGCGCGTAAAAGTTTCATAGCCCTTTTTAACGAGGGGAACTTCCCCCAAGCGTTTATCGTAGCTTCGAAATATCCTTTTTTGAAAAAAACGAAACGCTACACACAACTGCAAAACCATTTTCATTCCCTCGTATAATAAATTTAATCAAACCTACATCCCAAAAGAGTAGCAGTTTGATAAATTTTTAGTTTCTTCGGTAAAGTTTTACCTGTTTACCAAGAACTAAAACAACTTACAGTTAAAGAGTTGAAT
>JALWGC010000009.1 GCA_027038835.1 Helicobacteraceae bacterium | reverse complement strand
AGATAGGTTCAGTAGATGGCTCAACTATAGTTACTCCGAAAAATTTTGGAAACGATACAGTAGCAGCTAATTTAGCCTATATATTGCAAAATCTTGATACTGATGGGGATCCAACTGACGATGTTATCAAACTACCTTCGGCAGAAACTATCAAGACATACTTTTCTACTTCAGGTGTTGCAGCCCTTAACCTAGAAGATAATGCAACAGTTACAAATTTGGTATCAGGACTAAAAGCACATGTGGAGACTCAGTTGCATGTAGACCTTCCAGATGTTAATGTTACAGAAGCATTGAATAATATGGAGAATTATATTGCGAAGCATATTGAAAAAAAATTTACACCTGATTTTTATGCTCCGGGAAAAGAATATTATATTGTTATGGAGACAGACCCTGGGATTCAACATTTAAAATTTGGGGAAAACGGTATGGTGATGGATCGTCTTGGTGATGAAAGTGAAGATGAGTTTGCCAATCCGTCTGATCGTTTTACGGTAAGTTCAGATAAAAAAACGCTTACTTGGAGAGTAACTGATGATGATGAAGCAGAAGAAAAGGGAATGTTGCCCTATGATGTAAAATTTACAATTTTGGAGCTAACAGATAGCTATATTAAACTTCAAGCTGTTAGTAAACCATACGGTACAGAATCACTTTATGTTTTCAAAGATTTAAACGAAGCAAAAGAATATGCAGTCTCTAAATAATATGGTTTTGGGCAAGAATGGCTTAAAAATAGAGATTTATACATCGCAAGATTATTTTTTTACAACTAAATCTGCCGCTGAAAAATATTTACAAAGTTTGCAGTAATAAGTTTTTCTCAAGCTTAAAGCTTGAGAAGTATCCTTTTCGATAACCCGCGCCATCGTATGGGTTTTCCCGCTGCCTGTTACTCCCTCAAGAGTTTGGTAGCGGTTACCATCTAAGATGTTTTTAGAGAGTTTCTCTATAGCATGAGGCTGATCGCCTGATGGTTCATAGTCCGATACTACTTGAAAATTCACTTTTTTCTTTATAGGCGTAATTACAGCTAAATGGGTGTTTTTTTGAGAAATGGCTGTGAGATGGCTGCTTGGAAATTTATTTTTTGATCAAGCTTGATTCATCGAAGTCAATGTATCTGTATATCATCAAAACAGCGACGCTTTTAGGATATATTTTGTAGATTATCTTCATACCATCTAAAACGATCTCTCGAATCGTTTCGTCATCGAATGTAGCGTTTATTTTTTCTATGTATGGGTGTTGCAACATGGAAGTGATTCTTGATACCAGCTTGGTTGTATACTGCTTCGCACGTGAAGGGCTGTCTTGAGCTATGTATTCCTTAAGATTGAGGAGGAACTCTTTTGTGTCTTCTGAAAATATTACTTTCATAAAAGGTTATTTATCAAGCTCTTTGAGAAGTTCATCGGATGTATAGGACATGCCTTCTTCTATTTGCTGTAAACCTTTTAAGATGCCCTCTTTTTCAAACTTGTAAACAGCGTCGTCGATAATTTCGATTTTTTCACCTTGTTTGCTGAGAGATTCTAAAAAAGAGAGGATTTTTTCAGAGACACTTTCTGATGCTTGTAAGTGCAATGTCATTGCCGATCCTTTCAAGAGACTTTTTCAAAGGCTTCATCTATATCTAAACCTTTGTTTTGGGAAATGTCGTTTAGCGCTTTTTGTACTTTCGACTTTGCTTCTTCAAAAGAGATGGTATTGTCATTAACACTTTCTACGATTGAAATTTTGTTTTTTGGAAGTATCTCTATTAGTCCCATAAATTTTTCAAAAATCGAGTTATCTTTTAATTGTAGTGTATGCATGATACAACCTCACTCTTTTTTATGATTATAGCTAAATTGTAAAAATTCGCTTTTTTCTTCATAGGTGAAATTATAGCTAAATGGGTGTTTTTTTGAGAAATGGCTGCCAAAAAGCTATAATTGTAATTTTGAGACCAATAAAAAATTATCCTCTTGTTACTTGACAAAACAGTATCCAAATAGATACAATAACAATATGTATATAATAAAACAAACCGACATTTTCTCTAAATGGTTGAAAAAACTCAAAGATATCCGGGGGAAAGTTGCTGTTATCAGGCGGATTGATAGGATGAAACTTGGTAACTTTGGAGACCACAAAGCGATAGGAGAGGGTATTAGTGAACTGAGAATCGCTATCGGTCCGGGGTACAGAGTGTACTATACGAAAAAGAAGGATGAAATAATCATACTTTTGATTGGTGGAGACAAATCGACACAATCAGCTGATATTGCTAAAGCAAAACAACTTTTAAAGGAGCTAGAAGATGAGTAGATTAACCACATTCGATATATCGCAATATCTCGATAGTGAGGAGATGATAGCGGAGTATCTCTCACAAGTACTAAGAGATGGGGATACAGACGAGTTTCTCGAAGCAATAGGTCATATCGCCAAAGCTAAAGGAATGAGCCAAATAGCCAAAGATACAGGATTAGGACGCGAGAGCCTGTATAAAGCGTTTCAAGAGGGAGCTAAACCTAGATTTGAAACTGTAATGAAAGTGGTAAATAGCTTAGGTGTGAAACTTCAGGTTAGTGCGTAAATTCAGAGAGTTTTTCTATAGCCTGCGGCTGATCGCCTGCCGGTTCATAGTCTGATACTACTTGAAAATTCGCTTTTTTTTCATAGGCGGAATTATAGCTAAATGGGTGTTTTTAAAGGATGGCTGTGGGATGGCTGTTGAAAGAGCGTTATGGTTTATGGAAGTAGACACAAAGGTTGATTGTTATATGTGGAAATAAAAGTGTCACGACCGATGGGTAATGAGAAAAGATATCGGGCAAATGCCCGATAAATAAAAGGGAACTTCTATAGTATCGTTATAGATTAGAAGTTAAGAGTGAGGTATGCTTGAACAATGTTGTAAGCATCACCTTTTTCATTTGCAGATTTTTGATTTTGATCGTCAGCTTTTGTGTAGATGTAAGCAAGTGTTGCATCGAGTGGTCCAAAAGATTTACCTGCAGTCAATGCTATTTCAGTCATATCTGCACGTTCAGCTGTTCCGCCGTTTTTGTCAGAGTCTGTTTGAGTGTAGTAAAGACCAAGGTCAACACCGGCTGCATTACCTTCAAGAGTTACGTTCAAAGCTGAAGTGTCTGCTCTAGTTACGTAACCATAGTTCCACCATGCTTCAGTATACAATTTAGACTGTGCATTGTTTCCAAGTGTTGCAAGGTTTTGACCTGCACCAAGACCTAGTGTTGAATCAGTTTCTTTTCCTGTTTGAGAATATGCAACTTTAAGAGTCGCAACATCTTTCATTGTATAACCAAGCATTACAGCGTATGCATCATTATCGCTGTCTTTTGCTATTGGTAGCTGAACGCTTTTTTTGTAATCGATTTGCGTGTATTGTGCACCAGCGATGAAACCTTCCAAACTAAGGTCTGCTTGAAGCCAGACAGCATTTACATATTGAGGAGCATCGTAATACCATGCTTGCGCTGTAAGTGGTTTCCAAGAGTTGTTTACAAGACCGGCTGCAAATGCACCGTTGTAAAATTGAGAGAAAGTCGTGTTGCTTCCGTTTTGCGATTGAACTCTATTTGCAATACCTACACCAGGGACTCCAAGACCATTAGCATTAACAGCACTTGCACCATTAGAACCACCAACATATGCACCAACAAGAGTAGTGTCTGGAAGGTCTTGGTTGATAACAACTGCAGATTCGAATGTATTTTTGGCGATAGACCATTTTTCTGTAAATACAAGTGGAGTATCAAGTTCCATTCTACCGATTTTTGCAGTAGTTTTTCCAAATGTACCAGCAACCCAAGCTTCATCTACAATCCAAGAGTCATTTAGACCGGCCGTACCTTCCCATACATTGCTAACGAGTTGTCCTTGAAGACCAAGTGTAGTAAGTACAGTAACGTGAGTACCTGCAGAAATGTTTTTAACAAGATCAGCAGTGATTCCAAGTCCAAGAGCGGCTTGACCGGCAGCACCTTTTTTGTTAAAAAGACTGTTGTCTGTTTTTGTACCTGGCGTACTGTAATCATTGTCAGCAGTACTGTAAAAAAGCTTCGCATCCCCGCTTACTTTTACATTGTCGATAGCGAATGCGCTTGTTCCAGCTACTAGTAGAGCAGCTACTAGACTCATTTTAGTCATTTTCATATATTCTCCTTATGTTGCGATATAAGTCGTGAGATGGACTCAAAACTTAATTTCGCCGTAATTTTAACACAAATTTTGACAAGTTTCCTTAAATTATTTCATTTACCTATGATATGGTAGCATTTTCGTTATGAAAACTCTATTGACTGTTACGATACTACTCACTTTAGTCGGTTGTGGAACACAAAGCAGCCCAACACCTTCGCAAAACGGTGCGCTGAACAAGATTTCCAAATCGAGTGCGGAAAAAAAACGAAACGGCTGGATGCAACGCCATATGGACAGTTGGCTTAAGAACGACTGGGAGAAAAACACACAAGGGTTCGAAGAAAAAAAGAGCGAAGAGGTGTTACAAACGGACTCCGCCGAAGAAACTCGAGCAAAGGTGCCCTCCAAACTACAAGAGCGACAACGAAGCCATGTTTCCAAGAAAAAGGAGCAAGACTCCGGTTTCTCTTTGCAACATTTTGTCGATAAAGCGGCATATTACATGAATCACGAAGAAAAATCGACCACTCCATCGCATGCCAAGCAGCTTGAAAAGATGCCGGTTATCGGCAAATAGTTAACCGAAGTAAATCACTCACAAGATACAATTGCAAAAAATTTTTTTGGGAGTGATTTGCCATGAATACGTTGAAGATTTTACTACCTACGCTTGTAGGTTTGTTCGTTTTGATGTCGCTGTTGCCTTACGGTACGAGAGAAAACCCAAAAACCGACCCTTCTTTGTCTTTAAAAGCACCCAAAGAGGTGATGGAGATTTTCAAACGTTCATGTTACGATTGCCACTCCAACCAAACGAGATGGCCGTGGTATAGCTACGTTTTTCCTATGTCATGGAGCGTGATGGACCATGTCAAAAACGGAAGATTGGCGCTGAATTTCGATGAGTGGAACAGTTATTCTCAGAAGAAAAAATTCAAACTCAAAGATGCAATAGCGCAAAAAACAGGCACGACCATGCCGCTAAAAGACTACCTTTGGGCACATAGCGAAGCGAAGATTTCGAAAAAAGAGAAAGAGATTGTCGAGAAATGGGCATACGGTGAGGAGTAGGCGAGAAAATTTCATTCGCTTAACTGAGGTTTGGCATTTACTTCAAACGGTAAATTTTTTTTAATGATTTCGTGATACAATGCTATAGACTACTTATTAGAAGTTTTGCAAGAAGTCTTCAGATAGAGAATTTTAGGAGAAGCGATGGCGCAAGAGGAGATAGACAAAGCGATAACGGGTGATTACAAGCTCGGTTTCGAGATAGACATAGAACAAGACACCGTTCCACCGGGTCTGAGTGAAGAGACCATCCGCTACATTTCGAAGAAGAAAAACGAACCGGAATGGATGACGGAACTACGCCTAAAAGCGTTTGAAAAATGGAAAAAGATGGAAGAGCCCCATTGGGGTCATGTGGAGTACGAACCCATAGACTACCAAGCTATTTCTTACTTTTCCGCTCCAAAACAAGCGCCCGAAAGTCTCGACGAGGTCGATCCGAAGATTTTGGAAGCGTACGAAAAACTCGGTATCCCGCTCGAAGAGCAAAAACAGCTCCAAGGGATCGCCGTCGATGCGGTGGTGGACTCGGTTTCGGTCAAGACCACTTTTAGCGAGGAGCTGAAAAAACACGGCATTATCTTTTGTTCCATCTCCGAGGCTATCAACGACTATCCGGAGCTTATCAAGAAGTACATGTTCAGCGTCGTACCCATGACAGACAACTTCTTCGCCGCGCTCAACTCCGCCGTCTTTACCGACGGGACGTTCGTGTACATCCCAAAAGGGGTGCGCTGCCCTATGGAACTCTCAACCTACTTTCGTATCAACGCTTTGAATACCGGACAGTTCGAGCGTACTCTCATCGTTGCCGATGAAGGGAGTTACGTTAGCTACAACGAAGGGTGCTCGGCTCCTATGCGGGACGATTCACAGCTGCATGCGGCAGTTGTGGAACTCGTTGCACTCAAAGACGCCGAGATAAAATACTCCACCATCCAAAACTGGTATCCCGGCGACAAAGAAGGTAAAGGGGGAATCTATAATTTCGTTACCAAACGGGGAATCTGCAAGGGGGAAAACTCCAAAATCAGCTGGACTCAGGTGGAAACCGGTTCGGTGATAACGTGGAAGTACCCAAGTTGCATCCTCCAAGGGGACGGCAGCGTGGGAGAGTTCTATTCCGTTGCGGTAACGACGCTCGCACAGCAAGCGGATACGGGAACGAAGATGATCCACCTTGGAAAGAATACGAGTTCGACCATCATCTCCAAAGGTATCTCGGCGATGAAAGGGCAAAACAGCTATCGCGGGCTTGTGAAGATGGGTAAAGACGCTCACGGTGCGCACAACTTCAGCGAGTGCGACTCGCTCCTTATCGGTAGCGAGTGTGGAGCGCATACGTTTCCATACCTCGAGAACAAATCCGCAGGTGCGAAAGTGGAACACGAAGCGACCACGACGAAGATAAGCGACGAACAGCTTTTTTACTTGCGTCAGCGTGGTATAAACGAGGAAGATGCGGTAAGCATGATAGTGCATGGTTTTTGTAAAGAGGTGTTCAACCAATTGCCGATGGAGTACGCGGTTGAAGCAAGAGCGTTGTTGGAATTGACATTGGAAGGAAGTGTAGGATGAGCAAAATGGTACAAATAGAGAATTTATATGCACAAATAGGCGAAAAGAAGATACTCAAAGGGTTGAACCTTGAACTTGAAGAGGGGAAAGTCCATGTCATTATGGGACCAAACGGTGCAGGGAAATCGACCCTCTCCAAAGCGATAGTGGGGCATTACGATGTCGAGATAACCGAGGGTACCATCCGCTACAAAGGGGAGGACATAACCAACGAAGAACCCGAAACAAGAGCGCTTAAGGGGGTGTTTTTGAGTTTTCAAAACCCGGTAGAGATACCGGGGGTGAGCAATGCGTACTTTTTACGAACGGCAGTGAATGCCAAACGGAAGTTCGAGGGGAAAGAGGAGCTCAACGCCGCGGAATTTTTGCGTAAAGCAAGAGAGCTTGCCAACGAGCTTGGGATGAAAACCGAACTGCTAAACCGCTCTTTGAACGAAGGGTTCTCAGGAGGGGAGAAAAAGCGTAACGAAACGTTGCAGATGCTTCTTTTGGAGCCTGATTTCATCATCCTTGACGAGATTGACTCCGGACTTGACATCGACGCGCTCAAAGCGGTAAGCGAGGGGATCAACAAACTTAACGACGGGAAGAGAACGTTTCTCATTATCACCCATTACAGCCGTATTTTGGACTATGTCAAGCCCGACTACGTGCATGTACTAAAAGATGGCCAGATTGTCAAAACCGCGGGAGCGGAGTTGGTGGAAAAACTCGAAGCGGAGGGTTATGCCGCGCTTGGGGAGTCGTAAGATGGAGGAAAGAACACTCAAAGAGATACTCCAAAACCACGCACCAAAGCTTCCTTTGCCGACAAAAAAAAGCGAGCCGTACCGCTACTTCGACATAGAGAAGCTTTTAGGGCGACAATGCAAGTGGACAAAAGCGCAAAAAACAGCACCGAAGCAAGGGAAGAGTCTTGAGATAACAGATGGTGTTCTCACCCGAATTCCACAAAATGTAGAGGTTACGTTTAGCGAAGAAAGAGAGCTTTTTAGCGAGCATTTCGATCCGCTTTATTTCGTTTCGCACGCTTTGAGCCAAGAGGTTATAACGTTGGAGTTCAAAACCGATACCGTTTTGAATATAGAACACAAGTTCGAAGAAAAAGGGGCTCTTCGTGCGTATCGTCTCGTTTTCAAAGTAGCGCCGAACGTCTCGGTGAAGATAATCGAGCGTTTTGTCGAATGCGGCTCGCAAGAGAGTGTGGTATTGCAAGGGTTCGATCTTTTTGTAGGGCGTGATGCGCGTGTGGAGATCATCAAGGAACAAACCCTTGGAAACGACGCTTACGTGCCGATACACTCCAATTTCATAAAGGTGGAGAAACAAGCAAGCGTGAAGCTCTTTACGTTCGACTTTGGCGATGGGAGCGGCTTGGAGCTTGTAGATGCGCACATCGGCGAAGAGGCACAAGTGGTTGCGAAACATCTCCTTTTTGCCAAGTCGTCGGCGAAACGGGGAACGGTCTCGAGACTCATTCACGATGCCAAAGGGGCAAGAAGCGAACAAGTTGCCAAGAACATCCTCCAAGACGGTGCGCGGGGGATTTTCGATGCGCTTATAGAGATCACCCACAACGGTGCGGGTGCTAAAGCGCACCAAAATTCCAGCGCCGTACTTCTCAACGACGGTGCGTATATGGCAAGTAAACCGCAACTAGTCATCAACATCGACGACGTCGAAGCGAGTCATGGCTCTACCATCGGAGAATTGGACGAAGATCAGCTGTTTTACTTGCGTTCTCGCGGCATCGTGTATGAAGAAGCCAAAAAGATGCTGATATTGGCGTTTGCCAACGAAATCATCGACGACGTAAGTGATAAAGCGGTTGTCGAAGCGATCCATTTGGCGTTCGAGCGGGCATATTACGGTGAGGGGCAGTTGGAGTGCATCGCTACGTGCCATAACTGCGAAGATATGGTGTTGGGGGAAAGATAATGAGTTTGCAAGAAAAACTGCAGCGATACATAGAAGATTTGGATCTGTTCGAAACCCCGAACGAAAAGTTCGATTACATTTTCGACATCGGCAAACGCCATACCCCTTTGGAAGCGGGGGAGAAAAACGACGCGACGTTCATAGAAGGGTGTGCATCTCCCGCATGGCTGGTCGCTTCATGTCAAGACGGGCGTTTGTTTTTACGGGGCGAGGGAACGAGCGAGATGGCAAAAGGGATGCTCGTGATGCTTTTGGACATATTCAGCGGTGCAAACGCAGACGAGATTCTCGCTTTCAATCCAAAAGAGCTTGAGAAACTCGGTATTTTGGAGCATCTCTCGCCGGTTCGCCAAAAAAGTATGGAGGCGTTTTTGAACAAACTCTACACTTACGCAAAAAAGTGCAAGGAGCGCACATGAGAGAGCAAAAAGACATCCGCTTGGTAACGCCTGAAGAAACAAAAGAGCGGGTCATCGAGGAGTTGCAAAAGATTTTCGACCCGGAGATACCGGTAGATATCTACAACCTTGGACTTATCTACGATGTTACATGCCATAAAGATGAAACGACCAAGCTCAACCGTTGCAAGGTAACGATGACACTTACTTCTCCAAGCTGTTCGATGAGTCAGGTTATCGTCGATATGGTCAAGAACATCCCAAACCATATCGAAGACGGTTCACTTGAAGAGCTTGAAGTCGATGTCGTTTTCGACCCACCTTGGGATCAAAGCAAAATCAGCGAAGAGGGAAAACTCACGATGCAATCGATGGGCTTGATGTAAAAGCATTTTCAAAGCAGATTTTTACTATAATGCGAAAATCTAACACAAAAGGGTTTGTATGGCGTATAAAAGAGTCCTTGTGAAATTTTCGGGTGAAGCTTTGGCGGGTGAACCGGGTTATGGGATCGATACGAAGATACTCAACTACATAGCCAACGAGATAAAGTCGCTCGTTGAAAACGGTGTTGAAGTGGGGATCGTCATCGGCGGCGGAAACATCATCCGTGGTGTTACCGCGGCGGCTGACGGGATTATCAAACGAACCAGCGGCGATTATATGGGGATGTTGGCGACGGTCATAAACGGCGTGGCCATGCAAGAAGCGTGCGAGCATGCAGGTTTGCAAGTGCGTATGCAAACCGCTATCAAAATGGAGCAGATAGCCGAGCCTTACATCAACCGAAAAGCGGTCAGACACCTTGAAAAAGGGCGTGTGGTGATTTTCGCAGCGGGGACGGGGAATCCGTTTTTCACTACCGATACGGCGGCTACGCTTAGAGCGGTGGAGATAGGTGCGGAAGTGATCATCAAAGCGACGAAAGTGGACGGTGTTTACGACAAAGACCCTAAAAAGTTCGCAGATGCGAAAAAACTCGACGAACTTTCCTACGACCAAGCGCTCAACGACCATATCAAAGTGATGGACGACACCTCCATCGCTTTGGCAAAAGACAACGCTTTGCCTATTATCGTATGCGATATGTTCAAAGAGGGGAACTTGCTTGACATCATCAAAAACGACAACAAAGAAAACTGTTCGATAGTAAAATAATTCAGGAGAAACAATGACAATCAAAATCGAAGAACTAACGGCGAAAGTACTTCAAAACAATCCGGAGATAGACAGATATCAGCTTTCTTTGGCGGTAGCCAAAAGAGCGGACGAACTCGTAAACGGTGCGCCGAGCAAACTCAGTGCCAACATCAAAGAGATCAAACCGACCGATTTGGCACTTATGGAGATCGCCGAAGGGTTGGTCACTATCAAAGGTTTCGTAGATAACAAGTAACCGTTTTGGCACTCGATCGACTCGACATCCATAAAATCAAACATCTCAAAGATGTCCCTTCCGCAGAAGAGTTCCTCTACTCGAAGATAGAAAAAACCGGCAATATCGAGAGTGCGCTTTTTTTCGCGAAAGAAGCGCACAAAGAACAAAAGCGAAAAAGCGGTGAACCCTATGTGGTGCACCCTATCATCGTCGCCTCGATCGTCGCTGCGTTAAGCGGGGACGAGTCGATGGTGATAGCCGCGCTTTTGCATGATGTTGTCGAAGATACCGCCATCACTACCGAAGAGATAGCCAAACTCTATGGCGAAGATGTCGCGCTTCTGGTTGACGGTATGACCAAAATCGACTCCATACGCGACAAAGAACTTATCCCTTCCAATTCGGACGAAAAACTCGTTATATCCGCACTTTCGTTTCGAAAGATGCTTTTAGCCAGCATCAAAGACGTACGTGTTCTTGTAGTGAAACTTTGCGACCGACTGCACAACATGCTCACACTCGATGCGCTTCCCCCGTACAAACAGCGACGTATATCGGAAGAAACGTTGGTCGTGTATGCGCCTATAGCGCATCGGCTCGGGATATCGTTTATAAAGAACCTTTTGGAAGATTTGAGTTTTGGCTATCTGTTTCCCGATGAGAAACACGAGATAGAAAGCTACCTTCAAAGCCACTACCATCAAATAGAGATGCGCCTCGATAGTTTCAAAACCGAAGTGGCGACATTGCTGCAAAAAAACGGCTTTAGCGAAGATGATTTCGAGATACTCTCGCGCATCAAGCACAAGTATTCCATCTACTTGAAAATGCAGCGCAAAGGGATAAGTATCGATGAGGTGCTGGACTTGCTCGCGCTTCGTGTTTTGGTCAAAAAAGATATAGATTGCTACACGGTACTTGGGCTTGTGCATCTGCATTTTCAGCCTTTGGCGTCGCGATTCAAAGACTATATAGCCATCCCCAAAGAAAACGGTTACCAGACACTCCATACGACCGTTTTTCATGACAAAGGGATTTTCGAAGTGCAGATACGCACGTTCGAGATGCACAAAACCGCCGAACTCGGTGTGGCTGCACATTGGAAGTACAAAAGCGGCGGTGCGCATGTCAAACTCGACTGGCTTGACAATCTGCAGTACCAAGGGGAGACGATCGAGGATTTCTACGCGCTTATCAAAAACGACCTTTACAGCGAAGATATCACGGTGTTCTCTCCGAAGGGGGACACCTACACTCTTCCGCTTGGCGCGGTGGCACTCGATTTTGCCTATGCGGTACATACGGAGATAGGCAACAAAGCCAAGGCGGCACTTATCAACAAAAAGCGCTCCTCGCTCCTTAGCGAGCTTCACAACGGCGATATCGTCAAGATAGAAACCGCCGATGAGGTGATTTCGAGGTGCAGTTGGATAGACGCGGTCAAAACCTCCAAAGCCAAATCGAACATGCGCCACATCTGCAATGCGCGCCTCAAAGAGATAAACACCCAAGTGGGCAAAAACATCTTATCGACCGTTATGAACCTCAACTATAGTCGTGTCGAAGAGTGGCTGCAAAGACAAGGATGCACCTCCATCGATGCGGTCGTGGGTGATTTGGACAAGTTGCGCGAGCTTGTCAACCGCTACACGCAGGAGATAGCGCAAAACAACCGCTTCAAGCGATTTTTGTCGCGCAACCGATTCAAACTCAAACAATACACCATCAACAATATCGAGATATATTCCGCCTCGCATATATCCAAAGTGGTGTTTGACTATTGTTGCCATCCGAAATTCGGTGATGAGATAGTGGGCTTTTTGGAAAAAGGGGTCGTGCATATCCACCACAAGATGTGTAAAGTCGCCCATGAAAAGATAAACCGACACGAAAAAATGGTTTTTGTCAGATGGGAGAGTCAAAACATCTTCCACTACAAGGTTATCGTTTCGCTGCAAAACAAAAAAGGGGCTTTGGCGGAGTTTCTCACTTACCTTGCCAAACTCGACATCAACATCATTTCTATCGAGTTCAGCGAGGGGAACGAGGGGTATTATCGTTACTGCGAGATACTTTTTGAATCCAACGAAGCCGAACTTAATGAACTTCGTGGTAAAATTGAGCAAAAAATAAAAGTCATCCACATGATACGAACGGATGATGCATACAAACAATGAACAGGACGGGCATGATAGAAGAAGCGTTAAGTGAGATACAAAGAGGAAGTGCGGAGATAATCGACCTCGAACGGATCGAAAAGCTCCTCAAAGAGTACTTCGAAGAGGGAAAGACCTATACGGTAAAAGCGGGGTTCGATCCAACCGCTCCCGATTTGCACCTTGGACATACGGTACTGTTGCAAAAGTTGGCGACCTTTCAAAAGTATGGCGCTAAAGTACAGTTTCTCATAGGAGATTTTACGGCAACTATCGGGGATCCGACTGGAAAAAGCGCTACGCGAAAGATGCTCACGACCGATGAGATAGCGCAAAACGTCAAAAGCTACACCGACCAAGCGTTCAAGATACTCGATCGCGAAAAAACCGACGTGGTTTTCAACAAATCGTGGCTCGAAGCGCTCGGTGCGGGAGGGATTATCGCTTTGGCACAAAACCTCACGGTCGCAAGAATGCTCGAGCGCGACGACTTCTCCAAGCGTTATGCATCCAACACTCCTATCGCGGTGAGTGAATTTTTGTACCCGCTTTTGCAAGGGTACGACAGCGTGCATCTTCAAAGCGATATCGAGATAGGGGGGACTGACCAGAAGTTCAACCTCCTTATGGGGCGACAGCTTCAAAAAGCCTACAATGTCGGGAAGCAACAAGCGGTTTTGATGATGCCGATACTCGAAGGGCTCGATGGCGTGCAAAAGATGAGCAAGAGTCTTGGCAACTATATCGGGGTTACGGAACATCCAAACGATATGTTCGGTAAAGTGCTAAGCATCTCCGATGAGTTGATGTGGCGCTACTACGAGCTTTTGAGCACGAAAACACTCGAAGAGATAGCTTCGCTCAAAAAGGGGGTCGAAGCGGGAGAACTTCATCCTAAAAAGGTCAAAGAGGAACTCGCTCTTGAGATTACGGCGCGTTTTCACACCCAAGAGGAAGCGCAAAAAGCCAAAGAGGAGTTCGAGCGCGTCCATGCGAAAAGTCAGATACCGAGCGACATCGAGGAAGTGGAACTTCAAGCACCTATCTGGATAGCCAAGGCACTTGTGGAAGCGGGGTTGGAAAAATCCACTTCGCAAGCCAGACGCGACATCAAACAGGGGGCGGTGAGAATCGACCAAGAGAAGGTAGGCGACGAGCAGTTACAGCTTGAAGCGGGAGAATATATCCTCCAAGTGGGGAAAAGAAAATTTGCAAAAGCGAAGGTGAAGTGATGAGTTTCGAGCCGTTGAAAATTGGAAAGTACACCATCGAGAAGCCGATAGTACAAGGCGGTATGGGTGTCGGGATAAGTTGGGACAAATTAGCCGGTACGGTAAGTAAAGAGGGTGGTTTGGGTGTTATAAGTGCCGTTGGTACGGGGTATTACGAAGAGAAAAAACACGCTAAAAAACTCGTTGCCGACAGACCGCTCGAAGCGGCGAATTTCTACTCTACCGAGGGGCTTGCCGCCATCATCGACAATGCGCGAAAAATCTGCGGCGACAAGCCGTTGGCTGCGAACATCCTCTATGCTATCAACGATTACGGCAGGGTGGTGCGCGATGCATGTGAAGCGGGGATAGACATCGTCATCACCGGTGCCGGACTGCCGACGAACATGCCCGAATTTACTGAGGGGTATCCTGATGTGGCGCTCGTACCCATCGTCTCTTCCCCAAAAGCGCTCAGCATCATTTGTAAAAGATGGAAAAAACGTTACGACCGTTTGCCCGATGCGGTCGTACTCGAGGGTCCAAAAAGTGGTGGACACCAAGGCTTTACCTACGAGCAATGTTTCATGGAAGAGTATCAGCTTGAAAATCTCATAGAACCGGTTGTCGAAGAAGCGGCGAAATGGGGAGATATACCTGTAATCGCCGCCGGCGGTATTTGGGACAAGAACGACATCGAAGAAGCGTTCGCCAAGGGTGCCAAAGGGGTGCAGATGGGGACGCGTTTTATAGGTACGCATGAATGCGATGCCCATGAAAACCTCAAAAAAGTGTTGCTCGAAGCCAAGGAGGAGGACATCATCTTGATGAAATCTCCGGTTGGTTACCCTGCGCGCGGCGTGAAGTCGAACTTGACCGAACTTGTGGAAAAACGCCAAGGTCCTGCTATCAAGTGTATATCGAACTGTGTCGCTCCGTGCCATAGAGGGGAAGAGGCGAAACAAGTCGGATTTTGTATAGCCGACCGCCTTAGCGATGCGTACTACGGAAATTTGGAAACGGGGCTTTTCTTCTCCGGAAGCAACGGTTACAGACTTGATGAAATCATCTCGGTAAAAGAGTTGATGCGTAAACTCACCGAAGGTGAATAAGGCGCAATGCTAAAAGCGGTTTTCGCGCTTTTCGCGCTTTTTCTCACTCTCTCTTTGTATGCTTCAAGCGATGCGCAAGTATTGAGCCAAGCGCAAAAGCACCTTCACTCCGCTAACAAGGGCGATATATTTCGTGCTTACAACGACTACAAAACCCTTTATCTCAAAGCGATGATGAACCAAGACGAACCGCTTAGAGAAAAAGCGCTTGGCGGGATAGTCGCAAGCGGTAAAAAACTGCATATAGACGTCGCGGCGTACGAAAACGAACTTCGTATGTTGCAAAACAGAAAAAACTACCTCAAGCAGGAACAAAAATACGTCAAACCCACTCCAAAGCCGAACAAGCCTTCAAAACAGGCGAAAAAAATCAAACTCAACTCCGCAACGAAACTAAAGAGCATCTATTGGCGCGGTGGGAAGCTTGTTTTGCGTTTTTCAAAAAGGTTAAGAAAACATCAGGTGAACTATTTCAAACTGTACGATGCGAAAACGAACCGCTACAAGTATGTTTTCGACATAGACGCTTCGCTTCTTTCACGCTCTCAAAACCTTGTCAAACCCGGCATCGAATCGATCCGTATAGCGCAGTTCAAACCAAACAAGATTCGCTTGGTGTTCAAAAACGATTCGGTCGTGAAGATTCGCTTCAAGATTGCCGGTAACGAAATCGTCATCAACGCCACACCGACAAAAAAGGTCAAAAAGAGGATAAAGCCAAAAACGAAGCAACCTCCTGCGACCGTGCCGGTATCGAAATACAAACGAATCACTCAGAAGACGATCGTGATCGATCCCGGTCATGGGGGGAAAGACCCCGGAGCTATCGGGTATGGCAGATACAAAGAAAAAGATGTCGTTTTGGCGATATCGAAATATGTGCGGGATTATTTGAAAATGCGCGGTTATAAAGTGTACATGACTCGCGCAAACAACCGTTTCATAAAATTAAGACACCGTACCCGCTATGCGAACAAGAAAAAAGCCGATCTTTTCGTCTCGATCCATGCGAACGCTTCGAAGCACAAAAAAGCAAAAGGGATAGAAACCTACTTTCTCTCTCCTTCACGCTCAAGTAGAGCCAAGCGTGTAGCGGCGATGGAGAACAAAGCCGATATCGACGACATGAACTACTATGCCAAGCAAAGCTTTTTGATGTTTATGAACAACCATAAAATCGTCGCTTCGAACAAACTCGCCATCGATTTGCAGCAAGGGGTGTTGCATGAATTGAGAAAACACTACAAAGGGGTAGTTGACGGTGGTGTGAGAGAAGGACCGTTTTGGGTGCTTGTGGGTGCGCAGATGCCCGCAGTGCTCATAGAGGTCGGTTTTATAACCAACAAGGAAGAAGCCAAACGTTTGGTGAACAAAACCTACCAAAAACGTTTCGCCAAAGGGATAGCCGAGGGGATAGAGCGGTACTTCATCAAAAATAGATGATTATTCCAAATCCTCTTTATCCATCGTGAAACCGATAACAAGCAAAGCGACAACGAAGAGGATAACCGCTCCTATGAAAAAATAATCCATCAAAGCTTCCCTTTCTTTTTAGCAAGTTGTAAAAATCTGTTTTTCTCCTTTTCATCCACAAAGGCGTCATTGGCGAAAAAGAGGGCGTTATGCGATGTTTGTACAAGTACTCCCTCTTCGAGTTCGACGACTTTGAGAACATCTTCCCAACTAAAAGTACGTTGTTGGGTTTGCAGCGCGTTTTCGTCTATGCGAAAGTGGATGTGGGTTTGTTCGGGTGTATTTTTTGTATAGAAGCGAGAAAGTAAAAGTTTGCGTATTGCCCATCTACCGTAGTACCAATAGATGAGCAAAAAGGTGGAGACGAACAAAATACCGTAACTGTCGTGTTTGAGTGCCGCGACAATACCAAACTGTACCATAGCGACGAAAAGCCACCCGATGTAACGTTTGGAAGAGTGGCGCATGTCGTAATCGTAGTAGAGTTTACTCGTTTTCAACGCAAGCTCTTTGCTCCATGAAAAATCGACTTCTATGGGTTTAGACATGATCTTCACACTCCTCGATTAGCAAGTCGCGTTTTTGTATGCACCCTTTTTCTTCGAGCTCCTCTATGAGCTGGAGTGTTTTTAGGTAGAGTTTTTCGTAGATTTTGCTGTTTTTCGCATAAAGTTTGCTTTGTTTTTTACCGTACCAGTAGGCTATGGCGACCGAAGATGCGAAAACGGCGTATATCCACCATTGCCACTCTTTGAGATTGAGCAGTACTATGAAATACTGCACCGAAAAAAGGACGAAAAATTCGATTGAAAAGATGATGACAAGGGTAGCGCTTTGTTCGAAATCGAGGGTGTATTTTTCCAATTCTTTGAGTTTGGAAAGGTTGGCGTTCACCTCTAACGCCGTTTTTTTGCAATCATCTTTTAAATCGTCTATTTCGATATCTCTTATATGGATGTTGGATATGTTGTACTCGACGTTGGTTTGCATATAGTCTTGTAGAAGTTCGGGATGTTCGTTCAAGATTTGAAGAATCTCCTCTTCGTTGACCCTGTTTTTTTTAGCATATCGCTGCACATCTTGCAAAACGAGGTCGTACAGTCCTACCGTTTTGATTTCTCTTGCGACTCTTTGTAGGTTTATCAATTTTTTGCTCTTTGTGTTGAGGTAGTAGGGGCAAGCCCCTACGTATGGTTAGTTTTTCGCAAATTCCGGATCGTCTGCGGGTTGTAGTTCTTCATCCAATCCGTATGCCGGTGTCGGGTCTTTTGCAGGGAGGAAAATCCCTACAAGACCTTTGATGCCGACACTCATTACGATATTGTACAAGAAAATGACCCACGCAAGCAAAAGCATACTACCGAAGATAGCGGCGTAGATCATGTCCGGATTGAATTGACCGTCAACGTAGAGGTGGCGGCGAAGCATACCGTCAAGTCCTGCCATACCCATAAACGCACCCATTCCGATACCGCCGATAAGGTGGAGCCAAAAATGGAGGTTGGAGAGTTTATGCGAATACAGCTTGGTGTTGTTCGTTACAAGCGGCCATAGTACGTACAAGGCACTATAGAGTGTCATATAAAGTCCGACGATAAGCGCTACGTGTACGTGCGCGCCGATAATCCATTGTGTATTGTGCAAGACACGGTTCATACCCATATCGGCTTGGATGATAGCCGCCGGTACCGCCAAACCGAAACCGGAAAGCCCTCCAAGGAGGTATTTTAGCTCCATTGTCATTTTTAGCGGGCGCGCTTTCCATAGAGTGACAAGGGTGATGAAGAGTGCCAACCCTTGCGTAAGCAATTCGAACGCCGTTACCATCTCACCCGAGATAAGTTTCATCATCTCAGGTTGCCCTTGGTCTGCAAGGAGGTGGTGAGACCAAACCATCCAAGAAACGAGAAGTTCGAGCATCAATGCCGCACGAGCGACGTTTTCCATAAAGAGCTTTTGTCCCGTTATGAGCGTTGCCAGCAAATACCAGCTCCCCGCTACATAGATAAGTACAAGCCCATCGGCAACGAGGTCGAGTCCCCACCAGAAGAAGTTCTTGTATAAAAGCGCGTCGATGGCGGTTACATCGAGCGCATGCCCTGTCGCATCGAAAACGAGATAGACAAGGATGAGTATGCCCGCACCGAGGATGACGAGTGCATCCAAGAAGGTATCTACCGTACCGCGAAATATCGCAACGACGGGAAGAGCGAGTGCGGGTTCTTTGGAGTAGGGTTGTTTACCTTGGAGTTTATGAATAAGGTTCAAAAATCCGTCTATACCAAAACCCGATATCAAAAGCTCTTTTGTGGTCTTGTTCTTATGTACACCCACGCGTGCGAAAATCGTTGCGTAAATGTTGTAGATAAAACCGAGCGTACCGACCATGATAAGTGCCACACCGATAATGAAGACGATCCCCCCTATGACATTGAATTGGTGTGTATCTGCCGGAAGCGGCCAATAAAGCGTATAAAGCGGTGCGTATTGCCATACGAAAGCCGCTATCCAAGAAAGTGCCGTCCCGATAGTGATGAGCAGCCATGTAATGTTCGCGAGCTTGACGCTGTAAAGCGGTTTTTTCGTCAGATACGGTACCAAGAACGTAAACGCCGCGAAAACGAGCTGATAGGTAGAACCGAAAATCCCTACGATCGGGTGAACGGTCATAATGGAGAAGAAATGGTAAGGGTGGAAGAACATATCCGGAAGTGGATTTTGGGGAATGTGTCCCACTTCCACCATTCTCATTATCATCCCTTCGATCGCTACCAAACCGTAGAACAAAAACGCCATGACAACGGCACGCAAGGTCACTTTTTGCAAAGCGTTCAAGCTTTCGTGGTCGAAGTTGGTACCGTTGATTAGATTTTTAGTAAAACTCATTGTTTCCCTCCGTTTTCTTTACACCCGACAACTTTGACAAAGTTTTTTACAAGCATCAAATCTTTTCCGTCTTCGGAGTATTGTTTTGGACCCGAGTACTCCGTGGAAGTCAGATCGAAAACGCCGTTGTGGTTGAATGTCCAAAGGATATCGTTGGAATCGAGTATCCCGTTGACGTCCGTTCCGGGGTTGACTTGCATCTGCATCACCATAGAACCGTCTTGTCTGAAAAGACCGAATCCATAAACCAAGTCTTCACTATGCACGTCGAATTCGACGGTTTGCCCACATTGGATAACGATCTGCTTTGGAAGACCAATCCATTTGTGTTCTTTTATCTTGAACTCGTACTTTGCATCCGGAGTGATGTTGTGTCTGTCGATATCTTGCGAAACCCAAGGGATCGCGTTGTATGTAAAGATGTGGTGCCCCACGCCGCCTGCGACCAAAAACGCTATATACCAGTAAAACGGTATGCGAAAAACCGACTTTGCATCTTTTCTTGTCAGGTTGTAGCCAAACCAAGCGACGACGGAGAGTATGATCATCGCATAGATTGTGTAAGCAACCCAGTGAAACGAAAGCAATTCGGCTGAATTGGTAAACGTCATAACCTTTCCTTTTGTTTATATTTCTATTTTCGCGAAGAGTATAGAAATATAATGTTTTTTAATATAAAGCTTTGCATATCTTAAAAACAAGAAAGCAGAGCGATATCTTAAGCGATTATACAGAATAATTTTGAAATTTTTTTGTGAAAGATGATTAAAATTTAATCACTTTTGAAATAAATGCAGTATTTTCAAGAGGAAAAGGAGTGTCACTCCTCCTCTTTGTAGGTCAAATCGCCCGCAACCGATTCTTTGTGGTTGATGATAGCTTCGATTTGTTGTTTCACTTTGTCGTAGCGAAACTGCTCTTTGAAACCTTGTATGCGACCGCCGGCGGCATTAGGATGTCCGCCGCCGCCGCACCACTCTTTGGAGATTTGCGCTACACTAACTTGGTTGTTGGCTCTAAGACTCATCGTTCCTCGGTAGCTGACATCGACGATGAAGTCGTAGTCGGGATATTTGGTCAAGAAACCGTTACCGATTATGGAGGTGTTGCCCACGCCGTAGCTAAGGAACCCTTTGTAACCTTTGTAGTAGATGGTCATTTCATCTCTGTGTCTGCCAAGAAGCTCGACGATATATTGGGTAGAGAGATTGTCGATGGTGTCGTTGTGCTCTTTTTTGAAAAAATCTTTTTTCAAAAAATAGATGTTCTCATCGAGTTCGATATGACCTTCTTCTTTACCGATGAATCGTACCGCGTTTTGTAAAAGGGTGAGTTTGTATTCGTTGTCCTCTTTTGCGAACATGACACGGTTGAGCTCTTTGGCTTCGTTGATAAGGCGCATGAAAACTTTGCCGAATTCGAAATTTTCCACTTCTTCTTGTTTCCAAAGGTCGACCGCATTGACGATATCGACGAATTTTTCCATCCACTTCGGTTCTTCGAGTGCGAAATGCTCTTTCGCATAATCGTACACTATCTTCGTGGCACATCTCGATGTGTCGAGATAGTACCACGAAAAGCGAGTGGCACAGTCTTCGCCGCTGCCGTGGTGGTCAAGCAGCAGTAAATCCAGCGAGTAGCCCGAATCGTTGCGTTTGGCTACCTCTTTGTCTATCCATTTGGCTTCATCGACGGAGAGGTTGAGGTCGCTTATGAGAACGAGTGCGTCTTTGTGCTCGTTTTTGTCGATATTTTCCAAAATGAGTTCGAGCTGGTCTTTTACCTCCGCTCCGTAGTTAGCGTTGTAGAACGTAAGGGTGTGTGGTGTATGTTGCATGACAAGCTGGCAGCTGTAGCCGTCAAGGTCTATGTGGGAAAGATGGTGTATCTGTTTCATTGTTTCCTTTCTTGGTTTGGTTTTTAAAAACTGATTGAACCAAGCACTTCGAATTTCGCGCTTGCGTCTATCTCGGCGTGGGAGAGTACGACAACATCGAGGGAGAATCGCTCGAAAATCTCCGATATCGCTTTTCTGATTTGGGGATCGACGATGACGATAACCGGCGATATCCCTTTTTGAAGCACCTCCGCCGCTTTTTGGCTGGTAGCTTGGATGAGCGCGTTTATCTCACCCACGCTAAGCATCAAGTTCTTGACACCGTCTTGGTCGGTCGCTTTTTGCAAAAGATTCTGTTCTGTTTGGGTATCGAAAGTCAACAGGCGTATCACCCCGTCTTCGCCCGAATACAGTTGGGTAATGACGCGTGCGAGTTTGGCACGAACCTGCTCGGTGATAAGCTCGACGTTTTTGGTGTATTCCGCGACGTCGGCGATGGTTTCCAAAATGGTGAGCATATCTTTTAGCGGTATCTTTTCGTGAAGAAGGTTTTTCAATACCCGCTGAATAAGCCCGATAGAAGCGACTTTGAGTACGTCATCGACGATGACGGGATAGTCGTCTTTGAGTTTTTCTATGAGTGATTGCACTTCTTGGCGCGTGAGCAGTTCTTCCGCGTTTTGCTTGACAAGCTCGCTCATGTGGGTGGAAATCACCGTTGCGGGATCGACCACGGTGTAACCGTTGATGATAGCGTCTTCTTTGAGTTCGGGTTCTATCCATAGCGCATCGAGACCAAATGCCGGCTCTTTCGTCGCAATACCCTCTATCTCACCCGTTGCCATTCCGCTATCCATCGCCAAAAATTTGTCGGGGTATATCTCCCCCTCGCCGATAGCGATCCCTTTGAGGATTATTTGGTATTGGTTGGGTTTTAGATGGAGATTGTCGCGTATGCGTACCTGCGGCATCAAAAACCCTAAATCGGCAGCTATTTTACGCCGCATGGAGCGGATACGCTCTAACAGATCGCCCCCTTGGGAACTGTCTGCCAAGCGGATAAGCTGATACCCGAGCGTGAGTTCGAGCATCTCCACTTTGAGGATATCTTCAAGAGCGGCTTCTTCCTCTTTTTGAATCTCCTCTTGGGTTTTTTGCGGTGGTGTTTCCACAGACGCCGTTTCGCCGGCTTCTACAGCCCCCAAAGAGTCTTTTTTTGCCGCCATCTTCTCTTTGATTTTCGGTGAAGCGGCATCGAGAATGCCGAATTCCCCTTTTTCGAACTTGTGGATAGCGTAGCCGATAGCTATGAAAATAAGACCGACAAACCCCATAGAGGCGGTCGGAAGCCCCGGAACGAGTGCGAACATCACCATGATAGCTCCGACGATGATGGTGATGCGTGCGTTGTTGACAAGCTGGTTGATAGCTCCTTCGGCGAAGTTGTTGCCGTCGCTGCTTGAACGTGTGATGATGATTCCCGTCGCGGTCGAGGTTACGAGTGCCGGAATCTGGCTGACAAGACCGTCGCCGATGGTAAGGATGGTGAAAGTAGCCGCACTTTCGCTTACACTCATGTCGTGTTGAAAGACACCGATGAGAAATCCCCCAATGATGTTGATAAGGGTGATGATGATCCCCGCAACCGCATCCCCTTTGACGAATTTGCTCGAACCGTCCATCGCTCCGTAGAAGTTCGCTTCTTGCAAAATCTCCGCACGTCTTCTTTTGGCTTCGGCATCGTCTATGAGCCCTGCATTGAGGTCTGCATCGACCGCCATCTGTTTTCCGGGCATCGAATCGAGTACGAAACGCGCCGCGACTTCGGCGACTCTGGTGCTTCCTTTGGTGATGACCATAAAGTTGATAAGCACCAAAATCGCAAAAACGATGATCCCTATGACGTAGTTTCCGCCGACGACGAACTGACCGAAACTGTCGATGATGCTACTAACGGCTTGCGGCCCTTCGTTTCCGTGGCTAAGAATCATCCTTGTGGTCGCGATGTTGAGCGAGAGTCGAAACAGGGTAACGATAAGGATGATAGTTGGAAACGTAGTCAAATCGGTAGGTTTTGGGATATAAAGCGATATAAGCAGTATGAGTACCGACGTAGCGATGGAGATGGTGAGCATCAAATCCAGTAGAGGTGAAGGCAGAGGAACGATGATGATGGCGAGAATCGCCATGACGAAGACGACGACGGTGATGTCCTTGTTGCCCAAAAAGAGCGAAAGGGTGTTGCCGACTTGCCGTTTTAGTGTTTCGTTCTTTGCCAAATGTGTCCTACTTCTCTTCGAGGATATCTTGGAGCGTCATATTCGCCAAGAAATTGTCGATGTTCTTTTGGAGCCGATTGAGCATCGGCCAAATGGAGCAGATGGAACCTTGGTCGCTCGGGCAGTCCGATTGTTGCAAACTACACTCGAAAACCGAAGGGTTCTTCCCCTCTACCGAAGTGATGATAGCCAAGATGTCTATTTCGCTCGGTGGTTTTTCAAGCATAAAGCCGCCGTTGGCGCCTTTGTACGATTTGAGTATGCCGTTTTTGGCTAAGGCTTGAAGAATTTTCGCTAAAAAACTTTTCGATATATAGAGTTCTTTCGAGAGCGACTCGCTGTCTTTTGGTGCGGTGGCTCTGGAGAGAACGATCAAAGACAATATAGCGTATTCACTCGCTTTGGTTATAAGCATCGTTTCGTTCTTTCAAATTTTTTTGGTTATTATACCTAAATTAAAGAAATCTTCGCTATAATTCCGCTTCGACTTTCAAGTTGAGAAAAATCAAGACCAATCAGGAGGCTACTATGGCTTTGGATCAGGCGACTAAACAAGAGATTATCGCTAAATACGGAAGAAACGAGAACGATACAGGTTCGAGTGAAGTACAAATCGCACTTCTTAGTGCTAGAATCGCGCAACTTACCGAGCACCTTAAAACGTTCAAAAAAGACCACTCTTCAAGACTCGGACTTTTGAAACTTGTAGGGCAAAGAAGAAGACTTATGAGATACTTCAAAAGAAAAGACAAAGAAGCGTACGCGAAACTTGTCGAGTCTCTCGGTATCCGCGATAACGTATAACGTTTGGCACAAACACCGCAAACCCTTTTTCGGGTTTGTTTTTCCCTCTTTTTCCATTCTTTTTCAAAAACTTCTCAAAAATTTGCTTTTATTTACAAAACCAGCTACAATGCGTATGTTTAAAAAATAACGAAGTCTTTCTTTTTTGTTTTTTACTCCTTTACTTCCTTAAATGCGGATGTATCGTATATCCACCCTAACAGAGGTACACATGGCAGAATTGCTAAACGGAACCGTTAAATGGTTCAATGACGAAAAAGGCTACGGATTTATCCAACAAGAAAACGGCGGGGACGATGTGTTCGTTCACTTTCGTCAAGTAAACAAAACACACCCCGGACGTGTTTCTTTGGCCGAAGGTCAAGCGGTAACTTTCGAGATCGGTGAAGGTCAAAAAGGCCCACAGGCTCAAAACGTTACACCACTTAACTAAAACACTTTCAAGTCGTTTACACCAAAAAGCTCCGTGTCTGTTTCAGGCATGGGGCTTTTTTTCTTTCTTCTCTTTTCAAAATCGGGTTTAATCTTTGGTTTGGTATAATATCTCTTAAAAAAATTACAGGCTTTTCATGGACAAAAAACAGCTAAACGCTCTTATAAACTCCAAAGAGAAACTTTTGACCGAAATCTATTTCGAACTGCAACGATATTTCGAAGAGCGTTACGGTAAAGATACCGTCGTTTTCATGGAGATAGGCACGTTTTTCGAAGTCTATGAGGTCAACAACGACGAGCTTCGCATCGGAAAAGCCAAAGAGATAGCCGAAATCCTCAACATCCAATTGACGAAGAAGAACAAATCGATTATCGAAAATTCGGTGAAAAACCCCCTTTTGGCGGGTGTGCCTGCTGTGAGTTTCGAGCGTTATCTCTCCCGCCTTATCCAAGAGGAAAAATACACCATCGTCGTCATCAGACAAAAAGGCGTACCGCCAAAAGTCAGCCGCTATTTGGCACAAATCATCTCCCCCGGGACGAATTTCGACTATCTTATAGACAACAACGAAAACTACATCGTTTCGATTATCGTCGATAGTTACAAAGGTATCTACACGCTTGGTTACAGCGCCATCGACGTAACGACGGGTAAAAGCTATCTTTATGAAGCTCACGGGGTCAGCGAAGACCCGACTTACGCACTCGATGAGGTGTTCAACCTTTTGAACGTCTATAAAACGAGCGAAGTTATCTTGACGTTTCTCGATGGTGTCGAGAGTCAAAAACATGTTCTCGAGTACCTTGAAATTCCGGAGCGTTTCACCTACAGCATCAACCACAACCGCGTCAAGATTGCGATGCAAAACGAGCTGTTTAAAGAGATATTTCAAATTAGAAGTCTTTTAAGCCCCATAGAGCATCTCGATTTGGAACGAAACCCCATGATAACCGAATCGCTTGCGATTCTCATCCGTTTTATCATCGAACACGATTACCACATCGTCCAAAAGCTCACACTACCAAAACTCATAGAAAATTCCAAGTTCATGTACCTTGGCAACAACGCGCTTGAACAACTCGGAATCATCTCGCGCGATAGAAAAGAGTTTACCGTCTTGAAACTGCTCGATAAAAGCTCCACCGCAATCGGCAAGCGGCTTTTAAAAGAGCGACTGCTCAATCCCATCATCAAAAAAGAGGAACTCCAACGTCGCTACAACCTTATAGAGCGGGTGCAAAACCACACGCGCTATTTGGACGAAGAGTTGCGCGGTATCTACGACTTGGAGCGCCTTTCAAGACGTATGGAGGTAGCGCGGCTACATCCGTTTGAGATGAACCACATATACGACTCCCTTCTTGCTTTGAAAGAGATTATGGCTTATGTCAAGAAGCATAAAATCCAAAAGACCCCTTTTAGCGATTTCGAAATAGACGAGTTCTTGCGCGACATCGCCAAGTCGATAGACCTCGATGTTTCCCGCCGTTTTACGATCAACACGATAGATGATAATTTCCTAATGAGGGGAGTGGATGAGTCGATAGACACGCTTGTAGCTCAAAATGAAACTCTTTTGGAAAAATTCGCAGCCGTTACGGACAAAATCGAAGAGCTTCTCGAAGAGAAAAACGCCGCTGCGAGAAACAACCGTTTCGTAACCCTTGGACTACTTGAAAAAGAGGGGTATTACATCAGTTTGAGTAAAAACCGTTTTTCGCTCATTGCGGAGGAGTTTTACAAAACCTCTATGCGTATCGATGGCGAGCGGGTCGATTTTGACGAATTCAATGTCAAAAAACTGACAAATACCGTCAAGATAACCTCCCCCTATACCGATGCAATTTCGAACAAACTGATGAAAAATCGCGTCAAGATAGTTTCGCTTGTAAAGGAGAAGTTCGTCGCGCTTCAAGAGGTATTTGAGAGGCGGTATTCCCTTTTGTTTGAACGCATCATCGCATATATCGCCGATTTGGACGTGGCGGTAAGCTCGGCGAAGGTCGCGCAGATGTACAATTATGCCCGTCCAAGCATAGTCGATGTCAAAGAGGATGAGAACTTTTTGCAAATCATGCAGCTTCGCCATCCGCTTATAGAGGTACAAGAGCGAGGAGGCATCTATGTTCCAAACGATATCGTGATGGGAAATAGAGAGTATATCGACTTGCCCCATCCAAACACGGTGATGCTCGATGTGGACGTGTGTGACGGGCATGATGTACAAGGGGTGTTGCTCTATGGGATCAACTCAAGCGGAAAAAGTTCTTTGATGAAAAGCATCGGTATTGCGGTGTTGATGGCACAAAGCGGCTTTTTCGTTCCTTGTAGTGCGATGAAGTTGAGTTTGTTCGAGTCCCTTTTTACCCGCATCGTTTCCAAAGACAACCTTGCCAAAGGGCTCTCCACTTTTGCCGTGGAGATGCTGGAACTAAAGAACATCTTCAACCGAGCCGGTGTTAAAAGTATCGTCTTGGGTGATGAGATAAGTCATGGGACGGAGACGCTTTCGGGGGTCGCGATAGTCGCCTCGGCAATCATAAAATTAGCGAAGATGCGTTCGCTTTTCTTGTTCGCAACCCATTTGCACCAACTCTCTACAATGGAGGAGATACGCAGACTCAAAGGGGTGATAGACCTCCACCTGAGCGTCGAATACGATGAAAAAGAGGACAAGCTCGTTTTCAATCGTGTGCTTCAAGGGGGAAGCGGAAGCAGTATTTATGGGCTTGAGTTCGCCAAGTCGCTCCACATGGATAAAGATTTCCTCCAAACCGCCAACGCGATACGGAAAAAACTCGCTAACGATTTCGATGAGCTCGAACTGCTTACCAAAGCCAAAACGAGCCGCTACAACAAGAACCTTTATATCACCAAGTGTGTCATCTGCGGCGCTGTCGCGGAGGATGTGCACCATATAAGCGAAAAAAACCGAGCCGATAAAAGAGGTTTTATAGGGCATTTTCACAAAGACCATATGCACAATCTCATCCCCCTTTGCAAAGAGCATCACAAAGCGATTCATGAGGGTAAGATCAAAGTCAAAGGGTTCATTATGACCTCCAACGGACTCGAACTTGATTACGAAGAGCAGTTGAGAGACGGTGTGTAAAAGTTGTATAACGATAAAAAATTTTTCGATTGTGGTATCAATCTGCAGACTTACGATGAGTTTTTGGTATAATCCAAGCAAGAAAAATGCAAAAGGGACAAAAGATGAAGAAGTTAAGTGGAGTGTTTTTTTTGGTACTGTTGCTTTTGGTTTCTGGCTGTACCCAAGAGAGCCAAAACAAACTCGGTAGAAAAATCCAAAACTGGACAGGAACGAACGGTGTGCTCGATATCTACATGGGCGGTAAACTCGTTAAGCGGTTCATAAAGGTCGATAAACTCTCGACCGCCCTTGGAACTGATGACACGACACCGAGAAACTACCGCTACGGATACGGCTATATCGATAAAAATTTCAATTATATCCTCGACGATGACGAAAAATTGAAAGTCTATTTCGAGATAAGCGATTATTCGACTCCGTATATCTTTTACGACAACCCTACAAGAAAGTAGCACATGGAGATTATAGAGCTTTTTAAATATATTCTTTCAAAAAAAAGTGAAACGCCCGATGACGGGGGATTGCTCGATTTTGTGCAGGAGTATCTTGGAAGCGACTGGGAAGCGGTTCGAATCGATAAAGAGGGGGTGAAGAACCTGTTTGTCTATAAAAAATTCGGCGAGGGAGATCACCTCTGTTTTGCAGGGCATGTCGATGTCGTACCGGCAGGCGAGGGGTGGACTTTCGATCCATACGACCCGCATGAAGATGTGGAAGGGTATATTTTCGCCCGTGGTGCGCAAGATATGAAAAGCGGTGTGGCGGCGTTTTTGCAAGCGCTCAAAGAGGCAAAAAACTTTAGCGGAACACTTTCGTTGTTGCTTACGAGCGATGAAGAGGGGGAAGCGGAGTTTGGAACGAAAATCGTGCTTGAGTACTTGCAAGAGAACGGTTTGCTTCCCGATTATGCCGTCGTTGCCGAGCCGACTTGTGAAGAGCGCTTCGGTGATGCGATAAAAGTGGGGCGAAGAGGTTCGATAAACGGGTATTTGACTATCTTTGGGAAACAAGGGCATGCGGCGTATCCGGAAAAAGCGATCAACCCTATCCATGAAATAGCGCCTCGACTTGCGCTTCTTGCCGGAAAGGAGCTCGATAGCGGCGATGAGTTTTTCGCTCCAAGCCGTTTCGTGATTACCGATATCCGTTCCGGTATGCAAGTGACAAACGTTACACCCGATAGACTCGATATGATGTTCAATGTACGAAACAGCACCAAGACGACCCAAAAAGAGATTCTCGATTTGCTTGAGAACGTTTTGGGGGATTTGCAGTACGATTTACGTTTGACACAAGGCTCTTACCCGTTTATGACCGATACCGACACGAAGATAGTCGAGAACATCGACAAAGCGATAGAGTCGGTAACGGGAGTAAAACCGAAACACTCCACCGCAGGGGGAACGAGCGATGCGAGATTTATGGCGCCAAAGGGGATAAAAGTGATAGAGTTCGGCGTGAAAAACGACACTATCCACTCAGTCAACGAGCGAACGCACAAAGATGAGGTGATTGGACTGTATAGAGTGTTTGAGAAACTGATAAAGGACTGGAAATGAAAATTTTGCTCATACTTTTGACGGCGATAAGCCTTTTTGGCGCGCAGATACACTGGGTGGAAGGGTTTGAAAACGCTAAGAAAATTTCGAAAAAAACCGATAAACCGCTTTATGTGTTCATCAGCGCGCCGGAGTGCCCATGGTGTGAAAAATTCGAGAGAACCACACTCAAAGAGAAAGAGGTGATAAACAAACTCGATAAAAACTTCGTTTGCGTGCATCTTGTGCGAGGGTTTGACGATATTCCCAAAATATTCAAAGACAGACCCGTTCCAAGACACTACGTCATTTTCGACAAAGCGAACTATTTTTACGAAGATATAGGATATTTTCCAAAAGATATCTTTTTACTTTTACTCAACACGACACTAAAGGAGATGAAAAAATGAAATTTACCCAAACACAAAATGCACCAAGTGCGATAGGACCTTACTCTCAAGCGGTGGTACACGGCGGACTTGTCTACACTTCCGGGCAAATCGCTCTAAAACCAGACGGTGACGATGCCATTTTGAAAGAAAACGTCATTTTGCAGGCAAAACAGGTGCTTAGTAACCTCGAAGCGGTTTTGCAAGCAAGCGGTAGCAGCATGGATAAAGTGATAAAAACGACCATTTTCTTGGCGGATATGAACGATTTTGCCGCAGTTAACGAAGTGTACGAAGCGGCATTTGGAACACACAAACCTGCACGCAGTACCGTAGCGGTAAAAACGCTACCGAAAAACGCGCTTGTGGAGATAGACGCCATAGCGATAGCGGAATGAACGACAAGTAACACATCGACAAGATAAGCTTTTGATTTAATCAAAACTTAATTGTTGTTTTGGTATAATTCCGAACTTTTTGTAGAATTACAGTATTAAAGAAGGACCATAGATGTACGCAATTATCAAAAACGGTGGTAAGCAGTATAAAGTGCAAGAGGGGGATATCCTCAAACTCGACAAGATGTCTCTCGAGCCTAAAGCTACTATCGAAATCACGGAAGTACTTGCCGTCAACAACGGCGAACTTAAAGTAGGAACACCTTTTGTCGAAGGTGCGAAAGTCACTGCTGAAGTGATCAACGAAGGGCGTGATAAAAAAGTTATCACTTTCAAAAAAAGACGAAGAAAAGATTCTAAAACGAAAAGAGGTTTTAGAAGAGATTTCACAAGAGTCCGCATAACAAAAATTGCTGCGTAAGCGAAATTTAACAAGGAGTTAAGTCATGGCACATAAGAAAGGTCAGGGTAGTACACAGAATAACCGTGATTCAGCCGGTAGAAGACTGGGCGTGAAAAAATTCGGCGGTGAGAGCGTTATAGCTGGAAACATCATCATCAGACAAAGAGGAACGAAAGTTCATCCGGGACAAAACGTAGGTATGGGTAAAGACCACACAATCTACGCTCTTGTTGACGGTGTTGTCAGATTTGAGAGAAAAGACAAAAAACGACAGCAAGTTTCCGTCGTTCCAGCTGCATAATTCTACACCTTTTTGGGCTTTTTGCCCAAAACTTTCCACTTTTTCAAAATATTTAAAAATCTGTTGTTACCGTTATAATGTTAAGACCGATTTTTAAGTATTTAAAGGTAATCGATGTTCAAAGATAGTGTCAAAATCAAAGTAAGCTCAGGAAAAGGCGGTGCGGGATGTGTCGCGTTTAGACGGGAAAAGTTCGTTCTAAACGGTGGACCAAACGGCGGTGACGGCGGTAAGGGAGGCGATATCGTCTTTCGTTGCGACAACAACACACACGCATTTAGCCACTTTCACAACAATATGCACATAAAAGCCGAAAACGGCAGACCCGGAATGGGAAGCAACATGACGGGAAAATCGGCTCCGGCAAAAGTGATAGTGGTACCGCCGGGTACGCAGATATTTGATGAAGAAAGCGGCGAGATAGTAGCCGACTTGGTCAACGACGGCGATGAAGTGGTACTACTCAAAGGGGGGCGCGGCGGACTTGGCAACACCCATTTCAAATCGGCTACAAACCAACGTCCGACCTATGCGCAACCGGGTGAACCGGGAGAGACGAAGTCGCTTCGTTTGGAGCTCAAACTCATAGCCGATGTCGGCTTGGTGGGGTTTCCAAACGTCGGTAAATCGACACTTATCTCGGTCGTTTCCAACGCAAAACCGGAAATAGCCAACTACGAGTTCACGACGCTTACTCCAAAGCTCGGTCAAGTAAACATCGGGGATTTCGAGAGCTTTATCATGGCGGATATCCCCGGAATTATCGGCGGAGCGAGTGAAGGAAAAGGGCTTGGTATAGAGTTTTTGAAGCATATCGAGCGAACCAAAACACTTTTATTTATGGTGGATTTGGCTTCATACAGAGAGCTTGACGAGCAGATAGATACGCTTAAAAAAGAGGTAGCGAATTTCAGCGAGGTACTTGCCGATTCGGCGTATGCCATCGCACTTACTCGCTGCGACATCGTTCCACATGAAGAGTTGTCGCAAAAAGTGGAGGGTTTCATTCGTTCGCAAGGGCTGGAGTCGTCTCGAACTTCGAAGTACGATTTCGATGCTTCATTGCCTTATTTCATACAAGAGAGTGCGGACGAGACGTTGGGGTTCGATAAATCTTTACCATATTTTATCGCACCTATCTCTTCTGCGACGAACAAGAACATAGAAGCACTGAAGTACGCACTTTTCAACCTTGTCGATACACAGCGAAAAGCGGCTCTAAGCGAGTAGCGATGAAGCGGATAGTGATAAAAGTCGGTAGCGCGGTACTGACCGAGAACGATTCCATAGCGCTAAAACGTATGGCGGATTTGGTGGAGTTCATAGCCGAGTTGAAAAAAAACAACGAGGTGATTTTGGTCAGTTCCGGAGCGGTAGCGGCAGGTTATACGAAACTCAAACTCGATAGAGGGGTAGTGAGGAACAAACAGGCTTTGGCGGCTATCGGTCAGCCAATACTTATGAAAAAGTACGCCAAGAAGTTCGAGCGCTTCGAAACGGTTGTCGCGCAAGTCCTTGTAACGGCGGCGAACTTGAACAAGCAAGGGGATTTGCAACGTGTACGAAACACCGTCGATACGTTGCTGCAAAACGGAGTGGTTCCCATCGTCAATGAAAACGACGCAACCGCTACCGAAGAACTTGTAGTGGGAGATAACGACCAGCTTTCGGCCTACATAGCCAAAATGGCGGATGCCGACATGCTTGTCATCCTCTCCGATATCGACGCTTACTACGACAAAGACCCAAGAAAACACAAAGACGCCAAAGTATTGAAAGTGGTAAAAGAGATTCCGCTTGAAGAGTTGGAAAAAGAAGTTACTCCTAACAACGTATTCGCCACCGGCGGGATTGTAACCAAGCTCAAAGCGGCGTCCTATCTGCTTCAAAACGGTATCGATACCTACCTCTCAAGCGGTTTCGACCTAAGTGACGTCAAGGCGTTTTTGCTTCAAGGAAAACACCAAGGGGGTACGCTTTTTCAGGCATGAATAGTTTTTTGTATGTTATTTATAGAGGATTAAAGTAGAATTTTGTACAATAGAGTGAAATTTATAATAAGAATCGAGAACTTTTATGTACTCAAAAAAAATTTTTTATATCTTTACGCTTGTTTATTTCGCCCTTTTTGCGATTGCCGGTTATTTTATATATACACAAGACAAGAAAGTGATACTCAATCTTATCGACAGAAAATTGATCAACGGCGCCAATGCCGTTCCTTTTTTGCTTGAAGGGTACCATACCCGTGATTTGTCTTCTAAAACCGTCTCCCCCAAAGAAGATTTGAAAAATATCAAAAAACTTTCTGCATACGTCGAACAGACCGACTTGGAGTATTTGTATTCTTTTATAATCGATAAGGACGGGAAAGTTCGATTTTCGTGTTCGAGTGCGAAAAAAGAGGATTTGGATGCAAATAAGAGTGATATATACTCTTTCGATATTTACGACGATCCCAATGTCAAAAAAGCGCTTGCGATAAAAAAACCCGTTTTTACCGATACCAAAGATAAATGGGGAGAGTTTCGTAGTGTGTATATTCCGAAAATATCCAAAGACGGTAGGGAATATGTCGTTGGAGCGGATTGCAAAATGCAAAACGTCGCCGATATTTTCGATATCTTGAAAAAAAATTCGCAAACCGTTTTTTTCTTGTTGCTCGCCATAGCCGCTTTGTATTTTGCACTTGTGTTTTACATGATCCGTTATTTCAATAAAGTCGTCAAAGAGAAAGAAAGCGAACTGCAAGAAATTTATGAAAAAGACCCGTTGACAAACCTTTACAGCAGAATAAAACTACTGAACGATTTGAAGCGTTACAAAGATGCCGAGTTGATTATTTTGGATATATATAGATTCAAATCGATCAATTCCGCTTACGGTATCGCTTTTGGGGATAGATGTTTGATCTATGTCGCGCAAAGGTTGCGTGAAATCTGCGATGACGAAACTTTGTTGTACAAGTTGGAAGCGGATCGTTTTTGCATATTGCATCCAAAATACGAATACACTCACTTGGAAGCTAAAGCGCTGAAGGTGATAAAAAAGCTCGAAGAGAAAAAATATGTATATAACGGATATGAGATTTACTTGAACTTTTTTGCCGGATTGTCGTCGAAAATCGAAGGAGACAACAAGCTGCTTGCTGCGGAAATCGCTCTTAAAGCTGCAAAAGATAGCCATGAAAAGATATGCATATATACCGAAGAGCTGAAACAAAGATACAGTAAAGAAGGGCAAAAAGAGGTTATAGACGAAATCCATTACGCTATTGAAAACGATGCGATCTTGACATATTACCAGCCGATTTACGATGTACATACAAAAAAGGTGACGAAGTACGAATCTTTGATGCGTATGCGTAAGCGAGACGGTAGTGTCGTCGCACCGTATCATTTTCTGTATATTGCGCAAAAGGCGCAGTTATATCCGAAAATCGCATCTATAATGTTCGAAAAGGTGATACAAAAAGCCAAAGCCAACCCTCAAATAGAGTTTTCTATCAATTTATCGTCGCTGGATATCGAAAATGCGCAAATTCGAGAGAATATTTTCACAAGACTGGAACAAGAAGGGTTGTGCAAACAGATAACGCTTGAAATACTCGAGAGTGAAGATTTTGAAAATTACGACACTTTGGTCGAATTCGCCAAAAGGGCGAAAAGTCTCGGTATCAAGTTGTCGATGGATGATTTTGGAAGCGGCTATTCCAACTTTTCCAATCTTGCGGAAGTCCATTTTCGCTATATCAAAATAGACGGTTCGTTAATCAAAGATATTTTGGAAAACGAAAAATACGAATCGATCGTGCGCGTCATAGTTTCCATAGCGAAACAGTTCGGTTCCGTTACTATCGCGGAGTTTGTAGAAAACGAGGCGATAGCGAAAAAACTCATAGAACTTGGGGTAGATAAGCTGCAAGGGTATTTCATAGGGAAACCGCAAGAGGAATTGCTAAAAGAGGATATAAAGTTTGTTTGAAGCGAAAGAACTGATTGTTTTCGATTTCGACGGAACGCTTATAGACAGCGTGCCCGATTTGGCAGGTAGTGTCAATTATATGCTTGCGTCTTTGGGTAGAAAAACGTACGAAGAAGCGGTGATTCGCACTTGGATTGGCAACGGAGCGAGCAAGCTTGTAAAACGAGCGCTTTGTGGAGGCGAAGAAGTCGAAGATATCGATGAGGATTTGTTCGATAAAGCATTGGAGATTTTTCTTACCCGTTACGAAGCTCATATATGCGACAAAACCTACCTTTACCCCAACGTCGCACAAACGCTTGCGATTTTGAAGCGTCATGGGAAGAAAATCGCCATCGTGACCAACAAGCCGTCTGCTTTCATAGAGCCGATATTGAGCAAACTCGGCATCAAGCGCTTTGTTGATATCTATTTGGGTGCGGACGATGTTAGATTGAAAAAACCCCATCCCGAGCCTTTGGTGCAGGTATGTCAAAAAACGGGCATAGCGATAGAGCGGGCGATAATGGTTGGGGATTCCAAAAACGACATCGAAGCGGCGAAAGGGTGTCGTATGCAAAGCGTAGCGGTGAGTTATGGCTACAATTACGGTGAAGATGTTAAGAACCTTGGAGCCGACGCTGTTGTCGAAAACATAGAAGAGGTCGTGCGCTTGCTTGGGATTGTTCCAAAAGTCGCCGTTGTCGGCGGAGGGGTGGCTGGAAGCAGCGTAGCGTTACATCTTGGGGGACTTGGAGCGGATGTGCATCTGTTTGAAAAAAACGCCACACTTGTCGATGGTCCTCCGATGTGCCATCTTCATGCAGGAGGCAATCTTTACCCGGATATCTCCAACCAACAGTGTCTGCAGTTGCTTCGGGAATCGATCGATTTGGTACGGTTGTATCCCCATGGGATCGATTACAGACCGACCGTTTTTGCCGTTCCGATTTACAACGAAGAGAGTGTGGAAGATTTGCTTCAGCGGTTGGAGCTTTTAAAGCGAGAGTATGCGCGTTTGGTGAAAATCGATGAAAAGAACAAGGTGCTTGGCGAGGTTGAAGAGTATTTTACCCTTTTTTCCAAAGAGGAGTTGGAAACAATAGCTTCGCTCGAGCAGGTAGAAAATCCGCAAACACCGACGGAGTGGATGATCCCTTTTGCAAAAGAGGTCGATTTCGAACAAATCAAATTTCCCGTTTTGTTTGTACATGAATTCGGACTCAACGTTTTTCGCATCGCCGCTTCGGCAACGCTGATGGCACGAACACTGCCTAACCTTTCGGTGCATCTTCGAAGCGAAGTTGTCGATGTTCAAAAAGAGGAGGGCGGTTTTTGTCTTGTTTATGAAAAAGAGGGGCAAAAACATACCGAGCGGTTCGATTATCTCATCAATGCCGCGGGATTTTTAAGCGGAACGATAGACGATATGCTCGGGTTGCACAGAGAGCGTTTTGTGGAGTTCAAAGCCGCTTATGTAACGAAGTGGGAGCGAAACCGTTACAAATGGCCGGAAGTGATTTTCCACGGTAAGCGCGCTACGCCGCAGGGGATGGCGCAGTTCACCCCTTATCCCGGAGGGTATTTTCAGTTGCACGCTATGACCAAAGAGGTAACGTTGTTCGAAGACGGGCTTGTGAAAAATTCGCAGTTTTCCGCGCAACCAAAACTCGATGAACGGTTTATACAAAAGATATATGGCGGTTGGAGCGAAAAACCGCTAAAGGAGCGAACCAAACGCGCCATCTCCCACCTTTGTCGTTTTATCGAGTCGTTTGGAGATGCGAAAGTCGGTGCAAAACCGCTCTACGGTGCGCAGCAAATTCCCGGAAGAGACGATACTTTGCGCGCGGCGGAAGTTTCGTTCGGGTTGAAGAACTACGCTCGATGCGAAATCGTCAAAGCCTCTTCGGTCGTTGCGATGGCACAAAGTGTAACGAAACAGCTCTACAAGCTTGGTTTTTTTCAAAACGATGCGCTATCGAAGCGTTTTGAGTGTTACCTTGAAGCGAGTGAAGTGGAAAATCTTGCCAAAGAGTTCGCCAAAGAGAGGGGCTATCCGGAGGTCATGGGGCAGATAACGACACTTGGCGGTTAAACACTTATCAAATATTAAGGCAATTTTATGTAGAATTGCGCGTTCCTTTCTCTTTGTACCGCAAAACAAGCGTGTGCATTTATAGCCGAAAGGGAATTAACCGTTCTTTTGAAGAACAAATACCAAAAGGAGACAAGAGTTTATGAGACATTACGAAAATCTAGTTATCGTAAAACCGACGCTCACACAAGAAGAGCTTGAACAAGAGATCAAAGCGGTCGAAGAGGTTATCACTTCAAACGGTGGAGAGATTGCCGCTACGGACGCGATGGGGATGAGAAAACTTGCATACCCTATTCAAAAAAACGAGCGTGGATACTACCACGTAATCTACTACAAAGTAGCACCGTCTGCGATTAGCGAAATCGAGAGACGTTTTAGAATCAACGAAAACCTTCTTCGTTTCATGACGGTAAAATACGAAAACAAAAAAGAGATCACCGCTTGGAACAAGATGGTAGAAAAAGCGAAAAACGCACCTGCACCGGCAACCGAAGAGAAAAAAGAGGAAGCCGCAAGCGAGGAAGCTGCGGAGTAATTCCGCACAACAGAAGGACAACCCATGTACAATAAAGTGATACTCGTCGGAAACTTGACAAGAGACATAGAGCTACGATACGCTCAAAGCGGAAGCGCCATAGCCAAAACCGCCATAGCGACATCGAGACGCTACACCGCATCAAACGGCGAAAAAAGAGAAGAGGTGATGTTCATCGATATCACTTTTTTCGGCAGAAGCGCGGAAATAGCGAACCAGTACCTTAGAAAAGGCTCTAAAGTGCTTGTCGAGGGGAGACTCATTTTCGAACAGTGGGTTGACCAAACCGGAGGAAAGAGAAGCAAGCATACCGTTAGCGTAGAGACTATGCAGATGCTTGACTCCAAGTCCGATTCTATGGGTATGGGCGGTAACAATCAAGCCCAAGGCGGCTACGGTAACTACAACCAACAAGCACAGCCATACTCACAGCCACAAGGCGGTTACAATCAGCCTAACCCTAACCAAGGTTATGCGCAGCCGCAAGCTCAGCAGCCAAGCTACGAACAACCGGCTGCACAACCGGCACAAAGAGAGATGCCAAGCAATGACTCTGTTCCCGAGATAGACGTCAACGAAGAAGATCTTCCATTTTAAAGGATAAAAAATGAGCGAAAAAAGAAAATACAAAAAAAGATACTGCAAATACTGTGAAGCGAAAATCGATTTTATCGATTACAAAGATGTTGCGAGCCTTAGATTCTCGCTTTCTGAGCGTTATAAAATCATGCCTCGTCGTCTTACAGGTAACTGTAAAAAACACCAAGATATGGTTTCTAACGTTATCAAAAGAGCGAGAGCCGCAGCGTTCGTTCCATATGTAGTTACAAGAAAAGAAGTGGTTCCTAACCCTTTCGAAATCCTCAAGTAACACATAAAGCCCAAGCCCGAAAGGGCGGCTTTTTTTGGAATGTTTTTTGCTACTTGAAACCAAAAAGTAGCGACTATGAAAATACCGTTTTTTATTTTACTCTTCATCCCCTTTTTCCTCTTTGCAAAATCCAACGATTTTTTACTTGTGATCGACAAACCTTTCGATTCGGTTTTGTACGATGTTACCCAAAACTACGACGATACCGTAACGGCGGTAGGGTATGCCAATAGGTACAAACAGACAAACCGACAGCGAACTTATACGAACGCATTTGATTACCTTGCCGATGCAAGCGGGAACAGATACGGTAAAAAAGCGGTTTTGGTCAATGTAGATAGATTCGCCCAAGTGAAGTTCGAAAAGTTCGCCGACATTCCCCGCTTCAACACCGCAGTCGGCGTGCTCAAAACCCCGCAAAACGGTTATTTCGTCGGTGGTTATACGTTCGATGGAAGTTTGTTTGTCGCTAAGTTGAATTGGGCGGGGGGGTTGCTTTTTGTCAAATTTTTCGGAACGAAAAACTACGACAGAATGAACGCGCTCGTTCCTTTGAGTGACGGCGGCGTGCTTAGCGTGGGTAGTTCGACCACTTCGAGGGATCAGTACGATCCGATGTTTCGTACCGGTCTTGGGCTTAACGATATTTTCCTGACGCGATTTGATGCTAACGGGAAGATGTTGTGGAGTAAAAAATACGGAACGATGTATGACGATGCCGGTGTGAGCGCGGCCGAAGCCAAAGACGGGAGCATCGTCGTACTGGCAGCTACGACGTACGACAAACACCACGACGTTACCTTGATGCGCATAGGGGAAAACGGCAACAAGATTTGGCTCAAACATTTCGATTTGGAAACGCTCTTGACGCCGAAGAAAGTTTTACGTTTACATGACGGTAATTTCGTCGCCGTACTGACCGCTACGGATAGAAGCGGAAAAAAACAGATACGTCTTTTGAAATTCGATTTACAAAGAAATCTTTTTCTGGATAAAACGCTCGATACATACTACGAAAGTGAGCTAAACGACATCAAGGAGTATTTAAACGGGCGTTTTGTAGCGGTAGGTAAAACAACCGATCGTTACAATACCGATGCGCTTATGATGGTTCTTGATAGCGATTTTTCGATGTTGTGCCAAGAGCATTTTGGAAAAGAGAACTACGATGCTTTCGAAGCGGTGCAGATTTTGCGTGATGGCGATGCCGTAGCGGCAGGAGTCGCGACGGATGAAAATTCGCAAGTGAAAAAAATGCTTATAGCGAAAATCAAACAGGACTGCTCTTTGGCAAAAGTGATGCCGCAAAGCACGATGAGATCGAAGACAAAGGGGCTCTTCTACGCCGATATCTACTCGCAACTACTGAAGCTATTTGCCAAAGAAATAAAAAATAAAGAGGTAAAAATAGCTAAAGATTTAAGTATCACCCTTGTTGGGGAACCGCTTTTGTTCAAAGTGGGAGAGTACAAGCTCACTCTATCGCAGAAGAAGTTCCTTTCCCGTTTTGAGAAAAAACTTATTCCGTTTTTGCTTCGCAACAAAGAAAATATAGCCACACTCGAGATAATAGGGCATACATCGAGCGAGTGGGCGCCCAAGACCCCTTTTGAAACACGCTATTTGAAAAATATGAATCTCTCGCTAAAACGTGCATACAGCGTGACGCAGTACCTGTTTTCCACACAAAACGAAGCGACGCAAGAAGCGTTGACGAAGCTGTTGAAAGATAGCGGTTACAGTTATGCAAGAAGGGTTACGTTCGAAAACGTGGAGGATAAAACAAAATCAAGAAGGGTCGTTTTTAGAATAATCCCGCGATAACGCGAGATCAATTACAAGAGGGTTCTTCCCCGTCTTTAGCGAATTTCCAAACGAAATCGAAAAGGTTCTTGACGTCTTTTCTTTTCATTTTCGCTATTTTTTTGGCTCCATGCGGGCAGATAGAAGACCATTCTTCTTGGAGTTTCCCTTTTTCTTTGAGTTTGTCCCATTGATGTCTTGTGTGAAGTTTGGCAAATATCCCTCCGTTGTCGATGCCGTCTTTTCGACATTTGCCGGAGAGTTTTTTCATATAGAACTTTTGCCCTTGTCGTGCATTGGCATTAGCTGTTGTCGTAAAAAGAGAAAGCCCTAAAATGAGGGCAAGAAGTATGCGTGTCGTTTTCATGTATCGCTCCATGTATTTCTTGTAAGTATAATACAGCTACATAAATAAATATCAACTTACAGATTTTCTTCTTCTTGTTTTCTAAAAGCGAGTCTTACTTTGTCCTGTTTGAGTTTTTTGTGCAGTTTGTTTTTTGCCGTTTGTAGTTCTTCGTCGGTATATCCAAAACGTTTTTTCATCTCTTCATCATCGATATTACCTTGTTCCATAGCAAAAAGGCGAAACTCCTTTTTGGTCAGTTTGGCTTTAAGCGTGTTGTGCAGAGTCACCTCGTCTTCTTCTATTTCCATCTCCCAAGGAGCGTATATCTCACTTAAGATGGCATGAAGATTCAGAGTGTCGTTGTATTGTCGCCATATCGAGTTTTCAAGCATCTATCTTCTCCAATATTTCTCTTAAATCTTTTTTCTCTATGATTATGTTGGCTTCTTTTTTGAGCACCTCTTTGGCACAAAACGCAACTTTAGTGTCGGCATGGGCGAACATACTCAAGTCGTTAGCTCCATCGCCGCAAACCAACGTTTGCGATCTATCGATACCAAGCATCGCTTGGAGGCGTACAAGCATATCTCCTTTGGAAAAGCCAAACATCATATCGCCCCCGACCAGTCCGGTGAGTTTCCCCTCTTTTTGGTGTAAGACGTTCGAAAAATCGGCATCGAAACCAAGTACCTCTTTAGCGTAACTCGTAGCGGTTCGAAAACCGCCGCTAAAACAAACCACTTTGACCCCTCTGCTTTTTAGCTCCGCTATCGTTTCTTTCGCACCCTTCATGTAAGGAAGGGAGTGGCTGATGGTTTCGACTTTTGCGTATTCCAAACCTTTTAGGAGCGAGACTCTTTGTATGAGCGATTCGAAAAAATCGAGCCTTCCCGCCATCGCTTCTTCGGTGATACGGCTGACCTCCTCTTTGATGCCGAGCTCTTCGGCGAAAAAGTCGATGGTCTCACCATCCATCAACGTCGAATCGAAATCAAATACTGCCAGTTTCAAATCCATTAAATCCTCTTTATTGTATAATTGGGTGCGATATTATATCAAGATAGGACTTTGGATTGTTTGATACTCTTTATAAAAAACTCAAAAACGAAACATATATCACTTTGGAGACGACGCCTCCGCATGAACCCCTTTTTTCACCCGTGGTGGACAAGATAGAAGCACTTGGTTTACATGAAATGGTCGATGGTTTTACAACAACCGATTCACCGCTTGCGAAGATGAAATACAATGCGTTGTTCGCTGCGAACCTTCTGCAGCAACGTTTTGCAAAACCTGCAATCGCGACGATGAGTATGCGCGATAGGAACAAAATAGCGCTCCAGAGCGACCTGCTCGGTGCGAACGAAGCCAACGTCAGAGCGATCCTTGCACTAACGGGTGATCCGGCTTCTATTTCTGACCAGCCAAACACCAAAGCGGTAGTGGAGGGGGACAGTAGTTTGTTGCTGGATATGATCGAGTGTTTCAACAGCGGCATCGACTATGCCGGCAAGCCGTTTAAGAACAAACCCCAAGAGATACTCCCTTTCGCGGTTGTGAACGCTTATGCGAAAAACCCGAAAACGTTGCAAAAAAAGATGCAAAAAAAGATCAAACACGGTGCCAAAGGGATCATTACCCAACCGGTGTACGATGTAGAAAACGCAAGGCTGCTACTGGAGCTGATAGAGCAGGCGAACGAGGAGTGTTGCAATGAGCGCAAAAGGGCGGAGTTGGTGATGGGGATATTCCCTATAACCAAGCTTAGAACCGCACAGTTTCTCGCTTCTCATGTACCCGGTATAAACGTTCCGAAATGTTGGATAGAGGAGCTTCGAGAAGCTGCGAAAGAGGGGAGTGAAAAAGAGTATGAAGTCGGTTTTGGATTAAGCAAGGAGTTGTTCGAAAATATCAAAAAACTCCATCCAAAAATCCACCTTATGACGGCGAATAATTTCACCATCGCAAAAGCGATTTTGGAAAACTAACTTTTATGAGAAGTGAGTTGTAGCGCCCCATAGATTAACGAACTCATAAAAGCGATAGCAACGATGACTATCGCTATATCCGCTGCCGTACTCATGATAAATCCTAAGTATGCTTTGAGTGCACCGATATATTCTTTTTCTTTATCGATCTTTCCCATAATTATACCTGAAAAAATTCTTTATCGAAAAAACTACCGGCGGAGATATTTTTAAAAGCGGAGTTGAGCGAAACGAAGAGTTGCGGGTGTTTTTTCTCGAGTTCGCCCAAAAGCTCTTTGGCATCTTCTCGTGCATGTGGCGCTTTGATATCGAAGCGCATAGCCGGACACGCTTCATCCCCTATAGCCTCGAAGCCGTTTTCATCGACAAATGCGCGAAGTTGGCGTTCACGCAGCTGGATAAGGGGACGGATGACATAAAGCCCGTTGCCGGCTTTGTAGATGGGGGCTAAGCTTCGTAACTGCCCGTTGTAGATGAAGTTCATAAAAAAGCTTTCCGCCGCATCGTCGAGGTGGTGTCCAAGGGCTACTTTGTTGCATCCGAACTTTTTCGCCGCGCTATAGAGCGAACCTCGTCGCATACGGGAGAAAAAAGAGCAATAAGAGGAGTTTTTACGAATCTTTTCGTTTGCCAGCTCGTACACATTGGTTTCGTAGATTTCATGTGCGATGCCGTACTCTTCGCAGTGGGCGTGGAGTTTGGAGTAGTCCTCCCCCATCCCGTAACTTACCGTAACGGCAAGAAAGTCGAAATCAAACGGTGCGCGCCGTTTTTGCTCTTTGAGTGCATGAACGAGTGTCAGGGAGTCTTTTCCGCCTGAGAGCCCCACCAAAATCTTGTCGTTTTTTTCTATAAGGTTGAATTCGGCGTTGGTTCTGCCGACTTTACTCATGATTTTTTTGGAGATTTTCGCGTTTTTCATCCCATTCGCTCTATTAGCTCATCGAGCATTTTCATTAAAAAATCGGCGCTGATTTTCGCGCTGCTTTGGACGAATTCTTCGAAGTTGAATCCCGCATCCATGTCTGCCGCGTCGCTGATGGAGCGTAAAATGAAAAAAGGTACTCCAAGCGCGTCACACACGACCGCTACGCTCGCTCCTTCCATCTCGAGTGCATCGGCACCAAACGTCGAGGCGATAAAGTTCTTTTTCTCCTCATCGGCGATGAATTGATCCCCCGTTGCGATGACACCCTCTTTGAGCTGTATGTCGAGTTTGGATGCGACGATTTTTGCCAATGCACGCAGGTCCGGGTCGCTTTGCACATAGACGCTGCCGCCGGGGACGAAACCGTGTGGATGTCCGAAGATGGTAATGTCAAGATCGTGTTGTGCAAGTTTTGTCGCTACGATCAAGTCGCCGATTTTCAGCTCCGGGTTCACAGCACCCGCAACACCGGTAAAAAGGAGCATATCGCAAGCGAACATCTCAAGCATCGTCGTAGCGGTAAGTGTGGAGAACACCTTTCCTATCTTCGAGTATGCCACGACCACGTCGAGTGATTTGTATTTCCCTTTGTAGTAGCTGTTTTTTGCGAAATCGACTTTTTCGTAACTCTCAAGATGAGACAAAATCGGTTCTATCTCTTCGGGCATAGCGCCCATTATCGCTATTTTCATGTAATTCCTTATAGATCGATTTGGAATGTTTGGATCGTTTCTTCGTATTTTGGAAGTTGCGCGAGTATTCTTGTCTGTTCATCTACGACGCAACTTCCACCCCAAAAGCCAAGACCGTCTTCGAACCCTACTCGGTTGAGAAAAACCACTTTCGATTTGGAGTTGAGTGCGGCGGCGTTTAAAAGGGAGTACCATTGTTTTTGTATCAAGAGACCCTCCTCTTCGAACCCCCTAGCGGGGCTTGCGGCTATGACGACGATGAGGTCCGGGTCCTCTTCGAACAGTCGCGCATGCATTTTCGCACTCCAAAGGTCCTCGCATACGAGCATTGAAACCCGCTTGTCGTTTACTTGAAACGACTCGAATTCGCTTCCCGCACTAAAATAGCGCGCTTCTTCGAACATACCGTAGTTTGGAAGATGCACCTTGTCATGCCTTGAAAGAAGTGCTCCGCCGCTAAAGTAGAGTGCGGCATTTTTGAACACTTTTTTTTCTCTAAGTGCAGCTCCTACGACGATGTCGCTTTTTTGGCTCAGTTTAGCGAGTGTTTGCAGCTCTTGTGTATTCCAAGCGTCTTCGTAGAGCTTGTCTTGGAGCAAATAGCCGCTAAGAGCGAGTTCGGGAAAGACGATAAGGTCGCTATTATCGGCGTTTTGTTCGACAATCTCTTCGATTCGTCGAAGATTGGAGCGACTCAGCTTTGGCGCTATCTGTGCTAATGTGATACGCATGATTTACGAACAAAGCTCGTTTTTGACTTTTTCCAAACTCGCCGTATCGGAGATATTGAGCGTTTTGAGCTCTTTGGCGATTCGGCGGTTGAGCCCTTTTAGAACGACTCCGTTACCGAACTCAACGGCGGTATCGACTTCGCCGGCGATAGCTTGGATGGACTGTTTGTAGCGTACCGGTGAGGTTAGTTGCTGTTTGAGCAGCTCTATCGCTTCGGCTTTGGTGCTGTATGGCTTGGTCGTTACATTGGAGATGATTGGAGCTTCGAAACTCTCTTTGATGTAGCTCTGCATAAGTGGAGCGAGTTTCTCTACCGCACTCTCGAGCAAAGCACAGTGGCTCGCTACCGACATGTTCAAAAGCAACGCTCTTTTTGCCCCGGCGTCTTTGAACGTTTGTTCCAAGCTCGCCAAATCCGGCTTGAGACCCGCTACGACAAGCTGTCCGTCTTGGTTGTAGTTCGCAGGCCACACTTTTTTCCCCTCTTTTTGCGCTTCTTGGCAGATATTCTCGACCGTTTGGTCATCCAGTCCCACTATCGCCATCATACCGGCTTCTATTTCGCTACACGCTTCTTGCATGTAGAGTCCCCTTTTGTGCACAAGCTCTATGGCATCTTCGAACTCGATAGCGCCTGCGGCACAAAGTGCACTAAACTCCCCAAGGGAGTGTCCTAGGAAGTATTTCGGTTTTAGCTCCGGGCACTCGGCTCTAAAAAGTTTGTACGCTACCATCTGCACGAGCAAAATGGCAGGTTGGGTGTAAGCGGTTTCGTTGAGCTGTTCGTTCTCTTCGAAGATGAGCTTTTCGAAATCGACTCCGATACGCTCACTCGCTTTTTTGAACATCTCTTTGGCTATGTCGCTGTTGTCGAAGAAATCTTTCCCCATACCTACGGCTTGTGAGCCTTGTCCTGCAAAAATATACGCTAAATTAGCCATTTATATACTCCTTGTTTTGTGAAATTTTTTTTCTTAATGTGTTGCGGTTGAGTCCCAGCTTTTCAGAAAGCTGTAGTTGGGACTTGAACCGTTTGAGTCCCGCTTTGATAAGGGGCGCTTCGTAAAGGTAGAGAAACTTTTTATAATCATCTCCGCTTCCAAGACGAGCGTAGAGGTGCTGATAGAGCAATTGCATGATGTCGCTGTCGTCGATATCTTGAAAAATCGAAAGAACCAGCAGTTGCCGTTTGAGCGAGATGGCATTTTTGGAGAGGTCCATCTCGAGTGTGGAGAGTTCCACTTGCGTTTTTTCACCCAAAATATGCTCAATCTCTTCAAGAAAGATTCGAGAAAGTGCATCGGCGTCCTCTTTACGCTCTGCAAGGGGAGGGATGGTGAAACTGACTGCGAAAAAGTCGGACACAACGTCGTTTTGAAAGTTCGCAGAAGCGGTAGCGACGATGCGTGTAGAGTGCTTTTGCGCTTCTTCCACTATAACTTTTATATTTGCCACGGAGTCGATGTCGGTTACGATGAGTTCCGATTCGCTACGAAGCACAGATAAAAGTTCGTCGTAGTTCTTGCCGCTGACAACGGGAGCCGATGGCAAGATGTAGCGTGCAAGCGTTTTTTTGCCCACACCCGTCTCACCCCGTAAAAGGGCGTTGACTTTGAGTGAGCGTAAAAGCGTAGCGGTCTTGAACGCCTCTTTCGAGGCGGAAGACTCGGTTACGAATTTAGTGGCATCCACATCCACCGCCGGTTGAACAGCATTCGTCTTGTTGGTTCTCTACCGGAATACCCGTCGCGGCTTCATCCGGTGTCGCTTCTCTGACGTTGTTGAGTGTTACCGTGAACATCAAATCTTTTCCGGCAAGGGGGTGGTTGAAATCGACTATGACGCTGTTTTCGCCGATCTCTTTGACGGTAACTTGAACCGTTTGTCCATCGGCACCTTGACCATAAAGGGTCATCCCCTCTTGCAAGTCGATACCTGCGAACTGCTCTTTTGGCACTTCTTGAGTCGCTTCCGCGTTGTACTCGCCGTAAGCGTCCGCCGCTTTTACCAAAACGTCCGCTTTTTCACCGACGTTCATGTTTTTGATACCCTCTTCGAGCCCCGGGATGATTTGCCCTTTTCCGTACATGAAAACAAGCGGTTCTTGCCCTACGTTGCTGTCTATAACTTTTTCGCCGTCTCTTACTTCGTACTCGATAGAGACGATTTGCCCTTCATTTATTGCCATAAATAACCTTTGTCGTATTGAATTTCGGGGATTTTATCATAAAAAAGGAAAAAACCTTACTTTGCTTGCAACTCTTTGAGTTTTTCAAGAACCGCCTCGACATGCCCTTTGACACGCACTTTTTCCCAAGCGGCGCGAACCACTCCTTGCGGGTCGAGGATGAACGTGCTTCTGACGATACCCATATATTCTTTTCCGTAATTCTTTTTTAGCTGCCATACGCCAAATTGCTCGAGCACTTTGTGTTCTTCGTCGCTAAGGAGCATGATTTCAAGCTCTTTTTTCTCGATGAAGTTGCGATGTTTTTTCGGTGAATCGGCACTTACTCCGACAACTACGCTTCCAAGCTCTTCGAATTTGGCTAAATTGGCGGTAAAATCGAGCGCTTCGGTGGTGCACCCGGGTGTGTTGTCTTTTGGATAGAAATAAAGTACTATCCATTTTCCAAGCAAATCACGTAGACAGATTTCCACTTCGTCTTGGTTTGGCAGGCAAAAATCTTCGACCTTTTCTCCGACTTGTATCATGTCATTCTCCTTTTTTTTGTCTTTTATAGTACCAAAAAAGAAGCAACCCGACACAAACGAGCGTTATATAGGTTGTTTCTTTGAGGTATTTTTGAATGAGCGCTTGATTCTCCCCTATGAAATACCCAAGAACGACCAGCACCAAGGACCAAAGAAACGCTCCCGCAGCGGTATAGAGGCTAAAAAGTTTTATATCCATCTTCGAGATTCCAGCCGGTATGGAGATAAGCTGGCGGATACCGGGGATAAGTCTGCCGGTAAAAGTGGATATAGGACCGTGCTTGGCGAAAAAGGTGTCGAGTTTTTGCAGTGTTTGGGGGGAGATGAAGAAGTACTTTCCGTAACGCTTCAAAAAACGGCGTCCGAGGTAGAGTGCCAAGTAGTAGTTTACAAATGCCCCAACCAAACTTCCTCCAAGAGCGCTAAGGAGGATAAGCGCGATGCTCATCTCCCCTTGTTGTGCGAGATAACCTGCAGGTACGAGAACGATTTCGCTTGGAAAAGGGATGAAAGAGCTTTCTATCGCCATCAGCAAAAAGATGCCGACATATCCAAGGTGAAATATCCACTCCACCAGCAAATGTGCGTAGTGCTCAACCATTTCGCACCTTTTTCAAAGCATACTCCACCATTGCATCGGCCGCACCGGGTTTGGTAAGAAGTGATAACTTTTTGCTTTTTTCTTCCATATCTTCATGCACTATGGCAAGAAGCAGTTCTTTTGGATTTTCCTCTTGTCGCCTCAGCCAAGCGAGGTCGTTTTCTACGAGGTATTTCGCGTTGTGGTACTGATGGTCGCCTGCGGCGTAGGGGTAGGGGACAAACAGTGCGGGCAAAGCGTTCGCGCAAAGCTCCCACAGCGTACTCGCACCGCTTCGACTCACCGCCAAGTCGCTTCGCTCCATCAAGCTTGGTATTTCGTCGCTAAAACCGACAACTTCGGCATTTATGCCGAGTTTTTCGTACTCCTCTTTCACACGGACATAGTCTTGTTCGCCTGCTTGATGGATGATCGATATCCCTCTTTCGGTGAGCTCTTTTGCGACATCGAGTGCCAAGTCGTTGATAAAGCGCGCACCCTGCGAACCGCCGAGAAAGATAACGGTTCGCACTTTTTTGCGAATACGCCGTTTTTGGAAAAAGATATCTTCGACTGGGTAGGAGGTTATAGGGGAAGATTCGTCGTAGCTTGAGAAAAACGCCGTAGCGTAACGTTGCAAAAGTTGGTTGAGTCTGCCGGTTTTGGCATTTTGTTCATGGATGAACAACGGGATGTTCAAAGAGATGGCGGCGAAAGATGCAGGCGCTGCGCTGAAACCGCCGACGCTAAAAAGCAGTTTGACGTTTTGCTCTTTGAGGATCGCTCTGGCATGCAAAAACGCTTTGAAAATCGCAAAAAGCGCTTGGAGCTTGGCGAAACCTTTTTTGTTGACGACCCCTTGAGTGTCGAAAAAGTAGCTTGTTTCAAACAGTGGCGAGTTTTCGAAGTATCTTCTGTCCTGCCCCGAAGTAGAACCCAGATAGACTGCCGGTAGGTTTCGTTTTTGCGCGCTTTTTCCAAGCGCTTTGGCAACGGCGAGGTGTCCACCCGTACCTCCGCCGGTAATGGCTATTTTCATGTCAAATCCACCTTTTTCGATATCATCAAAACCATCCCTATCCCTATCGATGCGGCGATGATTTGCGAACCTCCGTAACTGAGGAATGGAACGGCTATCCCTTTGATGGGGGTGATGCCGCTAATACCGTAGGAGTTGAGAAAGAACGAAAATGCGATGAGCAAAGCGATGCCAAGCACGAAAAGGGAGAAGGTTTTGTTTTTGCTTCTGTTGGCTATTTTGAACAGGCGCAAGATAAGAAGAATGAAAACGACCACTATGAACAAAATCCCCATAAAACCGAACTCTTCGGCGGTTCCGGCTAAGATGAAGTCGGTATGAACGTCGCTCAAATATCCAAGTTTGAACCCGCCATCTGCCAGTCCCGTTCCAATAACGCCGCCGTGGTGGATAGCGTTTAGGGAGTGCCCTATCTGGTAGGGAACGACATCTATGGGGACGCGAAGTTTCTCCGCCATGTCGGGTGGAAGGATTGAGAGCACGCTGTCTTGCGCAACCGCCCACCACGATTTGATCCGCTCGATTCGGTGGTGTTTGGAGACTATGAAAACGATCGCCGCTGCGATAATCGCCAAAAAGACGGTAAAGAAAAAACGGACACTACTGCCTGCGAACGTCAGCATCACGATCATCGTCATACCAAGCACCATCACCTGTCCAAGGTCGTTTTGGAAGATGGCTATGAGGATCATAACGAAACCAAAAAGTGCGCCGTAAGGTAGAAACGCTATGAACTCTTCGGCTAACGTGCTGCCGGGTTTGTGTTTGATTTTCCTTGAAAAGCTCCAAGCCAAGAACCATACGAATCCTATTTTGAAAAACTCCACTGGAGCAAGTGAAAATCCGGCTATGCGGATCCACCGTTTCGCTCCGCCGACTGCATGAACGAACGGTTCGGAAAAAAACGGCATCGCCATCATCAAAAACAAACTCCCGAAAAACAGACCAAACCCCAAAGGTTTGATCCATTTGTCGGGGTCTTGAAGAGATAAAAACCACATGATAAACACAGCCATACAGCCGTAGGTAAGTTCACGTAAAAAGAAGTGCAGGTCTTTGAGATTGTCATGGAGGATGATGTATTCCGACATACTGTACACCAGTACGATAGCGGACGTTACGAGGATAGATACGAGAGTGAAGAGTGTTCTATCGGCGCTATGCATCATTTTATCTTGTTGATCTTCAAAACGAATTCCACTTCGGGTTGAGCCAAATGGAGCTCTTTGGCGATAGTTTCGACCGAGACCCCTTGTTTGTAGAGAGTTATTATCTTCTCATCGTCGTTGGCGTGGACGGAAGAGGGGATCGATATTTGTTTCACGCCGCTTTCGAGCGATGCCAAGCGGGACTGGAGTTGCGCATCTATCGTCGCTATGGTTTGTTGCATCTCTTTGATGTTTTGAATGAGCGGTCGCACCATGTCGTACACGTTTCGCTCTATTTCGGCGTATATCTCTTCATCGCTCATCGTTCTGTTGGCGTTTTCGACCTTTTTTTTCGTTTCTATAAGCCCGTTTTTGAGGTAGAACATATCGCGGTTTAGCTCTTCTACGACTCCGGCGATAGAGCGGATGCTTTTGTTGTACTGCGAGTCTTTTTCGTAAACATAATAGAGCAAATAGAGGATGATAAGCCCAAAAAGGGTAACGATAATCTCCAAACGGTACGTGATGATGGTGTCGATTATGTTCATTGTTTCTTTTCCCTCATTTCGCGAATGAGCACACGTTCGCGTGCGGCGACGTAGCCGTTCCACTCTTTGATGTCGCGTTCATGCATCCGTTGAATTTTGGCTATTTGGGGTGTGAGTGCTTGGAAATATACGGCGACGTCGCGTTTTGGATGAACCGGCATGGCAAGACGACCGTAATAGAGCTCTTCTGTTTTGAAAAGCGGTTCCGTTATTTTGAAGTGTTCGTACCCTATCGATTCGATTTGCAATTTGTGCAGAAGCGGGACACGTTTGGGTGTTTCGTTTTTCAAAATCGCTTCGAGATGGTCCACTTTTCTGTGTAGTTCGACTATGAGGTTGAGAAGTACCGTATCGGTATCGCTGGTTTCTCCTCTTGCTTTTGCGAGTTTGAGCCACTGCCCTATGGGGTCGTCGTCGCTTTCGCTAAGGCTGTGGTATTCTCTTTTGAACGATTCTTCATCGACATCAGCCGGGGAGAACTCTATTTCTATGGGTGCTGGAATGAGGCGGATATCTTCTGTGTTCATGCAAGACTCCTGTCGATAACGATAAGAACGAAAAACATTATGCCCAGATAACCGTTGATTGTGAAAAAAGCTCTATCGATTTTGCTAAAATCTTTGCGTACCAAGATGTGTTCGTACCAAAGCATCGCAGCCGAGAGGAAAACCGCCAAGTAGGCGACCCACCCTAAATGCGCGCACCATGCGAACAATGCCCAAAAAACGACACTAAGTGCATGGAACAAGGCGGAGATGAAGAGAGTCGCTTCACTACCGTAACGTGAAGGGATGGAGTAAAGACCTTCTTTTTTGTCGAACTCCATATCTTGGAGTGAATAAAGCAAATCGAACCCTGCGACCCAAAACATCACCCCAAGGCTCAAAACGACGCTCCAAGGAGTGATGCTCGCACTGACGGCGACCACTCCCGCAATGGGTGCCAAAGCGAGTGAAACACCCAAAATAAGGTGTGCCAGTTCGCTAAATCGTTTGAAGTAGGAGTAGCTTCCAAGGATAAGCAAGATAGGAAAAGAGAGCCAAAAAGCCAAAGAGTTTATCAAAAAAGCGACACCGACGAAAATGAACGCGTTGACGATGATGAAAATGCGCATACTCGAAAGATCGAGCCTGCCATCGACGTTGGGTCTGGAGGCGGTGCGGGGGTTTTTGGCATCGATGTCCCTGTCGGCGTAGCGGTTGACGCCCATTGCGAAGTTTCTCGCACTCACGGCGGCAAGTACGCCCAGTCCGAGCAGTTTGAAGCCGAACCAGCCATCTGCGGCAACCACCATCGCGATAAAAATGAAAGGAAGGGAAAAGATAGAGTGCGCGAACATCACCAGTTCGTTGAAATCTTTGAGCTTTTGTTTGATTTTTTCCACCGAAACCTCTGTTTTTTAGCAAATTGTATCGAAATATTAGTATAATTCCCCTTATGAAACAGTTAGCCATCGTCGGTCCTACCGCTTCGGGCAAAAGTGACCTCGCCATCGAAGTCGCTTCGAAGCACAACGCCTACATCCTTTCGATAGATTCCCTTTCTATTTACAAAGAGGTCGATATAGTTTCGGCAAAACCTTCTAAAGAAGAGCTGGCAAGTGTTAGACATTTTGGTATAGACGAACTGTATCTCAACGAGTATTTCAGTGTCGAGATATTTTTGCGCCTTTATAAGGAAGTGGTACGAAAATGCAAAGAGATGCAAAAGAATCTAATTATCGTCGGAGGGACGAGTTTTTATTTGAAATCTTTGCTCGAGGGGCTTTCCCCAACCCCCGATATAACCGATGAAGTACGTCAAAAAGTTCTAAAAGCACTTTTGGATTTAAAGCGGAGTTACGAAACGTTGTGCGAATTGGATAAAGAGTATATGCAAAATATCGCTCCAAACGATCGATACCGCATCGAAAAAGCGTTGCTTATCTACGAAGCGAGCGGAAAAACGCCAAGTGAATGGTTCGAACTCCATCCCCCAAAACCGATAATAAAAGCGCTTCCGATTTACGAGATATCACTCAGTCGTGAGGTTTTGAGAGAAAGAATCGCAAAAAGAACCAAGCAGATGCTACAAAGCGGACTTATCGATGAGGTGTGCTTTTTGGAGCGAAAGTACTCCCGTGCTCCCAATCCCATGAAATCGATAGGGATTGTCGAAACACTCGATTATCTCGATGGAAAGATAACCAAAGGGGAGCTTGAAGAACTAATAAGCATTCATACCGCTCAACTGGCAAAACGGCAACAAACCTTCAACAAAAGCCAGTTCGAGCATAAAACCTCCTTGGAGCTTTCACAGCTTCGAAAGAGGCTGCTAAGCCACCCTTGGGATTAGTAGCGGTAACGGATGTAAAACCGGATGTCCTGTGCGGTATCGACGATGTTTCGCGCATACTCTTGAGCCGTTTTGTCCCCTGCTGCGGCTGCGGCTTGGAGTTTGGCTATATCATGTGCACCACCCGTTGTCTCTCCGAAAAAGCCGTCGCTTCCCGCGTAATCGTAGTCGATGTAAGTGTATCGAAGCTGCAGGCTCAACATATCTTCTACAAGCGGTTCTGTGAAGTAGATTTCATAAGCGCTTCCTCTGGCGGCGACTTTCGAACCTATGAGCGTGTCTTCGGCGTAGGTGATGCTTCTCCAGTATCTGCTTCCCCAGTTGTACTCGATACCCCATTTTCCCTCTTCGGAGATGAGTGAGGGCATACTCAGACCAACCCATGCGGAATAACCGGTTTCACTTTGACCTTTTTTTCGAGCGTAGTCGGCATCGAAGCGTGAATGGAACATGTCCTCCCCTTTGTTCGGGTCGGTTTTACTCATAGCTGCGCTGATGAAAAACGTGGTATCGTCAAGGTAGTCGGTCCATCCGTCCCCTATACCGTCGGCGATGAAACTCGCGGTGAAACTGTGGAGATTTCCAACCGGTTCGAACCCTTTGAATTGGTTGGCACTCATTTTGGCGTCGATGAGGTTTTTGGCGTAGTAGTACTGTGTCAAAAATGTGTATTGTCCATCGCTGTAAGGTTCGAAAATCAAGCCTCCAAGGTCGATGTTAGGCAGAGAGTCCGGGTTTTCGACATAAGGTGGGTTGAATGAAACGTTACCGTCTTGTTTTATGGCGAAGAACTTGCTCGAAGCGTTGCTAAGACCGCGCCCAGCGCAAAATTTTACATACATTCCCGGCACCCATTCTTCGAAACCGAATTTCGCGCTCAACCCGTCGAACTCGACGTTGATGCTATGACCGTTTGGGGAAGCGCTTTGGTCGTCGTCGCGAAAGTTGATAAGATGCCCGTTTGTAGAAGGTCGCCGTCCGATACTGAAAGTCCAAGAAACGGGTGTAGCTATAAAATGTGTGTCATGGTAGAAAAAATAAGCGTTTTTGACACGAACTTTTCCGTCGTACGGATTTTCCGAAGCTATCCAGTCGAAATCCTCAAGCGGTGCCATACCGCCTGCGTCTCTATGCCCGAAAGCTTTTTGATACGCAAGTTGCCCTTTGAAGCTGAGATTTCTAGTAGCCGCCCAGCTGAGATTGAGCCAGAGTCTGTTAGTGAAAAGTGCATCGTTTTTCTTCGTATCGTCATTGGTTAGGGGGTCTTTTTCTGCCATTTTGTACTGTAGATTGTCGATGGCGAAACGGTAATCGACGTTGAATTTGAGGTGGTTGTTCCCTGTGGCAATGCTAAGCTCTTCTACGCTCTCTTCCAAATCTGCAACCACTTCGTTTATATCTTCTTCCTGCGAATCGGAATTTGTCTTGACTGAAGAGGCAGTTCCCTTAGCGTTCGTTTTTTGCTCGTTTTCGCTTTTTAGCGCTTTTTCAAGCTGTTCGTTTTGCGTTTTGAGCTCTTTTACTTCCGATTCGAGTTGTTTCATTTTCGTTTCCATCTGCAAAAATTGCTCATAGAGCGATTGTGCTTGGAGCGAACCCGCGGCCAAGAATGAAAACATAAAGACACCGATAAAGCGTGATGCCTGCGTGAACATCGTTACCCCTTTTTTGTAACCGACTTTTCACACGGTTTACGTATAGTGCATAAGGTCGGTTTGTAATATGAATGTGATACTATACTTCAAGTCAGTTGAAAGTTTTTAATTTTGTATTAAATTTTCTTATAATATAAATCTAAAGTGAAAAATCGTAACATTTAAAAGCGAATTTTAAAGATATTTTGAATATAATTGCGGGATTTTTCTCTCGGATACCGAGTGGAAACAGTCTATGGCAAGCATCGAAAACGTCGGTGCGGAGCTTCCTTGGTTGGAGTTTCCGTTTTGATGATGCCGAAAAACCGACTGAAAAAACAAACGGCGAAACGCCGAACAAAGGATGCCAAATGGTAACTATGAAAGACCTACTCGAATGTGGTGTACACTTCGGACACCAAACAAGAAGATGGAATCCGAAAATGAAAAAATTCATTTTCGGTGTAAGAAAGAACATCTACATCATCGATTTGCAAAAAACACTTCGTTACTTCAGAAAAACGTATCAGATCGTGGTCGATGCGGCAGCTGAAGGGAAAACTATCCTTTTTGTAGGAACGAAAAAACAAGCAAGAAACTCTATCCGTGAAGCGGCAGAGTCATGTGGTATGCCGTACGTTGACAACAGATGGTTGGGTGGTATGCTTACTAACTTCCAAACTATCCAAAAGTCTATTCGCAAACTCGAAGCGATCAAACAAATGGAAGAAAACGGGCAAATCAACCTATTGACGAAAAAAGAGGCGTTGATGCTTCTTAGAAAGAAAGAGAAACTCGAGAGCTACTTCGGCGGTATCAAAGAGATGAAAGAACTTCCGGATATGCTTTTCGTTATCGATGCGGTAAAAGAGCACACGGCGGTTCTTGAAGCTAGACGTCTTGGTATTCCTGTCGTTGCACCGCTAGATACCAACTGTGATCCCGATCTTATCGATTATCCGATTCCGGGGAACGACGACGCTATTAGAAGTATTCAACTTTTCTGTAAAGAGATGGCTGCGGCTATCAACGAAGGGAAAGCGCTTCGTGACGGTGGTGATGTAACCGAAGAAGAGATGAGCGAAGGTGGCGAGGAAGCAAGCGAAGAAGCGGCAGTAGAAACAGAAGCTACTACTGAAGAAACTACAACTGAGGAGGCGTAAGCATGGCAGCAGTTACAGCGGCAATGGTCAAGGAGCTTAGACAAGCGACCGACGCTCCTATGATGGATTGTAAAAAAGCGCTTGTCGAGAGCGATGGAGATATGGAAAAAGCCAAAGCATGGCTTAAAGAGCGCGGTATGGCGAAAGCCGCGAAAAAAGCGGACAGAGTAGCGGCTGAAGGTTTGGTAGGTTTTAGACTCGAGGACACCAAAGGTGTTATCGTAGAGATCAACTCCGAAACCGACTTCGTCGCGAAAAACGATGCGTTCCAAGAACTTGTGAAGAAAACGACCGATTACGTTTTCGACAACGAGCCTGCAAGCGTCGAAGAAGTGATGGAAAGCGATTTCGGTAAAGAGTTTATCGAAGCTGTTGCGAAAATCGGTGAAAAAATCGAGCTTAGAAGATTTTTCATAATGAAAGCTGAAGATGAAAACGAAGCTATCAACGGTTATATCCACTCCAACAACCGTATCGCGGTTTTGGTAAAAGCAAGATGCAACAACGCCGACGTAGCGCAAAAAGTCAAACCTTTCTTGAAAAACGTAGCGATGCATGCAAGTGCGATGAAACCGAAAGTTCTTTCATATAACGACTTCGACCTCGAGTTTGTCGAAAGTGAAACAAAAGGTAGAATCGAAGCTATCAAAAAAGAGAACGAAGAAAGAGCGAGACTCGGTAAACCGCTTATCAACGTTCCTGAATTCGTTTCTCGCATTCAGCTTACCGAAGCGGTTCTTGCCGATGCGGAAAAAAGAATCAAAGAAGAGCTTCTTGCTGAAGGGAAACCTGAAAAGATTCTCGATAAAATCGTTCCGGGGAAAATCGCAAGATACATCCTTGACAATACGACACTCGATCAAGAACTCGCTCTTCTTAACCAACAATTCGTCCTTAACGACAAACTTTCCGTAGCGGAAGCTATCGAAGAGGAAGCGAAAAAACTCGGTGGAGAAGTGGAACTTGTCGAGTTCGTTCGCATCGAAGTAGGTGAGGGAATCGAGAAAAAAGAAGACGATTTCGCAGCGGAAGTCGCAGCTCAAATGAGCTAATCTTTTAGATGATTTCTTCAACGAAGGGAACTCTCCCCTTCGTTCTTTCATTTTTTTCCTTTTTTCACTATAATCCGCTTTATGAAACTCCTTGAAGCGACCAATATATCCCACCATTTCGATTATCAACTCTTTAAAGACGTTTCGCTGAGTTTAGACGAAAAACGCTCCGTAGCGATTATCGGCAAAAGCGGAAGCGGAAAATCCACTCTATTGAATATCTTTTCCACTTTGTTAGAACCCGATAGCGGCGAAGTGCGATTGTTCGAAAAAGATGTAAAACACATGAAACATAGTGAGCTTGTGAAAATAAAGCGAAAAGAGCTGGGAATCGTCTTTCAGTCCCATTACCTTTTCAAAGGATTCACCGCTTATGAGAACCTCGAAGTCGCTTCACTTCTCTCAGGTGAAGCGATAGACGGGGAGCTTTTGGAGAAACTGGAGATTGGTGAGTGCATGGAACAAAAGGTTACCGAACTCTCCGGTGGTCAACAACAAAGGGTTTCCATAGCAAGAGTATTGACGAAAAAACCTCGCATTATCTTCGCTGACGAGCCGACTGGAAATCTCGATAAGGAAACGGCACAAACGGTTATGGAGCTTTTTTTCGAGTATATTCGACGACATGATGCGGGGATGGTGTTAGTTACGCATGACGAAGAGCTTGCATACCGGTGTGAAGAGGTGTATCGACTCGAAGAGAAACAACTGATACGGGTGGAATGATATGCTCGAGCTCGTCTCCTTTATAAACAATGGTGACGTTGTCGCGTTTATGCTGTTGTTCTTCCGTTTTGCGGGGTTGTTCATAAGCGCGCCTATTTTTTCCCATACCGCTATCCCTATGCAGGTCAAGACCTCTATGGCATTTTTTTTCGCAGCGATTTTTTTCGACTTCGCTCCTTCGCTCACGCTTCCTTTGAGTGTTCCTTTTATCGTTCTTGGGATTTTAAGCGAGTTACTCTTCGGTCTTGTCATAGGTTTGGTACTGCAACTTGCCTACAACGCCATCACTTTCGCCGGAGGTATCATCAGTTACATGATGGGGTTTTCGATGGCAATGGCTATAGACCCGCAAAACGGTATTTCGATGCCTATCGTGTCGCAGTTTCTTTCGCTTTTGGGTCTTATGATACTTCTTTCGTTGAACTTGCATCATTGGCTTATAATCTATATAGGACACTCTTTGGGCGCTATCCCTTTGGGTGGGTTCGTTTTGTCGCACAATCTTGTCGAATATACCATCAAAGCCGCAGCGCACATGTTCGTTGTAGGGTTTATGATAGCTTTTCCGATAACCGCGCTTAGTCTTTTATCCGATATAATATTTGGTATGCTTATGAAATCGATGCCGCAGCTCAATATCCTCGTTATCGGTTTTCCGGTGAAAATCGCCATCGCGTTTGCAGTCCTCATAGCGATACTCGGCTCGATCATGGCGATACTAAAAGATGATATGATGAGCGCTTTTAACGCTTTGGAACTATTTTTTTGATACAATAACCCAAAGAAAGTCCCTCCACAAAAGGATCGAAAGTGAAAATACTGCTTCTAAACGAAAACCCGGTCGTTAACAAACTCGTCAATCTAAGCGCAAGCAAGCTCCAAAGCTCGGTCGATACGGTCGCTTCATTGGAGGATTTGACGGATAACTCGTACGATTTGGTGATTGTCGATGACCATAGTTATACGCCAGATTTGTTGGAAAACCTCGAAGAAGCGGTTCTTTACAAAGAACTGTTGTTCGTGCATGCCAAAGATGTCGAAGTGCCAGAGGGGTTTTCGAAATCGATAACGAAGCCGTTTTTACCTACGGAGTTCGTCGAACTGCTTGCAAGCATAGAAGAGGAAATAGAAAGTGCCGAATCGAAGGTGGAAGAAACAACCCAAGAGACTTTCGATACCGATTCGTTCGAAGAGGAGGAGATAAAATTTGACGATATCGAAGATACGTTGACCAAGCCGGAGGCTTCGAGTGAAGAAGAAGCGCAAGAGCAAATCGATGAAGATATCCTTGATGGTTTGGATGACGAACTGGGTGAATTCGATCTTGGTGAAGATTTCGACCTCGAAGAAGAGGGGGACTTGGACGATGCCCTTGCCGAACTCGATGCACAGATACAAAACGACGATACCGTATCTGTCGATGAAACCGAGGTAGAAGACGATGGCGGCGTACTTGATGAAGAGGAACTCAAAGAGGTTCAAGAGCTGCTGCAAGAAGATGAAAAACTTGAAAAAGAGGAAGAATCCTCGGACCACATGATGGAACTGGATGAAGATTTGGAACTTTCAAGCGAAGATTTAGAAGGGTTCGATCTGGATGGAGCAGGTGATGAAGAGCAGATTCAAGAAGAACTCGATGATGCTTTGGAAGAACAAGAGGAGAGCTCTTTTGTAGTAGAAGATGCTACACAACTCGATGAAAACGAGCAGGCTGTGCAATCTGAAGAAACTCAGATAGACTTGGATGAAACTGCTAAAGAGTTGCAAGAGATAGCAGAAGAGACTGAAGAGACTGAAGAGACTGAAGAGACTGAAGAGACTGAAGAGACTGAAGAGACTGAAGAAAGCGAAGAAAGCGAAGAAAGCGAAGAAAGCGAAGAAAGCGAAGAAAGCGAAGAAAGCGAAGAAAGCGAAGAAAGCGAAGAAAGCGAAGAAAGCGAAGAAGCGATGCCGGAGTCAGAACTCGATGAAACGGTTGAAGATGAGCTGGCAATAGAAGAACTGCAAGGCGAATCTGAAGAAACAGAAGAAACAGAAGAAACAGAAGAAACAGAAGAAACAGAAGAAACAGAAGAAGCAGAAGAAGCAGAAGAAGCAGAAGAAGCAGAAGAAGCAGAAACGGAAGATATCGATATGCTTGAAGAAAGCATAGAAGCTGTAGAAACGAAGCTCGATCCAAAAGAGCTTGAAACAGAACTCGATATAACAGAAGACCTCGATCTTCTCGATGAGATGGAGATAAAAAAAGTACTTGGCGAAGAAGTGGAAGAGGCAGAAGAAACACTAACTTCCGATGAGGCAGAAAACGTAGATGAAGTGTTTGAAGATGTAGATGTCGAAGATACTTCTTTTGAAACGCAAAGCGACACGGAAGAGCTATTCGAAGAAAACGAACCAAAAAGCTCCGGTAGTATCGAAGCTTTGAAAAAACTCTTGGAAGCTTTGAGCGATGAAGGGATCGCCGCTTCGCTTAAAGGGAAAAAGATTACAATCAATATTACGATAGAGGAAGAATAGTGTTGGTAAAACGTGGAGCGGTGTTGGTACTTTCAGGTCCAAGCGGAGCGGGGAAAAGTTCTCTTGTAAACGAGATAATAAACGATATAGGGGATTGTTATTTTTCCATTTCGACAACGACGAGAAAGATGCGCGAAGGGGAAAAAGAGGGGGTCGATTACCATTTCGTCACCGAAGAGGAGTTTAAAAAAGGGATCGAAAACGACGAATTTTTGGAGTATGCCGTCGTTCATGGAAACTACTACGGAACATCGCTTCTACCGGTTAAAGAAGCGCTTTCTCAAGGTAAACTCGTCATTTTCGACATCGACGTTCAAGGAAACGTTTCGGTAAACAACAGATTAGGCGATATCACCACCTCGGTTTTCATAACGCCGCCGAGTTTGAGTGAGCTAAAAAGAAGACTTGCAAAACGGGGTACCGACTCACCCGAAGTGATAGAAAAGCGGATAGAAAACGCGAAAAAAGAGATTCAGCGCGTAAGCGAGTACGATTTTCTCATTATAAACGACGATTTGAAAAACGCCGCTTCGCAGTTGCGACTCATCGCCAAAACGGCACGCATGAAACACCCAACCGAAGAGATAAACGAGTTCATTCAAAAATGGGAAAATGCGTAGCGTTTAAGAAAATATGTTATAAATTTATCGTATTTACAGCAAAGCCAAGCTAAAATACATCAATCAAATTATAAGGAAAGAAAATGGGAATGCCTTCAGGAACTGAATTACTTTTGATCTTCGGTATAATCGTACTGCTTTTTGGTGCGAAAAAGATACCTGATCTCGCTAAAGGGATCGGAAAAGGGATCAAAAACTTCAAAGAGGAGATGAAAGATACATCTGCCGATGAAGTAGCGCAAAACGAAGCTCCAAAAAGGGTCGAAGGTAGCGAAAGCACTGCAAGTGAAGCTCCAAAAAACACAACTTCCACACAAGCGTAACCGACCTTGAAACAAAAAGTCGTTACATACCTCACACAAAAACTGGACAAAGACGTGGTCTTGGAAAAACCAAAAGACCGCTCTTTTGGGCATTTTGCAACCCCGATAGCGTTTTCGCTTGCAAAAGAGCTTCGTAAATCTCCCATGATTATCGCCGAAGAGCTCGCTTCGAGTTTCGAAGAGCAAGAGATGTTCAGCGAAGTCGAAGCGGTAAAAGGGTATCTCAACTTCCGCCTTAGCGAAAAGTTTCTCAACGAGTATGCGACATGGGCACTTGAAAATCCGAGTGAATTCGCAAAAGGGGAACATAGCGGAAAAATTCTTTTGGAGTTTGTCAGCGCCAACCCTACCGGACCGTTGCATATAGGACATGCAAGAGGCGCGGTGTATGGAGATACTCTGCTTCGACTCGGGCGCCATTTAGGCTATGATATAACCGCAGAATACTACGTCAACGACGCCGGAAACCAGATAGACCTTTTGGGACTTTCGCTTCAGCTTGAAGGAAGAAGTTCGATTCTCGGCGAAGATGTGGAGTATCCTGAAAGTTACTATCGCGGCGAGTACCTTAGCGAGCTTGCCAAAGAAGCCAAAGAGCTGTTCGGCGAAGAGATTTTCAAAGATGAATCTCGCCAAAAAGAACTCGCTCTTTGGGCGAAAGACAAAGTGATGGAAATCATCGTCCGCGATCTTAAAGATGTCGGCATCGAATTTGACAGTTTTGTCAGCGAAGCTTCGTTGTACGACAAGTGGGACGAGGTGATGCAAAAGCTTGGAGATGGCTTGTACGAAAAAGACGGAAAGGTCTTTTTGGCTTCTTCCAAAAAAGGGGACGACCACGACAGAGTCGTCGTTAGAGAAGACGGCAGACCTACCTACTTAGCAGGTGATATCATCTACCACAACCAAAAGTTCGAGCGCGGGTATGACCGCTACATCAACATTTGGGGTGCAGACCATCATGGCTACATTGCACGTGTCAAGGCTGCGATCGAATTTTTGGGGTACGATGCTTCGAAACTCGAGGTGCTCTTGTCGCAAATGGTAAGTCTTTTGAAAGACGGTCAACCTTACAAGATGAGCAAGCGTGCCGGAAACGTTATCTTGCTTAGCGACATCTCCAAAGAGATTGGGAGTGATGCTTTGCGCTACATTTTCGCATCGAAGCGTAGCGATATCGCTTTGGAGTTCGATGTAGAGGAGCTCAAACGTCAAGACAGTTCCAACCCTATCTATTATATCCAGTATGCGCATGCGCGCATCAAAACGCTTTTGGAAAAAAGCCAAAAATCGAAAGAGGAGATACTCGCAAGCGATTTAATCGGTATCGACTCCGCCGCGAACGATTTGCTTTTCGATGCTTTGTTGCTTCCCGAAGTCGTGGAGGACGCTTTTCACTCAAGAGGGATTCAGAAACTACCGGAGTATCTAAAAAACCTCGCTGCGTCGTTGCATAAATTTTACTACGACAAGCGTATTATCGGCGATGAACACGAACTTAAATACCTCAAAGTACTTGAAATGGTCGCACTAAGCCTAAAAACGGGGCTTGGACTTATGGGTATAGAAGCCAAGGAGAAGATGTACAAAGAGGAAGAATAACCTCTTTTACTCTTCTCTTTTCTCTCATTTTTATAACATTTCCCGCTTTGTAATCTTTTTCACCGCAACTATTTACAATTTAAGACTTTTTTTATAAAGATTTATGGTACTATTAAGAGAAGAAAACAGATAAAGTGAATAAATCATGACTGTAAAAGTGGAAAAAGCGAAGAGTGAAGATGCCGATTTTTTGGCGTCGATGATTTTGACAAGCTCACGTGCCGACAAGCCTGTCGGGTTGTTCGATTATATATTTGAAAACAGTTCGGACGAGTTTATCTTGGAAAAGATACGTCTTCTTTTGCAAAGTCAAAAAGAGTGCTACTGTTATTATGAAAATTTTCTTATCGCGAAAGTGGACGGTAAGAATGTCGGTACACTTTGCAGTTATGAACCGAGAATCGCCACGAAAGAGAAGTTTGTAGAAGCGCTCCGCAAAAGTGGATGCGACGAGGATGCCATATCGAGGCTCAAGCGACTCGATGAGTGTGATTTTAACATCAACAACCGCACGTTGATGTTCGATTTTTTAGAAGAGGTGGATGGGTATATCGATGTCGGTATTCTTAAAGCGTTGATGCAAAAAAGTTTGCTCACAGCACGCTTGAAGGGGTATAGAATCGCCCAGACCATTGTCGAAATCGGCTCTTTGGAGTCGCTTTTGTTTTATGAAAAGCTCGGATTTGTCAAAAAAGAGCAAAAAGAGTGTGAAAGCTACAAAGAGATTTTCGGCAGAAACGGCGTTATGCTTTTGGAGTTAGATTTTTAATCAATTTGAACGAAAAGTATTTTCGAATTACTTCCCATTCTTTTATAAGTATAAATGGCTTGAAAAATATTTGCTCAAACGCATGAAATCCTTGTATCAATAGTTAAGTTTTTCTTCATAATGAAATGAGAAAATACGCAATGATTTTGGGGAGAAAATAATGGATCAAACAGTGCACAATAGATTGGTAAGTTTTATATGGTCTATAGCGGATGACTGCTTAAGAGATGTCTATGTTCGAGGAAAATACCGAGATGTAATACTGCCTATGGTGGTTCTTCGCCGACTCGATGCACTGCTTGAAAGCACAAAAGAAGCAGTTTTAGAAGAGCTTCGATTTCAAAAAGAGGAGTTGGGTGCAACAGGTATCGAAGAGATGGATATGGGGCTAAGGGATGCCAGCGGATATGTGTTTTACAACACAAGCAAGTGGACGCTTCAAAAGCTTTACGATACCGCGACAAACTCCTCTTCACTCCTTGAAGCGAACTTTATAGAGTATCTAAACGGCTTTAGCAAAAATGTGCAAGAGATTATAGAAAAATTCAAGCTCAAAGAGCAGATCAAACACATGGCACAAAAAGATGTTTTGCTCGATGTGCTTGAAAAGTTCACTTCACCCTACATCAACCTCACCAACAAAGAAGCATACGATCCAGACGGCAAAAAGCTCCCGCCACTGACTAACCTCGGAATGGGGTATGTTTTTGAGGAGCTTATAAGAAAGTTCAACGAAGAGAACAACGAAGAAGCGGGAGAACACTTCACCCCAAGAGAGGTTATAAACCTTATGACCCATCTTGTCTTCAAGCCCATCAAAGAGAGCCTCCCTCCCGTTATGACCATTTATGATCCGGCTTGTGGAAGCGGCGGGATGCTAACAGAGTCGCAAAACTTCATCCAAGACCCAGATGGAGAGATAAAAGCAAGTGGGGATGTTTACCTCTACGGCAAAGAGATCAACGACGAAACCTATGCTATATGTAAATCCGATATGATGATAAAAGGGGACAATCCTGAAAACATCAAAAACGGCTCTACCTTGGCTGTTGATGATTTTAGCGATGTAAAGTTTGACTTTATGCTCTCAAATCCACCTTATGGGAAATCTTGGTCGAGTGATCTTAAATACATAAAAGATGGCAAAGAGGTTATAGACCCACGATTTGTCGTTAGGTTAAAAGACTATTGGGGTAGTGAAGAGGAAGTAGAAGCCACACCAAGAACAAGCGATGGGCAGTTACTTTTTTTGATGGATATGGTTAAAAAGATGAAGCCAACATCTGCTAACCAAATAGGCTCACGCATAGCTTCGGTGCATAACGGTAGCTCCCTTTTTACCGGTGATGCAGGTGGTGGGGAGAGCAACATCCGCCGCTACATTATAGAAAACGATCTGCTTGATTGTATCATCCAACTACCAAACAACCTTTTTTACAACACCGGCATAACAACTTACATCTGGCTTCTTTCAAATAACAAACCAGAGAAGCGAAAAGGGAAAGTCCAACTCATAGATGCAAACGATCTTTACAGTAAGCTTAGAAAAAACCTTGGAGATAAAAACTGCGAATTGACTCCAAAGCATATTGCCACAATCGAGGAGGTTTATGAAAAGTTTGAAGAAACGGAAGATGAAGTAGATGGGAAAAAAGTTGCTTCAAAAATCTTTAATAACGAAGATTTTGGATACTACAAAGTGCAGATCGAGCGACCAAAGAGGCTAAAATCTCAGTTCAAAGATGAACTTATAGAAACACTTCGTTTCGATAAAACTATCCAAGAGCCGATGCAGTGGTGTTATGAAAAGTTTGGGGATGAATGCTACACAGATATAACCAAACATAAAAAAGCTATAGAGGAGTATCTTGAAAGAGAAGGTGTCGAGCTAAAAGCAAAACAAAAAAAGGCACTTCTCTCACAAGCAACTTGGGAAAAACACAAAAAGTTTTTAGATACCGCCTACTTACTAAAAACAAAGATCGGCACAGATGTGTATGATGATTTTAACATCTTTAAAAAAGAGGTGGAAAAAGTTTTAAAAGAGGAGAAGATCAAACTAACACAAACGGAGAAAAATACCATCTTCAATGCTATAAGCCGGTATGACGAAAATGCAAAGAAAGTTATAAAAAAGGTGCATAAACTAAGTGATGAGCAGTTAGAAAAACTACTTGAACATTTAGGATGCAGCGAAGATGAACTTGCAAATTTTGGCTACTATAAAACAGATAAAGCAAACGAATATATAGAGTATGAAAGCGAAACAGAGTTACGAGACAGCGAAACTATCCCACTAAAAGAAGATATACTAAACTACTTTTTACAAGAGGTCAAACCCTATGTCGATGAAGCTTGGATAAACCTTGAGAGTGTCAAAATCGGCTATGAGATCAGTTTTAACAAATACTTCTACAAACACAAGTCATTAAGAAGTTTAGAAGAGGTAACGGCAGATATATTGGAGCTTGAAAAAGAGAGTGAGGGGCTTATAAAAGAGATACTGGGGTTTGGGGATGAGTAAAACTACAAAACGACAGACAATGTCTGGCGAATTTATATATTTAAAATCCGAGACACAATCTCAGAATTTTAAGCTACTTTATAATATGCAAAATATCTTTTTTATTGAGTTTGGAGGTGGCTCAATAGGTGGCTCAATGAGTAGCTCAATGGGTGGTCAAATAAGTGGTCAGATTGGTAGTCAAATTAACATTGCCAAAAGAGCAAAAGGCACAAGAGGCTGGTGGGAGGTGCTTATATGAAATTGCAAAAATATCCGGCTTATAAAGATAGTGGGATTGAGTGGATAGGGAGGATTCCAAAGCATTGGGATGTTGTTCCAGGTCTTAAAGTTTTTAGCGAAAACAATAGAAAAAATATAGGAATGATTGATGATCGAGTTTTATCTTTGTCTTATGGAAAGATTGTTAGAAAAGCAAAAGAAAAACTAGTAGGTCTTGTTCCGGAGTCTTTTGAAACATATCAAATAGTAAAAGCCGGAGATATTATTATAAGGTGTACCGATTTACAAAATGACAAAACTAGCCTAAGAACAGCCTTAGCAAAAGATGATGGAATCATTACCAGTGCATATTTAAACTTAAATGTAAAAGATGGTTATCCAGAATACTTACACTATCTTTTGCATGTTTTGGATATTACAAAGGCTATTTATAAACTGGGATCAGGATTGCGACAGAATTTAAGTTTTGATGATTTTAAACGCTTAAATATCATTTTTCCATCGATAAAAGAACAAATCCAAATCGTAAAATACATAGACAATCAAACAAACAAAATAGACAAAGCGATCAACCAAAAAGAAAAGCTTATAGAGCTACTAAAAGAGTATCGCCAAATCATCATCAACGAAGCGGTAACCAAAGGAGTTGATGAAAATGGAGAGTTGAGAGTTGATAATGGAGATTTTAAAGATAGCGGGATTGAGTGGATAGGAAGGATTCCGAGGGATTGGGAAGTTAGGAAGTTGAAGTATTTATTTAATTTCAATAAAGGCTTAACAATTACAAAAGAAAATTTACAAGATGATGGAATATATTGTGTAAATTATGGTGAAATTCATTCAAAATTTGGTTTTGAACTAAACCCAGAAATTCATAAACTAAAATGTGTTAGTGAAGTATATTTAGAGGGCAATCAAAATGCATTATTGGATAATGGTGATTTTGTTTTTGCTGATACTTCAGAAGACATAGAAGGTTCAGGCAATTTTACATATATAAATAGCGATATAAAAACATTTGCAGGTTATCATACAATAATTTGTAAACCTAAATCTAAAATCAATTCAAGATTTTTTGCTTATGAGTTTTCATCCTTAAATTTCAAAAATCAAGTTAGAAGAAAAGTAAAGGGTGTTAAAGTTTTTAGCATTACTCAGTCAATTTTAAAAGATTTATTTTTATGGATACCACCACAAAAGGAACAAGAAGAAATTGTAGAATACATAGACAACCAAACAACCAAAATAGACAAAGCCATCCAACTACAACAAAACTATATAGAAAAACTAAAAGAATACAAGGCAACGCTTATTGACAGTGTAGTAACTGGAAAAGTGAGGGTAAAATAATGACTAAAACATATACTACACATGCTGGTAAAATTGTAGAATTTGATGTAGTGATTGATGATATCTTGCAAAATTTATCTACTGAAAATATTGAACCCAATAATAAAGCACTTTTAAGTTTGGTTAATGACTATGAAGATGGAGAGTGGAGAAGAAGAAAATTTTTAAATTTTATTTGGGACAATATAAAAGAAACAGCATTATCTCAAACAGAAAAAGAAGCATACATTGGAAATGAACGAACAATATTAGAGAAATCAGTAAAAAATTTAAGATTATTAGAAGGTGAAGAAAGCGGAGGGGAGATAGGAGAAATATTGCTTTATGGGATAATGAAAAAATATTATTCTGCTTTGCCTGTAGTGCCAAAAATATTTTACAAACAAAATCGTCAAGATTTTGCAAAAGGTGCGGACAGTGTTCACATTACACTCAATTATGATAAAACTTTTTCTCTTTGGTTAGGAGAAGCTAAATTTTATAATAGCATAGATGATAGTAGATTAAATTCTATTGTCGATTCTGTACATAATATGTTTATTAATGACAAACTTAGAAAAGAATTGAATATTGTAACATCAATGAGAGATTTAGACTTGTTTATTGATGATGAGAATGTACTTTATAATGTAAAACAGAAGCTCTCAGATGGTGTTTCACTTGATGAAATTAAACAATATTTACATGTACCTATACTAATACTTCATGAGTGTAATATTACAAAAAACAATACAGATGTCTATGAAGAATATAAAAAGAAGATAAAGGAAGAACATATTAAAAAAGCTGAAACTTTTATGAAAAAACAAGATAAAAAGTTTGAAGATATTTATAATTATCAGGAAATAAAATTTCATTTAATTTTATTTCCTGTTCCTGAAAAATCTATTTTGGTAGATAAATTTTATAAAAGAGCAATATTTGAAAGGGATGAAGATTAATGGATATATTTGAAAAATGTAAGAAAATAAATAAAGATATTGAGCTTAAAAATGATGATAATGCTAGGAATGATTTAATTTTACTATTAGATTATATGAAAAAGAATAAAATGGAATATACTCCGCTTATTAATCATTTAATTCGTGAAACTGGATTGTATCCATACATAAATACAGAAAGTGCAATTTTTGAAGATAGACTAATTTGCGATATTTTTAAAATTGACACAGGTGATACAAAGCCAGTAACATTGCACAGAGAACAATCTAATGTATTGAAAAAACTATTAGAAGGTAAAAATTTAGCAATAAGTGCCCCAACAAGTTTTGGTAAAAGTTTCATAATAGATTCATACATATCAATCAAAAAACCCAATAATGTTTTAATCATAGTGCCAACAATTGCATTAATGGATGAAATAAGAAGAAGAATTTATAAAAAATTTTCTAATGAATATAAAGTTATTACTACAACGGATGTAGAACTTTCAGATAAAAATATTTTTATTTTCCCACAAGAAAGAGCTATTAGCTATATAGACATTATAGAACATTTAGATTTACTTGTAATTGATGAGTTTTATAAAGCAAGTTCCGACTTTGATAAAGAAAGATCTCCTTCATTACAAAAAGCTATGCTTAAATTAGGAAAAAAAGCAAAACAAAAATATTACCTTGCCCCAAATATAGAAAAATTAAATAAAAATTTTTTTACTGACGAGATGGAATTTTTATCAATAACATTTAATACGGTTTATTTATCTATACATGAGATGTATAAAGATATTATAGGTGATGCTAAAGATACTATACTGATAGAGTTGCTACGACAACATAGAGAAGAGAAAACATTAATATATGCAGGAACTTATAAAGAAATAGAAAAGATTTCAAAGTTAATTATAAATAATTTTTCAAATAATAACTCTATGAAAATGAACCAATTTGCAGAATGGTTAAGTATTAATTATGATCAAAATTGGAATCTAATTCAAACTATTAAAAGAGGAGTAGGCATACATAATGGCAGTCTTCATCGTTCATTGAGTCAAATTCAAGTAAAATTATTTGAAGATGAAGATGGATTAAATAATATTGTCTCAACTTCATCTATTATTGAAGGTGTAAATACATCTGCTCAAAATGTAATTGTTTGGAAAAATAAAAATGGAAATAGTAAACTAAATAATTTTACATATAAAAATATCATAGGAAGAGGTGGAAGGATGTTTAAACATTTTGTAGGAAATGTTTACTTATTAGAAAAGCCACCTATTGATGAACATATTCAATTAACAATAAAATTTCCAGAAAACAGTATTCCAAATATTGATGAAGAGGAATACAAAAACGAGCTCACAAAAGAACAAATATCAAAAATCATAGAACACAAAGAAATAATGTATCAAATAATTGGTCAGGATACTTATGATAGGTTACTTAAGGAAGATGTGTTTCAGTCTAAAAAAGAGATATTGGAAAAAATTGCCATAGACATGAATGAAAATCCAGATTCGTGGAATGGATTGGCTTACTTAAATAGTAAAAATCCGAAAGAATGGGAAAGTGTATTGTATAAAGTTTTAAGCTTACAAAATGTGTCAAGCGTAAAATATTCCGATTTTGTATATTTTATTCAAATATTATCTTTCAATTGGACAAAATCAATTCCAGAGTTGTTATCACATCTCTCTCGAAAAGAAATTGGTATTGATAAATTTTTTCGACTTGAAAGAGATGCAAGCTTTAAGCTATCAGTTTTATTATCGGATATTAATATATTACAAAAATTTATCTTTAAAGATAAAAATATTGACATATCCCCATTTGTATCAAAACTTTCTCATGTTTTCTTGCCATCAGTTGTTTATCAACTTGAAGAATATGGTTTACCAAGGATGTTATCCAAAAAAATACATCATTCAAAAATTATTGATTTTAATGAAAATTTAAATTTAGATTTAGCGATTGAGAAATTTCATCAATTGGGTATCAATAAAATAAAAAGTGAGGTTAAAAGTTTTGATGAGTTTGATTTATATATATTAGATTATTTTTATGATGGTATAACAAAAGTGGAAAGGATTAGTAGAGATGACTAACATCCTCATCTACCAAACCCCAAACGGCAAAACAAAACTCGAAGTTACTTTAGAAGATGAAACATTGTGGCTCAATCAAAAACAACTTTGTGAGCTTTTCGGTAAGTCCAAATCAACCATCAGTGAGCATTTAAAAACGATATTTGATGATGAAGAGCTAAATAGAAATTCAGTTGTTCGGAATTTCCGAACAACTGCCAGTGATGGGAAAAATTATAATGTAGAATACTACAATCTTGATGTCATAATCGCTCTTGGATTTAAGGTGCGAAGCAGAAGCGGTGTACAGTTTAGAAAGTGGGCAAATGCTATACTAAAAGAGTATATTGTCAAAGGGTTTGCTATGGATGATGAGCGGCTAAAAAACCCGCCTGTAGCTAACTCGAAAGTGCCGGATTATTTTGATGAGTTGCTTGAACGCATCAGGGACATTCGTGCAAGTGAAAGGCGGATGTATCTACGGGTGCGTGAAATTTTTGCACTTGCAAGTGATTATGACCCATCTTGGAGTGAAACTACACGATTTTTCCAGCATATCCAACACAAACTACACTACGCCGTAACACACAAAACGGCAGCAGAGCTTATAGCCCAAAGGGCAGATGCCACAAAACCAAATATGGGCATAACATGCATAGATGAAGAGCAGATAAAAAGCACCGATGTAACCGTTGCGAAAAACTACCTAAGCAAAGAAGAGATAGACGAACTCAACCGTATTGTTGTTATGTGGTTAGACTACGCGGAAGATCAAGCAAAAAGAAAAAAACAGATATTTTTAAAAGATTGGGAAAAGAAGCTCGATGAGTTTTTAGCATTTAACGACAGAGATGTGCTTGATAATTTTGGATCTATCTCCAAAAAAGAGGCAGATAAAAAAGCTAAAGAGGAGTATAAAAAATTTAGTGCAAAAAGAAGAGAAAAACGGGAAGCTCTTGGGATGGTTGAGAACATCAAAGCATTAGAGAGCATCGCAAAAAGGGGAAAAGATGGCAAGAAAAATTAATGAACTTGCAAAAATTGTGAGGCTAAAGCCTCACTTCCCGGAAGTGGGACTTTAGTCCCACTAAAAGAAAATAGATTTTATAGAATTTTTGAGGTGGGAAAATGGTAAGTAAAACAAACGAAGAGGCACTTGAAAGTGCTATAGAGAACTCTCTTTTAGAGCAAGGTTTTTACAAAGGTTATCCAGCTGATTTTAACAAAGAGTATGCCATCGATGAGAAGCGATTTTGGCATTTTTTAGAATCGACTCAAGAAAAAGAGCTAGAAAAACTAAAAAGAGACCCGCAGTATAAACGCAAAATCATCTCCCGTCTTGATAAGATGATAAAAAAATACGGGGTGCTAAAGATTCTTAAAAAAGGTCTCGATGTAGAAGATGCCCATTTTAGCCTTTTTTATCCCGCTCCTTTAGCCTCAAGCGGCGAGATGATACAAAAGCGGTTCGCCTCAAACGAATTTAGCGTTACAAGGCAGGTAGCATACTCGGTGCAAAATCCCCGCTTAGAGCTTGATATGGTTTTGTTCATCAACGGTTTACCTATCGTTACAATGGAGCTAAAAAACCCATGGACGGGGCAAAACGCAAAATACCATGCCATCAAACAATACAAAGAAGACAGAGACCCAAAAGAGACGCTTTTAAACTTTGCTAGATGCATCGTCCATTTTGCCATCGATACCGATGATGCATACATGACAACCAAGCTTGAGGGTAAAAAAACGATCTTTTTACCGTTTAACAAAGGCAGCAACTTTGGAGCTGGAAACCCGGTAAATCCAAACGGGCATAAAACAGCGTATATATGGGAGGAGATATTTTCTAAAAACTCTTTAGCAGACATTATAGAGCATTTTGTTCGACTTGGCGGAAAAGAAAAAGAGAGACTAAGCAAAAAAACTCTCTTTTTCCCAAGATACCACCAGCTCGATGTCGTAAGGAAAATACTCCAAGATGTAAGTGCAAATGGAGTTGGGAAAACCTATCTTATCCAACATAGTGCCGGAAGCGGGAAATCAAACTCGATCACTTGGAGTGCTTACGGGCTTATAGAGGCGTATCCGAAAAGCGATGATGTGCCGGGTAGCAAAGGGGTTGATCATCCCCTTTTTGACAGCGTCATCGTAGTAACTGATAGAAAGATACTCGATAAGCAGATAAGAGAGAACATAAAAAGCTTTAGCGAGGTCAAAAACATTGTTGCTCCGGCATATAGTTCCGGCGAACTCAAAGAAAATTTAGAAGCCGGTAAAAAGATCATCATCACTACTATCCAGAAGTTTCCCTTTATTGTCGATGGGATCGGCGATTTAAGTGATAAACGATTTGCAGTCATTATAGATGAAGCACATAGCTCCCAAAGCGGCTCTTCCCATGCGAAGATGAACGAAGCGATGGGAAAAAAAGATTTCGATGAAGAGATGGATGCTGAGGATCTAGTGCTTGAAGTGTTAAAATCAAGAAAGATGAAGGGCAATGCCTCTTACTTTGCTTTTACGGCAACGCCAAAAAATGCCACACTTGAAAAGTTTGGCACCAAACAAGAAGACGGCAGTTTCAAGCCGTTTCATCTCTACTCGATGAAACAAGCCATAGAGGAGGGGTTCATCTTAGATGTGCTTGCCAACTACACGACATATAAAAGTTACTACGAGATCGAAAAGTCGATAGCGGACAACCCGCTTTTTGATACAACCAAAGCACAAAAAAAGTTGCGCAGTTTTGTAGAGAAACACCCCTCTACCATCGCTACAAAAGTTGAGATCATACTCGATCATTTCATCTCAAAAGTGGTAAAAACAAAGAAGCTTCAAGGCAAAGCCAAGGCTATGGTGGTTACCTCAAACATCGAAACCGCTATTTTATACCACAAAGCGATTGTCACAAAACTGCAAAGTTTGGGGGAGCCTTTTGGGGCTATCGTTGCGTTTTCCGGGAAAAAAGAGCTTGATGGCGTAGAATACACCGAGGAGAGCATCAACGGTTTTGCTTCAAAAGATATCGCCGAAAAGTTCGATAGTGACGAGTATAAAATCTTAGTTGTAGCTAACAAGTTTTTAACAGGGTTTGACCAACCAAAACTATGTGCTATGTATGTCGACAAAAAGCTCCAAGGTGTTTTAGCGGTTCAAGCACTCTCAAGGCTCAACCGCGCCGCTCCAAAATACGGCAAAAAAACAGAAGATTTGTTTGTGCTGGATTTTTACAATAAAGTTGAAGATATCAAAGCGGCATTTGACCCTTTTTACACCTCTACGGTGCTAAGTGAAGCGACAGATGTCAATGTTTTGCATGAGTTAAAAAGTGTCTTGGATGAACAAGGTGTGTATGAACAAGGTGAAGTGGAAGAGTTTTTTGAGAAATATTTCAAAGGTGTAGAGGCAAGTGAACTCTCTCCCATCATCGACACGGCAGCAGAGCGTTTTAACCATAGTTTGGAACTTGAAGATGATGAAAAAGCGGACTTTAAAATCAAAGCGAAACAGTTTGTAAAAATCTATGCGCAAATGGCATCGATCATCCCTTTTGAAGTACTTGCATGGGAAAAACTTTACTGGTTTTTGAAGTTTTTAATCCCTAAGCTTGTTATAACCGACAAAGATAAAGATAAGCTCGATGAACTGCTCGAGACGGTCGATCTCTCCACTTACGGTTTGCAAAGGGTTCAGCTAAACACGAAAATTGAACTTGATGAAAGCCAAACAAAGCTTGAAGCACAAAACCCAAACCCAAGAGGTGCGTATGGCGGTGATGAAGAGAAAGATCCGTTAGATGAAATCATAAAAAACTTCAACGAAAAGTGGTTCCAAGGATGGGAAGCTACTCCCGAAGAGCAAAGGGTTAAGTTTATCCATTTGGTGAATAAAGTAAAAACTCACAGAGACTATAAAACCAAATTTGAAGCAAATAAAGACGAATACACCAAAAGACTCGCTCTAACAAAGATTTTATCGGAAGTGATGAATCAAGAAAGGAAAAAAGAGTTGGAACTATATAAACTATTTGCAGGAGATGAAGCTTTTAGAGCTGGTATGTTGGATAGCATAGAGAAAGCTCTATGCATGAATCAGTAACGGAGAATGAACGATTCTATTGTTTCGTTAGATTTTTAACCGCGTCGAAGGCTTCTTGGTGTGTAAAAAGGTAGGGTCTGAGTTTTGGCTCTATTTGTAAAAGGCGGCATTCTTCTTTGAATTTTTTCTCTAAGGGGGAAGAGGGTGTGATGTAGGGTGCTATAAGGGCGTATCTTTCTTTGTAAAAAGCGACGACGAATTTTCTCGCAACAACGGCGGTAGTTCTATTTTTTAGCGCTTCTTTTTCGAATCTGCCTGCTACAACTCCCTTTTTTTTGAGCTCTTTATCTACACAAACGGCAAGTGACCTGTTGGAGTCGCTTTGGCAGATGCAAAGCTCTTTCACATATGTCGTTTGGCACTCTTGGAGCAGTGTTTTTATATCTTCGTCGATATAGCGAAAACTTCGCTTGATCCCCTCTGTGTATTGTTCTAAAAGGGGTGCGGCGAAGTGATGTCGAAATCGGTTACGTTTGATGGTGGTATCATCGTTGGTTTCATCTTCGAAGTAAGTGATCTTGTTGGTGTGTAAAAAGTTGTAAATCTCCTCTTTTGTCGTTTGCAAAAGGGGGCGAACAAGGGTGTAGTGTTTTCTTTTTTCCACCATTTGCATACCGCCAAGCTCCACACATCCTGCACCTTTACAAAGCTGCATCAAGAACCACTCCAGCCTGTCTCCTAGATGGTGTGCGCTAAGGAGTGTGTCGTAAGCGTATGTGGTTATGAGTGAGTCGAAAAACTCGTAGCGGATTTCTCTCGCTTTTGCTTCGAAGTTGCTTTGTATCTTTTGTGCTTCGAAATGGTGACATTGGAGGTTGTAGGTCTTGGCAAGTTCTTTGGCGTATGCCACTTCGGCTTTGCTTTGCTCACGCACGCCGTAATCGACTATGGCTATATCGAAAGGGATGTCGTTTTGAACCAAAAGGAAAAAAAGAGCACTCGAATCCCCTCCGCCCGAAAAAGCAAGAAGATTTTTTCTTGTTTTGAGCCACTCAAGAAGCGACTTGTCTATCATGGGTTAGCGCTCTATAACGGTGGCGGTGAGGATGTCGGCGACTTTTTCGGTTATTTTGGCTTTGTAGATGGTACCAAAAGCGAGTTCTTCCTCGATCTCTTTGTCGTTGACGAGGATTTCGCCATCGATTTCCGGCGCCCACATCAGTTTTTTCGCACTCAAAAGCGCTTCGTGTTCTTCACTTGGAGCGTCTATGACGATTTCACATATTTTGCCGACCTCTTTTTCCAAAGATTTCTGCATCGCTTCTTTGGCTATCTCTCCCAAAACTTCGGCTCTTTTTTCTATAATGAGCGGGTCTATTTTCTCCGCGACTTCGAACGCATCGGTTCCCTCTTCGTCGGAGTAGGCAAAAACGTTGATACGATCGAACCCGAACGAAGCGGCGAAATCGCACATCTCATCGAACATCTCTTTGGTTTCTCGCGGATGTCCGACGATGAAGCTGGTTCGAATGAAAGCGTCTTTTTTGCTTTTCATGTGCTCTAGAAGTTCGATGGTTTTCTTTTTGCCGAAGCCGCGCTTCATCATCTTGAGCATATCGTCGTTGATATGCTGGATAGGCATGTCGAAATAGTTGTGGAAAATAGGGCTGTTTGCGATGTTGTCGATAAGCTCTTTTGTCGTGGTCGATGGGTAGAGGTAGAGGATGCGCGCGCTTTTTACCCCTTCTATGAGCTCTATGCGCTTGATTAGCAGGCTAAGACCGTCTCGAACTCCTTGGTCGCGCAGGTAAGAAGAGCTGTCTTGGGAAACGAAGCTAAAGTCGTAGTACCCTTTTTCCACAAGCGATTCCACCTCTTTGGCTATCGAGTCGAGGTCTCTTGAATGGAGTTTTCCTTTGAACGAAGGGATGGCACAAAAGCTGCAAGTTTGGTTGCACCCTTCGCTAAGTTTGATGTAGGCATGGTATGTCGAGCCCGTTACCACGCGTTCTTGTCCGTCTATGAGAAACACTTCGTCACTGAAGCTGCTTCGTTTTTCTTGTAAAAGTTCGTCTATACGGTCGTAGTCTCCTACACCCGTAAAAATATCGACTTCGGGAAGCGCTTTTGCGAGTTCTTCTTTGTATCGTTCGCTCAAACACCCCGCCATCACCAAAACGGAGTCTTCTTTACGTTGACTGTGGAGTGTCAAGACGGTGTTTAGCGACTCCTCTTTCGCCGCTTCTATGAACCCGCAGGTATTGACGATGATGACATCAGCTTCTTCACTTTCATCGGTAAGTGTGAAGTTTTTGAGTTTTCCCATCATCACTTCGGTATCGACAAGGTTTTTCGTACATCCCAAAGAGACTATATGCAGTTTGTTTCCCATTTGACCACTTTAGTTTTTTAAGCACAATTATACAGTATAATACCTTTATGATATATGACACTATTATACTCGGTGCGGGTGCAAGCGCTTTGATGTGCGCTGCACATCTGCCAAAAAACCATAAAACACTCCTTGTAGATACAAACGAAAAAATAGCGAAAAAGATAAAAATTTCGGGTGGCGGTAGATGCAACGTTACCAACAAATACGTCAGTTGTGAAAATTATCTGGGTGACAAAGCGTTTGTTCAAAAGGTATTGCAGCGTTTTGGTAACGATGAGCTTTTGGAGTTCATAGCCCAAAACGGTTGCGATGCAAGGTTGGAAAAAGGGCGGTTTTATTTTTGTCCCAAAAGTTCGCAGCAGCTTATAGATATATTTGCAAAATTGACCAAGCGACATCGCTTCGCTTTGAGAGAAACGGTGTTGGAGGTGAAGAAGAAAGAAGAAGTGTTTTTCGTTCGAACTAACAAACGAACTCACAAAGCACATAGTGTAGTCGTCGCGACAGGCGGGGCGAGTTTCAAAAATCTGGGTGCAAGCGATATCGCTTTGGAGATAGCGCGAAGTTTCGGTTTGGACTATACCCCGTTTCGTCCGGCACTCGTGGGTTTTACACTCCAAAAAGAGCAGTTTTGGTTCAAGGAATTAAGCGGAGTTTCTATCGATGTTGTGGTAACGGTAGAGGAAAAAAAGCTTCAAGGCTCGATGCTGTTTGCCCATCGGGGTATCAGCGGTCCGGTCGTTCTCAATAGTTCGCTATATTGGAAAAAAGGGGTGTTGGAGGTTGACTTTTTACCGCAGTCGAATCTCATCGAGCTGATGAAAAACGGTAAAAAGAGGTTCATCTCTTCGGTTTTGCCGCTACCAAAACGTTTTAGCAAAGCGTTCTTAAAACATCTCGATATAGAAGATAAAGAGTGTAAAAAAGTTTCCAAAGAGGAACTCTCTATGTTGTATGAAAATTTTCACTCCTACCGCTTCGCTCCGGCGGGAAATTTCGGTTTTTCCAAAGCGGAAGTGAGTGCGGGAGGGGTCAAAACGCAAGAACTTTCGGAGAATTTCGAGGTAAAAAAGGTGAAAAATCTCTATTTTATCGGTGAAAGTGTCGATGTAACCGGTGAATTAGGGGGTTATAATTTTCAGTGGGCGTTTGGAAGCGGTAAAATCTGTGCGCAGTTTTTGATAAATCGGGGGAGTTTTATATTAGATTAAAATTTATTGAGATAGAATTGTTCAATTCCAAAACAGAAGGTCTTTTTTAGGTCTTGAAATTTTATAAAAGGGTATTCGATGAAAAAAAAGATTGTAACCGCTTTGACGGGTTTGATGATAGCATCTAGCGTGTATGCGGGGCAAAGCGACCCGTATGCGTTCAAAGTTGATTCACTTGTAGGTATCGAGGGTGGTATGGGCTCTTTCGATATGGAAAGAAACCAGCCCGGGGCGCCTGTTGCTACCAAAACATATAATAAAGCTTTGGTTGGATTGAAAATAGGTGCGCAAACGGAAAATTACAGAGCGTTTTTTGGGATTCGTAACTATTTTATGGATGGAAGTGATTACTTTTTGACATATGGCGGTGAACTACAGTATATGTTCAATTTTTCGAAATATGCGAACTTTTTTGTCGGTCTCAATGCAGGTATGCTCGATGCACGTTTCAAAATCGGAGGAGAAGTCACTACTAGAGATATTTCCGACCCGTATTTCGGAGGTGATCTTGGATTCAACATCCATGCTACCGACTCGATCGATATCGAACTTGGCGGACGCATCATAACGACCGATGCTGAAAGTACACAAAACGATGCTTCCGGTAAATTGACACGATACAAAATAGACAATATTGTAACAGGATATGCAAGTATCATTTTTAAATACCAAATGGATTGATAGACGATGATAGAGGCGGTTTTTAAAAAACTCCTCTATATCGTCTTTATGCTTTTTTTTATCTCCTTGATCTCTTTTGGAGCTATCCATCTTGCGCCTAACAGTTTTTTAAGCGGTGGTGAGCTCAACCCTAACATGACGCCGGAGTCCATTGCCGCACTTAAAGCGGTGTATGGTCTTGACAAACCGCTTTTTGAGCAGTATATCGACTGGATAGAAAATCTTCTGACGTTCGATTTCGGTGTTTCTTTCGTTACCGGCGAAGCGGTTATAGATGAAATAGGTAAACGAATAGGTATTACGCTTGCTATGAACGCTTTAGCGATGGTAGCGGTGTTTGGACTTTCCATTTACCTTGGTATCAAAGCGGCATTGGCGTATGAACAAAAAGAAGACGTGGCGATTCGCCAGCTCGCTCTTGTTTCGTTTTCGATGCCTTCGTTCTATCTTGCGTTGTTGTTGATTATCTTTTTTTCTTTGAAGCTTGGTTGGTTTCCTATCTCCGGGTTGCATTCACTCGAGCCAAAAGAGGGGATAGCGTACTATCTCGATATGCTTTGGCATATAGCATTACCGGTATTTGTCATAATTTTTGTAAGTTTAGGGAGTATGATTATCTATATCCGCTCTTTGACTTTGGAGATTTTAAAAAGCGATTATCTCTTTTTTGCAAAAAGTAGAGGTATAGAAGACAAACTGGTGTTTTGGCGCTATATCGTTCCAAACCTTTTGCCTCCTATCGTTACACTTCTTGGACTTTCACTACCCGGACTCATTGGGGGTAGCGTCATTCTCGAGGCTATATTCGGTATAGACGGTATGGGGCAACTGTTTTACAGTAGTGCGATGAGTAGGGACTACCCCGTTATCATGGGGATTTTGATGATTGGAGCGTTTTTGACGCTCCTTGGAAACGTACTTGCGGATTTGATACTTTTGAAACTCAATCCGTTTATGAGGCGGTGATTTAAGTTCTGTAATCGGCGTTGATTTTGACGTACTCATATCCCAAATCGCATCCGTAAGCTTCGAAGCTGCCATCGGCTATACCTAAATCGCAGTAGATGGTAAACTCGTCGCGCTGCATCACTTTTGCGGCTTTTGCTTCGTTGGCTTCATCGAAGAGATTTTCCCCTTGCTTGTACACGCATACATCCTCGAACGAGATGGTGAGCTTTTCTTCATGCGCTTCTACGCCGCTTGCTCCAACGGTCGAAGCGATTCTCCCCCAGTTGGGGTCTTCGCCGTATAGAGCCGTTTTTACCAGCAGCGAGTCGCTTAACGCTTTTGCGACTTTTTCCGCTTCTTCGTCGTTTCTCGCACCCGTGACACGGTAGGTGACGAGTTTGGTCGCTCCCTCACCGTCTTTTACCATCATTTTCGCCAAATGTAGCATAATCTCATAGAGTGCTTTTTCGAACGCTTCTTTATGGTACGTGCCACTTTTTTTATTGGAAAGAAGCATCACCGTATCGTTTGTCGAAGTATCGCCATCGACGCTTGCGGCATTGAAGGTTAGGGGGGTGAGTTTATCGAGATGTCGTTGCATCTCTTTTGCATCTATATCGGCATCGGTAGTAATGAAGCAAAGCATCGTCGCCATCGCCGGGTTTATCATCCCCGCTCCCTTTGCCATAGCGCCTATATGAAAGATTGAACCGTCATCGAGCGTGATGCGATACGCTATCTCTTTGGAGAAGGTGTCCGTCGTCATTATCGCTTCCGCTGCAGCGGTTGGGTTTGCGGTTTTTAGCTCGAAAAGTTTGATTCCGTTTTTGAGTTTCTCTTTGGGTAGCCTCACGCCGATAACACCGGTGGAGCTCATAACGGGATTGTGCAAGTTTTGGTGCAGCTCCTGTGCGAAGGAGAGAATCTCCTCTATATCTTCGATGCCCGCCTTGCCGGTCATAGCGTTTGCGTTTTTGGAGTTTATCAAAACGAAATTGGTTTGAAACACCCCTTTAGCTTTGAAATGGCGAATGGGAGCTGCTTGCATCTTGTTGGTCGTGAATTTCGAAGCGATGTCGCAAAGCTCTTCACAGTATATGAAAGCCATATCTTTTTGAGCGTTCGGTTTGAGACCCGCGCTCACGCCGTTTGAGTAAAAACCTTTTGCGGCACAGACACCGCCTTGTATCTTTTCTATTTTATACATATTTCAACTCTTTAGGTTTGATTCGTTTGTGGAGTAGTTCACGTGCTGTTTTTATGCCGTTTTGGTTGCCAATAACGAGCAGTTTCGATTCGCTCGTCACTATCGTTTCCCCTTTTGGCATCGAGATGAATTTGCCGTCTTTTTTGGTTATCCCTACTACCGAAGTGTTGGTGATTTCTCTCAAATGGGTTTCTTTGAGTTTTTTCAAAACCACCCAACTGTATTTCGGCACGGTGATTTCCTCCATGGCAAGCGGTGTGTCGCTTCGGTACAAAAACTCCTCGAGGAGGTTTTGCATATCGGGTCTGGAAGCGACGGCACTTACCCTTTGTGCAGTCAGTTTTGTCGGGCTGACGACCGTGTCGGCACCGAGTTTTTTCAGTTTTTCCACATCGCTGAGGTTTTCTGCTGCGGAGATGATGTAATAAGGTCGGGGAACGAAATGTTCCTTTTCGAAAAGGCGCACCGAAGCGATGATGGCGATGTTGTCGGAGATGGAATCGGAAAGGGTGATGATCCCTTTAGCAGATGCGAGATGTGCTTTGAGCATACTCATCTCCGAGTGGGGTTCTGCGTGGAGATAAAACGGGTATTTGAACTCTTTCGCCCACTCTTCTATCTCCTCTCTTGGGTCGATAACGACAAATGGAATGTGGTTTTTTCGAAGCTCTTTGGTCACTTCGAGGGTGTAGTCGTTGTGGTAGCATACGACAAAATGTTTTTTGAGTCTGGCTATTCTATACAGCATGCGGCGCTCCTTGAGGATGGCGAAAATGTAGCCTTTGTTGATCTCGTTGACGAGGATACCCACAGCAAGAGAGAAAACGGCGAATCCGGTTATGATAAGTGTGATGGTAAAGATTCTGCCAAGTTGCGATATCGGGGCGATCTCCCCAAAGCCGACCGTTGTGAAAGTTATACCTGTTTGATAGATAGCGTCCATCAGCGACATTTTGTCTATGACGATATAACCGATGGTACCGATAACCATGATGATTACGGTCAAGATAAGAGGTAAACGGAAAGCTTTTAGGTGTGGATAGAGTGAGGGCAGCACCCTCTTGTCGGGTTTGGGAGCTATCTCCCAGTGGAGAAAATTTTGAATCCTCCGGATAAGACCCATTGCAAGAGCTTATGAGTTCTTTTTAAGCGTTCGAAGCTCTTTTGCAGAGATTTTTATCTTTTTTGTCGTTCCGTCATCGAGTGTGATGCGAACCGTTCTAAGGTTTGGTAAAAAACGACGTTTCGTTCTGTTTTTCGCGTGAGAAACGTTGTTTCCGCTCATCGGCCCTTTGCCGCTTATAGCACATCTTCTTGCCATTGTTGCTTCCTTTGTCTATGTTTAGGATATAAAAGTGGCGAATTATACCAAACAAAAACAAAAGTATCCCTTAAGGTAAATCCATTTTTGGAGAAGTTGGTTTTTTTAGCTTCCTTTTAACATCGATGGGATATAATCGATTGAAAAATGTGTGCAGACAAGGTAAAAACAGCGTGATAACGAAACAAGATATCGAACATTATATAGCGAAAATCCCTCCGACCCCAGAAGCGGTTCGAGAAACGTTACGGTTTTTGCAAGCGGGAGAGATACCCAAAGCCGCAAAAGCCGCAAGTGAAGACAGAGCGCTTTTGAGTTATCTCAAAGAGCTTGTCAACAGGCCGGTTTACGGTTTTCGTAACGAAATCAAAGATGTCGCGCAAATATTCATGGTGCTTGGGGTTTCTGGTAGTTTGCAAGCGGTGTATAATTATTTGCTGCAAGTGCTTTCCCCTAAAGAGTGGCATTTTTTCTTTTTGAACGGAAAATCGTTTGGCGATTTGCAAGCTGAACTGACCGTAGCGTGGAACAAGATACTCTCTTTTCTCGATGTTCGTGACAAAGAGATAGAAACTTCCATAACGCTGCTTCCCTCGGCGGTGATAATCAGCGAAGCGCTTTTTAATGCGCACAAAAACGATGTCGAACTTATACGAAGTGCGAAAGATATAGACCTAAACACTATTTTGATACGCCTTAGCGGATATTCCCTTTTCGATATCGCCGCGATGATAGCGAAAAGATGGGAGATGGACGAGATTGTCGCACAGATTCTCAAAGCCGCAAGCGGTAAAGAGGTGCAAAGCCTCGAAGAAGAAGCGGTGCGATATGGCAAATGGATGCACCTGTTGCTGTTTTATATTTTTTCCAAACCGGAATATATCGATGCAGGGCTGAACGATTTTTTGGAGTTTCACATAGAGTTCGTGGAAGATATCTATGAAGATTTTACCAAAGTGATGGAGATGGAAAGTTGAGAGCGGTCGTAAAAGGGGGAATAGGGGTGTTCCACCCACAAGGGTTTTTGGACGGAAACAGCGCGTCGTCGCTTCTTGGTATTGACGATATCGAAGCGACGTTGCGTTTGAATGTCGATATGATTCTCGTGTCGCTCAAGCGTGTCATCTTCTTCAACCGAAACGGCTTGGACCAGTTCGTTAAACTTTTCACGAAGGTTAGACAACAAAAACATATAGTGGTCGGTTTTTGCGACTACGACAAAAAGAAGTTCGACACCATTAGAAAATTCTATGAAAAGGAGATGGTGTTTTCCCTTTTTAAAGATTACGAGATAGCGCAACTTTTCTCCAACGGTTACAACAACCAAGACAAAACGGTACTCGTTTACAGCGAAGACAAATCGCAGCGAGCCGCGATGGCGATAGAACTGCATGACAGAGGACACAACCCGATAGTGGCGCAGACATTGCAGGACTTTTTGGAGAAAAAACAAAAAAGCGAAAGTTTCGATGTTGTCATAGAAGAGACGTATTTGGGAGATATGGGGCAACAAGTAGCCGCGCGCGTAACTTCCAATGCCGTCATATACACCGTAGGCGGATTTTTAGACAACGAAATCAGCAACAAATTCAATCTCGAGTACCACAACAATTCCCTTAACGTAGGGTTCAGACTCTTTATTTTCGATGCGTACAAAGTGGTTAGCATGAACGTTCATGCGCTCAATTTTTTCGCCAAACTCGCTTCTTCCGCTGCCGAATACAACGCAACCATCTGTTTTGTCGGTTTCAATTTCGAAAAAACGCCGCCCCATTTCAAAGAAGAGCTTGAAGATGCGGGGATAATGTTTTTTGAGAAGATGGAGGATATCCTCGGTAACAAAGAGGTGTTGGAAGAGCTTGGTGCATCTTCCGCCGCCGTAGTGAAAAACAAAAGGGTGCTGACAAAGCAGATTGTTTCGCAATTACCCCATTTCGTCGATGCGATAGTCGAAACTTTGGAGATGATGACCAATGCCAAGGCTATCAAAGAACAAGCCAAAGTCGAGCGAATCAACGTCGTCAAAGGTAAGGAACTTCTGGCAAGTTCGATTGGATTTTACGGTGATATCGACGGCATGATAGTGCTTGTGTTTCCAAGCACCATAGCGAAAAAAGCGTGTGAATTGCTCATAGGGGAGGAAACCGACGACGAAACGTTGATTCTCGATTCGTTGGCGGAGCTTGTCAATATAGTCGGCGGTAAACTAAAAACGCTTCTTAGCGATGCGAAAGTAAACGTGAGTATCACGCTGCCAAGAACCTACAACCAAATCGATGACGTACTGGAAGTGATAGGGGAGCGAAAAGGGGTTCAAGTCGATTTGATGTTCGCAAACGATCATTTTACCTTTTTCTTAACGAGATGATAGTATCATAGCGAAAAAATTTTCAGGAAAAGCGATGTTGGTAGCACCGAGTATATTGTCGGCGGATTTCGGAAATCTCGCTCGTGATGTCAAGGCGATTTGCGATGCGGGTTGTGATTTGGTTCATGTAGATGTGATGGACGGACATTTCGTTCCTAACCTTACCATAGGTCCGGTAGTGGTCGAAAGCGTAGCCAAAGCGGCGACAAAACCGCTCGATATCCATTTGATGGTGGAGAACAACACCTTCTTTGTGGAGCTTTTCGCACCTTTGAAACCACGCTATATCACCTTTCATATAGAAGAGGAAAAACACCCCCACAGGCTTATCCAAAAGATAAAAACGTACGGCATCAAAGCCGGAATCGTGCTCAACCCCCACACACGCCCCGAATCGGTCGAGTATCTGCTCGAAGAGCTTGACATGGTACTTCTTATGAGCGTCAACCCGGGATTTGGCGGGCAAAGCTTTATCCCAAGCGTTATCAAAAAAGCTGCGCGCCTTGCCAAACTAAGAGACGAACTCAATCCTGAGTGTCTCATAGAAGTCGATGGAGGAGTCAACGACAAGAATGTCGGTGCTTTGAAAGAGGCAGGTGTCGATGTCGTTGTAGCGGGTAGTTACGTTTTCAAACACGCCTCTTACAAAGAAGCTATCGAATCTTTGAAAGTGTAGTATGCGGGTTAAAATCTGCGGTATCACCTCTTATGAAGACGCTATGGCGGCTATAGAAGCGGGAGCGGACGCGCTTGGGTTCGTGTTTTACGAAAAATCGCCCCGTTACGTTTCGAAAGAACAAGCGCGCCTTATCATAGAAAAACTTCCCCCTTTTGTCGAGAAAGTCGCCTTGTTCGTCAATGAAGACGCTGCCACTATCGATGAGATTTGCCGATTTTGCGGTGCGACGCTGGCGCAAATCCACTTCGAAGCGCAAGAGAGTCTCTATGAACAACTCCAAACTCCCCATTTGAAAGTGGTAAGAGCGGCGAAAAAAGAGGATGTTTTACGTTATGCGGAGGAATACCGCTTAGTCGATGCTTACTGCGAAGCATACGGCGGGAGCGGTAAAAGGTTGAATCTGGAGTGGTTCGAAGGGGTGGACTGCTCGAAGATAATTCTAGCCGGTGGACTTGCGCCAAACAATGTGCAAAGTGTGAAAAAGTTCGGTTTTTACGGTGTTGATGTCAGCAGCGGCGTCGAACGGGAAAAAGGGAAAAAAGATTACGAGAAAGTGAGAAAGTTCATTCAAAATGCCACAAAATAATCTCCCCTTTTCACAAAAATCGCAACATAAACTTGCCACTAAAGGGCTAAGCAGAGATACGCTCATCCAAGAACTCGGAGAGGAGTACGAACTCGAATTGGAACTGTTGCGAGCGCGCGGACTCGAAGTGGTGAAAAAAAACGCGCTGTATTATTACGGTACGAAATTCACTCCTATCGAAGATGCGACGTTTTGCATCGTAGATATCGAAACCAACGGTAGTAAAATAGAAAAGCACCAGATTATAGAAATAGCCGCACTCAAGATTAAAAATTTCGAAATTCTCGATAGCTTCGAAACCCTTGTTCGTTGCGACGAAATCAACCCGCATATAACCGAAATAACCGGTATAGGATGTAAAGATACGAAAACCGCACCAAAACTCGAAGATGTCATGCGCTCTTTTAAAACCTTTTTAGGGGAGAGCGTTTTTGTCGCGCATGATGTCAAGTTCGACTACGGCTTCATTTCCGGCACGTTGGAGAAAATGGGGCTTATGGGGCTAACGAACAGAAGCTTGTGTTCTATCGATTTGGCTGAACGTACGCTTGTTTCTTACCGCTACGGGTTGAAATACCTCAACGATTATTTTCATCTCCATCCCGAGGCTACGCACCATAGAGCGATGAGTGACGTCATTACCACATATAGACTTTTTGTCAAATCGATGCAAAATCTGCCTACTGAGATAAAGAGTGTCGAAGAACTGATAGAGTTTTCAAAAAATGCAAAACGGCTTAAAAGACCGAAGTTGGACCCTTTAGCGGAAAAAGAGGAGTGAAGAAGACACCAAGCCTTTTCAGGCTTGTTTTTTGAGGCTTATTTCGAAGCTTCTTTGAACGCTCCGACTTGTGTGAGTTTTTCGTAGCGCTTTTGCATACGCTCTTCTTTGGAAAGCCCTTTGAGCTCTTGGAGTTGCTCAAGATAGTAATTTTTCAAAGCGTTTGCAGCACCTTCTTTATCTCTATGAGCACCGATAAGCGGCTCATCTATGACATCGTCTATGAGGCCGAGCTCTTTTAGGTCTTCACTGGTGATTTTGAGTGCATTGGTCGCAGCTTCGACCTTTGCCGGGTCGTTCCACAAGATTGCCGCACATCCTTCGGGAGAGATGACGCTAAAGACGGAGTAGCGCATCATCGCCAACTTGTCCGCGACACCTATTGCAAGCGCACCACCGCTTCCCCCTTCACCGATTACGATAGAAACACTCGGTGTGTCGAGTTCGGCAAGCTCAAGAAGGTTTCTCGCAATCGCTTCACTTTGGTTTCGCTCTTCCGCTCCAAGTCCCGGGTACGCTCCCGGAGTGTCTATAAGCATAAGAAGCGGAAGGTTGAATTTTTCCGCCATTTTAGCGACACGTAGCGCTTTTCTGTACCCCTCGGGATGTGGCATACCGAAGTTTCTTCGGATTTTGTTTTTCGTTCCTCTCCCTTTTTGCTCGCCTATGACGACCGTTTTTTCTCCGTTTATGTAGCCTATGTAGCAGATGATGGCAGGGTCGTCTCTGAAGTGTCTGTCCCCATGAAGCTCGTACTTGTCTTCTAAAATCATGTTGATATAATCAAGCGCGTAAGGGCGGTCTTGATGGCGTGCAAGCTGGAGTTTCTGGTATGGAGAGAGGTTCTTGTAGGTTTTGGCGACCTCTTTTTCAAGCTGCTTTTGCAGTATCTCGATGGCCGCTTCGTCACGTCTGACTTCTGCGGCGATGATGTTGTCTTGAATCTCTTTGATCTTTTTTTCGAACTCTAAGTAGGTAGCCAAAATCGATCCCTATTTGTTTAGATTTTTTTGAAAATGACGACGCCGTTGGTTCCGCCAAAACCGAACGAGTTGCTCATCGCGACGTCGATGTTCGCTTTTCTCGCTTCGTTTGGAACATAATCGAGGTCGCAGTTTTCATCCGGTGTTTCGTAGTTGATTGTCGGCGGGATAATGCCATCCCGCATAGCCATAAGTGTCGTTACCGCTTCTATGCCTCCTGCGGCTCCAAGGCAGTGTCCTATCTGACCTTTGATGGAAGTTACCGGAGGGCAGTTCTCTTTGCCGCCAAGCAGCTCTTTGATAGCGGCAGTTTCGTTTTTATCGTTGATTGGCGTAGATGTACCGTGTGCGTTGATATAGTCGAGCTTTGGACGACCTGCCATTTCGTAAGCGGCTTTCATAGCGCGTGCCGGACCGTCCAAGCTTGGTGTCGTGATGTGGTTCGCATCTCCACTTTCGCCGATACCGATAATCTCGGCATAAATTTTCGCACCTCTTTTTTTCGCGCTTTCATACTCTTCCAACACAAGCGCACCTGCACCTTCTCCCATGACAAAGCCGTCACGACCTGCATCGAAGGGGCGTGAAGCGTGTTTTGGGTCGTCGTTTCTTGTCGATAGTGCTTTCATCGCCGCGAAACCGCCGATACCGGCACCCGTAATCGCGCTTTCAGCCGCTACGACGAGCATCGCATCCGCGCCGCCGAGCGCTATGGTTTTGAACGCTTCACCGATGGCGTGTGTACCTGCCGCACAAGCCGTAACGCTTGAGAGGTTGGGACCTTTTAGCCCATGATCGATCGAAACGAATCCGCCAAGCATGTTGACAAGTGCGGAAGGGATAAAAAACGGAGATATTCGTCTTGGTCCGCGAGTTTCTATAATGATAGAGTTTTTCTCGATCGCCGGAAGACCGCCGATTCCCGAAGCGGCGCTGATACCGAAACGCTCTTTGTCAAGCTCGTCGCATTGCGCGTCTTCTATCGCTTCTTGAGCCGCTTTTAGACCAAGATGGATGAATCGGTCCGCTTTTTTCACCTCTTTTGCATCCATTACGGTTGTCGGGTCGAAATCTTTGACTTCACCCGCTATTTTCACGCTGTATTTTTCTATGTCGAAAATGGTGATGGTGTCGATACCGCATTCACCTTCGCATATCGCTTTGAATGCGCTTTCTTTGTCATGTCCGACAGAGTTTATCATACCAAGACCCGTAACTACCACTCTTCTCATTCATTGCTCCGTTTTTGATAGGTTGTCATGTTCTTAAAAGCCGGCTTCTTTCAAGGCAACTCTTAAAAACATCGAAAGTTCGATTTGTAAAAAGCCGCTTCCAAAGTAGAAGGGCTTTTTAGAACTACTTGTGTGATTCGATGTAATCGATAACGTCTTTGACAGTTTGGATTTTTTCCGCTTCGTCGTCAGGGATTTCGATATCGAATTTTTCTTCGAGTGCCATTACGAGCTCAACTACGTCAAGGCTGTCCGCACCGAGGTCTTCAACGAATTTAGAATCCTCTTTTACTTCGTCCGGGCTTACGCTTAGTTGTTCAACTACTACTTCTTTAACGTCATCAAATATTGCCATTATAGCTCCTGTTTCTTAATGTAAATTCTCGAAATTGTAACATATTTATCTTAAAAGAATAGAAATATGGACAAATTTATGCCATATTCATTCCGCCGTTTACTTTGAGTGTTTCTCCCGTAATGTAGCTTGCGCTGTCGCTAAGTAGAAACGCTACCGCTTCTGCAACCTCTTTTGCTTCTCCAAAGCGGTTCATCGGGATTTTGTCCGTGAAGCTCTTTTTGATTTCATCGCTAAGCTCATCGGTCATGTCGGTAGCGATGAAACCCGGAGTTACGCTGTTGTATCTGATGCCGCTTGTCGCCGCTTCGATAGCGAAGCTTTTCGTCATCGCTATCATACCGCCTTTGCTGGCGGAGTAGTTCGTTTGACCGCCGTTTCCGGTTTCTCCGACAATGCTTGCGATGTTGACGACGGAACCGAATTTTTTCTTTCTTGCGGCTTTGAAAAACTCTCTACATCCAATGAATGCCGAAGTGAGGTTCGCATTTATAACATCCATAAACTCTTGTGTTTTCATGCGAAGTGCGAGTTTGTCTTTGGTTATACCCGCATTGTTGACAAGGTAGCTTAGTTCTCCGTCGCTATCGATGATCGTTTTGATCGCATCGACAAACGCCGCTTCATCACTTACATCGAAACCGATAACCGCCGCTTCACCGCCTGCGGCTTCGATCTCGGCTTTGACGTTGTCTGCGGCTTCGGCGCCGCTGCGGTAGTTGATCCATACTTTCAGACCGTATCCTGCCAACACTTTGGCTATCTCCGCGCCTATTCCTCTGCTTGCACCTGTTACAAGTACGTTTTTTCCGCTAAATTGCATCGTTTCTTCCTTTGTGTTAGATTAATGGATGATCCATCTCTTTTGGGATTTCAAGTTCCATAAGTTTGAGTATTGTGGGAGCTATGTTGTTCAGACCGCCGTTTTCAACTTTTTCTACGCCCTCTGCTTCTACGAAACACCAAACTTTACCGACGGTATGGTTTGTCAGTATGTTTCCTGCTTCGTCGCGCATCTCTTCGCAGTTCCCATGATCGCTTGTCAAAACGAAAGCGTAATCTTTTTCTTTCGCTTTTTCCAAAATCGCTCCAAGCTCTTTATCGACCGCTTCGACCGCCTTGATGGCCGCTTCGAAGTTACCCGTATGACCGACCATGTCGCCGTTTGCGAAATTCACGACGATAAAATCGTACTCCTCATCCATCGCTTTGCGAACCGCTTCGCCTACTTCAGGCGCGCTCATTTGCGGTTGCATATCGTAGGTTTTGACTTTTGGAGAAGGGATGAGCACGCGTGTTTCGTTTTTGAAGGGCTCTTCCACGCCGCCGTTCAAAAAGAAAGTGACATGGGCGTATTTTTCGGTTTCTGCAGTATGAAGTTGTGTCAAACCGGCATTCGCTATCACTTCTGCTAACGTGTTTTTGGGCGCTTCTTTTGGGAACATCACCGGGTATGGGAAGTTTTTGTCGTACTCGGTGATAGTGGCAAGGCGCACATCGAGTGTTTTTCGCGCAAACCCGTCGAAATCTTTCGCACCTATCGCCGTTACGATCTCTCTCATGCGATCGCTTCTGAAGTTGATGGTCAAAACCGCATCACCGTCTTTGAAACCGTCATAATCCGCAAACGCCACAGGCTCTATAAACTCGTCCGTCACACCTTGTCGGTAGGACTCGCCGATGTAAGCTTCGGGTGAAAGGTCGGTTTTTGGAGTCGCTTCGACGATGGCTCTGTACCCTTTTTCGACTCTTTCCCATCTATTGTCTCTGTCCATCGTGTAAAAACGTCCGCCGAGCGTGGCTATGTGGATGTTGGGTTTGAGGTGTTTTTTTATCTGTTCGATGTAGCTTTGCGCAGAAGTGGGACTGACGTCTCTTCCGTCGGTTATCAGGTGTAAAAACACCTCTTTACCGTTTTGTGCGGCTATTTCGGCTATACCTATGAGATGGTCGATGTGGGAATGAACGCCGCCATCGCTCATCAGACCGATAAGATGGAGTCGTTGGCTGGAATCGAGTAGATTTTTGAACACTTCGTTTTGTTCGAGTGTGTGTTCTTGGAGTGCGAGGGAGATTTTGACCAGATCTTGGTAGAGGATTCTTCCGCTACCGATAGTCATGTGTCCGACTTCGCTGTTGCCCATTTGCCCTTCGGGGAGTCCTACACTCAAACCGAAAGTGTCGATAAGGGAGTGGGGTGTGGAGGCAAAAAGCTTGTCGTAGGTCGGTTTTGTCGCGTTATAAAAGGCGTTGTACTCGGTTTTTTGACTAAATCCGATACCGTCGGTTATAACAAGGATCGCTTTTTTTGGCAATTTGTTTTCCTTTTTAAACGAAAAATTTGGCGGATTATACTATAATTGCGATTTAAAATTTATTAGACGGGAAGATAGCACTTGCTTTATTATCTACATCAACTTTTTCATATCAACCTTTTTGGGTATATCACGTTTCGAGCCGGCGTTTCGTTTTTCATAGCGTTGTTTTTGACTTTGTGGCTGATGCCGAAGTTCATCGCTTGGGCAAAGCGTACCTCCTCTACACAGCCGATCAACGAGTGGGCGCCCGAGCGCCATCAAGAAAAAGCCAAAACCCCGACGATGGGAGGGATGGTGTTTGTAACGAGCGCTATTGTCGCTTCCGTTTTGACGTTCAATTTCGCAAACCCTTACGCTTGGGGTGCCGTTTTGACTTTGGTGCTGTTTATGTTCATCGGTTTCAAAGACGACTACGCCAAAGTTCGAGCAGATGAAAATCTCGCCGGTCTCAAAGCGCGAACGAAACTGATTTTGCAGGTTGCATCGGCGGCTTTGATAGCGTGTTATCTGTGTATGTTAAACGGGTTCAATACCGAATTGTACGTTCCGTTTTTGAAAACTCCGCTTTTTGACATGGGGTATTTTGCGGTGTTGTTTTGGATTTTCGTCATAGTGGCGGCTTCGAATGCGGTGAATCTGACAGACGGGCTTGACGGTTTGGCTACGGTTCCTTCCATCGCCGCTTTGGGAACGTTCGTGATTATCATCTACGTTACGGGGAACGTGAAATTCAGCTCTTATTTGCTTTTGCCCCATTTCAATGTCGGAGAGGTGGTGATAGTCGCAACGGCACTTATGGGCGCGCTTGCGGGCTTTTTGTGGTACAACTGCTACCCGGCGGAGGTATTCATGGGAGATAGCGGCTCTTTGACCGCGGGAGCGTTTTTGGGGTATCTCTCCATCATATCCAAAAGTGAGATCCTTTTGGTGCTTATAGGCTCTATATTCGTTATCGAAACGCTGTCGGTCATTTTGCAAGTGGGGAGTTTCAAACTTAGAAAAAAGCGTATTTTCCTTATGGCGCCTATCCACCACCATTTCGAGATGAAAAAATGGGCTGAAAGCAAGATAATCGTTCGCTTTTGGATGATAGCGGTCCTTTCGAATATATTGGCGCTTATCACCCTTAAAATCAGGTAGGCAGATGCGAGTTTCGTTGTTTGGTTACGGTAAGACGACCCGCGCACTTGCCAAAAAGTTTCAAAACCCTATTTTTTACGACGACAAATGTCTCAAGCCGTTTCGGGACGAAGAGGGCTATCTTGTACGTCCCTCGAGCGATTTCGAACCGAAGTACTCCGATTTGGAGATACCATCGCCCGGTATCGCTCCAGACAATCCCCTTATACAAAAAGCGAAAAATCTTCTAAGCGAGTACGACTATTTCGCATCGTCGATGCCGCGTAGCGTGTGGATAAGCGGAACGAACGGGAAAACCACCACAACGCAGATGCTGACCCATCTGCTGCAAGACAAAGGTGCACTAAGCGGGGGGAATATAGGAACACCTTTGGCAAATCTGGACATAAACGCACCGCTTTGGATACTTGAAACCAGCTCTTTTACGCTCCATTACACTAACACCGCAAAGCCGGACGTGTATGTGCTTCTTCCCGTACGCCCCGACCATATAAGTTGGCATGGAAGTGTAGAAGCGTATGAAAAAGCGAAACTCAAACCTCTAAATACGATGCGAGAGGGGGAAGCGGCGATAGTTCCAAACGAGCTTGCGAACATCGATAGCGACGCTTTGGTTATCGGGTACGACGATGTTGCAAGTTTGGAGCGCCGTTTTGGGATAGAGAGTGAAAAAGTGTGCTTCAAGGGAGCTTTTTTACTCGATGCCATGCTCGCTTTGGCGGTGGAGAAGATCCTTTACGATACGATTTCGTACGAAAAAATAAACACTTTCAAGCTCGATCCGCACCGACAAGAGGAGTTTTTCGACCTCCAAGGGAGACTTTGGGTCAACGACACCAAAGCGACCAATGTCGATGCGACTTTGGCGGCACTCAAGCGCTACAAAGAGAGAAAAATCCACCTTATCCTCGGCGGTGACGACAAGGGGGTGGAGCTCGATGAGCTTTTTGAGTATTTGCAAGGGTTGCAAGTAGAGACCTACCATATAGGTTCGAACCAAAAACGGCTGGATGATTTGGCGAAAAAAAATGGTATCGTGTATCATTCATGTGGCATTTTGGATGTTGCCGTAGAGAAAATAGGGGAGAATCTGCAAAAAAACGAAGTGGCGCTTCTTTCGCCTGCGGCTGCGAGTTTGGATCAGTTTTGCTCCTATGCCCAACGTGGAGAACGCTTCAAAGAAGCGGTGTTGCGTAAAAATCGTTAAAAGATTTTCGACTTTTAAAATAGAATACTTAAACCGAATTAATAGTTGTTTTATACTATTTTTTGTATAATTTCTCACTTTATTTATATAAAAAGGTAACATATGAAAGTGATAGTGGTAGCAATTTTGTTGGTATGTAGCGTTTTGTTTGCAGGAGATTTTGAAAAAGGGATGCAAGCTGCGCGTAGCGGTGATTACAAAACCGCTTTGAAATATTGGGAGCCGCTTGCACAAAAAGGAAACGTCAACGCTCAGCATAACATCGGGTTTTTCTATGAAAATGGGTACGGTGTAAGACAAAACTACGAAAAAGCGGCGAAATGGTACACACTTGCCGCAAAAGGAGGGCTTCCTCAAGCTCAAAACAATCTTGGTACTCTTTATGCAGATGGACAAGGGGTGAAACGTGATTGTAAAGAAGCGCTTAGATGGTATAAACTTGCCGCTAAACAAAATTATCCAAAAGCGCAATACAACATTGCAGATATGTACAACGACAGTGATTGTTTTCCGGCCGATTACGCAAAAGCGGTTCATTGGTTCGAACTTGCCGCCAAAGGGGGCAACCCACTAGCTCAATACAATTTAGCGCTTAAATACCAAAGAGGGGAAGGAACAAGGCGTGATTACAAAGAAGCGCTTAGATGGTACACGCTTGCCGCTAAGCAAGGTGTGCCGCAAGCGAAGCTAAACTTGGGTTTGATGTATTACAACGCGCAAGGAGTCGCTCAAGATAAAACTATGACTTACAAGTTGTGGCGCAGTGCAGCAAAACAAGGCAATGTCGATGCACAACACAACTTGGAGATTCTTTGCATGCAAAGTCCATGGGTTTGTAAGCGGTATTAAAATGGGGGGGGGAAACCAAAAGAGAAAAAAAGAGCTACATTTTTAGGGGAAATTTTATAGTTACACTTGGGCACATTTGAGAAAATTATCGCTTGAAAGTTCGTAATTTTTAGCTTAAAAAGAAATGGCTCCCGGTACTGGAAACCATTGATTAAACTCCCACATTGGCACCGAGAAAATATTTTTTTATATTTTGTAAATCATCCTAATACTATCGTTCTTAGATTCTTCCATATAGGTATCTAACAATCTAAATCCATGTCTCATATAAAAATCTATTACTTTTTCATTGTTAATAGCATCGACCAATATATATCTGCCTGCAACGATATTGTGAGCTGTCTCAATTTGAAAAAAGGCATCATCTAAAAGATATGTCCCAAATCTGTAGTGTGCATACTTGTCTGAAATTCCAAGCTGTCCGATCAAAAAACTATGGATACAATCTCTATTACTTGAGATTCCATCTATTTTTTTGATACTTGAATTTGACATTCCTTTTGTACTTAATGATTTGATCGATAAAGTGAAGTATCCAACAATTTGTTTTAGAGCTTCATCGACAAGGACAAAAGTCCGCGCGATTTTTCTTTTTTCATAATCGATTGCCGTGTTGTGGATAAAACTGGTTAAGTCTTGATTGAGCTCACATTGAAAGGTTTGGATCAAAGAGGGTTCAATCTCTCTGATCGAACAGAGTTTAAAAGTAGCGTATAACGCTTCTTTTTCGTTTTCTGTCATCTATGCAGATTTTCGCAGTTTGTTTATTCGCTCTCTTCGCTTTTTACGAGCGAGTTCTTCTTCCTTGCGTATAGAAGAATTTGCAACCTTCTCTGCTTCTTCAAATCCTTTAACAGATGCATCCGACAATCTTATACTTTCTGTAAATACTTTTGTCATTCTTTGTCCTCTCTTCTCGCAATTATAGCATATCGCCAATTCTAAAAACAAGTGCAATTTTCAAGAAAGTCGATTAAAGGGTTAACTGAGCGAAATTAGTGTACTCTTTTATCGACCAAAACAAAAGAGAGTTGCATGCAATAAAACCCAGTTAACCTTATCGAAACGATACCAATTTTGGCTTTAAAAAAGCAAAGATGTTCACAAAAAGAGAGAGCTACATTTTTAGGGGAAATTTTATAGTTGAACTTGGGCACATTTGGAAAAATTATCGCTTGAAAGTTCGTAATTTTGGGGGTTAAAAAGAAATGGCTCCGGATACTGGATTCGAACCAGTGACCAAGTGATTAACAGTCACCTACTCTACCGCTGAGCTAATCCGGAATGTGGGCTTAACATTGCTGTTAAGTTGGCGGAATTATAGTAAAAATTTTTGTGTATGTCAAGAGTTTTTCGCTCTTTTTCGTAAAAAATTTTTACTCGGAAGAAAGAACTCGATTTTATCCACTTTTTTTGTCGTTATTTGTCCGTTTTGAAGAAGTTTTTGGAAGATTTCTTGGCTTGAAACGTCAAAAAGGAGTTCTATGTCTTCTTTGGTTAGGGGGCGTTTGTCCAATGTGTTGAGTATCTCTTCTTGGGTGTAGCTTCTTTGGGTCGGTTTTGTCGATTTTCTACTTGCTATGTGGATAGGTAGGGAAGCATCGAAAAGCTCGGCGATGGCGTGAAGTTGGTTGAACTCGAGTGCTTCTACGGGGTATGCCGGCGGGCGGTCGATGGTGCCTATGTCGATCCGTTTGACGTTATGAAGACGAAGCAGAGTTTCGTTGAGCTTGGTTATCTCCTCTTTTGTGTCGTTTAGTCCTTTGACAAAAAGGATTTCTATAAAAAGCTCTTTGGTGTATTCTTCGCTGAAGCGTTGGAGGGCTTTTATGATTTCATCGATGTTTACGTCTTTGGCGGGACGGTCTATTTTTTTGAATACATTTGCGGAAACGGCATCGAGCGAGAGTTTGACTTGGTCAAGGAGTTTGAGCGTTTCGAACACCCTCGAGTCGGTGAGGGTCGATGAGTTTGTAAGTATGAGCGTTTTCGTGTTTTTTTTGATTTTGTCGATCTCTTTTATGAGTTCTCTTAAGTGAGGGTAGAGTGTCGGTTCACCGTTGGCGGTAAGCGTGATGACATCTATCTCGTCGTTTAGGTGCTTTTTGAGTTCGTCCACTACCGTTTTGACTGCGACGACCTCTTTTTGTTTCGTTACAGGTTGTGCGGGTGCTAGTTCACAGTAAAGGCAGTCGAAGTTGCATTGTTTCAAAGCAGGGGAGAGATCGACACCCAAAGAGGTGCCAAAGCGTCTCGAGCTTACAGGGCCGAAGATGGTTTGCATCTATTTTTTGCTGACTCTATGACATTCGTCGATGAAATGCTTCGCGTTTTCAACCGGTACGTCGGGCAAAATCCCATGACCCAAGTTGAAAATATGGCGTTTGCCTCCCATGATCTCTTGGAGCGCTTCGACACATTCGGTGGTCGCTTCTTTGGAGTAGAGGCGACACGGTTCCATGTTACCTTGGAGGACATATTTTTCTCCGAGTTTCTCTTTCGCCAAAGCCATCGGTGTTCCCCAGTCAACTCCAAAAACATCAAAATCCCCATACACAAAACCGCGCTCTATGAAAGACGCGATCCCTTTTGGGAACATTATGATTGGGATGTGTGGATATTTGGCTTTGAGGTAGTGGGCAATTTCGACCATATATTTCCAGCTGAATTCATCATATTTGCTCGGTTCTATCGCGCTTGCCCAGCTGTCGAAAATCTGTACGACATCCACGCCCGATTTGATCTGTTTTTCCATATAAAGCTTGACGACGTCGGTAACTTTTCGCAAGATCGCATGAAGAAGCTCAGGATTGGAGTACATCATTTTCTTGCATATATTGTAGGTTTTTGTTCCTTGTCCTTCTATCATGTAAGTTGCGAGCGTCCAAGGTGCACCGGTAAAACCTATAAGGGCTTTGTCTTCGCTAAGGCGCTCTTTGATAAGCTTGATGGTGTCATACACGTACGTAAGCTTGTTCGCCGCTTCTTCACCGCCTACAAGACGCTCCAAATCTTCTTGTGTTCTAATCGGGTCGCTAAAAACAGGTCCTTCCCCTTTGACGAAACTCAAGTCCATCCCCATTTCATCGGGGATAACCAAAATGTCGCTAAAGAGGATAGCCGCATCGACACCCAAAATGTCAACGGGTTGCAATGTTACCTCGCAAGCCATTTCCGGGTTGTGGCAAAGGTTGAGAAAATTTCCCGCTTTTTCTCTTACAGCCATATATTCCGGCAAATAACGTCCCGCTTGGCGCATCATCCAAACAGGTGTGTAGGGGGTTTCTTTTCCAAAACATGCATCGACGAAAATTTTACTCATTTTTTACCTTTTCGATTTTTAATGGTGTCCTACTTTACTCAAAAAGTATAAACCGACGGAAACGGCGGTGATGGAGAGTGCCAAGTACAAAAGCTCAAGCGGTGTCGTGAACTCCGCCAAACCGACTTTTTTGAAAAATCCGACCACAAGCACCATCACGATAACTTTGGATATTTTGTCTTTGAGTTGGTCGAGTGAATGGATAGAGAGGATTTTGTTGGCGTTCTCTTCTTCACGTGCCGGGTCGATTTCGGAAATGAAAAGCTCGTACAAACCGAAACTAAAAAGAAGCATCACGACCCCGATGAGGTACAAATCTACCGCGCCTATTATCTCGCCGACCACCATTTCATGGAACTTTGCCGGATGATGGTGGTTGGCGTACGTATCGATGATGTAGGCTGAAACGTTATAAACATCGACACTCGCAACCGCAAAGAGCGCTATCGCACCTATAAGTCCGAAAAAAACCGCCAAAATAACGATGAATCGAGAACCCCAAAGCCCCCCTTCGAAAACTTTTTCAAACACTATTTTGCCTCCTCCATCTCTATCCATTTTTGAGCGATTCTAACAGCATTGGTCGCCGCACCGACACGTAAGTTGTCCGCTACTACGAACATATGCAGTATATGCTTGTCAAAAACGTCGTTTCTAATTCTTCCAACGAATGTTTCGTCTTTTCCTGTTGCAAGAAACGGCATAGGGTAGATGGCGTTTTGCGGGTCGTCCTCTATGACGATATTGGGTGCACCTTGGAGTACCTCTTTGGCTTTTGCGGCATCCACTTCCTGCTCGAATGTTACCGTTACCGCTTCGCTATGTCCGCGAAGTACCGGTACACGCACACATGTAGCCGCAAGGGCGATGTTTTTGTGCATGATTTTAGAGGTTTCGTTGACCATTTTCATCTCTTCTTTTGTAAAACCGTTGTCCATGAATTTGTCGATTTGCGGAATGACGTTGAGCGCTATTTGGTGCGCGAACGCTTTGTGTTCGGCATCGTCGAGTTTGAAAGCGAAAAACGCCTGCATCTGGTTGACAAGTTCATCCATCGCACTTTTACCCGCACCGCTTGTCGCTTGGTAGGTCGCTACATCGACCCTTTTGATGCCGTAAGCGGTATCGAGCGGCTTGAGTGCTTGAACCATTTGGATAGTGGAGCAGTTGGGGTTGGCGATAATCCCTTTTTTCTCCCACAAAGCGATATCTTCCGGATTGACTTCAGGGACGACAAGGGGAACATCTTCATCCATTCTAAAGTGGCTGGTGTTGTCTATGACGACCGCTCCTGCTTCGACGGCAAAAGGAGCGAATTTTGCACTCACGCTTCCACCGGCGCTAAAAAGAGCTATCTCGACGTTGTGTTTTGCGAAACTCTCTTCAGTTAGCTCTTCGATGGTGAGCTCTTCACCTTTGAACTCTACCGTTTTACCGGCACTTCTCGCACTTGCAAGTGGAACGAGTTTGCTTATGGGAAAATCGACCTCTTCGAGGATTTCCAACATCTCTTCACCGACCGCGCCGTTCGCGCCGACAACTGCTACTGTGTATTTTTTCATCTATTCTCCTAAATTGTAGTGTTTTATTTTTTTATTCAGCACCGTTTTGCTCATACCAAGTGTTTTGGCACTGGCTTCTATATCGCCGCCGTTGGAGTCGAGCACTTGTGTTATAAGCTCTTTTTCCATCTCTTCGATGGTGTTTGTTTTTTGTTTGACCCCTCTTGATTCCAAAAAGAGGTCTTGCGGGGTTATCGCATCGCCGTCACTTAGTATCGCCGCACGCTCGACGACACTGATAAGCTCACGAATGTTTCCCGGCCATTCGTATGCAAGAAGCTGTTCTTTGGCATCTTCGTCGAATGTTTTGGGAGGTAGTTCGTATTTGGTGCAAACCTGTTGTAGAATTGTATCGGCTATTTGTAAAATCTCCTCTTTTCTTTCTCGAAGAGGGGGGATTTGCAAAGGAATTGTGTTGAGTCTGTAATAAAGGTCTTCTCGAAACTCGCCGTTGTTTATCTTTTCTTGAAGGTTGGCGTTTGTTGCGGAGATGACGCGCACGTCGATTTTGACGCTTTTTTGCGAGCCTAAACGGCGAATCTCTTTTTCTTGCAGTGCCCGCAGAAGTTTTGCTTGGAGGTGGTAGGGCATTTCACCGATTTCATCGAGAAATATCGTTCCCCCGTTTGCAAGTTCGAACTGCCCAGCCTTGTCGGCTTGTGCATCGGTAAAAGCTCCTTTGACAAACCCGAAAAGCTCGCTTTCTATCAAGTTTTCCGGGATTGCGGCCATGTTGATGGCGACAAACGGTTTTGCGGCTCTCGGGGAGTTGTTGTGGATGTAGTTCGCAAAAACCTCTTTTCCTACGCCGCTTTCTCCTAAAAGCAAAACACTCGCATCGGTTTTCGCCGCTTTTTTCGCCAAGTGTAAGACCGATTCGAGCGCTTTGGAAGTGGCTATGAACGCCCCTTTTTGCTCTTTTGTTTTTTTCGGTGCGGTTTTTTTCACCGCTTGGAGTTTGTTTTCGCGTTCTATCGCTTTTATGAGGGTGTCTATTTCGAACGGTTTTAGAAGGAAATCTTTGACTCCGAGATGGATCGATTCTATGGCTCGCTGAAGCGTAGCGTTTCCGGTCATGATGATAACTTCGTATTTACCGCCGAGTTTTTTGATAAACTCGATTCCATCCATCCCGGGCATGTTGATATCGGTAATGACAAGATCGAAACTCTCATCTAACGCTTTGAGTGCGTCTTTGGCGTTTTTGAAGCTTTTTATTTCGTATTCGCTAAAATCGCTCATGGCGATCTCAAGCGATTTACGCATATTGATATCATCTTCGACTATCGCTATTTTCAACGTTTTTCCCCCTGTTTTATCGCAGTGATTGTAACGAAACTATCATTAAAATCGACTTTGAAACAAGTTGTCGGAAACTCAAGGTGCGCGGTGGATGTGTTTTGGAAGTTTTGTGTAGTTGAGCGTTCATGTATGGCAAACCCTAGCGTTGCAAGATATGCGAAAAAGCGATCGAAATGTTTCGTAACGACAGAGCGAAAGTCGTTTTTGTCGCTATTGGCATCGTAAGGGAGGAGGAGAGGCTTCCCGGTCGGTTTACCTTTACATTTCGTCATAGCCGGGGAGATGAGTAGTTTTTCGTTGTAGATGATAGCGTTTTTGACCGTATAGTCGTAAGAGAGGAGATACTCTTTGGCCAAGAGCTCTCCATACAATGCGGTTATGAAAATCAGTGAGGCAAAGAGTCGTACGATAACCTTATCTCCATTTCCACTTCGCAAAGCCCGTCACGGAAATTGGTTTCGACCACGTTGGCTTGTTTGACAAGTGCGTAAACGGCGGTTCTTACGGTCGAGCGCTCTACCATCATGTTTTTGATGAGGTCTTGCCCTTCTACTTCGACTCCTCTTAGTTTTTCGGCTATGAGTCTATACCCATCGGCGATGGCGGCACGTTTTGCCAGCGCATACGCTTGGGCGGGTGAAGTGGTATTGGTCGGAGCGACTCCCTGACCGACGACGCTTATTATCACCGCGCGGTTGGGTTTGAGGACGATATGTTCGTTTTGGCTCTCATCGACACTCGTTTCTATCGTTTGCATAGAAGCGGAATCTTTCGCCGTGGTTTTTGCCGTGTTTTGTTGCGTCGTTGTGCAGTTTTGCGGTGCACAGGCATCGTTTTTTGGCGCATCGGCAGCGAAAAGCTCAAGGCTAAGCAAACTTGCAAACAGCAGTAGATATTTCATCGTTCATCCCTTGTTTAATCTCTTGTCAGATTGCAAGCACAAACTATTCCACTTCCGTGTCTATGATCGTTTGTTGCCCCTCTTGCGCTTGTTCCTCTTCCTCTTTTTCCTCTTTCGGACATCTGGAAATGCTTACGACATCGTCCCCTTTGACGATGTAAACGCCACTTGTGTTTCTACCCGATTTGGAGATAGACTGCATATCGACGCGTATCATTTTTCCACTTTTTGTAAGTGCCATCATATCCATCGCTTCATCGACCATCAAACATCCGACGACATATTTGCCGGTTTTGTTGGTCATTTTCATAGCGATAACACCGCTACCGCCACGGTTTGTAAGGCGGTATTCCGCCGCTTCGGTTCGTTTACCGATCCCTTTTTCACTCACGATGAGAATCTCTTCGCTGTCGTCTTTGATGACGTTACCGTCAACCACTTCGTCGCCGTCGTATTTGAACTTGATACCGCGGACACCGCGAGTGCTTCTTCCTTGCTCTCTCGTTTTGTTGATTTCGAACTTGATGCACTGTGCCATTTTGGTAACGATAAAGAGGTATTGTACGTCTTTGTCGGCGATTTTCGCAGTTATGAGCGTATCACCCTCATCGAGTACGATAGCTCTGACTCCGTTGCTACGGATGTTGCTAAATTCACTCAAGTTGGTTCGTTTTACGATACCGTTTTTGGTGAAGAACACGAGCGATTTCTCTTCGCTGAAATCGGTGGTCGGGATGATGGAGCGGATTTTTTCGTCCGCTTCGAGTTTGAGCAGGTTCACGACCGCTTTCCCTTTTGCGGTTCTCGTACCTTCAGGGATGCGATAAACCTTGAGCCAGTGCAACTGTCCTCTGTCGGTTATGAAAAGAAGCGTATCATGGGTGTTGCAGGTGAAGAAGTTTTCTATAAAATCGTCTTCGTAGGTCGTTACGGCAGTTTTCCCCTTGCCGCCACGGCGCTGTTTTTCGTAGTTGGAGAGCGCGACACGTTTGATGTAGCCTCTGTGTGTGATGGTGACCACCATCGGTTCGTTAGGAATGAGGTCTTCGATGTCGATGTCGTCGTAGTCGTCCTCAACATCGGTAAGGCGTTTTGTCGGATATGTTTCGATGATTTCATCGAACTCCTCTTTGATGATGCCATGGAGCACCTCTTCGCTTTTGAGGATCGATTCGAGATATTCTATCTGTTTTAGAAGTTCGGCGAGTTCGTTCTCTATTTTTTCTATTTCAAGGCCGGTAAGGCGTCCAAGGCGCATAGCGACGATGCTTGCGGCTTGGATTTCGCTGAAATCAAATTCGCTTACAAGGTTTTGTTTTGCAAGCTCTTCGCTATCTGATGCACGAATGACACGGATAACATCGTCGATGATGTCGATCGCTTTTTTGAGACCCTCTAAGATGTGCGCTCTGGCTTTGGCTTTCTCGAGGTCGAAAATGGTGCGACGGATGATGATCGTTTTTCTATGGTTGATAAACTGCTTGAGGATATCTATAAGACCGAAGATGCGCGGTTCTTGGTTGAGAATCGAGAGCATGATGATACCGAAGGTGATTTGCATCGCCGTTTGTTTGAACAGATTGTTCAAAACGATTTCGCTCATGGCGTCTTTTTTCAACTCTATCACCACGCGGATACCGTCGCGGTCCGATTCGTCTCGAATCTCGCTAATCCCTTCTATCTGTTTGTCTTTGACCAGTGATGCTATGTTTTCGATAAGACGAGCTTTGTTCACCTGATAAGGCAACTCGTCGATGACGATGACATCTTTGTTCCCTTTTTTCTCAATGTGTGTTTTGGCTCTTACTTTGATGCGACCGCGTCCGGTGGAGTAGGCGTCTATGATCCCTTTTTTACCGAAAATCGTCCCGCCGGTCGGAAAATCGGGAGCGGGGATGTACTCCATAAGCTCGTTTAACTCGATGTCGGGGTTGTCAAGTACCGCTTTTAACGCTTCCATCACCTCTTTTGGGTTGTGCGGCGGGATGTTCGTCGCCATACCGACGGCGATTCCGCTCGAACCGTTTATAAGAAGGTTTGGAACGCGTGTTGGCAGCACTTCGGGCTCTTTGGTCGTCGCGTCGTAGTTGTCAATCATGTTGACGGTGTTTTTCTCGAGGTCTTTAAGGAGTTCGCCTGCGTACTTCGTCATTCTCGCTTCGGTATAACGCATCGCCGCCGCGCTATCGCCGTCGATAGAACCGAAGTTCCCCTGTCCGTCCACCAAAGGCATTCTCATGGAGAAATCTTGCGCCATCCTTACAAGTGCGTCGTAAACCGCCGTATCGCCGTGTGGGTGGTACTGTCCGATGACGTCTCCGACGATACGAGCCGATTTCTTGTACTTCGCTCCGTAAGAGAGGTTGAGTTTGTCCATCGCGTAGAGGATTCTTCTGTGTACGGGTTTGAGACCATCTCGCACGTCCGGAAGCGCACGTCCTACGATAACACTCATGGAGTAGTCTAGGTAGCTGCTTTTTAGCGTGTCTTCTATATTTATAATTTCTACATCTTCGTTGTTGAGCAAATTTGCCATAGCTATAACACCTAATATTTGAGTTTTTCGTGCTAATAATATCCAAAAATCTCTAACATTCTTCTAAAAAGGGGCAAATAGACAACAATTTGCAATTGCTTATTTTTTAATCAGTTTCTTCCATAATAAAATTTAATGCTATGATACAATTTCGCCAAGAAAAATTTCAAAAGGACACGATATGAAGAAATGGCTTCTTGCATTGCTTTTTGCTATTCCGGCTTTTGCCGAAGATAAGCTCGATACGGGCGATACCGCTTGGATGATGGTCTCGACCGCACTCGTTTTGTTGATGACGCCGGCAGGTTTGGCGCTTTTTTACGGAGGTATGACACGTAGCAAAAACGTGCTCAATACCTATTCTATGGTTCTTGGTGCTTTTGCGGTGGCGTTTATCGCTTGGATTGTTGCGGGTTACTCTATGGCGTTTGGTGATGGCGGTAGCATGCAAAGCTTCATGGGAGGTTTTGGCAACGCGTTTCTTAGCGGAATCAACTGGAACGACCTAAGCGGAACGTATCCGACTTATGTATTTGTCGTTTTCCAAGGAACATTCGCTGCTATTACCGTGGCTATCGCTTCCGGTTCGGTTATCGAGCGTATGAAGTTCTCTACTTGGTTGGTATTCGTAGCTATCTGGACGATCGTCGTTTACGGTCCTATCACTCACATGGTATGGGGCGGTGACGGTGCGTTGCTTTTCGATGCGGGTGCACTTGATTTCGCCGGTGGTACGGTCGTTCACATGAATGGTGGTTTGGCTGGTCTCGTGTTGGCGTTTTTGGTTGGAAAAAGACACGGCTATCCAAAAATCGCTATGAAACCTATGTCGGTTATGCTGACGGCTCTCGGTGCTGCACTCTTATGGTTCGGTTGGTACGGATTCAACGGCGGTAGTGCGTTCGGTGCGAACGAAATCGCCGGTCTTGCTTACTTGACGACGACTCTTGCAACTGCGGTTGCGGCTCTTGTTTGGGTACTCATCGAATGGGCAGTATATAAAAAGCCGACACTTCTCGGTGCGGCTTCAGGTGTGGTAGCCGGTCTCGTAGCTATTACCCCTGCAGCCGGTTTCGTTGACGTAAGCGGTGCTATCATCGTCGGCGGTGTCGGTTCCGTTGTCGGTTTCTTCGGTGTAGCGGTTTTGAAAAAGAAACTCGGTTACGACGATTCTCTCGATGCTTTCGGTATCCACTTTCTTTCGGGTCTTTGGGGTGCGCTTGCTACAGGTGTGCTTGCACTCAACGACAAAGACCTTCTTTGGGACGGTCCGCTTAAAGAATCCGGTGACAGATTCGGTCAGTTCATGGTTCAAGTGGAATCGGTAGCGATTGTCGGTATCTACACATTGGTCGGAACGGCGATTGTTTACTTCATAGCTTCGGCACTTACAGGCGGCGGCAGAGTCGATGAAGAAACAGAACAAGTCGGACTTGACGAAGCTGTTCACGGTGAGAAAGTTCTTCACGTATAAAAATTTAAGGTACAATTACAAAAAAAGAGCCTTTTGGCTCTTGAACGAATGGAGTAAAATATGAAAAGAGTAGAAGCGATTATAAAACCTTTCAAGTTGGAAGATGTAAAAGATGCACTGACGGAAATAGGCGTTACGGGTATGACCGTTAGCGAAGTAAAAGGGTACGGAAGACAAAAAGGGCACAGCGAACTATACAGAGGGGCTGAATATGTTGTCGATTTTCTTCCGAAAATCAAGATGGAAATGATCGTCGGTGCCGAGATTGTCGATCAAGTTGTGGAGACGATCGTCGAAGCGGCGAGAACCGGTAAAATCGGTGATGGAAAAATCTTCGTCAGCGATATAGAAAAAATCGTTCGTATCAGAACGGGCGAGGAGGACAGCGAAGCTATATAGCTTCCTTCCTTCTTTTTCGCTTTCTTCGTTTTAACATTCTTTTAACACCCACTTCGTTACTATTTCGTTTATGAAAAAACTCTCCCCGCTCGTTCTTTCCGTTGTCATTCATGCGGTAGTGTTCGTAGGCGCGTTTTTGGCGTACTTCAACTTGCAACGAAACGAGCAAGAAACAGTAAAAAAGCAAAAAATTCTTTGTGTGAAGTTGGAGAGTTTCAGGGTTTCTTCGCAGCAATGTGTAAAAGGGCGAAAAAAAGAGCTTCCGGTACGAAAAGTAGAGAAAAAAGTCCCGGCCAAGAAGGTGAAACGGGTTCATAAAAAAAAGGTAAAGAAACTTGACCGCCCAAAACCGAAAAACAAGCCAAAAGTTACGAGCAAACAACCTCCTTGTTGCAAACAAGTACCTCCAAAGCCGCAAAAAACACTCCAAAAACAAGCTGTAACATCAGCGCTAAAAACATCTGCCGAGCCACTTGAGAAAAAAACGACACCCCATGAGGCGGTGAAAAAAAACGTATGTCGAAATAGCGAAAGAGTCGATTATAAACGGCAATACAAAGATGAAAATTTGGAAAAGATTCGACGACTTATCGAGCGAAACCTTTATTATCCAAGAAAGGCGAGAAGGAGAAAAATAGAAGGGGTGGTAACACTCTCTATCCGTTTGTCTCCAGATGGAAAAATAGAAAAAATCACTTCCAAATCGAACGCTCCGCGGATTTTGCAAGAGGCTTCGATCAAGACTTTACGAAGCATAGAGAGTGAATTGCCAAAACCGAAAGAAGCTATCGATATAACGATTCCCATACGTTATGCCATCGACAACTAATTCCCAGTTTGCAAGATTGAGCCTCTTTTCTTGACAATCGCCGCTTGAATATAGTAAAATTACGCATCTTTTTAATCTCGGCTTTGCAACAAGATTTGCAAAAGTTCAAAAATCCCAAGGTATAGTTCTGCAATTTCTTGCTTTATCCTACACGAAAAAAGGTATATCATCAATGAGTGAACCGACTTCACAAAACGGCAATAGAAAACAAAACAAAAATCAAAAACAAAACAACGCTAACAACGGCTCTCAAAGAACTCACACGCCGGTTCAAGGCGTAACGATCGAAGAACTTCGCACGAAGCCTATCGAAGAGCTTGTAGAGATAGCGACGAAAATAGGGATAGAAAATCCCAACGACCTTAAACGTCAAGATTTGATTTTCGAGATTCTCAAAGCGCAAACTGCGCAAGGCGGATACATCCTCTTTACCGGCATCCTGGAAATCATGCCCGATGGTTACGGGTTTATGCGAAGCATAGACAAAAGTTTCAGCGACAGCGTGCATGATGCGTATGTTTCCAATACGCAGATACGCCGTTTCGCTCTTAGAAACGGGGATGTGGTAACGGGGCAGGTCAGACCGCCCAAAGAGCAAGAGCGTTACTACGCACTTATCAAAATAGAAGCCATCAACTACCTCCCGCCAGAGGAGAGTAAAAAGCGTCCCCTTTTTGAAAACCTCACACCGCTTTATGCGACAGACCAAATCAAGCTCGAATACCGTGAAGACGGCATAACCGGTCGGATGATGGATCTTTTCGCACCTATTGGGAAAGGGCAAAGAGGGCTTGTCGTCGCGCCTCCAAGAAGCGGTAAAACGGAGCTTCTCAAAGAGATAGCGCATGGTATCAGCCATAACCATCCGGAGATCAACTTGATGGTGCTGTTGGTCGATGAGCGCCCCGAAGAGGTTACCGACATGGAGCGAAGCGTCAAAGGCGAGGTATATAGTTCGACGTTCGATATGCCGGCAAAAAACCATGTCAAAGTCGCCGAGATGGTGATAGAGCGCGCGAAACGTCAAGTGGAACAGGGTAAAGATGTCGTGATACTGCTGGATTCCATCACCCGTTTGGCTCGTGCGTACAACACCGTAACCCCTTCGAGCGGTAAAGTGCTCTCAGGTGGTGTCGATGCGAATGCACTGCATAAACCAAAACGGTTTTTCGGTGCGGCTCGAAATATCGAAAACGGCGGAAGCTTGACCATTATCGCGACTGCGCTTGTCGATACGGGAAGCAGGATGGACGAAGTGATTTTCGAAGAGTTCAAAGGTACGGGTAACAGCGAAGTGGTTCTTGATAGAAAAATAGCCGAACGCAGAATCTTCCCTGCTATCGACATCCTAAAATCGGGTACGCGTAAAGACGAGTTGCTCATCGGTAAAGAGGTGTTGCAAAAAGTGTATATTCTCAGACAGATGCTACAAAAACAGGAAAACGAAGTCGAAGCGCTGAAATTCATTTACAACATCATGAAGAAAAAACCGACCAATGAAGAGTTTTTGGCGAGTATGAACGCCGATTCTTAAATTTTTACATTACACAAAGGCGAGCGATGGAGCATTTTACCGATTTTTTAGGTGAGTTTTTTTTGGAGTTGATCGCTTTTGTGATATTTATCGTTATCTCCGTCGCGTTTTACGACCGCTTCATCCAAAGAAAGCACCAGTTGCTTATAAACTACCCTTTTATAGGGCGGTTTCGCTATTTTTTCGAAGCGGTACGCGAGCCGTTTCGCCAATATTTCGCCAACGAAGATTTCTACGAATCGCGCGATAAAATCGACTGGGTCTATAGCGCATCGAAAGACAAGAACGGTTTTGTTTCTTTCGCTCCCGCCCAACCCCAACCCAATCCGAAATTTCTTATCCAAAACGCAAACGCACCGCTAAACGACGATGAAGTGAGCGATGATTTCAGCGTGACTTTCGGAGAAGACAAGCCGCACCCTTTTCGAACCAAAAGCGTCATCGGTAGGAGTGCTATGAGCGATGGGGCTATATCGCCCGAGGGAACTAGAGCGTTCGTTCGCGGAGCGTATCTTGGCGGTTTTCCTATAAACAGCGGGGAGGGAAGTGTTACGACGAACTTTTTCTTCACGCACAAATGTTACGAAAAAAGTTGTCCAAACGAAAAAAAATATATGGAGATAATCCCCCTCCCGGCGTTTTACAAGTTCATCTACGCAATCACCAAACTTTTCGGTAACCGCTATATAGCCATCAATCTGGCAAAAAAGATGGTTTTGCCGACCAATTTCGAAGATACCTACATTTTCGACGATGAGGAGATGGTGTTTTTCCGTCCGAACTGGGACGCTCCGCTTGAGGATTTCCCAAAAGAGGTTCCCGAAGATATGCCTGATATTATCTTTCAGCTTAGCTCGGGGCTTTACGGTGCGAGGGACAAAGAGGGAAATTTCGACGAGGAGCGTTATAAAAAGACGATGGCGTTTTGTAAAATGACCGAAATCAAACTCGCCCAAGGAGCGAAACAAACAGGGGGAAAACTTGTCGCGAAGAAAGTCACTCCAGCCATCGCTTATTACCGCGGTGTCGAACCGTATAAAAACCTCTACTCTCCAAACCGTTTCCCTTTCGCGCACACCGTTTCGGAGCTTTTCGATTTTGTCGCAAGGCTGCAAAAACTCTCCGGCAAGCCCGTTGGGATAAAAATAGTGATATCGTCGAAGAAAAATTTCCTCGAATACGCCAACGAAATCAAAAAGAGAGTGCTTGAGGGGATGGAGGGTGTACCCGATTTCATCTCCATCGACGGAGGGGACGGCGGGAGTGCGACTGCGCCGCTATACTTGATGGATAGGGTCGGGTTGCATGTCAAAGATGCCGTGTATATAGCCGATACCGTTTTGAAAGAGTACGGCGTGCGTGATAAAGTGAAGTTGGTCGCGAGCTCGAAGATTCTCACTCCCGACGATGTCGTCATCACGATGTGTTTGGGAGCCGATTTCATTCAGATTGCACGCGGATTCATGTTAAGTGCCGGATGTATTCGAGCGCGGCTGTGTTCGGGCGAGGGCAGCCACCAATGTCCGGTAGGTCTGGCTACGCAAGATAAAAAACGTCGCCGTAGCTACTTGGTGTACAAACAGTCCAAAGAGGTCGCCAACTACCATAAAAATCTCATCAAAGGGATAAAAACCATAATGGCAGTCATGGGGCTGCGCCATAAAGACGAGTTTTCCAAAGAGCATATAAGTTTCATAGATAAAAACGGATACGTTTACGAGAACGTCAACCGCTACATGGAGCAAAAGATAGAATCGTGAAAGCAGGGGTTTTCGATAGCGGCATAGGGGGACTGACGGTTGTGAAGTCCCTGATAGAACACAAACTTTTCGAAGAGATTGTCTATTACGGCGATACGGCGCGCGTTCCTTACGGCAGCAAGGACAAAAACACCATCATCCGCTATGCCATCGAAGCGGTGGAGTTTTTCAAAAATTTCGAGCTTGATATCATCATAGTCGCTTGTAACAGCGTGAGTGCGTATGCGCTTGCGGAGATGCAAGAGGTAAGCGACATCCCCGTTGTCGGTGTCGTCGAAGCGGGGGTCGCGGCAACTGCGAAAAAGATACAAAACAAAAACGATGAAATCCTCATTATCGGTACGAAAGCGACCGTAGCTTCCAAGGCGTACGAAAAGGGGTTGAAAGAGCTTGGATTTCACTCCTTGGTCGCGCAAGCGACACCGTTGTTCGTTCCTTTGGTGGAGGAGGGGATATTTGGCGGAAAGGTGCTTGAAGCGACGCTTGAACACTATTTCAAACCTTTGAAAAAGCCAAGCGCCATCATTCTTGGGTGTACCCACTTTCCCCTTATCAGCGAGGCTATCGGCGGGTATTTCGACAACGAACCGGTTTTGGTACATTCCGGAGAAGCGATAGTCGAGTTGCTTGAGCGCGACTTCGTTTTCGATTCGAGATTCGCTTCGACACGTTTGCGTTTTTTCGCCAGCGACAATCCGAGCTTTTTGAAAAGTGTCGCAAAACGCTGGTTGGATACTTAAGCCTCGAGTAACACACAAAAGGGTAAAATACTTCCAGTTTTTTTCAAAGGGTGAAGATGCAAAGTGCGGCGGAAGTTTTAGCTAGAAAATACAGACCGACCAATTTCGAAGAGCTTATCGGTCAAGAGAGCGTAGCGCAGACCCTTTCGTTGGCGCTTGACTCCAACCGTCTTTCCCATGCCTACCTTTTTTCGGGCTTAAGAGGGAGCGGGAAGACCTCTACGGCGAGAATATTCGCAAAAGCGCTTTTGTGTGAACGAGGTATCAGCCACAAGCCGTGCGAAGTATGCGAAAACTGTGTCATGGCGAAAGAAGGGCGACACATGGACATCATCGAGATGGATGCCGCAAGCTCGAGAAAGATAGACGATATCCGCGACCTCATAGAACAAACGAAGTACAAGCCGGCAGTCGGACGGTTCAAAATCTTTATCATCGACGAAGTACATATGTTGACCAAAGAGGCGTTCAACGCACTGCTAAAAACCCTCGAAGAGCCGCCGGAGTTCGTGAAGTTCATCTTGGCAACCACCGACCCGCTCAAACTCCCTGCAACCATCCTTTCGCGAACGCAACATTTTCGCTTCAAAAGAATCGCCACGAACAAGATAACGGCGCATCTACGACATATTTTGGAGCTTGAAAATATCGGTTACGACACCGAAGCACTCGAGATTTTAGCGCGCAGCGGGAACGGAAGTCTGCGCGATACGTTGACGCTTTTGGACCAAGCGATCATCTACTCAAAAGGGCATGTGGACGTCGCGACGGTAACCGATATGCTCGGGCTTGTCGATCCGAAATTCATAGCGGACCTTTTTAGCGCCATTTTCGCCAAAGATACAACAAGGGTGCTCGAGTTTGCGAAAATCTTGGAAGAGTACGAAGCGGAGATGGTTGTCGATGAGCTTATCGCGTATCTAAAAGATCGTCTGATTGACGGAGACGGTGCATTTTCACCGCTTGTCATAGAGCGTTTTTTCCGCATCTTAAGCGATAGCAAGTACCTTTTTTCGATCAATGCGGACGGTGGCTTCGTGCTCAATCTCGTCTTTTTCAAAATGATCGAAGCGCTGAAAATAAAAGAGATAGACACGCTTATAGCGGAGTTCGAAAAAGGGGTGGGGGAGATGGCGACTCGCACCTTGGAAGAAAAGCCGCTTCAAGCTAAAAGTGAGCCGTTAAGCAAGGATATGGCGACACAAGAGCAACCAAAACAGCCACAACCCAAAGAAGCTCTGAGCCAACCGATGCAAGAAACCAAGATGGACGTACCTTCAAGTGTTATCGAAGAAGCGAACGAGAAGGGAAAAGCGCTTTACGTACAGCTTCTTGGGAAGATCAAAGACAGAAGTTACGAATTGTGGGAGTGTTTCGAAAAACAAATAGAGTACAAAAGCTTCGATGAAGGTGTACTTAGCTGGGAAAGTTGCGTAGATGAGGCGTGTAAAGAGCGTTTGAAGCATGGATTTTCGGTTATCAAGATGCTTGTCAAAGATGTTTTCGGTTTCGAGACGAAGATAAAAAAACTCGACTGCACGAAAGAGATGACACGAGAAAGAGCGAAAGAAACCTCCGTGAAAAACGATGAGGCCACGCAAGAGCGAAGTATGCCGCCGCAGCAACCTCCACAGTCCGCTACGACCATCGAAGAAGCCGAAGCGATCAACGCTTCGAGCTGTGTAGCATCATGTAACGGGTTGGATGAGCCAAAAGCGGAGGTAAACGACATCATGCAAGAAGAGATGGTGCAAAAAGCGTTGGAGCTTTTCGAAGCAAAAAGGGTGGTTATCCAATCGAAAGTTTGAGGACTCCAACAGGAGAATCCTTAAACGAAAAATAAATGAGAATATTATATATCAATATATCTTGATATGTTTATTTGAAAAGAGTACCATACGTCATCGAAATAGATAAGGATGCATTATGATAAAAAAAGAGGTAAAAAAGACGCAAGCGGGTGTAAGTATAGATTTTAGCGGAGCTATCGCCAAAGATACCGTTTTTACGATGGTGCAAAATTGTGCTACTGGTAAATGTGAATGTATGAGCGACGAAACGAAGAAAAAGGTCGAAGATATGGTCGTAAGCGGTGAAGACGGTGCCGTTACGCTCGAGCTCAAAGGAAAGGTGAGTGAAGAGGAGATAAAAGAAGCGTTGTCGCGCTCCAAAGTGGTGAATTGATGCAGGAGTTTTTGCAAGTCGTTTCCGCACTCAATGATGAAACGAGAGTGCTTTTTTTAGCTTTTATCAAGCGAAACGGACGTGTTTGCGTTTGCGATGTAGAAAATTCGTTTGGTATGATACAGTCTCGTGTTTCGCGACATTTGAAAATACTCAAAGACGCCGGTTTCTTGGTTGTGGAGCGCCAAGGGAGATGGGCGTACTTTCAGCTGGGCGAACTCGACCCTTTTAGGGAAGAGATGGTGAAAAAAATAGCATCTTTGGAGATGGAACTTCCAAAGTTGGTACACGGTTGTAAGGTATAGTGGTGGAGTGGATAGAACGATTTTTATCGAGTTTTTGGTCGCTTGCCAACGACATGGCGATATATATACTCTTTGGGGTGAGTGTTGCGGGGATTTTGAAGCAGGTTATTCCAGAAGGGTTCGTAGCGAAACATCTTGGTCGAAGTAGCGTAGGAAGCGTACTTAAAGCTTCGGTGTTCGGTATCCCTTTGCCGCTTTGTTCATGTAGTGTCATCCCCTTTGCGACAACATTGAAAAAAGAGGGTGCAAGTAGCGGGAGTGTACTTAGTTTTCTTATCTCCACCCCGATAACCGGGGTCGATAGTATTTTGGCGACTTACGGTTTTTTTGGCTGGATATTTACGATATATCGTGTCGTCTCTTCGTTTCTCATAGCGATTGTAGCCGGAATTTTTCAAAATTTTTTCGGACATGAAGTCGTAGCTGATGCGCAAAAGCAAGAAAGCGGTAGTTGCTGTTGTAGCGGCGAGAGTTGTCAAAGCGGAACAAGCAAAAAGTTTTCTTTCAAACAAGCGTTTCATTATGCGGTGTTCGACATTTTCAAAGATTTTGCCAAACCGCTTTTTTGGGGGCTTGCAATCGGCGCGCTTATAACGGCGCTTTTGCCTGAAAATTTGATGGAGTATCTGGGAGATGCGAGCTGGAGCGTGTATTTTTTGATTTTGCTCGTTTCGTTGCCTATGTATATTTGTGCTACCGCTTCGCTCCCCATAGCCGCAGGACTTATAGCTGCAGGCATAAGCCCCGGAGCGGCGTTTGTACTGCTGAGTGCCGGTCCTGCGACCAATAGCGTAACGATGGGGGTCGTGCTTTCGACTCTTGGGAAACGTGCGCTTTGGATTTACCTTGGAACTATCGGTGTGATGTCGCTTGGATTTGGGTATTTGTTCGATTTCTATTTCGGTTCGGTGGTAACGAAAGAGATGTTCGCCCATGATGAAAATTTCAGTGTGTTTCATACCGCTGCAGCCGTTGTGATGCTTGGTTTGATGGGATATTTTTTTATTATAATGAAAAAAAGAAACGATAAAGAAACGGTATGAAAAAAGTTTTGATTATGTGTACGGGAAACAGTTGCCGAAGTATAATCGCCGAGGCACTTGTAGAGGCTTTTTTGGATGGAATAGAAGCGAAAAGTTGCGGAGTCGCACCAAGTGGGAGGGTCAATCCCAATGCGAAAAAGGTGCTGGAACGAAACGGCATATGGGATGAGAAGTACTACTCGAAACATCTCGATGAGGTGATCGATGAAGATTTCGACCTTGTCGTAACGGTGTGTGATCATGCAAAAGAGACTTGTCCTGTTTTTCCAAAGCCTCTAAAGAAAATACATGTCGGTTTCGAAGACCCTGACGGTAAAGATTTCGCGGCGTTTGAAAAAACGTATAAAGAGATAAAAACCGTACTTTTGCCAAAAATCGTCGCCGCTTTGGTATAATTCGCTAAAAATTTACGGAAATTACATGAAACTACTTTTTATAGGCGATATCGTCGGTCGTCCCGGCCGTGAAATGCTCAAAAACCATCTAAAAACGTTGCGAGAACAATACGGCATCGATTTCGTCGTCGCCAACTACGAAAACGCCTCGCACGGTTTTGGAATGACCCCGAAAAACGCCAAAGAGCTTTTTGATTACGGGGTCGATTGCATGACAGGCGGAAACCATACGTGGGACAAAAAGGAGCTTTTGCCGCTTTTGCAAAGCGAGCCGATTTTGCGACCGCTGAATTACCCCACAGAAGTACCCGGAAAAGGTGTGATGGTGTTTAAAGTAGGGGATGAACGCTTGGCGGTTTTGAATGTGATGGGACATTACGGGATGCCTATGTGCGAAAACCCGTTTCGAGCCGCGAACGATGAAGTGGAACGCCTGATAGAGGATGGAGTGAAAAATATTTTTATCGATTTTCATGCAGAAGCGAGTGCCGAGAAACGCGGGATGATGATGCTTTTGCAAGGAAAAGCGAGTGCCATAGTGGGGACACACACCCATGTCGGAAGTGATGATTTGCAAATAGCAAACGGTACGCTTTATCTTAGCGATGTCGGGATGAGCGGGTGCAGAGACAACGTCATCGGGATGGAATCAAGTGCGCCATTGAAGCAGTTTACGACCGGTTTGAAAGCCCATTTCGACGTGCCGAAAAAGTGTAAAAAGATCATGCAATGTGTCGTGATGGAGATGAAAGAGGGTAAAGCCCTAAGCGGTTTCAAACTCAAACTCTACGACAGCGGCGAGGTCGTTAGAACTGATGCGTTTATGGAAAAATAATATAATAGACTTCTTGCAAAACTCCTAAGTAGTCTCAGCGCTAACAAGAGAGTTTTAATCAAGGCAGATGTTCTTTAGCGTAGCCAACGCTACGGTGAAGGTTATCTAACGAAGAGTAAAGCTCTCTTGTTAGCGCCCTACGGGAGAAGTGAAAAGTCTGCGACATTTCACAAAAAAATTTCCAAACTTAGCTACGGCTAGGCTTGAAAATTTGTTTTGCAAAATCTCTTGCTTTTAGCTCCTCTGAGACTGTTTAGGAGTTTTGCAAGAAGTCTAATATAGCACTTATTTATACGGGAGAAAGAGATGGTACCTTCAGATATTCAAGCGTTTTCGGAAAGTAGAACGAAAGCCAGAGCCTATTTTTGCTATTTGTTCCATAAAAACATCCCAGATCGGCTCCCCTCGGTTTCTCCCGAGATGATCGTTCCGAAGTTGCTTCGCATCAAATCGGAACTCGATGAATGTGAGGGGGTGTATCTGCTTGACCATAGGGGGGTGCAGATATCGCCGACATACACGAAAACGAAGCAGATAGATGAAGATATAGGGCGTATTCGAGCCGATAGAGCGTACTATTACAGAGCGGTAAAAGAGAAACGCTGTACATTGACCGATCCGTATCCTTCATTGATTACGGGTGATTTGACCATTACCGTTTCGATGCCGATTTACGACGAGAACGAAGAGCTCAAATATGTCGCGTGTTTGGATATGCCGTTTGAAGAGGTGATAAAAGTTGCGCATCCGACACCTGTCGATCGGTTTTCGAACAGGTTTTTCAAATACGCTTACGGAGCGTTTTCTTTCGCACTTTTCGCAGTTGCGTTCTTACTCTTTTTCAAAGCGTTGCAAAATTTCGTAACGGAGATTTCACCGGGACATTTCAAGATAAAAGATATGTTCGAAGCGACGATTTTGCTTACACTCTCCTTGGCTATTTTCGACCTTGTCAAAACGATCGTCGAAGAGGAGATTTTGGGTCGCCACAAGGAACATAATGTCTCCGGTCCCCATAAAACGATGGTGCGCTTTTTAGGCTCTATCATCATAGCGCTTTCTATCGAGGCGCTGATGCTGGTGTTCAAGTTCGCCATAACCGACCCGAACAAGCTGATTTATTCGTTATACATTATGATAGGGGTGTCGTTACTCCTTTTGACACTCGCTATATACATCAAATTTACAAAACTGAGAGTGGATGAACAATGATAGGAATCATAAACTACAACATGGGGAACCTCGCAAGCGTTTTGAACGCGTTTGACAAAGTGGGCGCAAAAGCGGAAGTGGTCGAAGATGCCAATAAGTTCAAAGAGTACGACAAGTTGGTTTTGCCGGGTGTCGGTGCGTTCGGTGATGCTATGGAGCATCTAGTACAGCGCGGGATGGATGAAGCGATAAAAGAGTACGCCAAAAGCGGGCGTTACATGATGGGGATTTGTCTTGGGATGCAACTTTTGCTCAACTCCAGCGAAGAGTTCGGAAAACACGAAGGGCTTGGGCTGATAGAAGGGGAAGTGGTCGCTTTTGATACCTCGAAGTTCGAAACACCGCTAAAAGTACCCCATATGGGATGGAACAGGATGTTCACAAAACAACATCCCCTTTTTGAGGGTTTGGATGAGGAGCATTATCTCTACTTCGTGCACTCTTTTCATGCGCAAGTGGGAGATGAGCGAAACGAAATAGGCAAAAGCTTCTACGGTTACGCTTTTTCAAGTGCGATAGCCGAAGAAAACGTTTTGGGGATTCAGCCTCACCCTGAAAAAAGCCATAAAAACGGCTTGAAGATTATAGAAAATTTTACAAAACTCTAAAAGGAAAACGATGACACTATATCCGGCGATCGATTTGAAAGACGGCAAAGCGGTAAGACTGACAAAAGGGTTGATGGAAAGTGCGAAGGTATATTCGGACGAACCGTACGAACTGGTAAAAAAGTTCGAGTCGATGGGAGCGACTTGGGTGCATTTGGTCGATTTAAACGGAGCGTTCGCAGGGGAGCCGAAAAACCTCGAACAGATCGTGAAAATTAGAGAGAACTCCTCGGTAAAACTCGAACTCGGTGGCGGCATAAGAGATGAAGCGACGATTCAAAAGATGCTTGATATCGGAATCGATAGAGTGATTTTAGGCTCGATCGCCGTCAAAGACCCAGATTTTGTCAAAGCGATGGCGAAAAAATACCCAATCGCCGTGGGGATAGACGCGATAGACGGCTATGTCGCGGTTGAAGGATGGGGTGAAGTAAGCTCGATGAAAGCGACCGATTTGGCCAAAGAGTTCGCCGATGCGGGTGTGGAAGCGATTATCTGTACCGATGTAGGCAAAGATGGAACATTAAGCGGGGTGAATGTCGACTTCACCCTCTCTATCGCCGAGGCGAGCGGTGTGAGCACCATCGCCAGCGGCGGTGTCAAAGATAGTGAAGATATCTTCAAACTCCAAAAAACGGGAAAAATCGATGGTGTTATCATAGGGAAAGCATACTATGAAGGGCGTATCGATTTGGAAAAGCTTTTCAAGCTTGTGGATTAGCAAAAGAAGGTTTAATCGTAAATCAACGAAAAATTTGCTATTATTAGCCGATTAGAATTAATGTAAGTAAAGGAATCGATGTGAAAATTCTCGTAGTTGATGACAGCTCAACGATGCGTCGTATTATTAAAAATACACTGGCTAGACTTGGATATAAAGATGTTTTGGAAGCGGGAGACGGTGTGGAAGGTTGGGCACAACTCGATGCGAACCCTGATATCGAGATGCTTATAACCGACTGGAATATGCCGGAAATGAACGGCTTGGAGCTTGTGAAAAAAGTTCGTGCCGATGAAAGATTTGAAGACCTGCCTATTATCATGGTAACGACAGAAGGTGGAAAAGCGGAAGTTATCACCGCTCTTAAAGCGGGTGTGAACAACTACATTGTCAAACCGTTCACTCCACAAGTGCTTAAAGAGAAACTACAAGCTGTAATGGGTGAAGCCCAATAGTATATGAGCGAGTACTATTACGAGCTTGTTATCAAGCCAAGCGCCCATTTTGCTCTCTTCGAAGATTTTTTGAACGATATTTTGCCTTTGGGATACGAAGAGAGGGAAGAGAGTTTCGTCGTTCGCACCGAAGAGAATCCCGAAACGATTCTTTGGGGTGTGGAACAGTTCGCCGAAGCGCTTTCGAAAGCGACGGGTCAGCCCGTAGAGATAGAAAGCGACATTACCAAACATAAAAATACCGACTGGATAGAAGAGTACCAAAAGAGCGTTACCCCCGTTTCGATAGGTAAGTTTTACGTTCATCCGACTTGGGAGAAGCCAAAAGAGGGAAGCGTGAACATAGCCATCGACCCAGCTCTTGCTTTTGGTACGGGACACCATCCTACCACTTCTACCTGCCTCGAAGCGGTTTCGAAGTACGTTCAAGAGGGGATGGAAGTGTGCGATGTAGGGTGCGGCAGCGGTATTTTGGGTATAGCAGCAGCGAAACTCGGTGCTATTGTAGATGCATGTGATACAGACGCGCTCAGCATAGAAAATACGCGAAAAAACTGCTCCTTAAACGGTGTGGAGTTTCGAAATTTATGGGAAGGTTCCATCACGCAAGCGCAAACCGATTACGATGTTATCATAGCCAACATCGTAGCTGATGTCTTGATATTTTTACACAACGATTTAAAAGAAAAACTCAAAAACGAAACGTCGCTTTTGGTGCTTTCGGGGATTATGGACAAATATGAAGCGAAAGTGCTCAAACGATATAGCGATTTCGATATTGTAGATAGAATAGTCAAAGAGGAGTGGGTAACACTCGTCGTAAAAAGAAGGAAGGAAACATAGTAGATGGCAAATCCGAACAATCAAAACCCAAACAATCAGCCACCGGATAACAATTTTTTCAACAACAACCCTTTGTTGACGTTCGCTTTGTTTTCGGCTATCGTCATTTTGATATTCAAAACATTGGTAGGCGATAGCGGAACACTCAAAGAGAACGTCGGACCGAACGTTCGCGTAAAAGAGATTAGCTATTCCGACTTGAAAGACTTGGTCAAGGAAAAAGCGCTTAAAAAAGTGGAAATCGGACAGCAATACATCCGTGCCGTATCGAGTGACGGACGTATTATCTACACTACACGCGTCGTAAGAGGCGATAGTGATTTGATAAAAGAACTCGATAAGAACAAAATAGAATATACGGGCTTTAGCGAAACGAACTGGTTTACCGAGATGTTTGGCTGGATGCTGCCGTTTTTGATAATCATGGGGCTTTGGATGCTCTTTGCGAGTCGGATGCAAAAAAGCATGGGCGGAGGATTGCTTGGTATAGGCAACTCCAAAAAGCTCATCAACAGCGAAAAACCAAACGTCAAGTTCGACGATGTCGCAGGTGTCGAAGAAGCCAAAGAGGAAGTACAAGAGATCGTCGATTTTCTCAAATATCCCGGACGTTACGTCGAACTTGGAGCGAAAATACCAAAAGGGGTACTTCTTGTCGGAAGTCCGGGTACGGGTAAAACCCTGCTTGCAAAAGCGGTCGCGGGTGAAGCGGATGTTCCGTTTTTCTCGGTTTCGGGTTCGAGTTTTATCGAAATGTTCGTCGGTGTCGGGGCTGCGCGTGTGCGTGATCTGTTCGAGCAAGCCAAAAAAGATGCGCCGAGTATCATTTTTATCGATGAAATCGACGCCATAGGAAAAAGTCGTGCGGCAAACGGCATGATGGGCGGCAACGACGAGCGGGAGCAAACGCTCAATCAGCTTCTTGCCGAGATGGACGGTTTTGGAACCGATACGCCGGTCATCGTACTTGCAGCGACGAACCGACCTGAAATTCTCGACCCCGCACTCCTTAGACCGGGACGTTTCGACAGACAAGTGCTTGTCGATAAACCGGATTTCGAAGGGCGTGTGAAGATACTCAAAGTGCATGTCAAAAACGTCAAGATAGCACGTGATGTCGATTTGGAAGAGGTCGCGCGTTTGACGGCAGGGCTTGCGGGTGCGGACTTGGCGAACATCGTCAACGAAGCGGCTTTGTTAGCAGGACGTAAAAACCAAAAAGAGGTACATCAACAAGACCTTTACGAAGCGGTCGAGAGAGCGCTTGCGGGGCTTGCGAAAAAATCGCGCCGTATCAATCCGAAAGAGAAAAAAATTGTCGCCTATCACGAAAGCGGTCATGCACTCATTGCCGAGACGACCGAAGGGGCGAAAAAAGTTTCCAAAGTTTCCATCGTTCCACGTGGACTTGCCGCACTTGGATACACGCTTAACAAGCCTGAAGAAGACAAGTTTATGATGCAACGCCATGAACTCTGGGCGGAAGTGGACGTACTTTTGGGCGGAAGGGCTGCTGAAGAGGTGTTCTTGGGTGAGATAAGTACGGGAGCGGGTAACGACCTCGAGCGTGCTACGGACATCATCAAGTCGATGGTGGAAGTGTACGGTATGACCGATGTCGCGGGGTTGATGGTGCTTGAAAAACAACGCCAGTCCTTCTTGGGACCTACCGGCGGAGGCGCGAGAGAGTTTAGCGAAAAAACCGCCGAAGCGATGGATGAGTTTATCAAATCTTCGCTCGATGAACATTACAAACAAGTCAAAGCGCGTTTGGAAGAGTACCGTGAAGCTATCGAAGATATGGTCAAACTCTTGTACGAAAAAGAGAATATCACAGGTGAAGACGTCAGACGTATCATTAAAGAGTTCGAAGAGAGAAACGGCTTACAAAGTAAAGTGCATGACGAAAGAGATGAAATAGAAAAAGAGCTCGAAGAGGATGCGCAGATGAAGCCATCGAACAAAAACGACGAAAGAAGTGATGACTGAGATGTTGGAGAACTACTTTTTCCAAGCCGGAGTGAAAAAAGCTTTTATAGCTGTCGTAGTAGCGGTCGTGCTGGCGATTTTGGACTTTGAAACAGTTTCGTTTTTGGCTTTTGTTTTCGCACTTTTTACCCTGTATGTTTATGCAAAACCGAAACGTTTCGCCGCTTCGCTTGATGGTAAAGGGGTTGTCAGTCCCGTCGATGCGAAAGTGCTTAGAATCGATGAAGAGCAAGACGGTTACAAGCTCGTTTTGGAGTCTTCGCCGTTTATGAGCGGTGTCGTTTACGCTCCCGTCGATGGGAAAATAAGTTCGATAGTTTTTCAAAAGGGAACGAGATTGCCCAAACATTCCATGCTTTTTGAAAAACTCAACGAACGTGTGGCTATCGAGTGGGAGAGCGAAAACGGAACTATCGGTATGACGCAGATAACCAAACGCACTCCGTACGATATGCAGAGGCTGGTTCGAAACGGACAAAATCTCTTTTGTGCGCAACCGCTTGGATTTGCGCATAATTGCGTAACCGAAATCACCCTACCCAAGTCGTTTCGCCTGAATGTAAAAAGCGGAGAAAAACTCGTAGGCTCACAAACAATCGTGGGGTATTTTAGCGCTTAGGCTTTTACATGAAGCAAAAACGACCTTACAATCTCGCATATATCTTTCCAAACCTTCTAACCTCCGCGTCGATATTTTCGGGGGTTTTTAGTATCATCAACGCTACTCAAGGCGATTTTGTCAAAGCCGCTTGGCTTATTTTTCTAGCGCTTGTTTTCGATGGGCTTGACGGGCGGGTCGCCAGACTGACGAACAGTTGTTCTAAATTCGGCGTGGAGTTCGACTCTTTGGCCGATATCGTATCTTTCGGTGTCGCTCCGGCGATGTTGCTGTACCTTTTTGTTGGACATGCATATGGGCGTTTTGGGGTGGTGGTAAGTGCTTTGTTCGTGATTTTCGGTGCTATCAGACTGGCACGCTTCAATGTCATGAGTGCCACGAGCGAACCTTCCGTATTTATCGGCGTACCCATTCCGACCGCTGCGGTTTTCGTTTCGCTACTGGTACTGCTTTTTGACAAGTACCAAGAGATAAACAGCGGCGTTTTCTTGCTCCTTGCTTCGGTTGCTGTGGCACTGCTTATGGTTAGCAATATCCGCTATCCGAGTTTTAAAAAGCTCGATATGGACAAAAAACATATCCGCCGTTTCTTCATAGCCGTAACGGCGGCGTTTTTATTGATATTTATCTACCCCATAGAAGCCATAGCGCTTCTTTTTACCCTCTATATCCTTTATGGACCTATCCGCGCATTGTACAATTTGCAAAAAAAGACCCACTAAGTGTGGAGTCTTATTTCGCGTTTGGATGCTGCTTTTTGAATGTGAGTTTTTCTAAATCGATGTCGAAGTTGAAATAGTTCGAGTGGAAGTTGTTGGTGCGCATATTCGCAAACTCGATTTGCGCACCTCGTGGATTGCCCACTTCGAGATAGAGTAGCCCAAGTGCGTAGCGACCTTCCAAAAACCGTCTGTCTTTGAGTTTGGCAAGTTCTATCAGTGCGATGGCGTTTGCGTGGTGCGATGCCTCTATGGAGGCAAGAGCCGCCAAGAAAAGGGTGCGGGGGTCTTGGATGTGTTCATTGTCTATGAGTTGGTTGTAAAGTACATACGATTCTTCGAAATTTTGGTTGAAGAACAAGGCATACGCCAAGGAGAGCTCCGCATCGGTCGTGTGAGTGTCTGTCGTAGTGTCCAAGTAGCGGCGTAAAGTGCGGGTGAGCTGGAGTGTTTTTCCCGTTATCATGTAGAGTTTGGTCGTGAGGTTTCTCGTGATTTCCGCACCGTGGTAGAGGTCTTTGAAGCTAAAATGTTTCGTTTTTAGGTATTTCGAAGCTTCCTTGGCATAATCGGGTTTTGGAAGTGAAGCGTTTTTCGTATTTAAGTAGATGATGTTTGGTAGTATCTCTTCGGGGAGTAGGGCGAGTAGTTTTTGAGCGTATTTGAGCGCTTTGTCGTGGTTTTTGAGCTCAAGCGCTATGATGTTGCCCATGATGAGATAGACCGGTTTTGTTTTGTAAGTGTTATCGAGCCAATCGACTGCGGTCATGTAGTGACCCTGTGCGAGGTGGAGAAGGTGTCGCAGAAAATCGCTTCTTTCGTTGTCCTCTTCGAGTGAGAGTGCTTCTTTGAGCGAGGAAAGGAGTTTGGTGTCTTCTTTGTGGATAAGTCTGGATGTCATGTAGGCGTATATACCCGGTAGATAGTTTTTGGCATCGAGATGATAAGACCACAAGAAATGTTTGTACGCTTTGTGCATATCGCCAAGTTGTGCGTATGTCAAAGCGAGATTGTAGTGTAAGATAGCGTGTTTTGGCTGTACTTTGACCATCTTTTGAAGCAGGGCGTTGGCTTCTCTTATGCGAAAGCGCAAAGCCAGACGGATAGCTTGAGCTATCCCTTTGTTCGCTTTGGATGTAGAGGCGCTTTTTTGTAAAAAACCTTCTGCACTATCGACGCTGTCTATGTAGGAAGCGGCATTCCCTTTTCGGATGTAGTTGATGGTTTGGTTGGCGTTGAAAATTTTGTATGGGGAGAAGTAGAAGATTTCGGAAAAGATGATAAATTCGTCTTTGGTGAACGCTTCTCGAAAATGGCTTTGGAAACGGTATGGGTCAAAAAGGGATTTTCTAAGAAAGACGTTGATTGGGTATGCACCAAGTAGTTCTTCTCCAAACGTATCGTTGCCGTTTTTCAGTTCTCGTGCGGCATCGTCGATGCGGCCGAGCTTGAGTTCGGTATAGACAAGCCCAAGGGTCGATTGTTTTGGATGGAACCCTTTTGAAAGGGCTGTTTCGAAGTTGGCTTTGGCAAGTATGAGATCACCGACTCTTGCGTAGAGTAGCGCTTTGCTAAACGCGTTTTCGTCGCCGTTTAGGGTTTCTATCGATTCCAAGGCGTGGTAGTTGTCGTTAAAAAGCGCGAAAAGTTTCGTTTGGAGTTCGCTTTTTTTCTTGATATATTCGGGATTGTCGGTTTTTGTCAAAGCGACCAAAGACTCGTAGTAGTTTTGGCGGTAGAATTTTATAAGCGCGTAGTAGTAGGAGTAAAGGGGTGCTTCCACTTCGTTTGGAAGGTACGCTTCGGCAAGGTCGATGTAGTAGCGAAACTCCTCTTTTTTCCCAAGATGCAAGGCGCATACGGCGGCATCAAGTGCGCTGACACACCGTTTTTCTCCGTTGGCTATGGCGTTGTTGAAACTTTGTAGTGCCGCTTCGTACTGTTTGTTTTTGAGTCGTGCCACTCCGAGGTTGTATTGTGAAATCGCTTCGCTGTATTGTGCTATATATTCGTAAAGTTTGAGAGCCTGTTCTTTTTGTCCGCTTGTGTAGAGGTAGTTCGCTTTGGCTATGAGGTGTTCGAGTTTGCTCGGTTCGATTTTTCGTTTTTTCTCCAACCGTTTTTCTATCGAAGCGGTTGAGAGGGTGGTGGGTTTTTCTTTTTTCTTCGATTTGACGACCAGCAGTACGACAAGTACGGTTAGCACAAGTACCAATACGATGGCGATACCGCCGAATATCAAAAGTTTTTTACGGTTTTGTTCATCCTCGTTCGCGTTTGTATCGGATATCTCTTCGACTTCCTCTTCGACGCTCGATTGCGCGGCGGCGTCGCTGTCTTCGATGATGACTATTTCTTCTTCTTGCTCTTGTGTTTTCGCTTCTTCTGCCATTGAAGGTACTATGCTCTTTTTTTTCTTGATAGTATAGCAAAAATAGTACCATTAGGGTATAATTTCACAAAACTTTCACGATGGATGGAAAATGATCGATTTAAAACTTTTGCAAAAAGATTTCGAAGGTGTCAAAAAAGCGCTTCTTCGGCGCGGAGTCGATGAGAAACTCATAGAAGAGCTCAAAATCAAAAACGAGAAACTAAAAGAAGCCAAAATGGCTTACGAGACGCTGCAAGCCGCACAAAACGCGATGAGTAAAGAGTTCGGTATATACAAAAGAGAAGGGAAGGATATAAGCGAACTCAAAAAAAGGGTCGATGAAAACAAACGCAAAATCGCCGACGCTTTGGAAGTGCAGCGTCAGCGCCAAGAGGAGCTTGAAAAACTCGCTATGAGCATCCCTAACCTACCCGACCCGGATGTTCCAGACGGTGAAGATGAAGAGGACAATGTCGAAATCAAGAAGGTGCTTGAGCCAAGAGAGTTCGACTTTACCCCAAAAGAGCACTGGGAGCTTGCCGAGCAGAACCGTTGGATCGATTTCGAGCGGGGCGTGAAGATAGCATCGAGCCGTTTTAGCGTCGTGTACGATATGGGAGCTAGACTCGAGCGCGCACTCATAAACTTTATGCTTGACTACAATAGAAAACGTGGTTTTATCGAGGTGAGCGTACCTCACATCGTCAATAGAAGAGCACTTGAGGGGACTGGACAGTTACCGAAGTTCGAAGAGGATTTGTATAAAATCGAAAATCAAGAGCTCTTTTTGATTCCAACGGCGGAAGTGCCTCTTACGAACCTCTTTAGCGACGAAATCCTTCAAGAAGAGATGCTTCCTTTGAAGATGACCGGATTTACGGCGTGTTTTAGAAAAGAAGCGGGTGCTGCGGGGCGTGATACCAGAGGGATTATAAGACAACACCAGTTCCCGAAAGTGGAACTTGTGTGTATAACCAAGCCTGAAGAGAGCGACAAAGTTTTCGATGAGATGGTCGAAACCGCATCGGGTATTCTTACGGAATTGGGGTTGCCTCACAGATTGGTGCAACTGTGTACGGGCGATCTTGGTTTTAGTGCCGCCAAAACGGTCGATTTGGAAGTGTGGCTACCGGGGCAAAATACCTACCGTGAAATCTCTTCGGTCTCCAATACAAGAGATTTTCAAGCAAGACGTGCTAAAATTCGTTACAAAGACGGCAAGAAAAACACTCTCGTTCATACGCTAAACGGCTCGTCGTTGGCGGTTGGTAGAACGATGGTGGCGATTATGGAGAACTACCAAAACGAAGACGGCTCCATCACCATTCCAAAAGCCCTAGAACCTTACATGTAACCGCAAAAAAGCGGTTACACCCCTCTCCCCATCGCTTAACCGGATAAAGCAGTCCCCTCCTAAGGGATAGCTGGAGGTTCGAGTCCTCCTGGGGAGACCAGTTATCAATATGTTACACTTCGTTATACTTCATAAAACCCCATAAAATAGGCAATATAACTGCTTTTTAAGTTCATTGTAATTCGTATTAGTTTATTATAATCCGCAAAAAATGAGTACCTACAAAAGTACCTAAATTCCAAAAAAGTACTTTTGCTATGCGATTTGGTACTTATAGACAAAAGGAAGTGCTATGGCAAGGAGTGTTGTGCCGCTTACGGACTCGAGGATCAAGAGCGTGAAGCCGACCGATAAAGAGCAGAGTCTTTTTGACGGGGGAGGGTTGTTTTTACTTGTATCCCCGAGCGGGTCGAAGCGGTGGAAGTTTCGCTATAAGTATCAGGGAAAGACAAAGAAGATTACGATAGGAGAGTACCCGATAGTCACTCTCAAGGCTGCGCGGGAGAAGCGGGCGGAGTTTAGGGAAATGCTGGCAAATGGCGATGATCCGGCTCGTTTGCGCGTCAAGCAAGAGGAGAAAACACTTAACGAGATCGCTGAGGAATTTCAAGAACATATAAGTGAGAGCGTAACCGATAAGTACCAAAAAAAGCTGTTTGGGTACTATAATGTTCATGTGCGACCGTTTTTAGGTACAAAGCCTGTTGAAAAAGTTGATCGACTCGATATCATCGATGTGATGGATGCTATGAAGAAAAAAGGAATCTACGAGAGCGCAAAAAAAACGCTGAACCTGATAGAGCGGATGATGAAATATGCTGTAACGAAAGGGTATGCGGAAAGAAATGTTATAGCCGATCTCGACAAAAGCATGCTGCTGAAGAAGATACCGACAAAACATAGAGCTGCTTTGACCGATGAGAAGGATATCGCCGTTTTGATGCGTGCGATAGAGGAGTATGTAAATCCGCTTACAAAGAACGCTTTGCGGCTATCTGCGCACCTTGCACTACGCCCAAAAGAGATCAGGTGTATGAAGTGGGCATATGTCGATTTTGAGAATAGAAAGATCGTTATACCGGCTGAAGAGATGAAGATGAGAGAAGAGCATATCGTTCCTATAAGCGATCAGGTGTTGGGATATTTGGAGGAGTTGCGCTCTTTAAGCGGTAAAGATGTGTATGTGTTTCCAAACAGCGTCTATTATGACCGTTGTATGAGTGAAAATACGGTAAATACTGCTCTAAGAAGATTAGGATTTGAAAAAGAGGATATGACCGCGCACGGATTTCGCTCGATGTTCAGCACAATCGCTCATGAAAAGAGCGGATTTTCTCATGATGTCATCGAGTCCGCTTTGGCGCATAGTGTCGGAAGCAGTGTATCACGAGCGTACAACCGCGCGAAGCATCTGAAAGAGCGCGCGAAGCTGATGCAATGGTGGAGCGATCATCTTTGCGCTTTGAGATAGTCCACATAATCTTTAAGGTCCTCGATATCGAAGCGTGTCATTTTCGAGCCGATTTTTATGGCTTGAAATGGAACTTCTTTAACAAGCTCCCAAAATTTAGTTACGCCGACACCTAAATACGCCGCTGCTTCTTTGTCTTTTAGTAGTCGTTTTTGCATATCATCCTCCCGTACTTCCGAAACCGCCTTTTCGCTCTTCGTCACTCTCGATACCGAAAAGGTGGCTTTTGTGTTCAAGTAGCGCTATTTGAGCTATGCGGTCGCCTTTTTTGATTTTATATTCTGTGTGCTCAAAAGGGTCGGTGATATAAGCATTGTCATCTTGAATAAAATTTTGCTCAGTTATCGGGTTATGTATCGCTATCTTGATTTCGTCTCTAAAATCAAGGTCTATAACTCCCACGCCGTTTGCGATAATCAATCCTTTTTTCGCCAAAGAGCTTCGTAGCATAAGTTGGAGGTAGTGCGATCTTAAGAAGTGGTTGAAAAAGTATTCCTCATCGGCTCTATCTACGATACTGAACTGCTTTTCGAGATAGTTTTGAATGAAGTATTTTTTTTCGTTTAAATCTATCGCCACACCAAGCCCGACAAGCTTCGTATCTCCTGCACCTATAACGACATCCTCACTTGCGTACAAATCGACACAAGCACTGTATTTACTTCCTCGTGTAGGCTCACAGCCTTTTGTTAATACTTTAAACATCTTCTCTCCTTTTAAACGAATAAACAAATACATACGGATTGTCTTTCCATTTGTAGCCATATGGTGCTGTTTTATCCCATTGCTCTGCGAACCAATTTAATGGATTTTTATTGCAAAAAAATTTTGGATACCCCTCTCTCTCGTAGTCTTCTTTTTCAATATCTCGCAGTCTCTCAACTCTCACATCGGTAATTTCCAAAAAGATGCGAGCCATCTCTTTTATACACCCATTTGGCACGCTCTGTCGTTCTTCTATCCATCTTTTCATTTTGCCTGTTTTCATATCTGGCAAAAATCTCTCTGGCGTATCTATTTCTATTCGCTTTCCATCGGCTTTATACTCACAAACAATAGCCAATCCGTCGCTTGAAACATCCTCAACTTTAGCAGGTTCTCTTACCCAAACGATTTCGCCTTTTTTGTACTTGCCTTTTTCGATATTAAGCGTATTTGTTAGGTCTGCTTTCATAGCTCTTCTCGTTTGAGTTTTTCGACCATCAAGAATAGCTTTTGTCATTCTTGCGTTAAACATCATTTGCTTCATCTTCTCTCCTTTCAAAATGGATGCAACCAAAATCTTTTTTAACTAATTCATCAACATCTTCTGTTTCTTTAGTGCATAAACCTCTAATTCGTTTTGGATAGGGAAAATCGAAATATTTACAATTCTCACACACTCTACTCTCAAAGTCGTCGTAGATTTCATCTATTAATCCATTAAATCTTTTTGTCAAATCTGAATATCGTTTTATTGTTGAAATTGATAAGTCCGCTATTTTTTTTGCTTCTTCTCTTGTCATTTTAGTAGCTCCTCGTTTTCGTAGATATTGCCGATAACCTCAACCTCGTCTAAATATCCAAATAGCTTAA
>JALWGC010000008.1 GCA_027038835.1 Helicobacteraceae bacterium | reverse complement strand
GTTGATGAAACAGAATCTGTTTCATCTTCAAAACACTCCGAAAACGGAGTGCTTCAAAGATCAAACGCACTACTCGTGTTTTTTCTTTGTTTTTTAGTCGTTTAAGTTATTTCTTATAAAACGGCTTATTATGGTTCATTCTAATTTTACCTTTTGTTTTCATCGTTTTAGCAAACAAAACGATAAATAAATAGAGGTGGGATTTGGCAACAAAATCCCACTTTGGTTTTTTGACTTTTGTATTAAGAAAATTATTGTTCTAACAACAATCTTATGATATAATTTTATGGATAAAACCATAAAAGGAAAGATGTGCTTCAAAATCTAAAAAATTATCAACTCAATTATTTAAAAGCTTTAAAAAGCAAATACAAACGATATATCCACAACATCGTCGATTTTAATCAAAAGCTAATTGGAATAGTTGGAGCAAGAGGTGTTGGAAAAACAACATTTTTACTTCAATATCTCAATGAAAACAAACTGCCTCTTTCAAAAAAATTATATATTAGTGCTGATAGTATTGATTTAGATTCACTTTTTGAGATTGCTTATGAATTTTCAAAAACCGGTGGTAAACTATTAATCATAGATGAGATTCACAAATATAAAAATTTTGAAATAGAACTAAAAAAAATATACGATATGCTTGATTTAAATGTTATTTTTAGTGGAAGCAGCGCAATAAAATTAGACCATGCAAAAGGTGATTTAAGCAGAAGAGCGATACTTTATCATATGAAAGGGTTGTCTTTTAGAGAGTTTATTGAATTGCAAACTTCAAAAACTTTGCCTTTTTATACTTTAGAAGATATTTTAACCAATCATGAAGATAGAGCTTATGAGATAGCTAAAGAGATTAAACCGTTTGAATATTTTAAAGAGTATTTAAAATATGGTTATTATCCATTTTATTTTGAAGATAAAGATACTTATCTCATAAGACTGCAACAAACTATTAACACTGTTATTGAAGTAGATATACCATCTATTTTCCCGATTGAGTATGACAAAATTATAAACCTAAAAAAACTTGTAAAGTTGGTCTGCCAATCAAAACCATTTAAAGTAAATATAAAAGAGTTATCAACTAAAATTGGAATTGGGGATTATCAGACTTTATATAAATATCTTGAATATCTAAAAAGAGGTAAAATCTTAAATCTACTTAGAGCAAAAACAAAAGGGGATAATATCTTTTCAAAACCGGATAAAATCTATCTAAACAATACCAATTTGCACTATGCTTATTGTAATGAAAGTGAAACCGGCACCATAAGAGAAGTGTTTTTTATGAGTATGATTGATGAAGATAGATTAACTATACATAACAAAGGTGACTTTTTGATTGATGAAAAGTATATCGTAGAAGTTGGAGGCAAAAATAAAAGCTTCAATCAGATAAAAGATATGCAAAACAGCTTTATTGTAGCAGATGATATGGAGGTGGGATTTGGCAATAAAATCCCACTTTGGCTTTTTGGATTTTTATACTAACTCTCAAAAGTCTCAAAAGCGGCTTTTGCATTGCCCATGACCGCGCTGCTTTGGGCATGTTTGACTATTTTGACAAGGTATGCCATCTCCTCTTTTGTAAGACCCATCTTTTTAAGCATTTTCGTCTGCTCCTGAGTGCACTCTTCGCTGCCAAGCGTGATGGAGACTGCCAAAGCTATCATCATAGAAGTTTTAGGATCAAACGGGTTGTTTTCATCTTGGATGCTGAACTTGCTACTCATCGCCTGCTCTATCAAAAATCCTCATTTTCAAACTCCTCTTCCGCTTTTTGATCTTCAAGTCGCTGCAGCTCCTCTTCACTCATCATCAAAGTTTTCATCTTTTTGACAAAGACGGTGCGGTCTGGTAGTTTGGTAAAGTAAGCATACGTGCCATAGAGCATCAATGCAACCGTGATGATCAAAATAACGGCTTGGGCAGGAGTGAACTTCTGAACCGGGTCTTTTACCTGCAGTTCGCACGCTCCTCCCGGGCAGTATTTTGGATCTTTTCGCTTGAGCCATTCAAAAATCTTGCACCCAAGACACATCGAAAAAGCCGCCTCGAAAAAAAGCAGCCCCATACAGATAAGACAAACAAGCACTTTGATGGGATTTGGCTCGAAGTGGATCACAAGGTAGTAAAACATCGGCCACGCCAGTAGCATCCCAAGCGCCCATGCGAAGCGCTTTTGAGCAGCTCCCACATACTCCGGCTTCTGGTTGCGCACGAAAAAACGCCCAAGCAAGAGACTGGGCGCATAGCGCGGCTGGATGATACGGATCGTAAAATCGATGGCGAAAAAGGTGACGAAAAACTTTGAGAAAGTCGCCGTTCCAAGCATGACGCCATTTACCAGCCCCAAAAACGCACCCACAAACAGGATCGCCGCCGCCGCTCGCGCTTCGCGTTCATTCAGCACACGCACCTCATACCCCGGAACCTTCTCACCGTAAGCGAAAAACTCTGCTAAATTCAAGCCAAAGCCTCCTCAACTTTTTTTACAGGATTTGTTTTATTGCCTTTATCAAATATATAGGCATACATCGGCACATAGACCAGTGTAAGCAGCGTTCCTACAAGCAGCCCGCCTATGGCGACATCCGCAAGGGGGCTAAGACGCTCTAACCCTACTGCTTGCTCGAGTGCTATCGGGATCATCCCGGCAATTGTTCCAAATGCGGTCATCATAACGGGGCGGAAACGCACACGCACCGCTTCTTGCGCGCTCTCAAAGGGACTCTCCCCTTTTTCTCTATAGCCTTGATAGAAGTCGATAAGCAGTACCGCATTTTTGATAATGATACCAAAAAGAAGCAAAATCCCAAGAAGGCTTGGCATACAGCTTGGCTTGCCAAAGAGCAGCATCCCCCACGCCGCACCGATGAGTGAGAGTGGAAGAACGACTATCATGATAAACGCCATTCTAACAGAGCGATAGATCGCTATAAGCGCCATAATCAGCACGATAACCCCAAGCCCTATCGCTTTTGCCATACGCTTGAAGCTGTCATGGATCTGCGCTATATCGCCCGTTTGATCAAGCTGGACATCTTGGATGTTCGCTTTTTTCAGTGCTGCCAACGTCTCGTCCGTCAAATGAGTGACCGGGCGTTTTGCTCTGTATCCGTTGACATCGACGCTATAAAGCAGCTTGTCGCGCTCTATCTTGGCAAATGTTAGGTGTCTTTTGAGTTTTGCGATCGCACTTAGTGGTATCTCCCCTGAAGGCGTCGAGATAGGCAGCAGCTTGAGCGTCTCGATATTTTGAGAGAACTTGCCCTTAAGATAGAGTCGCACTATCTGCGTATTCATCGACTCGAAGTTCGCACCAAGTCCTACTACCTCCCCTTTAAGCGGGATCTGCATCACTATCTGATAGGGTGTTACACCGTAGCTAAGCGCTTTGTTCTTGTCTATGTCAAGTTCGATCTCGCTAAAGTCTTTGTCCCAACTTGTTGAAACAGAGGTGAGCCCATGTACAGTTTGCATCGCTTTTTGCACCTCATGTGCTTTGTCACTCAACCCATCGACATACGGAGAGCTGATGCGGGTATCGACGGTAGCTTTGATGCTAGAAAGTGCCGTCGCTCCAAAGTCGAAAACATCGTTACGTTTTACACCGGGAAGCTTTGCAATCTGATCGCGAATGATGTTTTCAAGCTCCCAAATGGTCTGCTTTCGCTCGAAGCGATTGACTGCATTGATAGTAACAGTCGCTTCAGTCGGTAAGTTACCGCTGCCAAGGCTGAGCACTCCCGCTTCACCGCCAAAAGCGACCGAAGAGGTTTTCACCCATTTTTGGGCATGCAGCCACTTCAAAAACGGTTCTATCTTTTTCTCTGCGGTATCGACGTTTTCGTTGGCACTAAAAGCTATCTGCGCTTTGATGATCCCGGTATCCATCGGCGGCATCGCATCTTTACCGATGGTTGGCATGATGTTTTTCAGACTCAGCAGCAAAACGGCGATAACACCTATAGTCAGCATCATACGACGCAAGAACCAAAACTTGCCGTTGGAAAAGGCGATGATCCCCTCATAGGGCTTGACAAGTCGCCCGATCGTGTTTTGATAGAGCTTTTCAAACCACTCTTCGACTTTCGTTTTGCCTACACCGTTTTTATACAGCCACTTCGAGAGGCTTGGGATAAAGGTGATAGATAAAAACCACGAAACGAAAAGCGCGATGATAAGCGTCTCTATAAGCGGTCTGAAAATCTTTTGCGGAAATCCACCGACAAACATCAGCGGAAAGAGGATCGCCACAGTCGCGATAGTCCCGGCAAAAACGGGACTCAGCACCTCTTTTGTCCCATGAACGATGGCATCTTCAAGCTTCTCATGCCCCTCTTTTAGGTGGCGCTCGATATTCTCAAGCACAACAACCGCATCGTCGGTGAGCATACCAAGAGCAAGGATGATAGCCGTATAGATGACGATGTTGAGCTCCCCACCCGTAAGCCAGATGATCGCCATCGTAGAGAAGAACACCATCGGGATAGAAAGCCCAGCCGCCACGATAGCACGGAAGTTTCCAAGAAATATCATAATAACAAGCAGCGTATAGATAACGGCATCACGCAAAGCCTCAAGCATATTATCATTTGCCTGCTCTATGAGGTCTCTTTGGGTGTCAGCTATCTCAAAGCGGATATTTGGATACTCTTTTTGAAGCTTTTTCATCTCCGCTCTGGCTGCTTTTGAGACATCCAGCACACTGCCTCCGGGTGCACGCTGCACAGAGAGTGCGATCGCTTCTTTTCCGTTACCTATGTAACCGCTTGTTCGCTTTTTGTAGCTCCACTTCACATCGGCGATATCTTTAAGACGCACATTTGGCATGATCTGGAGGTTTTTAAGTCTTTCTATGTTGTCCTTTTCCCCATAGAAAGTGATCGTATAGAAATCGTTCTCCCCTTTGGTGAAGCCAATGGGCATATCACGGTTGAGCACACGGATCGCTTTGGCGATTTTCTCGAAGTCCACGTTGTAGCGTTTGGCTTTGAACGGATCGACTTCGATGTTGATAGCACTCTCAAAGCCGCCAAACACCTCGACGTTGCCTATGGTTTTGTTGCTAAGGAGCTTTGGTTTGATGAAACTATCGGCTATCTTTCGTATGTCGGCAAGCGTGATGGAGTCGTTCTTTGGACTTAGAGCGATCACATCGACCGGCAGTGTAAAGTCCCCGGCGGTATAGATGGCGGGGTTTACGTTTGGCGGCAGTTTCGCTTTGGCGATGCTAAGCGCATTTGCCACATCGACCGCAGCGGCATTAAGCCCCTTTTTGTAACCAAAATCCGCTTTGACGATGGAAAATCCCGCAACGTTCACACTGCTGACATCGGTAACTAGCCCAAGGCGCGAGATCTCCTGCTCGATCGGTTTGGAGACGGTCGAAGCCGCCACCTGCGCCGTCGCACCCGGCACCTGTGTTATAACGATGACTTCGGGCGGGTTGGCATCTGGAAAGAGGTTTTTAGGCAGCGTTACAAGCGCGATGATCCCCATGATGAAAAACGCCGCTATAGTCGAGTAGAGCAGATAGGGGCGTTTGTAAAAAAACTCAAACATTTGCTACTCCTTTACTTTAAGAGCATAACCGCTTACAAGTTTGAGAAGGATATCCGGTTTGGCTACGACGATCTTTTTATCTTCGAGATTGTCCGATACCGCTACACCCTGCTGGGCACTTTGGATGATATGTATCTCTTGTGGAACCGCTTTATTACCATTTACAACCAATACATAACTTTTTCCATCACGATTAAGCACCGCATCAAACGGTAAAAGCGTCGCTTTTTGATCGAAAACGACCACATCGACCTCGACTCTATCGCCGCTGATAAGCTTCGCGTTTCCGGTATAAACTTTATACTCGACAAGACCTCTGAAAGTGGTGTTAAGCGGTGTTGCAGCGTAAAACTTCCCTTGATACTCCACACCTTTGACCGGTATGTCGTTAGGCACGCGCACCATCAAGTAAAAACCGTTTTTGGAGCTGATCGCCATAAGCGGTTTGCCCGGAGCGCTGAGTGAACCCTCTGCAACGAATGTTTTAGAAACGACACCATTAACCGGTGAGGTGATTGTCGCATAGGAGAGGTTGTTAAGCAGTTCTATTTTTTGTTGTTGGAGTGCGTTTAGCTTGGCTTTCGTGCTTGCTATTTGTGTGAGCTCCTTTTGTGACTGCTCTATGGATGCACCATGCACTTTTAAAAGTTCTTCGGTTCTTTTGTGTGTCGCTTCAAGGTTTGCAAGAGCGATTTTCGTCGCTTCTATCTGCTCTTTGGTGCTATGGAGTTTACTCTCTATAGCTGTCGTATCGAGCTTGACGACGATCTGCCCTTTTTTGACATGACTACCGCTTGGTTTTATCATGACGATGCGCGCTGCGATTCTCGAGGCGAGCTTCACATCTTTGTCGTTCGCCACTTCAGCAAGATACGGCAACGTCAAAGTCACTTTTGATTCTTTTGGACTCATAACGGGTGCAACGATCGGGTATATCTTCGCTTGTGGCTGCGTGGCATCTTTTTTACGCGCCTCTTTTATCTTTTTCACTCCGGCAGCGACAAGCGCTGCAACGACCAACAGGGCTACAACTATCTTTACATATTTCATTTGACCAACTCCTCGATATTGTTTGCATAGATGACGGCAAGCTCCATAGTGCTTTGCCATTTTTTCGCTTCAGCCTCATAGAGGGCTGCTTTGGCACTTACAACTTCGTCTTCATAACGCAGATACTCCTCTGCCGGAAGCCGACCGCTTTTGAAGCTTACTTTGGCTATGTCAAGCAGTTTCTCTTTGTTTTTTATATTTTTTTGTGCCAAAGCGATACTACGATCTAGTAGCGGAAGCGTCTCTTTAAGCATCTTCGCCTTGGCTTGCAACTGGGCTTGTGTTTTTTCCAACTCCACACTATCGGCTTCATACTCCACTTTGGCTTTTTCGATCGATTTGTATTGATCCATCGCCAAAAGCGGTATATCTACAACTACGCCGATGTTGCCGAACTCTTCGTTGATATTGTCATGGGTGTTGTAGGCTTTTGCACGCGAGTAGGCGTAGCTCCCATGAGCGAACACACTCGGATAGAGCTTCTCTTTTTGCGCCGAAAGCTCGATCTTTGAGGCTTTGAGCTTCTCTTGCAGGGGTCTAAGTGCACCCATACTTTCAAAGTGCAGCTCACCCGCTTGGTGCATCTCCACGGGCGAATCGAGATGGATACCAGTAAGCGACTCTATGGAGCTTATGAGCTTGTTTTTTTGCAAGTCGATATTGTTTTTGGCTATGTCTATCTGGTTGAGCGCATCGTCGATCTTATAAAGTGCCGACTCTGGTGCGCGTCCTGTATCGACTTTGATGCGAATCGTCTTTTTGGTCTCAAGCAGTGATTTGCGCTTGAGTTCAAGTGAGCGAGCCAGCTCTTTGAGATAGAGCAGGTTTGCATTGGAAGCGACAATGACGGCTTCGTTTTGGAGCAAATCTATGCGCTTTTTCGCTTTGGCGCTTCGCTGCATCGCTTTTGCCTTGTTTGCCATCGTGTAGATCGACTTGACAAAGATCGGCATCGTGAACTTCGCACCGGCTTTGTAGATGTTGTAACTAAAAGGCTGCGAAGGCTTGCTTGGGTCTTTGACTAGTCCCAACATATGATCAGGTGCTAAAGGGATCATCCCGTTTGGCGTCGAATAGTTGTCGTATGTGGCAAACAGATCGATTTTTGGATAGAGCTTCGATGTCGCTAGGGTATGAGCGACTTTCGCTCTTTTTACCTGCATCTCGTCCGCTTTTGTCTGCGCATGGTTTTTCAGCGCGCTAAAAAGCTCCGGCAGCGTCGTTGCCTGCAAACTTGCAGCGACACTAAGAGCAACAAATATTTTTCTCATTATCAACCTCCAACATAAGTAAAATCTTCTTGTAGATGTACTCCGCGATCTCCTCTATCTCACACCCGCAGCAGGTATCAAGACCATCCTCTTCATAGACTCTTTTTCTCAATGACTGCGTGGTTACATAGAGATTGAGTGTTCCAATGATCATAAAATGCACGATCATTGGGATAACCTCTTTGAAAACTCCCTCTCTCTCCCCCTTTTCCAAAATGCCGCTAAGCAAAACGAAGAGCTTCTTCATACTCTCAAACATCAGCTCCGGCAGATGCGCTCCGCTGTCGCTAAGCTCTCGCAGTAAAAGAGCGGGAAAGTAGGGGTAGCGCTTCGCAAACGAAGCATACGTCGCTATGAAGGCTTTGAGTTCCCCAAGCGTGTTGTCACAGCACTTGTCCGCCTCCACGATCTCTTCGTAGATCGCATCGAGCACCCCTTGCATCACCGCTTCGTAAAGACCGGCTTTGTTCTTGAAGTAGTAGAAGATCATCGCTTTGTTGATCTGGCTTGCAGCTGCCACTTCATCCACGCTCACCCCATCAAAGCCCTTTTTCGCAAAGAGCTCCATCGCATTTTGGATGATCTTAGAACGCGTAGCAGCAGCGTCACGTTTTTGTTTTGCCATAATCTCTCCATAAATTTAACTAACTGGTTGATTATATCATATAAAATATAAATAATGAAGCAAATAAAGCATGTATAACGGTACTTACCTAAGCACCGCACCTTTTGGCGTGTAGTATTCGTACAAATCAAGTAGTTCCAGTTGTTTGTCTATACGAAAAATCTCCATATCGAGCTTCGCCATATCTGCCGAATTTTGAAGTAAATCGACATCCATTCTCGTTTTGTATCCCGCTTTGTAGAGTTTTTTCGTGTCCGATAGCAGTTTGGCGTAGATGTCGTAGTTTTGCTGTGCAAGGTCGATTTTGTTTTGAATTTTTTTAAGATTTTGCTCCACTTGTTCATACAAAGAAAGGAGTTCTCTTTTTTTGTCTTCTATCATCACATCCGCTTTGAGGTAGTCTATCTTCGCACTTTCGATATCTCTAAAAGTGTTCCAATCAAGCGGCATAGAGAGACTAAAACCGTATGCGTAATAGTTTGTCGGCGGCTGCGAAGGAACGGTCGTACCGGCAAAATTAGGGTTGTTTACCTCATCCCTGTTGTAACTTGCATTCAAACTAAAAGCGGGCAAATACTTCGCCGCCGTCACTTTTTTGGCGTAATCGTTTTTTCGCTTTTGTGCGTTGTATAGTTCCAACACTATGTTGTGCTTCAAAAACTCCTCTTTGGAGATATTTTCAAGATGGGGAATGAACGCCGTTTTGTAATCGATATCGCTTAATGCTTTAAAACGCGATATCAGCTTCTCTTTGCTCGCTTCTATGTCGAAAAGCGCTTGTTTGACGATGTTGAACTGAATGATTTCGTTGTCCAAAAAACCGCTATCGAGATCGCCGCTTAGATATTCTTGCCTTTTTTGCTCCACCTTGATTTTGGAGTTTTGTACCCGTTTTTTCTGCTTTGCAAGGCGGAGTTCACTTTGTTTTATTTGCATCAAAAGCGCTATGGCGTCTTTGATAAGCTTGCGTTTTTGCACATCTATGGAGTATTGCGAATATCGCCTGCTGGCATTTGCGAACTTGATACCGTAGATAATCCCCCCGCTTCGAAAAATCGGCTGATTCCATGAAATGGAAGCGTTTTTCGTCGTTTGGGTGTTGTCGTAGGGATTGGACTTGTTGTAGCGGTAATTTAGCTGCAAAGGGGATATCCATGAATCCCGTAGTTTAAGCGACTCCGCTTCGTTCTTTTTATAATCGAGCTCGAACTCTTTTTGTTTGTAACGTGAAATGTACTCTTCGAGTTTTAGCGTCGAATTGTTATCGCTTCCAAAAAGGTTAGATACGACCAATAGCGCGATCAAGGGCGTCAAAGCCTTCATCGATCTCCTTTTTCGAAATAGTAAGAGGTGGAAGCAATCGAAGCGTGTCTCTACCGGCTTTAAGTACCATCACCCCCTCTTCTTTTGCGTTTTGCACGATAGTTTGCAGTGTCTGGGCGTCCTTACATCGAAGACCCGCCATCATCCCTATACCGACTTTCTTCTCAAAGAAATTCGTGAATTTCTCATACAGACTATTAAGCTTCGCATCGAAATAGGCTATGGTTTCATCCAATTCACCGCTTCGTTTAGCCTCGTTCAAAATATCCACAACCTCGCAAACAGCGGTGGAGCTTAAGTAGTTCCCACCAAACGTTGAGCCATGATCACCGGGTGAGAAAACCTCTTTTTTACTTGTCATCACGATCCCCACGGGAACGCCGCCCCCTACCCCTTTGGCAAGAGTGATAATATCGGGTTCTATCTCGTAGAGATTCGAAGCCAAGAACGCTCCCGTTCTATATACGCCGGTTTGTACCTCATCGACAATCAGCAAAACATCTTTTTCTTTCAGCACTTTGGCAAGGCGTTGCACTTTTTCTTTCTCAAGCGGTTCGACACCCCCTTCCCCTTGTACCAACTCTATCATCACACCGACTGTATGGTCGTCTATGAGCGACTCTATCTCGTCTATACTCTCGGCATAAACAAACCCATCGGGAAACGGTCCGAAGTAATTGTGCATCTTCTCCTGCCCTGTCGCTTTGACGGTCGTGATGGTTCTTCCATGAAAAGAGTGTTTGAGAGTGATAATCTTGTAGCGTTTTACCTCACCGTCAACCTCTCCGTATTTTCTGGCTATCTTGATAGCCCCTTCGTTCGCTTCGGCACCGCTGTTTCCAAAAAAGCACTGCATGTCAAAACCGCTGGTTTCTACCACTTTTTGCGCCGCTTTGGCTTGAGGAGCTATATAATACAGGTTGGAGATATGGATGATATTTTTCGCCTGATTGCACAAGGCATCCGCCAAACGTTTGTTCCCATGCCCTACACTCACCACCGCGATACCGCTGGTAAAGTCGATGTAGCGCTTGTTCTCTTTATCCCAAAGCGTAGCGTTCTCCCCTTTGACAAATTCCACATCGTTTCTTGCATATGTCGGTAGTACGTATCGGTTATCGAGTTGTTTCGTGTCCATTTTCATCCTTCTATTTTTACTTTGAGTTCTTGATACGCCGCGGCGTTGCCCTCGTATGAGCGTTTGTCACTTGTAAGATTGTTCACTCCGGGAGTACCGCTGTATATCAGCACACAATCGCTTCTAACACTCTCGTCTGTTTTAACAGGTAGTTCCACTTCCCCCACTTCGGAGACGATTTTTACCGTTTGGTTATCGACATATCCAAGAGATGGGTGCAAATAGACATGTTTTTGGCGCTTGAACTGCGAATTGAGCGATGTTTTGCTTTTTGGAGTGATAAGAAAAAAATCCTCCTCGAAGTCCATATCTACATCGATCTCCTCCAAGAAACAAAACTCTCCGTCGTCGGTATCGAACCCTTGCGTGTAAGGGATACTTTCTCTACTTTCTATCTCTTTCGTTCCCTCTATGTTCATAACGGCATATTTTCTAAAATGGCGAAGGTATTCCTCCTCCTCTTTTAGCTCTATATCGAACTCCTCGCACAACGCTTTGGCAAGGTCGTATTCGCTAATGCCTGCAAGATCGTTTTTGAGCTTGGGCATCTCCATAAAAGCGTGATGGGCATAGGAGGTGCGCACGTCGTTTTTTCCTAAAAAGCTCATAGCCGGTATAACCAAATCGCTTGCTCGGCTCGTTTCGTTTTCGAACAATCCGAAGTAGATTTTATTTGCAACCTTCGCATAAGAGGTTTCGACACGCTTGGTATTTGGCATCTGTGCAAGCGGATTGGCACCTTGAACGAATACCGTCTCGAAATCTTCGAATTTCGTATCGACTTTGCTGACACGTTTGGCGTTTTTGGTCTCAAAAGGGCTTTGAATCCCTTCGCGCGAATTGCCAAGATATGCAACGCCACACCCCTCTTTGCCAAAAAGCCCCGCACTAAATGCGAACGCGTCGATAGCACGCATGATATCCGCACCGTTACGGTACTTCTGCACTCCAAGCCCAACGACGATAGCGGTTTTTCTATCTTTGATATAGTGAAGGATATCTCCTATATTTTCCAAAGAAACATCAATACTCTCAAGTATCGCTTTTATGCGTACCGTTTGGGTCAACTCGTAGAACTCTTCGAACTCGCTTCCAAAACGCTCCAAACACTCTTCGTCGCAACTCCCCTCGATATGTAAAAAACGGGTCAGCAAAAGTGCTAGATAGATATCGCCATGGGGTTTTAGCTGTATGTGCAAATCCGCCATTTTCGCTATGTCGGTTTTGACCGGATCGATGACGATAAGCGTTTTGTCTTTCAAAAGCGGCAGAAGATGGCTTGAGGTCGCATGGGGGTTTCTCCCCCAAACTATCACCGTCTCGCTTTTGGCTATTTCGCTAAGAGGCATGTTCTTGTTGCTTCCTCTGCCTAGCACGATCCCCGCTTCTCCGGCACCGTCACACAACGTTCCATCTGTCAGCGTAGCACCGAACGAAGCGAAAAAATGTTCCGTCACATCTTGCATAAGACCGAAATTACCGCTGTTTTTGTAGTGCAAAATCTTCTCTTTAGGAGTGCTTTGGAGCATCTTTTTTAGAATCTCCAGCGCTTCTTCAAGCTCGATCTCTTCATCTTTGTATCGAGGTTTGGTCAAAAAACTTTGCTGTTCGTAGTGATTCATGTGGGGACACAAAAAACCTTGCGTATGCCCCTCTTTTTTCGGGTATATCTTCCCATCGTACACAATCTCGCATGCATCGTAACAATCAAGCGGACAAGCCGTGAGTTTATTCATTGTATCTCCACCTTTACCAGTTTTGAAAATATTTTCGGCGCATCGATGACGATTTGCACTTTGTATTTCGAAAGATTCACGCTATCTGCTATAGGGATGACTCGTGAAACTTTGTATGCAGTTTTTTTCCCATCGATGAAAACCGTTTTTTTCTCTATCCCTTCCAAAACATCTCTATCGACATAGAGAGTCAGTATCGCTTTTGAAGTATCGGCCACTTTGGCAAGCGGTTTTGCAGGAGTTGCGACATCCCCTTTTTTGACATAGAGTTCATATAGAACATACCCTTCTTTACTAATCGTTTTATCATGTATCGATTTTTCGAGTCTGATTTTTTTCGCTTTCAAATCGGCCACTTGAGAAATGTAGTTGGCAAGTTCTTTTTTGGTATTTAACAGCTGATTTTTCGTCGCGATCAAGTCGAAATAGATAGTGTCTTTTTGGATTTTCGATTTTACCGAAAGGGCTTTGATATTTTCATAATTTTGCTTTTTACGTACCAAACTCTCTTGAAGGTTTTTCACTATCTCCTTGTCGGCTTGTATCATCTCTTCAAGCGTAGCTATCTTTTTGGTAACGGCTTTAAGCTCGGCGACATCGACTTTGGCATCTATGAGGATAAAGGGAGTTTTATCCAGCTTCTTGCCAAGTTTCGATTCATCGGCGAAAACGACTTCCCCTTGCACGCTCGAAGCTATCGTGAAAATATCCACAGGTTCGACTTTGGAGTAATACTTTGCTCCAAACAGCGGGGTTAGAAGGAAAAAACAGATTGCGATATATTTCACACCTACCCTTTTTTTCTTCACATTTTACCATTACATAATTAATATTTCGGTATCATAGAGCATCTTAACAAAAAGGGTTCTTCGATGTCCGTTTTAGATAATGTCGATGCAGCAACGAACCTTGCTAAAAACAACGAGTTGCAACTACTCGTTTTTCGCGTCAGTAAAGATGAAAGCTCCTCCTATTACGCTATCAACGTTTTCAAAACACGGGAAGTGGTCAACGCGAAAGACCACTATTTGACCCAGTTACCGGGTGTTCATCCCTTACTTGAAGGAACGATTGTCCTTAGAGATATGCAAATCCCTATCTTGAACCTTCCAGAGTGGCTTGGCGTTACTTTGACCCAAGAGGAATTGAGTGATTCGAAGTTTCTCGTATGCGACTTCAACGGTGTCATTTTGGGGCTTCGTATCGTTTCGGCATACAGGGTTATCAAAAAAAACTGGGAAGATATGCACGCACCCGATAGCTACCGCCTCAAAGAAGACGGCGTAGTGATGAACGACACGAGACTCGAAGACGGCAGTATGTGTCTTATACTCGATTACGAAAAATTTCTCGCAGAAGTGATGCCCCAAGCGCTGGTGGACGTGAACGAATCTCCTGCAAACCTCAAAGACCTCAAAATCCCCGAAAAGCTGAAATTTGGAACGACACTCATAGCGGAAGATTCAAAAACGGCACAACGCCACCTCATACAGCTCTTCCAAAATGCGGGTTTCAAATATAAAATCTTCGATAACGGGAAAAAGCTTATAGATTACATATGGTCGCTTGAAAATCCTTCCGAAATTCCCGCTATCATCACCGATATCGAAATGCCGGAAATGAGTGGATTTACGGTTTTGAAAAAAATTCGAGAAAACCCCATGACAAAAGATATACCGATAATCGTCAACAGCTCCATGACGGGTGATAACAACAAAAGAGAAGCCGGTGGACTCGGAGCGGACGGCTTTATCGACAAAACCAAAAGCCACAACGTCTTGCCGCTTATCGTCGAAGCGATGAATGCACGGGGTATTCACTAAAACTTTCTTTTAAACGATTTCCAATCCAGTTATTGTGATTTGTAAACGGCGGTGAAGATACCGCCGTAAAGAGGTGGAACTATTTAAAGATAGAAATAAGTACACCCGCCGCAACGGCCGAACCGATAACCCCTGCAACGTTTGGACCCATAGCATGCATCAAAAGCATGTTGGTTCTATCGTACTCCATTCCCACTTTGTTCGAAACACGTGCCGCCATCGGAACGGCAGATACGCCTGCAGAACCGATAAGCGGATTGACTTTCGTTCCCGGGAAGAGGTTCATGACTTTCGCCATCAAGACACCCGCGGCAGTACCTACGCTAAACGCTACGATACCAAGAACCAAGATACCAAGCGTATCTGGCACGAGGAACTTGTCCGCTTCGAGTTTACTTCCAACACCAAGACCGAGGAAAATGGTCGTAATGTTGATAAGCGCGTTTTGAAGCGTGTCGTTAAGGCGCTCTACCACGCCACTTTCTTTCAAGAAGTTCCCGAACATAAACGCACCGATAAGCGGCGTAGAATCAGGCAAGAACAAAATAGCCAGCATCAAGACCACTACAGGGAAAACAAGTTTTTCCATTCGAGATACATGTCTCAAAGTGGACATTTTGATACGTCTTTCCTTGTCGGTCGTCAGTGCTTTCATAATCGGCGGTTGGATGATAGGCACCATCGCCATGTAGCTGTACGACGCGACCGCAATAGCGCCCAAAAGCTCCGGAGCTAGCTTGGTAGCGATAAAGATGGAAGTAGGACCGTCCGCACCCCCGATAATCGAAATGGCACTTGATTGCTGCAACGTAAAGTTGAAGATATCGGTATATTGGCTTAGCGCTACCGCACCGACAAGCGTACCGAAGATTCCAAATTGTGCCGCTCCTCCAAGTAGTGCCGTTTTGGGATTGGAAAGAAGCGGACCGAAATCGGTCATCGCTCCAACCCCCATGAAAATGATAATCGGGAACAACTCGTTAGAAAGCCCCGCTTGGTAAATAACGCCCAAAAATCCATGCGGCCCTGCGATATCGGCTACAGGGATGTTGGCAAGTAATCCGCCAAACGCGATAGGTAAAAGCAAAAGCGGCTCGAACCCTTTGGCGATGGCCAACCAAAAAAGCAAGAAGACGATACCGAACATGATAATACGTCCCCAACTTTGGTGAAACTTGTACATCGCCACTTTATCTTTTGAGATGTTTTTGGGCACATCTGGGTTTGCCAACGCTACGACTCCCGTAGTTTTCAAAAAATCACTCACCATCGTCAAAATCGATTTGGATTCGTAATTTTTATCGCTTGCTTGTTGCTGTTGCGTAAGCGGTGCTTCATGGGACGAAGCCATCGCGGAAGTCGCCGTTAGCGTCAAAGCAAGAGCCATAAAGAGTTTTATAATGAAACTTTTCATTTTCCGCCCTCGTTATCCAAGAATCGCTACGGTTTGACCCTCTACGACTTTGTCGTTTGTAGCTACGTTTATCGACTTGACAACACCGCCGCGAGGTGCTACGACATCTATTTCCATTTTCATAGATTCCAAAATGAGAATGACATCACCCTCGTTCACGCTTTGACCCGGATTCGCGACGATTTTCCAAACGTTCCCCGGAAGAAGCGCTTTTATTTCCGTTTCGCTACCGCTTGCGGCTGCCGGAGCACTTTGGGAATCCGCAGTCGTTTCACCGTTTGCTTCCGTCACTTGAATGTTCGCATCACCTTCAGCTACTTGTACGCTGTACTTTTGTCCATCTACTACTACCGTGTATGTTCCTGCCATTGAAACTTCTCCTTTACAGTCTTCTTCCATTGTTGATAATTTTCTCACATTTACTTCCGCTTCCCCTTTTAGGAAAGTGATCCCTTTTTCACCGCAAGCCGCTGCTATGAAGATATTTTCTTCAGTCGTTTCGATACCTTCATCTTCAAGCTTTTTCTTCCAAAAATCGAGTGATTTTTCAGGGTCTTCGTTCGCAAGTTCGAGAGCGGTTTTCGTCGTCGGTTCGAGACCGAGTTTTTCAGAAGCTATCTTGACCACTTCCGGGTCCGGCTCTACCGGTGTTTTACCGAAATACCCAAGCACCATTTTTCCATATCCCGGTGCTATCGCTTTCCAAGGTCCTTGCATAACGTTGTTGAGCGCTTGTTGGAAATAGAACTGAGAAACAGGCGTTACAGAAGTACCGTATCCCCCTTTTTCAACCACTTCTCTCATCGCTTTTATCACTTCTGGGTAGCGATCGAGTATGTTGTTGTCGCGCATCATCTGCGTATTTGCCGTCAATGCACCCCCCGGCATAGGTGAGAATGGAATGAGCGGACTTACCTGTGTCGCTTCAGGCGGAATGAAATAATCGCTCAAGCAATCTTGAAGTACTTCTTCGTATTTGAGAATCTTCTCAAGCTCCAATCCGCCAAGGTCGTAGTTCATGTTCTTCGTCGCATGAAGCATCGTCAAGATATCGGGCTGACTCGTTCCACCGCTAACCGGACTTGCAGCCATATCGATACCGTCAACTCCGGCATCGAGTGCCGCAAGATAACTCGCTACCGACACGCCTGCGGTTTCATGGGTATGAAGTCTAAGATGCGTCCCTTTTGGAAGCAGTTTACGTGCCATTTTGATGGTGTCGTACACTTTCTTCGGAGAACTCGTACCGCTTGCGTCTTTGAAACATACGCTGTCAAACACAATACCGCTATCGAGAATATCGCGAAGCGTTTTTTCGTAAAACGCCACATCATGCGCACCGCTACATCCCGGCGGTAAGTCCATGATAGTAACGACCACTTCGTGTTTCAAACCATGTTTTTTGATACACTCGGCAGAATATTTGAGGTTTTCGACATCGTTGAGAGCATCGAAGTTACGGATAGTCGTCGTTCCGTGTTTTGCAAACATTTTCGCATGCAAATCTATCAACTCGCTCGAACCGGTATCGAGCATCACGGTGTTGACACCGCGAGCGAGTGTCTGGAGGTTCGCTTCAGGTCCTACGATCTCTCGGAATCTATCCATCATGTCGAACGCATTTTCGTTCAGATAGAAAAACAAAGACTGAAATCTCGCTCCCCCGCCAAATTCGAAATGGGTTATCCCCGCTTCTTTCGCGGCTTCGACAGCCGGAAAAAAGTCTTCCATCAATACACGACCGCCGAAGACGGACTGAAAACCGTCTCTAAAGGTCGTATCCATTACATCTATAAACTTCTTTTTCGCCATATCAGTCCCTTAAAGTTGTGATTTTTTATCTTCCATAATCGCTGCGAAAATCGCTGCAACGACTTTTTTCTTATCTTCGCCGCCCTTGACGACCACCGGTGCTTGTGTCGGATCCGGTTCGGGGAAGTATTTGTGTATCAGTTTCGACATGACGTTCATAACCAAAATCAAAACGCCCAAAAACGCAAATACGATCCCCATTCCAAGAACCATAAACTTCAAGCCTTCAACCACTAAATTCGTTTCCATTCTTTTCCACCTCTGTTAGCGATATACAATCATCGCTTTGAGTTTGCGTGATTGTAACACAAAAACCTTACCAATTCTATAAAATTACACCCATTGACTCTATTTTCGTTCGTAGTGTTAATATTCTACATCTTTACTTGGCATCGAGATACTCTGCAAGCTTTTGCAGTTTCTCTTCGTATCGCTCAAAATCGAACTCTTTCACTCTTGCGACACCCTCTTCTACCGCCGCTTTGGCAACAGCACTTGCCACATGCACCAAAACACGTCTATCAAACGGCGAAGGGATGATGTAATCGGCTCCAAACTCCATATTTTCGCGTGCATGTGCATCTTTGACTTTTTGAGGAACTTCCAGTTTCGCTACGTTTGCCAACGCTTTTGCGGCTGCGAGTTTCATCCCTTCCGTTATCTTTGTCGCTCTGACATCGAGCGCACCGCGGAAGATTTGCGGAAATCCCAAAACATTGTTGACTTGGTTTGGATAATCGCTTCTTCCCGTTCCTATGACCACATCGGCTCTAGCCGCTTTGGCGATTTCCGGTTTTATCTCCGGATTCGGGTTCGCGCAGGCAAAAATTATCGGCATGTTCGAAGACATCGATTTAACCATATCTTGGGTGATGATATCTCCTTTGCTTAGCCCAAGTACCATATCGGCATCTTTTATGGCATCTTCGAGCGTTCTGTCCTTTGTATCGATGGCGAATTCTTTTTTATATTCGTTCAAATCCTCTCTGCCGCTATGGATAACTCCCTTTGAATCGAGCATCACGATATGCTTGACCCCCAAGTTCTTGTACATTTTTCCACACGCTATCCCGGCAGCTCCAGCACCAATAACCACAACTTTCAAATCCTCGGCTTTTTTACCGCTTATCTCCAGCACGTTCATCAACCCAGCAGTCGTGATAACCGCCGTTCCGTGTTGGTCGTCGTGAAAAACGGGAACGTCGCATATCTCTTTTAGGCGTTCTTCTATCTCGAAACATTTTGGAGCTGCTATATCTTCCAAGTTGATACCGCCGAAACTATCCGCCATCTTCGAAACGATATCGACTATCTCGTCCGCATCTTTGGTTGCAAGTTCGATGTCGATGGCATCGACGTTTGCAAACGTTTTAAAAAGTACCGCTTTACCCTCCATAACCGGCTTGCTCGCCAAGTGACCGATGTCACCAAGCCCAAGCACCGCCGTACCGTCGCTAATAACCGCTACGAGGTTTGCTTTGTTGGTGTATTCGTATGCGTCATCTGGGTTTTTCTCTATTTCGAGACAAGGATACGCCACCCCCGGACTGTACGCCATCGCCAACTCTTTTTGCGTTTTACACGATTTTGTCAAAAGTGTGCCTATTTTACCGTTTGTATCAAACTCCCCTTTTGCTTTATGGTACTCAAGAGAATCTTTTTGGAATTGTTCCATGGTGTTACTCCTTTATATCTGGCTGAAATTATACACCTTCTTATTGAAATCATAATTAAATAAAATATTTTTATTTATCGCACGAGTTATGTTAAAAATCTTCCGCTATAATTCGCAAAAACGAAAAAGGAATACAATGAATCTCGATAAAATCGGTTACGGTGAAAACCCCGACAAAGTAAAAGCTATCATCGAAATCCCAAACGGATCGAACATCAAATACGAAGTGGAAAAAGAAAGTGGTGCGTTGGTGCTTGACCGCGTTATGCACTCGGCTATGTACTACCCTGCGAACTACGGTTTTGTCAACAAAACACTCTCACAAGACGGTGACCCGGCGGATATTTTGGTTTTGACCGATTATGCCATGCAAGCGGGATGTGTCGTAAATTGTCGATTGGTCGGTGTACTTATCATGGAAGATGAAAGCGGAATCGATGAAAAACTCCTTGCCGTTCCAACAAGCAAGATCGACCCGACATACAATGAAATCCAAGATATAGACGATCTTCCAAAACACACCCTCGATAAAATCAAAAACTTCTTCGAAACCTATAAAATGCTCGAACCGGGTAAATGGGTGAAAGTCAAAGGGTACGAAAACAAAGAAGTAGCGACGAAAATTCTTCAAGACGCTATCGAAAACTACAAAGGGTAAACAGAAGTGATCGGTGGGATGTACGAACAAGAGGTTGTCGCCTATGTCATTTTCGGCATATTTCTAAACTTCTTGTTTTCGATTTTGTTCGCTATGTATCTAAGCAAAAATATCGGCATCGAAGAGATGGCAAAAAGTATGGGACAAAAAGAGCAGCCTCTTTTTGTCAAACTTGCCATTTTCATCCCCTACCTCAAGATGCTTATTATCCTTTATAGAGTCGCCATTTTACAGTTCTTTTTTCTCAACAAAGGCTACACTCACAAAGAGTTTTGGATTTATCTCACCCATGACGATAAAATTAAACAGTAATCATTGCGAGACATCGACTATGCACTCGTAAAGTGCCGGCTCGCCCCAAATCCCCCGCTTGTTTCTTTTAGCGCTTTTTTGCGCTATGTCAAAAAGGTATCCGTACTCTTCATCTTTGAATCCACGCCGAATCACTCCGACTCCTTTTGCCAAAAGCAGCTGCGAAAAACTTCTCTCCCCTTGAATATGCACGATACACCCTCCTTGTTTTATCTGCGTCATGTAGTATTGCATCGTTTTAAGATAGTAAGACGAAATATGAAAAAGTTTCGGATGCGCTTTGAAAAAACGCTCTATTTTCCGTTTGCAAAGGTTTGTCGTAGCTTTTTTCATATACACTTCATCGAGTGTTACGACACCGTAAGGTAAACATTCGAAGCTATTTTGTTTGTACTCCAGACGCAAAAGAGCTACAGGCTCCCTACCTACAAGTTGCATCGGCAAAAAATCACCTTGCAATCCAAAGGTAAAAAAAACGATGGAAAAAACAATCTTTTTTAGCATATCTTTTACCTTAAGTTCGGTATAATCCGCTTATGGACAATTTCAAACTCAAAATTCTACTTAGTGCATTAGGCGGTATTTTGTTCGCTATGGTGTTTATATTGCTCGCTTTCGCATTGCCGCCGGAGAAAGAAAAAGTGTTTATAAAGAAAAGAGCAAACAAACTCGAACAGATATCTCACGCTCTTAAAAACGAAAAATGATTCACTCTCCCGTATATACGCTGTAAGCAACTTCGGGTTTGAGTAAAATGGCACATGCTTCTATATAATCAATATAATTGAAGAGTTTTTGTGTGTCATCACACTTCATCATACCGGCTAAAATGTTTTCTGCATCATCGATGCGTAGATTCCTCGCTACACCTAAATTTTTATGAACCAAATCACGAAGAGGCTGGTAGTCGGGTGTTTTTCTCTTCTTTTGTTCTCGCTCTATTTTTTTTACATATTTGCGAAATTGCGGGAGTGTATCTATAATTTGCTTTACAAAATCTTCCAACAAAGAGTCTATGAGTTCATCATCGAGCCCAAGTTCCTCTTTAGCAGTCGCCATGTAAGTTCGATAGCGGTTCTCTCGTAACTCGAAGCCGTCTTCGCTCTCTTTTAACTTTTCACATCGCTCTTTGGCTTTTTTGACATATTCGATGTACGTTTCAGGTTCAGCTCCAAACATCTTTTTGGAAAAACTTTGCGCAAATTTAATCATAATAAGACTTTATCAAAAGATTACTAAAAGTAGGTTAAAAAAAGGGGAAAATAGAAATTTTTTTCGAAAAGACTGCAAAAATTCGCAGTCTTTTGGGTTTATACCGCTTTAGCTATAAGTCTGTTTAGGCGGGTTACGAAATCGAGCGTATCGTCTATCTCCATTCCGGCAAAAAGTTTCGCCTGCTCCAAAAGCACTTTCGCCGCATCGGCTATGAGGTTTTGATCGGACGAATTTTTCAGTTTTTCTATAAGTTCATGTTTTGGGTTGATTTGCAGGATCGGTTTAGGAGCCGGACCTTCCGGATTTTGTCCCATCTGTTTCATCATCTGATACATCATATACGCAGGGTCTTCCTTGTCCTCTTTGATGGCCACCGGCGAGTCGGTCAAATCAAGCGTGATTTCGACATCTTTGACATCTTCACCCAACGTGTCTTTAAGCTCCTTGACAAAACTTTCATACTCTTTTTGGAGTTTTTCAAGCTCCTCTTTTTGACTTTCGTCATCGTCGAATTTCGCATCGCTTACGTTTACGAACTTGTATTCTTTATATTCCGTTACCATCGGGAAGACGATCGTGTCGATCTCTTCGTTCAATATGAGCACATCGATCCCTTTTGCTTTGAAGCGCTCGAGTGCCGGCGAGTTTTTGAGCATATCGACACTCATTTTTCCGGTTATATAGTAAATCTCTTTTTTCTCGCTATCGACATTTTTGATGAACTCTTCAAGCGTTACTTGTTCATCGCTATTTAGCGTATGAAAACGTAGCAATTCGAGGATTTTCTCTCTGTTTGCAAAGTCGCTATAAAGCCCTTCTTTAAGGACGTTTCCAAACTCTTTGTAGAACTTCTCGTACTTCTCTTTGTCGTTTTTGGAGATTTTGGCAAGTTCACCAAGCACTTTTTTGACCGAAGCGTTTCTTATTTTCGCCATAACCGGATTGGACTGCAGTATCTCGCGGCTAACATTGAGCGGGAGGTCTTTTGAGTCTATGATACCTCGCAAGAAACGCAAATATGTCGGCATCAACTCTTTTTCGTCATCAGTGATGAACACTCGGTTGATGTAGAGCTTCACACCCGGCTGATAATCGACCCTATAAAGGTCGATAGGCGCTTTGCTTGGGATGTAAAAAAGTGTGGTGTACTCGATAGCCCCTTCTGCATGATGGTGCATCCAATGAAGCGGTTCTTCGTTGGAATGGGCGATGGTTTGATAAAACTCTATATAATCCTCATCTTTGAGTTCACCCTTTGGTAAAGTCCACAACGCACTCGCTTTGTTGACCTGCTCGAGCACTTTTTCGGTTTTCTCAGGCTCTATCTCGTTACCGTCGTCATCTTTTTTCGCCGGGGTGTATTTCTCTTTTTCCAAAAATATCGGGAATGGAATATGGTTAGAGTATTTTTTGATGATATTTTCGATTCTCCATTCATCCAAAAACTCTTCATCTTCTTCTCTTATAAAGAGTTTGATCTGGGTTCCATGCCCTTCGAGCTCGGCTGTTTCGATTTCGAATTCGCCGTCCCCTTCGCTTATCCATCTATACGCCTGCTCTTCGTTGGCTTTTTTCGTCGTTACTTCCACTTTTTTCGCAACCATAAACGCCGAGTAGAAACCGACACCGAACTGACCTATGAGATTGGCATCTTTTTTCTGATCACCCGAAAGTTGTTCCAAAAACGCTTTTGTCCCGCTGTTTGCGATAGTTCCTAAATTGTTTATCAAATCTTCTTCGTTCATACCTATACCGGTATCGCGAATGGTGAGCGTTTTTTCTTCTTTATCTATATATATCTCTATGCGGGGATCGAACTTGACGTTTTTGTACGCATCGTCGGTCAAAACCAACATGTTGAGTTTATCGAGCGCATCCGAAGCGTTGGAGACAAGCTCTCTTAGAAAAATCTCTTTGTTTGAATAGAGTGAGTGGATCATCAAGTTTAGAATTTGATTCGCTTCTGTTTGAAACTTATGTTTTGCCATGTGCCTTCCTTTAATAATGTTATTTATTTTTTCGAAGAGGTATTATACCAAAAAAACTTAATATTACAAAGTAAAATCAATAAAGTTTAGCTATATAGACTAAACATTTGGTTTCTTTTTCTATGCTATTATTATTGTATGAACAACAATGAAGCATATCTCGAACAGATTCACCCTACACCGAAGTTACGAACAAAGCGTTGTCGGCTTTTGGCAAAACTCTTGACGTTAGCGTTACGTTACGCTTCTTTTTTGATAGCTTTTGTAGTATGGATAGAGTTCGACTTTTTTTTCGCTCTTGTCGCTCTTGCTTTATCTTATCTTTTAACCGGTATAGTCCGCTCAAAGATGCGTACACTCTCCATCCCCTTTGCGCAACTCGAATACAACTATAGCGATGAAGAGATAGCGACTTGGTACAGTGCCAAACGGCTTTGTTTTGAAAAATTTGAAAATTCTCCTCTAGTTTAAAGTTTTTTTTAGCTCTATTAGCATATACTTCCGTCATCAAAATATGGAGTAGGGATACGCAAGCCGAAACTATTTTGAAGTTCTATAACTTTGGAGATATCTATGAAAAAGATTTTGTTTCTTATGGCTGCACTTGTAGCTTCAGCTTTCGCAAGCGACGGCGGTCTTGTTGTTCTTGCTAGCGACAACGGTGCGTCAATCGCAGGTTTTTCAGTTCTAGCAGCCGGTCTTGCAATCGGTCTTGCCGCTCTTGGTGGTGCTATCGGTATGGGTAGTACAGCTGCTGCGACAATCGCCGGTACTGCAAGAAATCCGGGTCTTGGTGCAAAACTTATGACTACGATGTTTATCGCTCTTGCGATGATCGAAGCACAAGTTATCTATGCACTCGTTATCGCACTTATCGCGCTTTATGCGAACCCATTCCTTGGTTAATCCCAAGCAAACCCTCTTTCGGGCTTTTGCCCGAAACTTTTTCTTTAATCATGCGACCGTGGTGGAATCGGTAGACACGCTATCTTGAGGGGGTAGTGCCGCAAGGTGTGCGAGTTCAAATCTCGCCGGTCGCACCATTTCTTTGTTTCCTTTTTTTTATTACAATCCCCTTATGAAAAACTTCTTATTTACATTTACATTTTTTGCACTGTTTCTACAAGGTTGTTTCAACTCCAAAATAACCTCGACACCGACCCATATAACACTTTTGCACAACGACATCGTCATCACCAAAGAGCTCGAAACCGTCTTACGAAAACAACTACTCTACCCTCCCGTTTCTATAGATATAGAGATAAAACAAGACAAAAGAGGAAATTTCTATATTTATGAAAATGCGTATGCAAGGAGCGGATACGAGTTCGACTACTCCGTTAGTATGCTTGTTCATAAAATCTTCAAAAAATCATACTCTAAACAAGTTCTACGCCTTGGCAACCTTTACTTCTTCATCATGCAAACAAACGGCAAAAGCTACTATCTCGTAGCTATACGCAACGTAAAAAGCACACTTGAACTTCTCTATCCGCTAACGAAAAATCAAATCGACAATCTTGTAAGACGCATTGACCCCGACAAAACAAAAACAATTCCACCGCTAAAACATCCGCTGCTTGTCAAAAACGCAGATACTTTACCGCTTTCGAACTGGTCTGCTGCTAGTATCGTCATAGATACGATAGTGAAGAAAAAAGGGGGAAGAGTTGTCCCAAGATAACAAATGGTTTTGGTGGGAAGATGAAAACACACTCGTGTTCAATGTCCTTGGCACGCCTTCATCGAAAAAAACACAGTTTCTAAAACCCTACGGCAATCAGCTTAAAATCTCCGTCGCGGCAGCCGCTGAAAAAGGTAAAGCGACCAAACACCTCATCAAATTCCTTGCCAAAGAATTCGGTGTTCGCCAAAACGATGTAGAGCTTATTTTCGGACTCACGACCACAAGCAAACAGTTTCGCATCCATAACCCTAAAAAACTACCGGAGCTATTTAAAAACTAAATCTCTCCATCGTTCCAAGCATTGATGGCATCTAAGAGTGTATCGAAACTATCCGACTTACCTACGATGTATATTTCATCAAGCACATAACACGTAACCATTCCGTTTGGCTCGAGCAAAAACACTCCACACTCATCCGCCGCACGTCGATCGACCGAAAGCACTCGCATACCGTCTATCTCGTCCCCCGCTTCGACAACCGTATCGTACTCGGCATAGAGAATCTTCTTTCCGTCTGTTTGGTAAATCGCCATAATACTGCCTCTTGATTTTTTCATTTATCAGCAATTTATATTCCATAGAGTACAATATCGCCATGATTAAAAGATACCCAACGAAAAAAATTTATGTCGGTGATGTCGCTGTGGGAGGGGACGCACCCATCTCCGTACAGTCTATGACCTACTCCGATACCAGAAACGTCGAAGCGACGGTAGAGCAGATAAACAGACTCCATTTTGCAGGATGCGACATCGTTCGTGTCGCCGTACCGGACATGGAAGATGCACACGCATTGAAAGAGATAAAAAGCCGTATATCGCTCCCGCTTGTAGCCGATATCCACTTCAACTACAAGCTTGCCCTCATCGCCGCCCAAAGTGTGGACTGTATCCGTATAAACCCCGGAAATATCGGGGAAAAATGGAAAGTCAAAGAGGTGGTCAAAGCATGTAAAGAGCGTAACCTTCCCATACGCATCGGTGTCAATGCCGGTAGCTTGGAAAAAGAGTTCGACCAAAAATACGGCGCAACGGCAGAAGCGATGGTTGCCAGTGCCGAATACAACATCAAGTTTTTAGAAGACCTCGGCTTTGAAGATATAAAAATCTCTCTCAAAGCCAGTGATGTCAAACGCACCGTCGATGCTTATAGAATGTTACGCCCAAAAAACGACTATCCGTTTCACCTTGGTGTTACCGAAGCCGGGACGCTTTATCATGCGACTATAAAAAGCGCCATAGGGCTTGGAGCGCTTTTGCTCGATGGCATAGGGGACACCATGCGCGTTAGCATCACCGGAGAACTCGAAGAGGAGATCAAAGTAGCAAGAGCCATCCTTAAAGACAGCGGTGTAGCAAACGATGGTCTTAACATCATTTCATGTCCGACATGTGGACGTATAGAAGCGGACTTGGTCAGTGCGGTAGCTGAAATAGAGCGACGAACCAAACACATAAAAGCCCCGCTTGATGTCAGTGTCATGGGGTGTGTGGTCAACGCCATAGGGGAAGCCAAACATGCCGATGTCGCCATAGCGTACGGCAAAGGGAAAGGGCTTGTGATGGTCAAAGGGGAAGTGGTCGCCAACCTCGATGAAGACAAACTCGTCGATAGATTCGTCAGCGAAGTGGAAAAAATGGCAAATGAGGTGCAAAATGACTGAGAACCTCTACAACCTCGCCATCGAACGAAGTATTTTAAGCTCCATCATTTTCGACCCGCAGCAGTTCGACGAGCTTGGAAACATCATCAAAAAAGAGGACTTTTATCTTCCGGCTCACCAAGATATCTTCGAAGCGATGAACCGACTCTACGCAAACGACGAGCCGATAGACGAAGAGTTCATAAAAAAAGAGCTTTTGAAGAAAAAAAAGTTCGACGAGCAGGCACTGTTGGAGATACTTGCGACCAACCCTATTTCCAATACCAAAGCATACGTCGAAGAGCTCAAAGACAAAGCGCTGAAACGCCATTTGCTTACGCTTACGACCGAGATCAAAAAAGTTACTATCGAAGAGGAACTCCCAAGTGACGAAGTGATCGAAATCGTGGAAAAAAAGCTCTACGATATCACGCAACAAAACCTCTCGAGCGATTTCAAGGACTCTCCGACCGTTACCCATGACACCCTCGAGTATATCAAAGAGATGAAAGCCAGAGGCAACTCTATACTTGTCGGTGTCGATACCGGGTTTTACGATTTGAACAAAATGACTACCGGTTACGGCAAGGGAGATTTGGTCATCATCGCCGCACGTCCGGCGATGGGGAAAACTTCCTTCGTCCTCAACACCGTCAGCAATCTTGTCCAGCAAGGCAAAGGGGTCGCGTTTTTCTCGCTCGAAATGCCGGCGGAACAACTGATGCTGCGTTTGCTTTCTATCCAAACGTCAATCCCTTTGCAAAAACTGCGTGTAGGTGATATGAGCGATGAGGAGTGGAACCGCCTAAACGACGCGATGGCGAAAATGAACGAAGCGAAGCTTTTCATAGACGACAACTCCAACATCAACATCAACCAACTACGTAGTAAACTTCGTAAGCTCAAAAACCAGCATCCCGAAATAGAACTCGCCGTTATCGACTACCTCCAAATCATGCAAGGAAGCGGCACCAAAGACAGACACTTGGAAGTGAGCGAAATTTCACGGGGATTGAAAATTTTGGCACGTGAGCTCAACATCCCCGTCGTCGCACTCTCGCAGCTCAACCGTGGACTCGAATCGCGCGCCGACAAACGCCCTATGCTTAGCGATATCCGCGAATCGGGTTCTATCGAACAAGATGCCGACATCATCCTGTTTGTGTACCGTGACGACGTGTACCTCTACAAAGAGGAAAAAGAGCGCGAAAAACAAGCTAAAGCCGAAGGTAAGGAATTCATCCCGACCTATGTCGAAAAAGATGAAGAGGAAGCCGAAATCATCATAGGAAAACAGCGAAACGGACCTACGGGGCATGTCAAGCTTATCTTCCAAAAGAAACTCACTCGCTTTGTCGATGCCTCAAAAGGTGCACCGCCTATCGAAGTGGTGTATGAAAACGTCGATCAAAAATCGGCACATATAGACTTAGGTGAAAACAACATTTCCATGCCCACCTTGTAGATGTTAGAGCGTGTAGAGTTATTTGACGAAAAGGAAGATTATCTTTACTTTTTTCTTTTTGCTCTTGCGCTTCTTGCCGTTTCGCTTAGTATAGAATTTTACCACTACACACAACTAAAAAACCGTAAAACCGCCGTAATCCAAGCGCATGTTCTTAACGAATACATCAAAACCACTTCGCAAAAAAGCTACAAAGTGATCAAACTTCGCTCAAATCACGGTGCAACTTTCTATACAACCGCATCGACTCGCTTTCACAGCGTCAAAGACAAAGAAGTACTTATAAAAATCCACACCTCCCGTCTTACGTTTTTTTCCTATCTCAAGGGGTTTTATGCAAAAGGGTGGTTTGTAAAAACTTTGCAGTCCCATTCGCTCAAAAACGAACTCGATAGATACCTACACTCCCTTCACAAAGACAACGACATCTATCGCATTTATGCCGCGCTCTATCTTGCAAAGCCTCTTACATACGAGCTTTACAACCGCTTTTCGGCACTTGGAATCAGCCATCTTTTCGCCATAAGCGGGCTGCACTTGGGGATTTTGAGCTTTGTCGTGTATTTTTTTCTTTTTTGGCTCTACAAGCCGTTTCACAACCGCTACTTCCCCTACCGAAACATCAAACGCGACACCTTCATAGCGACGATATTCGTTTTGTTTTTCTATCTCGATTTTCTCGATTTTCCTCCATCGCTCGTGCGCTCTTTCGGAATGCTCGCTGTTGGTTTTTTTCTTTACGACAGAGGGGTAGAGGTGATATCTTTGCAAACTTTGCTTATAGCCGTCGTTCTCATCCTCGCACTTTTTCCGCGACTTGCTTTTTCTCTTGGTTTTTGGCTCTCCGTCAGCGGTGTTTACTACATTTTGCTCTTTTTAGTCCATTTTAAAAACTTGGCACTGTGGAAGCAGTTTTTACTGATTCCCATTTGGGTATATCTCACCATGCTACCCGTAACACTTTATATTTTCAACAACTTCTCTTTCTGGCACCCTTTTTCGGTAGTGCTAAGCGTCCTTTTTAGCCTCTTCTACCCTCTCTCACTCGCACTTCACATCATTGGGCTTGGCGACGCTCTTGAGCCGCTTCTTTGGTGGATCGTCCACACTCCACTAACAGTTGCAAAAGTCTCGCTTCCAGCTTGGTTTGTCGCACTATACACTCTCCTCTCCATCGCGGCACTCAAAAGTGAAAAACTGCTCTACACTCTTGGAGGCGTCGCTTTTAGCGTGTTTTGTTACGCCATATATCACACGCAATTTTGATCGCCCAAAAGCTTCGCTATTTGATTATCTTTTTTAGAATTTTGTTCAGTTTGTTTTTTATATGAATGAAATTTTCACTTTTTGTCATATTGTCAGGCTCGAGATACAATTTTTTGTTTATCTCTATCATCACCGATTTTACATCGAAGTTTTTTCCCCAATAATTCGTCGGAACCAATGAACCTGCATACGGCACATTGATACCGATGTCGTACCCTTTGAACTCTTCTTCTATCGTTTCGACAAGTGCTTCATCTACATGATTGTCCTCAAAACCTATGCAAATATCGGGTAAGACCAGATTTTGGTCATGAAACCAGTACCTTTCATTGGAAAAACTATGGCAGTCGATAATGGTGCATTTACCGTGCAAAGAGAGCTTTTGCGCCGTTTTTTCATTGAGTTCGTTGTGGTGAGCATCGAAATAGGATCGTATTTCGGCTTTGTTATGTGTCTTGCGTAAAGGCTTTTTTTCCAAAATCGCATTTTCGTAAAACCAACCAAGTTTGAAATTTTGATGCATCGCTTCCAAAGCATCATCGCCAAATCTTTCAGGGTCGAAAAACAACCTTGAATATCCACTCTTCACACCACCGAAGCAGCTGAAAAAATCTTCAAACAACTCATCTGTGTACAAATCGGCGTACTGGTAGATATTTGCTTTTAATTCATCCAAAGGCACTATATAATCATCCAAAAATCGCTTTGGAATCTCCGTACCGCAGTGTGGTAAATGCACTAAATAATGCCGATTCATATCATTGCCCTTTTTATAATTGAATAACCTTTTTTACATGTTTAAAACAATCAAATATTTCTCTTCAATGGTTTCAAGGAAACATCACTTCGTGAGCGCTTCGCTTGTTTTCAAGGAAACATCACTTCGTGAGCGCTTCGCTTGTTTTCAAAGAAACATCACTTCGTGAGCGCTTCGCTTGTTTTCAAGGAAACATCACTTCGTGAGCGCTTCGCTTGTTTTCTAAAGTCCGCTACGCTTCTGTTATAAAACCTAATATACTTCCTTTTTGTGCGCTATTCTAATGATAGAGACAACCAAATAATCATTTTCTTTTAGATAAATTATCCGATAATTCCCAGCTCTTTTTCTAAATTTGCCTTTGTGTTTTCCTTTGAGTGGCTTGTCGTTTGAAAATTTACCCTCTTGTAAATCTAAAATTTTTGCAAATACAATTTTTTGTGCTTGAGAGTCTAATTTTAAAAACTCTTTTTCAGCCTCTTTATCAAATGCTATTTTATACATCTATGCCGGCTTTTTTGAATACTTCTTCTAATGGAACTAAGGTTGTTTTTCCCGATTTTATATTGTCAATTCGCTTATCTGCAACCATTTCATCAAGTTTATCAAAATAAAGTTCTATCGCTTTTTCGATCAGACTTGTTCTTGTTTTATCTAATTCTGCTGCATATTCATCAAGTGTTTCTAAAATATCTTTTTCCAATCTAATGTTGATTGCTTGTTTCATAATATACCTTTGTTTTTGTTTGATTATTTTTTGTAGATACAATTGTAGTGTAATATAAATAGTTTTGTCAAGTGTTTTATTACGACTGAAGATAGCCAATAAATTGCCACTAGGTAATTTATTGGCTACTCTGTTTTGTTATACTCTTTTGATGATTTTCAAGAAGTCTTTTACCATGCACTACAGCTACAAATAAAATTTCTTCTTCGTTTACTTTATAGATTAGTCTGTAGCTATAAACAAATATTTCTCGAATCATTGGGTCGTTGAACTCAGGGACTTTTCTGCCTAATTCGGGAAACTCCTGCAACATCTCTGCTTTTTCAAAAAATTTTAAAACAACCGATTTTGCATAGATTAGAGAATCCTTTTCTATATAAGTTGCGATTGATTCGATATCTTCAATAGCCTCCTCTGACCACTTTAGAGTGAAAGCCATTTAGCCATTCTTTGTTTTGCTTTTTCATGTGAAGAAACTTCACCGTTTTCGGCACGGCTCATACCATTTTTGATTTTTTCAACAACATAAAGATGATATTGTATATCTTCGTAAGTGCAATCATCAGGAAGATTTTGAATAACCTTTTGTACCTCTTGTTTTACAGCAACCACAATCTTTCCTTTTTTATTTGTATTATAGCACATCTTATTTTATAAGTATAACGGCTGAATTGAACTACAAGGCGATATTTTTATATTAAAGCTTGAATTACTTGAAAGTAAATTTTTAAGATAAAAGCCTAAATTACCGCAAGTATAGCCTTGTTAACTCCTATGATTTGTTATGCTTTTAAGTTACTATGCTCTATAGAGTCTTTCATTACTATTCCAAAACCAATAATCATTATAATAAAAACTCCTATTACGAATAATTCCATTTTTATAATTCTCCTATTTCATCAATTTTTTTATAAGCTTTTTTATTAATGATAATTATAATAACTGTTGTTAAAATTATAGCTACTCCATTAAGAATTGAAAATGATATTTTCTGAGTATCATAGTGTTGTGCTAAATAACCCATTAATGATAAATTTGTTGCTACTGCAATAGCAAACAAAACTTTTAACCACCCTAATTCTTCCTTGACTTTATCAAGTTTTGGCATTAAATTTAACCTTTTTTACATTTTGCTTATTATAACATAATTTGAATTATAAACTAAAATTAAAAATGGAGCCTAACGTTTGACTTGATGAATAAGCGATTTTACTCAATCAAGTTTTTTGACTTTTGAAAGTAACTTAGCAAAATAAAGTTAGAAAAACTCGGCAGGGGTAGCTTATTCATCATCCAAGGTGTTGTTAACTATTTTACCCATCAATTCTATTGTATTTTGGTAACCCATTTACAAAACATGCTGTAAAATTATGTCCAGATGCAGCTTCAACATAATACCCAACTTCCCACTCATTGAGTAAATTAGCATCTTTAGGCAAAACAATAACCTCTAATTCAAAATCATCTCTCCAATTCCCTGAAAATTCTTTTTTAGTCCATATTTTAAAATCAGGTTTAAAAATAGGCCAACACTTTTCAAATAAAGCATCTAAATCAGATGTAAGTTCTTTACATAATGATTCATGCTTATTGTTAGGTCCTTCTTTGCCAGCAGTAATTAAAACCAATAAAGGTTTGTCGAGCCCATCTATAAATATTTCTGACTCCCAATAATCATCATCTCGTGCTTCCGTTCCACCTTCAAATACTATTGTTCCAAAATAACCATGCTCCATTACTATTGGTGGCGCTCCAAATATAATTTTTTTTAATTTTTTGAACATATGGCTCCTTGAGTTAACGACTGACTTGACGAATAAGCGGTTTTACTCAATCAAGTCTTTTAAATTTTAAAAGTATTTTAGCAAAATAAAGTTAGAAAACTCGGCAGGGTAGCTTATTCATCATCCAAGGATTTGTTATATGAATTCATTCAATGTATATATCTTTAAATTCTGGGTTTGACTCAAAAAAAGATTTAAAAAACAATAGACATGGATCATTCTTATTCATTTTTGCCTTGCCTAATAATTTTTCTATAAACGAACGTTGCTTATCTATTTGGAAGATCCATTCTAATTCTGATTTATTACTTTGATATTTATTGCAATCAACAGATGCCCCTATGAGGTATATTCTATCTTTGTATTTTAAATAACTATACCATCCCCAATCTTCAGGCTCTGGTTTTGATATATTGACTTGATTTTTCAATATTTCTCTTAACCAATCCAATAAAGAAACTCCACAAATAGGATTTATCGGGTTTTCCTTTTCAGTTGAAACATTAAATTTAGAAGTCTTAAAGGATATAGAATAATGCATTATGTAACTAACTCTCCTTCGTACAATGCCATATTCGATAAATGAAATACACTCTTGTAACTCTAAATCAAGCTAAATATTACAATTTAACTTACCTTAAAAGCCGTGGGTACTTCATTTCTTTACAACGCCCTGTTATTATATGTTTTGTTAATCAAATTATCTTGGTGGCAATATATTATTAGTATATATTTTTTCTATTTTTTTACTAAAAAAATTAAATGAAAAAGAACCAATAACTGTTTCTTCCTTCCATTTATTATTTTCATAATATTCTAATATCCATTTTATTGGATTTTCTTTTTTGTAAATAACTCTAATTCTCATATTATTTGATAACAAATCTCTTACTAATCCAAATATGTCTTGGTATATTTCATCATAAGATTCATACAATTGTATCTCATAATGATAATGGAAACCATTATCTAATTCTAAAAAAATTTCATCTTCATATTCATTAATAATAATATTAAATCCATTTTCTTCCTCTTTTAAGAAAATGATCTTAGTATCACTCTCCCATATATGATTAAGTTTTAAAATTTCAACTTGTTTATTTAAGAATTTTTTTAATCCTGACATATTTATCTTTCATATAACGACTGAGTTGAGAAATATTTGAGCCGCAGGGTCAAATATTTCTCTCCAATGACTTGTTATATGCGTGCTTGTAGCGGAAATCTTTCAGGATGTTCTATCATCTCTACACTCAAATCAACATCTAAATTTTCCCAATAAAGATGACCCTCTCCAAAACTTTCAACTTTTGTTATATCGCTGATTGTTTTATCTTTAAACCAAGGAAATTGTTCAAAAGGCAAAAAGTATTCTTTATCTCCAACCAATACCCACAATCCGTGCTTTGAAATATTCGTTACTTCAGCTTCCAAAATGTACCTCCCAAGCTTTAATAAAATCATCATAATATTCTTCGATGATTTTTTCAACTTCACCCAATTCTTTTCGAGAAAGTTTATAGTTTTTTGCCAATTCAATTTGAGGCTCAAGCCAAAATTTTGCTTCACCGTGCTGACATTGGATATGAATGTGTTTTCTCAATTCTTCTCTTGAGAAAAAGAAAAATCTGTATCCATTTATTTTTAAAACTGTTGGCATACATTGTCCTAGATTTTATGTAAACATATTTTAGCATAATCTTGAGATAGGTTATTTGATTGTGTACTTTTTTGCATATAACGACTGAGTTGAGAAATATTTGAGCCGCAGGGTCAAATATTTCTCTCCAATGATTTGTTATCTATTTCTAATGTCCTTCAAGCTCTAAAAAATAAAAATCATTATGCTGTTCCCATTGAAAATTATAGGATTTTAATAAAGTCAAATTTATATTTTTACCACCTATTGGTGTGGTTAAATGAATACCATTTGTAATAGTTTTACCGTGAGATATATCATAATCCCAACATTTTGCATTTTTATTTTTTGGAAATACTAAATTTTGTTTATCGGTCATAACTAAAGCTATTGCTTTATCAGCTATATTATGGGAAAGATAATTTTCTAATAATTCTAAATCTACATATACATCTTTCATAAAAATATCAGTTGCTCCTCTATTTCCGCCTGATGATGCTAAAGTTCTATAATATTTCATTTCTATAGCAATTTTATGCTCACCACTATTATCTTTACCTTTTAAAAATAAATCAATTTCTTTTGTATTTGAATTAATTCGAACCCCTGTTTCTAATTCAATAATTGCCTTTTCATCATCTTTAAAACAAATTAATGGTAGTAGCTGCTGAAGTATATAAGCATATTGTAATTGCATTGAGGCTTCTTTGTTGATAGGTAATGTTCCGTTAGCAACTTTTCTAATAAAAAAAGCCCAAGCAACACTTATAGACTTTCGTAATCTAATTTTAAAATCATTTGATGTTAAATTTTGCATATAATCCCTTATAGATAACTATTTATTAACACACATTTTATATAAAAGAGCTCCAAAAGTCAATATTAACAATACAAATTTTTATATGTTAATTATAAAAAATATGACATTTTGCAATATTTCTGATGATTTTGCTTAAAATCACTCATAATTCTTAAAGAATTTATGTGTGTTACTGGGAATATAGCGTTTTAACACGCACTTTTGTTTGTTAACTGGAAGATTTTGGTAGTAACATACAAAATGTTCCTTAACCCTACAGCCCTCTTTGTGGTAGCTTGTGGTATGATTTCACAAAATTTTATCGACTATAAGGTATGTTATATGGCACTTATCGATCTTATCGGTATTAGCAAAAATTACGAAGCGCAAAAGATTTTATGTGAAGTCGATTTCCACATGGATGAGGGGGAACGCGTCGTCATTATCGGCAAAAACGGTAGCGGAAAAAGTACGCTTATGAAAATAATCGCCGGAGTGCTTGAAGCGGATGAGGGACGGCGCATCGTGCAAAACGACATCCAGATAAAGATGCTTGACCAAAAGCCGAAGTTTCGCGAGGGTGCGACGGTGCGTGAGGCTATCGAAGAAGCGCTTGTCGAACTCAACGAAGCGAAAAAACGTTACGAAGAGCTCAGTCTCAAGCTTGCGGAAGATTTCGAAAACAAACAGCTTCACGCAGAAATAGAAAAACTCTCCAACTACATCGACCACCATAACGCTTGGAATCTTGATGACAAAATCGAGCGGGTATTGCAAAACTTTCAACTCAAACAGTATGAGCACAAATCGGTCGATCTTTTAAGCGGAGGGGAGCAGCGTCGTGTTGCTTTGGCATCATTGCTTTTGCAAAAACCCGACATTCTTCTGCTTGACGAACCGACCAACCATCTCGATGTTTACATGGTAGAGTTCTTGGAAGAACTGATAAAAAAAGAGCGTTTTACACTTCTTTTCATCTCCCATGATCGCTACTTCATCGACAATATCGCAACACGTAGCGTCGAGGTCGAGGAGTGCCGCTTACGAAATTTCAACGGCGGATACTCCAGCTATCTCAAACAAAAAGAGGAACTGCTAAGAACTATGCAAAAGCAGCACGAAAACCTCCTTAGATTGCTTCGAAGCGAAAACGAATGGTACGCACGCGGCGTAAGAGCGAGGCTGAAGCGAAACGAAGGGCGAAAAGAACGCCTTATGCAGCTACGTGAAGCGGCAAAAACCAACCCCGCCAAAATCCGCAAAATGAGTCTCGAACTCCAACGTGAAACGAAGCATTTCAACCGTGACAAAAGCGTGAACAAACAGAAGATGCTTTTTGAGATAGAGCATTTATACGTCAAACTTGGAGAAAAAGAGCTTATCAAAGATTTCTCTACCCGCATACTGCAAAAAGATTCCATCGCCATCGTCGGACCAAACGGCAGCGGCAAATCGACTCTGCTTAAAGTCCTGCTTGGACGCATAAAGCCAACAGCGGGAAAGATAAAAAAAGGAGACTTCAGCATAGGGTATTTTGACCAGCACAGAGAGATGCTCGATGATGAAAAGAACCTCATCGAAACGTTTTGTCCGCAAGGGGGCGACCGTGTCGATGTACGCGGAAAGAACATGCACGTTTACGGTTACCTCAAACAGTTTCTTTTCCCAAAAGAGTTTTTGGACAAAAAGATAGGTGTTCTTAGCGGCGGAGAAAAGAACCGTGTCGCACTTGCACTTTTGTTTACGAAAAAGGTAGATGTTCTCATCTTGGATGAACCGACTAACGATCTTGACATCCCGACTATCAACATCCTCGAAGAGCAGCTCATCCATTTTCCGGGTGCCGTCATCCTTGTCAGCCACGACCGCTACTTCGTCGATAAAATAGCCAAAAAACTTTTCATCTTCAAAGGGGACGGTACCATCGAAGAGTCCTACCAGCAATACACAGAGTATCTTGAGCTCGAAAAAGAACTAAGAGAGATCGATTCTATTGAAAAAGAGGCCAAAGAGATAAAACCCAAAGAGGAGAAAAAAGAGCGTAAAAAACCGCTCAAACTCACCTACAAAGAAAAAATGGCACTCGAACAACTTCCACTCGAAATCGAAGAACTCGAACTGCTCATAGAAGAGAAAAACGGGTGTCTTGCAGACCCGACATGTTATGAAGAGATAGGCATAACCAAACTCGCAGAGGAGCTAAAACAGCTCGAAGCCGAATATGAAGAAAAAGTAGAAAAGCTTCTTATAATCGAAGAAAAACTCGAAGAGATTCAAGCCCAATAATCAGTACAATTTATAATCTATCGAGACGGCGACTGCCGGTTCTTCGACAAAATAGTTGCTCGAAGTTTGAAAATAGTTTCGTTTACTGATATCTTCATCTACAACTCCAAGCAGGTTGTACCCATGGAGGGCGAATGTCGCTTTGTCGTTGTATCTGTACCGTAGCGAAAGGTTCAAATATGCACTCACTCCAAACGCACTCGTATCGTCTTCGTATGCCGGTAGCTTATAGTAACTAGGAAGTGCCGGTGGAAAAGTGTTTTTATTGTAGTTGGCCATATCGACAGATCCCTTAAGCCCCCAAAACACCCGCAACGAACCGATAAACTTCAATTTTTCATTATAATTGTAATCGAATCTAACTTTGGTGATATTTTTGTTCCAGTTGGCAAAATCGTTTCCGTATCCGTAAGGGGATGCGGAAACGTTTTGGCGTACTATCCTCTCATCTGCCAAAGTGAAATCGTTCAACGATGTAAACACATGGGAGAGTACGAAGTCGTATTTTGCAGCATGGTAACGCAAAATCCCCTCTAAGGTATAGAACTTTGCCGTACCGATGTAGTCGGTACCTTTGAAAATATTGTTATATGCCACGATACGATGGTTGTTGAACGTAGTCTTGAACGTTGCGCTGAAATGAAAAACCGTTTTATCGTAACTCAACTCTACCCTATCTATCGATTCCACATCCGGTTTCTCATTGTTTTCATGGTATTGCCTATAAAGATCGACTTCATCGATATATCTAAGCGAGTGGGAATAGTTCAGTTTCAAAACATCGTTTCGACTATAAGGGTACACGACCGCCGCACGTGCCGAGTAAAGAGGGTCGGTATAGGTATGCTTGTCTATTCGAAAGTCCACGAAAGTCATCACTTTAGCCAACCATTCGTTTTTCGCTTCGGCAAAAACGGAATATCTGTTCGTCGTCCAAGACGTAGGGTTTTGATAAAACGCGATAGAGGATTTTTTATAATCTTTAAAACGGCTTCTTAGGTACTCCACACCAAGTGCGAAATCTCCATTTTCGCTATATTTGTATGTAGCGACTATCTTCGCATCGATATTGTCTTCGTTGATCTTTTCACGCTCTTTACCCGGTTTGGAAAGGTTGATCTTTTCATATTCGCTTTGTAAATAGCTAAGCTCGTAAGTCGTTCGAAAATTCCCCACTTTTTGTGTGTATTTCAAAACACTACACCATTGGTCGTTTTCACTACCCGTATTTCGAAGCCATGGGTAATTGTCCCCATACAGAATGTAAAAATGCTGATACGTCGGCAAAGAAAGAGAACTTTGGGTGTATCTGCTCCAAAACTCCAATCCACCTTTTTTCAACTGCAAATGGAGTTTTTTTCTTGTTTCTTGGTTGAAAGAGGCATTGAGATTGACCGTTTCATGTGGATATCGCTCATACGCTTTGATATCTTTGGTTTCAAAATCGAAGGCGAACTTGTTTTTCAATTTCGCACTATCGACACCGTCGTTCACATCGATACCGGCATATACGAATATCCCAAAATCATCATCGCTCTTCGTTGCGTATTTCATCGCAATCGAGCCGAAATCTTCGACATACCCGGCACTCGCATGTACTGCCAGTCCATCGAAACTATCCGAATCGAACGTCGTGATGCTGATAACCCCGGCTATAGCACCCGCACCGTAAATGGTCGAACCCGGACCGCCGAGCACTTCTATTTGCTTTATATCGTCCAACATGGAAATAAAACGTTCCGCGACAGCTCCGCCGTCTTTTCCCCGAATATTCATCACCCTGCCGTTTATCAACAAAAGGACTTTGTTGTTTCTGTCGCTGATAATACCACCGATACCGACTTGATTTCCATCGACTTTGTACATATATGCGAGTTGGGGAACATAGATTTCTAGCAACTCATCGAGCGAACGCGCTCCGGATTCCTCTATTTGTCGGTGCGTTATAAGGGTGAGCGTGGAGGGTGAGTACTCTTTTTTCGTCTCGATAAGCGTAGAAGAAGTCGATTTGGTCGTGATTTGAGAGAGGTCTTCCAAGTCCAAGTGCAACAAATCTTCCTGCGCAAGCAGATTCACAGATTGTACACAAACTAGTGCCGTCCAAACAAACTTTTTCAACCCACTCCCTTTAGTACTTAACATTCACTACCACAAAACCCTCGTTCGTTTTTGCCACATACGCTTTACTTCCGTCTTTGGAAAGGGTTATGGAAAAAGGGAAACTTTTGGAGTTTTTTGTTATACTCAAGTCGTAGTTACGAACCACCTTCGGATGCAAAGTGTCGTTGACGTCCACTTCGACCAAACCGTTTTCTTTATCTGCAACGAAGAGTTTTTTTTCATCATTTGTAAGCGCTATGCCAAAAGCGTTTCCGGTATCGCACAGTGCAAGTTTTTGGGGTGATTTTGGATTGGACACGTCAAGGATCGCCACCCCTTTCGTTCCGGCAGCAACATAAAGTGTCTTTTCATCTGCGGAAAGGAGGATATCACGAACACTACCTTTGGCATTGCAACTACCGACTATTTTCATTCCAAGCGGGTCGCTTACATCCATAATGGCTACGCCACCCATACCGTTAGCAACAAAAGCGGTTTTTTCATCACCACTTAAAAGAACTTTCCATGCATCGCCGTTTGTTCCACAATGAGTAAGAACCGTCGGCGTAGCGGCACTTGTAACATCCACCACCACAACACCGTCTTTTCCATCGGCAACGAATGCCCCTCTCCCGTCTTTGGTCAGCGCGATGCCATGTGCACATCCTTGAGAGAGGTTGAGATCGCAACTTCCAAGAAATTTCGGCTTGGAGCGGTTCGAAACATCTAATACGACCATCCCTTTATGGCTATCCACTGCATACACTTTCGTTTCGTCATCCGACAAAGCAATCCGAAACATCCTTTCGATTCCATTGTCAAAAACGGCAAGCGGCACTATGTTTTCAACACGACTTACATCCGCTACGACCACCCCGTTTTTACCATCTGCCACAAAAGCGGTGTTACCGTCTTTGGAAAGTACCACCTCGCGGACATAGCCGTCTGTATTGAGATTGCCGATTATCGGAAAAAGCATTTTTCCTTCACGAATTTTAGCTATATACTCTTTCATCTTCGAAGCTAAAGGTTCTTTGAGACGACTTTTGTTTTCAACCGGATCGAAACGGATAACGTCACCATTGTCCACTTCCCCGTTTCCGTCTATATCTTCTACAACCAAAGCGGCTTGTTCTTGCAAAACCGCGCTGAAAGTCTTTTTGTTGAACCTGTACTGTAACATCGCAAACACTTTTTCGTAAACTATTTCACTTAAAAAAGTGACTTTGAAATCTACCCACGCTTCTTGAATTTCAGAACCTTTCGCTATGGCTCGAACGACACCGTTGTTAGGTGTAGCGACGGCATCCATCACACCGTCATCGTCCACATCCCAATCTTCTCCGCCGCTTACTTCGTACACATAAAAACAATCAGGGTCCAACTCTTTGTCATGTAAATAGAATTTACCTATATCTTCAAGCGTGTCGCCATGGGATGTAGTTTCACTCCATAGCAGCGACTTCGTACCGTCTTTATGTACAAGAAATATCTTCACTTCGGCATTGGCGAGGTTGCCAAGTAGTGCTCGGCCATCGCTTCGTATCCCTTTTTGCGCATTGGCATCTCCGCACCCTTGCAGGTAAAAAGAAAATACAATCAAAACTGTCAATACTACACTTTTTATCATCGTTTCTCGATTGGTTATAAAATTATTGATACCTCATAATACCATCGGCAAATCAAGAAGAAACATTAGAAAATATCAAAATATTCGACAATTTTTTGACAAATTTCTCCGTCAGCAAAAAAGAAAAAACAGCGTGTAAAAAAGAGGTTGGTAGAAGATGAAAAGCAAAGAACGCTACCGGCGCAAAACCGGTAGCGAATCAGTCGAGTTTATCTGGAGTGAGTCCCACTTTTTCCAAAAAGTGTCTCACTTCGATAACCATATCTTTGGAGAGTACATGATCGTGAGGAACCGGAAGAACCAATTCTTCGTTGTTTAAAAAAATCTTCGCTTTGTTATGTTTGGAAATATCGACTTCCGCACCGTAATGCTCAAGTGCATGAACGAGTTTTTTAAAGTCGATATTCCCGCTTGTCGGGTGTTCGAAGACTTTTTGAATCTTTTCTTTATGTTTACTCATAGGTAACCATCCTTTATGTTTTTGTTTAAAAAAGTATAACGAAAAAATACTTAAAAGTACGCTACTTCGATGGCACAGAATCGATGTACACGGCAAGCCATACAACCATTTTTCTCGTTTTTAAAAGAGTATGCGGTGTATGTGCAGGAATAAAAAGCGTATCGCCGCTTTTTAGTTTATGAACTATCCCTTGCATCTCTATCTTCGCACACCCTTTTAACACACAGACCCATTCGTCGCACTCTTGATGGAATGTTTGGGGAGTTGTTAGCGTATTGCTTACAATCTGTTTGATTTTCACCCCTTCTTTTTCCAACAACGTTGTAAAAGACTCTTTATCGGGTGGTGGCGGAGTGAAAGAGAAAAGATTCATCGTTTTTTGAAAATCAACAAAGTTTTATCGTTGGTTTCGTATAAAGAAAAGGTTTGCTTATCGACAAGTTTGAGTGTTTTGTGGTTTTGAAAAAAGCGAATCGGATGAAAATACTGCACGATACTTTCTTGGTGTTTTTCGTACTTGCCGTTTCGTTCTTTTTCGAAAAAAGTAAAAACGGTCGTCAATTCGTCGTTGACAAAAGTGGCGTCGATATTGAGAAAACCGCTTTCATCTTCCGCGCTCATCACCCCTTCGGCAACTTCGCTAAAACCGAACTTCGTATTGACATCGGCTATGAAAACACCCTCATCGCTCAACCTCTTGGCAACTTCGTCCAAAAAAAGATTCAGCTTCTCTTTGTCCATAAAATTGAGCACATCGAAAATGGCGACAATCGCATCGAACTTTCCTTCTATCGTTTCGATACCGCCGCAAACCACATCGAGCCCGTCGTTTTGGCAAGCTTTAGCCATCACTTCACTAGGATCGCACCCTTTTGCTTCCATCCCCTTTGCCAAGGCGCGTTTTATAAAACCGCCCCTTCCACACCCTACATCGAGCAAACTTTCTATTTCCAAATCTGCAAGCTCACTCATGTACAAAGAGTGTAGCGCATCGGTCGCTTCTTCTATGCCAAGAAGGTGCTCCACCTTCGCATAGAGGTCAAGATTAGCCGTTTTTGACGACATCACGTATCTTTTCGTAGATAGAGAGGATTTCATCTTTTTTAGCGATGTAACTGTTTTTGTTGGCTATGAGGTATGTGGAGCTTTCCATAATATCTTCTACCACTTCCAAACCGTTTTGCTTCATCGTCGTTCCGGTTTCGACGATATCGACTATCATGTCCGCCAAACCGACCAACGGTGCAAGTTCGATAGAACCGTAGAGTTTGATAATATCCACAGAAACCGCGCGCTGTTCGAAGTAGCGTTTGGTAATGTTGACCATTTTCGTCGCGACTTTGAGCTCCGGTTTTGTCAAATCGAGTTTCTCCCCTTTTTTCATCCCGATAGCGACTTTACATACCCCTTTTCTCAAATCGAGCAACCGAACCACGTCCAGCCCTTGTTCCTCGAGCGTATCGAGCCCGACGACTCCGATGTCGGCCGCTTGTCTGTGCACGTAAGTAGCGACATCTTGGTTTCTGACAAGTAAAAAACGGAAATTTTCCGTTTCCAAAATGAGCTTCCTATCGTCAAACGCAAACTGCGAGCCGAAAATCTGCTCGAAAATCTCCAAAGTCTCTTTTGCTATACGCCCTTTTGGCAATGCTACTGTTAACATATCTCCCCTTACTTCGCGAACTCTATCGCCCTTGTTTCTCTAATGACGTTGACTTTTATCTCACCGGGATACTGAACACGTTCTTCTATCTCCTTGGCTATCTCTTTTGCCAAAAGGACGCTTTCGTCGTCGTTGACAAGCGTCGCATTGACGATGACACGCACTTCTCGACCGGCGTTGATGGCATATGCCTGACGCACACCGTTGTATGAAGACGCTATCTCTTCTATCTCGGTTACACGCTTCAAAAAGCTCTCGAGCACTTCGCGTCTTGCACCCGGACGAGCGGCTGAGAGCGCATCGGCGGCACAAACCGCACCACACTCTATCGACTTGATATCTTCATGCCCATGGTGCGCGTAGATGGCGTTGATAACCACTTCGTTTTCGTTGTATCTACGGCAAATATCCGCTCCCAAATCGACATGACTTCCTTCTAAATCATGGGTAAGCGCTTTTCCTATGTCATGAAGCAAACCAGCACGTTTTGCAAGCGCGATATCTCCACCCATCTCCGCGGTCATCACGCCCGCAAGGTGCGCCACTTCGAGCGTGTGCGCCAAAGCGTTTTGCCCATAACTTGCACGGTATCGAAGTTTTCCTATGAGCTTCATAAGTTCCGGGTGCATAACTCCCACCCCCAGTTCACTGACGATCTCTTCTCCTTCATGGAGAATCGACTCTTCGAACTCTTCACATACTTTTTCGTAAATCTCCTCTATTCGAGCCGGCTGTATGCGCCCATCCTCTATGAGCAGCTCGAGCGTTTTCGTCGCGATAGCCCGACGATACAGATTAAAACTGCTCACCACTATCGCGTTTGGCGTGTCGTCGATGATGATATCGACCCCAAGAAGGGTTTCGAGCGTTTTGATATTTCGCCCCTCTTTTCCGATAACACGCCCTTTGAGTTCATCATCACTCAACGTTACGACCGAAGTGAGCCTTTCCGCAGCGAACTCGCCGGCATAACGGCTTGTCGCTTGCGCCAAAATATAGTTGGCACGTTTTTTCGCTTCGTTTTTCGCTTCGTTTTCGAACTTACGCACTATATGCGCAATCTCGGCGCGGGAGCGCTCTTCAACCTTTTCAAGAAGCAGTTTTCTCGCTTCCGCTTCGGTCATACCCGCACAATGTTCAAGCGAGTGTAAAGCGTCTTCTATTTTTTCTTCGTACTTTTTTTTCAGCGCTTCAAGCGATTTTTCCAGTCTCTCCAAGTCGGTTCTTTTCGCACTTAGGACTATCCCCTCTTCTGCAAGGCGTCGTTCTTCGCTCTCTTTGTAGCGTTTGAACGTTTGCTCTTTACTTGCCAATTCGAGCTCTTTTTGGGCAAGTTCCTCTTTGGCTTTAAGCTTCGCTTCTTCATACGCTTTTTGCGCTTCGAGTTCGAGCTCTTGAACCTTGAGGTTGGTTTTGTGCAACAAAAGCTGCGCTTCGTTCTCTATGGCGGCGGCTTTCGCTTTGGCTTTTTCGACGTAGATGTCGAAGTTCGCGTTTGTAACCTTCTTGGAGACGAAAAAACCGATAGCGCCACTGACGGCGGCGATAACACCGCCTTGGACTATCTCGTATATCATCGTTTCCTCTTTTCTAGCCGCCCGTCTCCGGCAATCACCATATCGGCAAAGATATCGTACTCGTCACATATTTTTTCATTTACATAACAAAGTTTTCTTTGGACGAAAATCGTATAGGGTCTTTGTTTCAGTTTTGCGAAAAAGCGATCGTACATCCCTTTTCCAAACCCTACTCTTTTTAAATCTTTATCAATCCCTACTGCCGGAACGACGGCTATATCTATTTTTTTAAATTTTTTGTTACTGTTCCCCGCTTCGTATATTCCAAATTTTTTTCTCTTTAGCGGTAGCCTATATTGTACCATTTTAAAACTTTCCCCTTCCATAAACGGTACCAAAACGGTATGTTTTTTTCTCAATTTTCGTAAAGTTTTGGTTATGTCGGCTTCCATACCAAGCGGTATATAAAGGAGAATCTTTCTTGCGGGTTTGAGCGACTTGAAAAGTTTTTCCAATCGGGTGTTCACGACAGAATCGAAATAAAACCTCCGTGAGATATTTTTTCTATGGGAGTGCAAACATTTTTTCCGAACCGATTCTTTTGTAATGGACATCTAATCTCTTTAAAGCTATAATTTCGCAAATTTTTCGAACTTCATTCGAAGCGATATTATACAAAAAAAGGTTCTCGATGTTCAATGTAAAACTCCTCTTCCCCTTGGCGGCACTACTTTTGACTTTTGGCGGATGCGACAAAAACGAAACTCACGAAAAAAACACCGACCAAACGGTCAAAAAAGTCGATACCTCTCTCATCCAACTTCGCTCTATCGACAACAATTCCACACTCACTCTCAAAAAAACGAAAAACGGGCTTGTTCTGCAAGACGCACCGCAAAAACTCCTTATAATAGACATTTTCGCCACATGGTGTCCACCTTGTAAAGCCGAAGCGAAAATCCTAAGCGATATCGCGAAAAAATTTCCAAAAAAAGTGAAAATCGTAGGCGTAACGATAGAGCGTAACATCAAGGATGAAGCACTCGAAAAGTTCGAACAAGAAAACGAACTCACCTACACTTTGGTCAACTCGCCAAAAAACGACGACGTTATCGAAACGGTAAGTAAAAATCTCCAAATCGGTGAAAGATTCCCAATCCCCCTTGTCGTCATCTACAAAGATGGAAAAGTTTTTCAAAACTATTTAGGCGCGACGGAAGAGGAGTTCATACTTAGCGACATCAAAGAAGCCTTGAAAAACAACACAACGAAATAAGGAACGAATATGTTTGGATTTATAAAAAAATCTCTCAAAAAGACAACAGATGCCATCAAAACGATAGTACCGAAAAAAAAGCCGTTCATAACCAAAGAGGAATTGGAAGATATCTTGCTCGAAGCGGATGTGGAGTACGAGCTTGTCGAGCTCATTATCGGTGAGATACCTCAAGAAAAAGTGACGCGCGAAATTCTGCGCTCCAAACTTCTTGCCACGTTCGCGTACGCATCGTATAAAGAGCCGGAGTTCACCCCACCGTTTGTCGAACTTATCGTCGGGGTCAACGGGGCTGGTAAAACCACCACCATCGCCAAGCTTACCTCATATTACAAAGCCCAAGGAAACAGCGTCATTTTAGGTGCGGCGGACACTTTCAGAGCGGCAGCCATAGAGCAACTCACACTCTGGGCACAAAAACTCGATGTTCCAATTGTTTCTTCCAAACAAGGGCATGACCCAAGTGCGGTCGCTTACGACACCATCTCTTCGGCAAAAGCGAAAAATATCGACCGAGTCATCATCGACACCGCAGGAAGACTTCATACCCAAACAAACCTCGCCAACGAGCTCAAGAAAATAGTGCGCATCTGCGACAAAGCCCATAGCGGCGCACCCCATAGAACTCTGCTCGTGCTTGACGGCACACAGGGAAATTCCGCCATCGCCCAAGCCAAAGCTTTCAACGAGATGATAGGGATCGACGGTATCATCATCACCAAGCTCGATGGAACAGCCAAAGGGGGAAGCGTCTTTAGTATCGCTTTTGCTTTGGAGTTGCCTATTTTGTTTATAGGAACGGGGGAACAACCGGAAAACTTGACACCGTTTGACAAATATGAATTTGTCGATGGTATTTTAGATGCGATTTTCGAGGAAACCCCGACGACAGAGAAAGAAAAAAAAGAAAAAGTAGAAAGTTGACAAAATGTCAACTTTCTATTACCATCTCCATTTTTTTTATAAACTACACAAAAATTCAAAAGTATTGTAATGGCTAAAACTAAAACACTTTATGAATGTCAACATTGCGGCATGACGACACCGAAATGGATGGGTAAATGTACCAACTGCGGTGCTTGGGACAGTTTTGTCGAGCTGACACAAGAGCAACAAAAGTTCGTCAAAAACTCAAAAAAGAACTCCTCGACAACTCCAAAAGCGAAAAGCATAGCCGAAATCAAAGAGGAAGAAGTAAGCCGTTTCTCCTCTTACGACATCGAGCTGGACAATGTTTTAGGGGGCGGAATCGTTCCGGGGTCGTTGACGCTTATAGGGGGGAGTCCGGGTGTTGGGAAATCGACCCTTTTGCTCAAAGTCGCATCCAACCTCTCCGAACACGGAAAAAACGTTTTGTATGTTTCGGGCGAAGAATCGGCTGGGCAGATAAAAATGCGGGCAAACCGTCTTGGTGCGAACCAAGAAAACCTCTATCTTCTAAGTGAAATCCGTCTTGAGCAGATACTTCTCGAACTCGAACACAGAGAATACGACTTTTTGATAATCGACTCCATCCAAACCATCTATTCCGAGGAGATAACCTCCGCTCCGGGGAGCGTCACGCAAGTTAGACAAATAACCTTCGAACTTATGCGAATAGCCAAAGAAAAAGAACTAGCCACCTTCATCATCGGGCATATCACCAAAGAAGGAAGCATCGCAGGACCAAGAGTACTGGAGCACATGGTCGATACTGTGCTATATTTCGAAGGGGATTCCTCTCAAGAACTTCGAATCTTGCGTGGCTTCAAAAACCGCTTCGGTCCAACGAGCGAAATAGGCGTTTTCGAAATGAAAAGCGAAGGACTCTTTAGTGCAACAAACATAGCTTCACGTTTTTTCAATCGTGATTCCAACCAAGCAGGCTCGGCACTTACGGTGGTGATGGAAGGAAGCCGCCCTATCATCCTCGAAGTGCAAGCTTTAGTCAGCGAATCGCATACGCCAAACGCCAAAAGGCAAGCTACCGGATTTGACAACAACCGCCTTGGGATGCTTTTGGCACTTTTGGAGCGAAAACTCCAGATTCCCCTCTCGGGATACGATGTATTCATCAACATCACCGGTGGAATCAAAATTACCGAAACATCGGCGGATTTAGCGGTTTTAGCGGCTATTATAAGCAGTTTTCGCGACCGTGCAATCTCCAAAGAAACGGTTTTTATAGGAGAAGTTTCTCTCGTAGGTGATGTCAGAGAGGTTTACAGTCTCGATACCCGTTTAAAAGAAGCTTCCATGCAAAAAATCAAAAAGGCGATTGTCGCAAAAAAACCGCTTGAAAAAACGAAAATCAAAATCTATGTCGTCGATGAAGTTACAAAACTGTTGGAGTGGTACTGATTTTTACGATTTTTATCTCTTTTTTTCTTATTTTTATATATAATAAAGGAAATAAGATTATCAAAGGCTATTTACATGATAGATGCGGAATTTAGAAGTGAAGAGCGATTTTCCAGACTTTCACTTGCATTTCATAACAAAAAAGAAAAAGAAAAAGTAGTAACGACGGTTGAGAAAATAGTGAACAAATATCCACTAAAAGCGGATATCCATTTTAGCGATATCGCTAATGACAGGTCGGTAGTAGTTATCGAGTACCATGACGACATCAACAGAGAAGCCGGAGAGATTTTCGAAGAGATAATGAAAACTCTTGGCATCGACCACTGCGATTAGGAAAAAAGATGAGCATGGAAAAATACGCGAAAGGGAACGAGCTTTTTGTCAAGTATTTCAAAAAAAACAAAGATGAACTTGCGAAGCTTGTCAAAGAAGGACAAAAGCCCAAAGCTCTTTTTATAGGCTGTTCCGATTCGCGCGTTATTCCGGACATGATGCTGCAAACCAAACCGGGCGATCTTTTCGTGCTACGAAATGTCGGTAATTTCGTCCCCCCTTTTAGCCCAGATGACGACTACCATGCAACCGCAACCGGCATCGAGTACGCCACAAGCGTTCTAAAAGTCAAAGAGATTATCGTCTGTGGGCACTCCTATTGCGGCGCATGTGCTGCACTATACCAAGATATCGAAGACACGCCCGAAATGGCACATACGAAAAGATGGCTTTCTCTTGGTGAAAATGCGAAAAAAAGCGCTATCTTGAGTCTTGGGGTAGATGCGAACAAAGAGGAACTTTTAAGACTTACCGAAAAACTCTCCATTATAAATCAAATAGAGAATCTTCTTACATATCCACATGTTAAAGAAAGATTCGAAAATGGCGATTTACATATACACGGATGGTACTACCACATCGAAAACGGAAAAATAGACTACTACGATGCGGAAAAATACGACTTTTTTCCGCTCGATACACTTATAGAAGGATAGTATATGGCTGAAGAAAAAGAGAACGAAGAGACCCAAGAAGAGGAAAAAAGCGGCGGCAAATCGAACAAGATGTTGCTTATCATCATCATTGTCGTGCTTGTGCTTATTATTGTGTTAGGTGCGATAGCGGCAATTCTTCTGATGGGTGACGACGAGGAAGAAGCGGCTACAACGACTCAACCCGCAGCCAAAGTACAAAGCGCGCCGGCTCAGACAAAACCGAGAAGTTACTCTTCCGCAGCGATGGAGCAAAGCAGAAAACTCAGCCAGATCGGCGTGCTGTATCCGCTCGATACCTTTACGGTAAACCTCAAAAGCGACAACGGCAGAAGGTATCTTAAAGTAACGATGGACTTGGAACTCAGCGGCCAAGAGCTCACTGCGGAACTCGATAACAAAACCGCCGTCATACGCGACAGAATCATACGCATACTCACTTCCAAAACACTCGAAGAGGTAAGCTCGAGAAAAGGGAAAGACAAACTCACCCAGCAAATAAAAGACGCTTTGAACTCCATGCTCGATGACGGGCAGATTCTCGGGGTCTATTTTACCGAATTCGTCATTCAGTAACTTTCACTCTACACTTTCGTGTAGAGCCACTTTCTCCTTTTGTACAGATAGGTAAAAATCACCCCTTTTAGCAATGTTTCGACATTCATCACGACAAAAACGCTCATCACGCTAAAACCTGCTTTATATGCCAAATAAGAGGGGATAACACGAAACACCCAAAGTGAAAATATATTTACACGCATCACCGTTTTCGTATCTCCGGCACCTCTTAGACTTGCCGAATAGACAAACGTCAAAGCAAGCGGAATTTGCGCTAAACCAACTAAAACGAGATATTTCGAAGCGACATCTATCGTGGCTTCGTCTTTGGTAAAAAAACCAACAAAACACTCCGGATACGATATCATGAAAATTCCGACAAATCCCATGAAAATATACGCGATACGCCCCGATATTATCCCCATATTGTACGCTCTCTCAATCTCTTTGGCACCCAAAGCCTGCCCGACAAGCGCCATAGAAGCGATAGCGAAACCAAATCCCGGCATAAACGCTATCCCTTCTATTCTCAGTCCTACTTGATACCCCGCCAACTCACTCGTGCCGTAATAGGCGATAATAGAGACGAAGAACAAAAACGACAAAGCGGAAATCCCTCTGTCGATAGCTGCATGATACCCCACTTTCAAAGCCCGAAGCAAATCGTTTTTTCGCCATAGCGGGATGAACAACAACTTGGTTTTGGAGTTGACGAAAAACAAAATCAAATAGACCGAAACGTTGAAAAAATAAGAGATTATCGTCGCTATCGCAGCGCCTTCAACCCCCATAGGCTCAAAACCGAAATGACCGAAAATCAAAACGTAGTTGAAAAAAGCGTTTATTGCACTTGAAGCGAGTTTGATAAAAAGGGAACTTTTGGTATCGCCTGCGGCAGAGAGTGCATTATAAAGCAAGTTGTCCATAAATATAAGCGGCATTCCAAGCAAAAGCGTTTGAAAGTACACGCCCCCAACTTGCGATACCCCAACAGAAGCTCCCATCAACTCGTACAAACTTCGAGCATTTGGATAAAGCAGAAAAACTACCGCCAAAGAGATGGCAAAAGCGAACACCCCAAGGGAAAAAAGTAGTGAAGAAGCCCGTTTTTTTCTCCCACTGCCAATAAAACGGGAAATCAGTGCGTTCCCTCCGACGACATAAAGCGTCATAAGGACATTTAAAAACATCATAAACTGCATCGAAAGCCCGACAACCGCCAACGCATATACACTCACCGAGCCGACCATCAACATATCGACAAGTATCTGCAAAATATCGGCAAGATGTTTCAATGCCGCCGGCAAAGCAAGGGAAAAAACTTTTTTCGTATCGCTATTTACGATAGGCATCTACGAACTCTGCTACCTTTTGCATCTCTTCCAACAACTCCTCTTTACTCGCGAACGAAAGCACCTTTTTACTCCTTTCTTCGCTGCCTATGGGAGTGAAATCAAACACCAGTACATACGAAACGAGTTGCACTTTCTCCGCGTTACTCTCCATCCATTCCAAGCTCATCTCCGCTTGTTCTCCTCCGACTTCTATCAAAGCTGCGGGATAAAGCCGCGTCAATTTCCCCAAATCGATTTCACCTATATCCGTTTTATAAATCATAACCATCTGTCCATAAAATAATTTCAAAAACGTAATATATCTTTTTTTTCGTAAAAAAACTAAAGAGATGAAAAAAATAGCCGATATGGTGTTTAGAAATACTCTAGCTACACATAAGGAGTTCGTCATGGATGGCATAGCAAACGTAGCGAAACAGCAGGTACAGGCAAATCTCAATCTGCGCCAAGAAACGCAACAAGCGGACACGCATACGCAAGTTTCCAAAACGCAAGAGAGTTCGAACCAAGCTATAGAAGATAGAAACAAAAAACTGCTCAACAGCGAAAAAGAGGTCGATAAACTCGTCGATAGCCTCAATAGCGAAATATCTCTACTCAACACCTCTTTGCGATTTGGAGTCGATAAAGAAGATACGTTCTATGTTTCTATCATCGACAAAAAGACCGACAAGGTGCTAAGAAGATGGCCGGCGGAAAAAGCGCACTCTCTGCTTGAGAAGGTCAAAGAATTCACCGGTATGCTCTTTGACACAAGAGGATAAGCAAAAGTTATTCTTTTGCTACTCTTAAAATAAAAATTGATTTACGCTCTTACTCTATTTTAATCTCTTTTTTAGTATAATCACCCAACTATTTATGTCTATATAGGATTGTATATGAAAAAAAACGTCAAAAAAGTGGTACTTGCTTACTCCGGAGGACTCGATACGAGTGTCATACTCAAATGGCTTCAAGATGAATACGACTGCGAAGTTGTCACTTTCACAGCCGATATCGGTCAAGGGGAAGAGGTAGAGCCGGCACGCCAAAAAGCGCTCGATTTGGGTATCAAGCCCGAGAACATCTTCATCGACGACTTAAGAGAAGAATTCGTTCGCGATTACGTCTTTCCAATGTTTCGCGCCAATGCCATCTACGAGGGGGAATACCTTCTTGGAACTTCGATTGCAAGACCCCTTATAGCAAAACGCCAAGTCGAAATCGCCAAAATCACCGGTGCCGACGCGGTCGCGCATGGAGCGACGGGAAAAGGGAACGACCAAGTACGTTTCGAGATAGGCTATCTTAGCCTCAACTCCGACTTGACCGTTATAGCTCCATGGAGAGAATGGGACCTCAACTCGCGTGAAAAACTCCTCAAATTTGCCGAAGAGCATGGGATAAAAATCGAGAAAAAAGGGAAAAAATCTCCATACTCGATGGATGCGAACCTATTGCACATCTCTTATGAAGGGGGGATCCTCGAAGACCCTGCAGCGGAACCGGAAGAGGATATGTGGCTATGGAGCGTAAGCCCCGAAAACGCTCCCGACACTCCAGAATACATCGAGATAGAGTACAAAAACGGAGACCCTATCGCCATCAATGGTGAAGCGATGACACCGGCGAAGATTCTCGAAACACTCAACGAATATGGTAAAAAACACGGTATCGGTCGTATCGATATAGTCGAAAACCGCTATGTTGGAATGAAATCTCGCGGATGTTACGAAACACCGGGCGGAACCATCATGCTCAAAGCGCACCGCGCCATAGAGTCTATCACACTCGATAGAGAAGAAGCTCATCTCAAAGACGAAATGATGCCACGCTATGCAAAACTCGTTTACAACGGTTTTTGGTTCTCACCTGAGAGAGAGATGCTCCAAGCCGCTATCGACAAGACACAAGTCAACGTCGAAGGGAAGGTGCGCCTCAAACTCTACAAAGGCAACGTCGTCGTAGTTGGTAGAGAGAGTGAAAAATCACTTTTCAATCCCGAATACTGTACATTCGAAGAGGATGAAGTATATGACCAAACCGACGCGGCAGGGTTTATAAAACTCAACGCACTTCGATTCATAATCGAAGGAAAAGCAAGAAAATAAAGGAAAAAACGATGATACAAAGAATCGACATGAACTCTCCGGAATTTCAAGCGGAGATGGAAAAAACGATCAAATTCACCGACAAAGTTTGTAACCAGTTCGGCTGGGTGTACAACCCGCAAGAGGAAGTGAACGAAGGTGTCCAAATGGGGCTTGCCAGAAACAAGATGATGTACGGCAAGCGCTTTTGCCCTTGTTTTATGGTCGAAGAGGTTGACGGAAAGCCAAGAAGCGTAGATGACCGTGTTTGCCCTTGTAAACCGGCGATTGAAAAAGAGATTCCCGAGGAAGGAAAATGTCATTGCGGTATTTTCTGTACACCGGAATATGCGCAAAAACAACGTGTAGAGATGGGGATGGAAGAAGCAGTTCACCAACATTCACGCGGCTTGACGCAAGAAGAAGCGGAAATCCTGGTCAACAAAGACGAACTTGACGGCGATGAACTCGTTTCTCTTATGGAAGCTCGCGAGTTGGGTATGGTGAACTTCAAACTAGTCGATGTACGCGAGTACATGGAGTGGCAAATGGGGCACATAAAAGGTGCGGACAAACTCGTTCCGACATCGAGCTTTTTCGCAGCCCTCGAAGAAGCCAAGCTCGATAAAAACGAAAATATCATTCTTTATTGTCATGTGGGTAGTCGAAGTGCACATGTCGCGCGCATTATGCATGATATGGGATTTAGCAAAATCGGCAACCTCACCCACGGTATCGTCTCTTACCCGGGAGAGATAGAGAGATAATCCTCTCTATCTTGAAAAAGCGAAACCGACAGAGTACTTCGTCAGTTTCGTGTTGTAATCTATAAGACTTTCTCCATAACCCGTAAAGATTTTAGCGAAAAAATAGACCCCGTCAAGATGCCCCGGGTACGAATAGGTCGCCTCGAAAGCCCCTTTTCGTTTGAAAGGATTGAAACGTCCCATAGCGGTAAAAAGATGTTTTTTGTAAAAGTACATCATCTTCAATCTTCCGTATCCGATGTAGTCCATGATATCTGGATTGTCGTCTAGATTCGCAATCCTCGTCCATACTTTCAAATCGAAAATCAGCGATTTGTGCTGAAAAATCGTTTGTGCGTAAAGCTTGTTGATACTTCTTGAGCGATTTTGCATCTCCGGATACTTCTTGGCGTTATCGGTAAGTGTGATGTTGCCTTGACCGTTTGAGAGGTGCGAGTATCCAAACGTAAGCGATTTCAAGCCGTAGTACTCTTTCGAACCGACCGGGAAAGTGACAAAAAGCTCAGGATTGTAATTCGACTCCCTAAAAGGGGAAGATTCTATGTAGAGTTGCCAAAAAGAGCGCTGAGAATAAGCTCCGTAGTATATCTCTCCCATTCCAAGGAGATTTCTCTTAAAAGCCATCTTCAAGCTGACTTGAAATTCCGCTTCTATATTTTTGTATTCACCGTCTGTCGGTGTCCACTCTTTGTAGTTGTGTGTCGTGTAGCTAAAGGGCAGAAGGTAGTTCGGTCGATACGGTGTAAGACCGAATTTTTCATTCATCCAGTCCCCTATCGATTCTTTCACTTTCTCGTCTTTGAGGGTCTCGACACTTATAACTTTTTCAAGAGGCGTTACCGCTTCGTTTGCAGCCAAGTTTGCAACAAAAACTAAAAAAGCCGCTATTTTTTTCAAATCTTCACCCTACTTTCTATCGCTTTACTCAATGACAAAATATCGATATTTTCCAAACTCACCCCCGTCGGTACCCCTTGTGCGATTTTGGTAAAAGTGATATCGAACTCCTTGAGTTTGTCTTCGATAAACAAAATTATAGCATCATTCTGAATCGAAGGAGTCAAAGCGAAAACTACCTCTTTGACATCATCTTCCTCGATACGTGAGCGCAAAGAAGCGATATCGACATCTTGAAACGATTCCAAAACGAAGTACAAACCGTCAAAAAGAGCGTTCTCTTCAAACAGTAAAATATCTTTCGCACTCTCCACTATACACAATACATGACGGTCTCGGCTTTCATCGCAACAGATGAAACACAGCTCATCTTCGCTCATACCGCCACATTTTCGACATCGTTTTATCGTCCCGATGGCATCTTCGATGGCATGTGCAAGGCGAAGTGCATTAAAACTGTCTTTGCTCACCATGTGGTATGCGAGTCTCGTCGCCGATTTTTTCCCTATCGTCGGCAACTCCTCGAGCGCTTCGACAAGCTTGTTGAACTTTTCTAACGAATGATATTTCATAACTTTTCTTTTTAATCGCTTTTTAATACCAAACCCAATTAAAGAGTGGGAAATTTAAATAAAAGAGAAGCTATCAGATGCAAGGCAGACTATCGCAGATGCTACTGGTAGCCTCAAGATAGTCTAACGCAGCAGATGGTAGCTTATCTTTTACCCGAAGGGCGAACATATAGCAGCATATTACCGCGTTGAAAACCCTTGAAGCTACTAGTAGCTCCTGCGGATTTTCGCCTTGTACTATACTACAATATGTTCGTTTAAATTCCCACTCTTTAGTTGGGTTTGGTATAACTTATATTTGAAATTATAGTATAATTCGATTTCGAAAAATGAACAAATCACTATAAGGAAACGAACAACTATGACTGAAGAGGTAGATTACTACGAAATACTCGAAATCTCAAGAGACGCCGACAAAAGCGAAATAAAACGCGCTTATCGAAAAATGGCGAAAAAATACCATCCGGACAAAAACGACGGCGACAAAGAAGCCGAGCACATGTTCAAACTTTGCAACGAAGCGTATCAAGTTTTGAGCGACGATGAAAAACGCGCCATCTACGACCGCTACGGAAAAGCCGGCCTTGAGGGGCAAATGGGTTCTGCCGGCGGTTTTGGAGGTTTTGATGATTTGAGCTCCATCTTCGAAGAGATGTTCGGCTTTAGCGGCGGTTCTAGAGCAAAAAGAGCCAAAGAGCGCGACAAATACCCGCTCGATCTTGGTATAGAGATGGAAATCACCTTCGAAGAAGCTGTTTTTGGGTGTGAGAAAACTATCGACTACACCTTCAAAACTTCATGTAAAAGCTGTAAAGGAACAGGTGCTAAAGACGGTAAGTTGGAACCTTGTAGAACTTGTGACGGACAAGGTCAGGTGTATCTAAGACAAGGGTTTATGACCTTTTCTCAAACCTGTCCCGATTGCCATGGTGAGGGGATGAAAATAGCGCAAAAATGTAGCGAATGTAAGGGTAAAGGCTATATCGAAGAAAAAAGCTCCATCACCATCGATATTCCAAAAGGGATCGATACCGGGAACAGATTGCGCGTTGCGGGAGCGGGAAATATAAGCAAACACGGAAGAAGAGGAGATTTGTACGTTACCTTTAGAGTTCAAGAGGACAAACATTTCGTTCGAAACGGTAACGACGTTTACATCGAAATTCCTGTTTTCTTCACCCAAGCGGTTATGGGCGACACCCTTACCATCCCTTCTTTAAGAGGGGAACTCGAACTCAAACTCGACATAGGAACGCGCGACAAACAGCAGTTCGTCTTCAAAGGGGAAGGGGTCGAAGATGTCCACGGTCACGGTAAAGGCGATCTCATAGCGCAAATCAAGATAACCTATCCGAAATCGCTCAATTCGGAACAAAAAGAGCTTTTGCAAAAACTGCAAGACTCTTTTGGCGTAGAAGAGTCCAAACCACATGAAAGCTTCCTTGAAAGCGCTATAGACAAAGTCAAAAGCTGGTTCAAGTAGATGAACAAAAAACTTATCCAAAAACAACTCCAAAGCCTTTCTCTCTCGTTTTTTAGAAAGGACTTCTTTGGAATCTACCACGGTTCGATCTCCGCCAAAACCGAAAACAGCCGCTTTATGATAAACAAAGCGGACGCGGTGTTCGATGCCATAGACGAAAATGCCCTTATCGAGCTCTACTTTCAAAAAGACTACCGCTGGAACCAAGCGAGTATCGATGCGAAAATCCACCACCGCATCTACGCTACGATGTCGGATGCGAAATTCATAACATTCACGATGCCGCCGTTCGTTTCAAGCTACGCTTTGCGCCACAACATCATAACGCCAAAGGATTATTTCGGCTACAAAGAACTCGGTAATATAGAGATTTACGATCCGAAAAATTTCGACAACTGGTATGAACGAGCCGACAGCGAAATAGCCAAATATTTCGCTGCACACAAAACCCATATCATGGTTATACGCGGATACGGCGTATTCGCTTTCAACCGGGACATAGCGGAGATGGCAAAAGAGCTTGCCATATTGGAAAAAAGCTGCAAACTCCTCATGCTCGAAGACACCACACACGAGAGCTATTTTACAGAATAATCCTTTCTTTATAAAGATTTAATCGGAATTTTCATAGAATAACGCAAAATTATCTTAAAGGTTTACACTACAATGATCACTTGGATGCAAAGACACAAAAAATGGCTCATTATCACTATATGGGTATCTACTATCGCTTTTATCGGAGCCGGTTTCGTCGGCTGGGGAGCGTACAAATACGGTGACAAAGCTTCGGCGATAGCCAAAGTGGGGAACGTAGAGATAACCATAGCGGAATTTCAAAAAACCTACAGCGACCTCTACAACCAGTACGCTCAGATGTTCCAAGGGAATTTCGACAAAGAGAAAGCAAAAGCGTTCGGACTGGAAAAACAAGCGCTATCGAGACTTGTCGATCAAGCACTTATTCTCAATTTCGCAAAAGATTACGATGTTTACGTTAGCGACGAAGAACTCGCACAGGCGATATCGAAACTCCCCTACTTCCAAACAAACGGTAAATTCGACAAAAATCTCTACAAAGAAGTGCTCTCACGCAACAACCTTAAAATCAAAGATTTCGAAGAAGGGATGAGAAAAGAACTTACCATCGAAAAAATCCTCAACCTCCTTCCAACCGTAACGTCTCAAAACGAAAACAAAATCGGCGATACCGTTTTCAATATTGCCGACAAGATAAAATACAAGCTACTTTCGGCAAAAGATATCGAAGTCAAAGTAGATGAAAAAGAGCTCAAAAGTTACTGGGAAGGAGTAAAAGAGCGCTTCAAAACCGAAGTACTCTACCATGTGGCGGTTTTGGAACAAGCACCGCTTCAAAAAAGTTTCGATGAAAAAACGATTCGAAACTACTACAACGACAACAAAACCCATTTTAGAGGCGAAGACGGAAAAATTCTCCCCCTTGAAAAAGCGAAAGAAAAAGTCCTATCCGAGCTCAATGCCAAAGAGACGAAAAAAGCGGCTCTTAAAAGCTACATAGCGTTCAAAAAAGGGGTTGTAAAATCACAAAAAGAGCTGACAATCAGTGCTTCGAACAACACATACGGCGATGCTCTTTTATCGAAACTCGCAAAAAACGCACCCGGAAGCTACCTCAAACCCCTTCCATACAAAGAGGGATATGTCATAGTAAAACTCATCTCGGTAACTCCGGCGAAAAACAAAACGTTCGAATCCGCCAAAGCCGACGTCCTTCCTTTGTTCGTAGCAGAGAAAAAGAAGCAAAAACTACTTGAACTCGCCAAAAACTCTCTTAAAACGTTCCAAGGTGATGTAAGTGAGTTCGTAACCATCAAAGATGCGAAAAAATTGACGAAACTCGACGAAACGATAGCCAAAAAATTTCTCTCCGAGCTTTTCACGCAACAAACCAAACAAGGTTTTATTGTCGTTAACGATGAAAATATCGTTCTTTACGACATTTTGGAACAAAAATTGCTACCGGAAACTCATAAAGAATCTGCGCTGATAGTGAGAAAAATCAAACAGAACCTGTTTGACCAAAATATCATTAAAACATTGCGTGGAATGTACGATATAGAGATATATTACAAAGGACTCTAACTTGAGCAGAACCGTTTTAGCGATCGATGTCGGATCAACGAAAATTTGCGCCATAATCGCGCAAATAAGCAACGACAACAAAATAACCGTAACGGGTGCGGGGACCGCAAAAGCGCAAGGGCTGAGAAAAGGAACCATCACCAATATCGAACTCGCTTCCAGATCGATCGAACAAGCGGTTAACGACGCCAAGCGGGTTTCTGGAAGCGCCATCGACTCCGCTATCGTCTCGATGTCCGGGACATATACCAAAAGTCTCGATTCCAGCGGTATCGTCAACCTTACAAGCAAAGAGGTCGGCATCAAAGATATCGAACGCGTGATGCAAACTTCACTCTACAACGCGAAGATTCCAAACGAATACGAAGTCCTACACGCACTTCCATACAACTTCAAAGTGGACGAGCAAGACTACATAGACGACCCTCTAGGAATGAACGCATCGAGGCTCGAAGTCGAAACCCATATCATCACGACCCAAAAATCGAGTCTCAACAACCTTAAAAAAGCGGTCAAAGGTGCAGGTATAGAGGTTGAGAATATCATCCTAAACGGTTACGCTTCGGCCATAGCGGTGCTTGACGAGAGTGAAAAAGAGCTTGGCGTCGCCGTCATAGACATGGGGGGTACGAGCTGTAACATCGTCATTCATGTAGGAAACTCGATCCGCTACAACGACTTTTTGGGTGTTGGAAGCAACCACATCACCAACGACCTCTCGATGGCACTCCACACACCGCTAAACGTTGCCGAGAACATCAAATTAACCTACGGTTCACTTGGTAGCGAAAGTGTCGAACTCATAGAGATTCCCAAAATCGGCGATGAAAACTCCAAACATGAAGTTTCGTTAAGCGTCGTCCATGACGTTATCCTCGCTCGGGTCGAAGAAACGTTGATGATATTGGCAAAAATCATCGAAAACAGCGGTCTAAAAGATCAAATAGGCGCAGGGATTGTGCTAACTGGCGGTTTTTCGAAAATGGAAGGGATCAAAGAGTACGCAAGCGTTTTCTTCGACTCCAAACCTGTTCGCATAGCCAAGCCAAAACATCTCGAAGGGCTTTTTGACAACCTCCTTTCACCGGAGTTTTCATGTGCTATCGGGCTTATCATGCACAGTGCCGGCGGTTACACACCGTATGAAATAGACATCAACAAGCGTGTACGCCATGCGAACGAAGTGCAGCTCGAGCCAAAAAGCGTCAATCTCAAAGAGGATATAAAGCTCGAAAAACCGAGTGAACCCGCTTCGAAGAAACAACCACAAGAAGAGGAACAAAGCGGTATCGTCGATATCACCAAAGGTGGTATGAGAGAAGAGAACGAAAACGGCGGTTTAGGGAAATTTTGGAACTGGATGCGTCAGTTATTTTAAGGAGGGGAGAAAATGGAATTTACAGTTGAAGAGATAAAAAATCCAAGCGGAGCGAGAATAGTAGCCGTTGGAGTCGGCGGCGGCGGCGGCAACATGATAGGTCATATGGTCAAAGAGGGGGTCAAAGGGATAGAGATGGTGCTTGTAAACACCGACTCTCAAGCGCTCGACCAACAAGATGCGGTCAAAAAAGTACAAATTGGAGCGAAGCTCACGGGAGGTTTGGGTGCAGGTATGAAACCCGAAGTGGGTCGTGACAGCGCACTTGAAAACTACGACGACATCAAAAAAGCGATCGAAGGTGCGGACATAGTCTTTATCTCTGCAGGTCTTGGAGGGGGAACCGGTACGGGAGCGGCACCCGTCGTTGCGCAAATCGCCAAGGAGATAGGCGCACTGACCGTTTCCGTTGTAACCAAGCCTTTCAATTTCGAAGGGAAAAAACGTGCGAAACTGGCTGAAATGGGGCTAGAAGAGCTGAAAAAAGAAAGCGACTCCATAGTCGTCATCCCCAACCAGAAGCTTCTCTCCATCATCGATAGAAAGCTTGGCATCAAAGAAAGCTTCAAAATCGTCGATAGTGTCTTGGCGCAAGCCGTCAGCGGAACTTCCGGGGTTATCCTCTCAAGTGGCGACAACGACATCAACCTCGACTTCGCCGACTTGAAAACCGTAATGAGCCATAAAGGGATGGCGCTTATGGGTGTTGGAGAATTCGAAGGGGAAAATGCCGCTTACGAAGCTATCAAGTCCGCTATCGAATCGCCGCTACTTGACAATATGTCGATCAACGGTGCGATGGGTGTGCTCGTTCATTTCAAAATCCATCCGGAATTCCCTATTTTGGAGCTTGAAGAAGCTATGGACGTTGTGCATGAAACCGCCGATGAAGAAGCGGAAATCATTTTCGGTACCTCTACCGATCCGGAACTTCCTGAAAACTACGTAAAAATCACCATCGTAGCTACCGGTTTCGAACATAAAGAGGAAAACAAAGCCAACAACGAAGATTTCGAGGGGAACGAGAAAAACACCGCTCCAAAAGTGAAAATCCGCCCAAGACTCGTTGTAGGAAGCGACATCGTCGATGAAAACGACCTCGATACCCCTGCATATATCAGAAGGCAACAAGACTGAAAAGCTACACCTTCGAAGAACTCGTAAAGGCCAAAACCCTCCTTGGCCTTAGAGACAAAGCGACCCTCGAAGAGATAAAACACAACTACAAATCGCTTATGCGAAAATGGCATCCCGACAAACATCCAGACAACCCCGACCAAGCGACACGAATGAGTGCTGAGATAAACCATGCCTACGAAGTCGTTATGGCGTACATAAACGATTACGAGTACGCTTTTGACGAAGAAAGCATCAAAAAAAGGACACAAACCCCTCAAGAATGGTGGAACGAACATTTCAACGGCAAATAGATTCTTAACCGTAAATAGAGTAAAATTATAAAAACTAAAAAGGATTGCCTGTATGGATACAATCGAAAAAGAACTCCTTTCTCGAAAAGAAGAGATAATCAAAGAGCTCGAAATGCTTTTCAAAGCGAATATGAAAATAACCGACTGGGACGTTCCAGAAGCGGATGACAACGAAGCGGCGAACGTACTTGTTTCCATCTTGGAAGAGGGACTTGCCAAAATCAAAAAAGATATCGAAAACGGCAAATATACCAACTATTAGGAGCGAAAAAAATGGCATCACACAAACACCACGAACATCTTGAAAAAATCAAAGACGCAGTCAAAAACTCAAAAGAGTTGAGCGACGAGGAAAAAAGCAATACTCTCAAACATATCGAAGAGTGGATAGCCGAAGATAAAGCAAGCGGCGCACTTTACGAAGAGCTTACAAACATCACCGCAAAAATCGAACCTATCCTTGCGGAGCTTGGACTCATTTGACACTTCTTTGATGTTTTTTTGATAAAATCGTTCAAAACCTTGTGAAATAACTATTTTTTTTATATAATAATCGTCACAAAGTATAATACAAAGTTATCCAACAAGGTTTGACGATGAATGACGGCGACATCAGTGTACTCATAGTCGAAGACGATGAAGTTACGGCACTCAACCTTAGTTTGTCTCTAAAAAAGTTCGGCTATGTAAACATAGACACTTGCAGCGACATCCAAACGGCTAAAGAGCATCTTACAAAATCCAAAAAAAATCTCGTTATCGTAGATATCTCCCTCCAAGAGAGTGAGGACGGTATAGAGCTTGCCCACTACATCAAGCAAAATTTCGATATGCCGTTTATCTTTTTGACATCTTATAGCGACGACAACATCATAGAAAACGCCAAACATACGGAGCCTTACGGCTATATCGTCAAACCTTTCAATCCAGAATCGCTCCACGCAACCATTCAGATAGCTCTTTTCAAGTACAAAAGTGAAATCAACGACAAACTGACACAATCATACTTCAACGCCAACGATTCTTTGACAAGGCTTTTGTACGAAAACCGTGAAGATGACGCACCTATCGTCAAATTCGGCGATGGGCGTTACCATTTCGACATCACACTCAACGAAACCTTTTTCGACAACGAAAAGATAAAGCTCACGAAAAAAGAGAATCTGTTTCTCAAGCTTCTTGTCGCACATCTTGGAAAGGTGATCACTTTCGCCAAAGCCACAGAGCATGTCTGGCCAGAAAGCGGAGCCACCGAAAACAACGTCAGAACACTCGTTTGGCGACTTCGAAACAAACTCAAAACCGACGTTATCAAAAACGCTTCGGGGATCGGCTACTACATAGAGCCGTAGTCCCCTCTTTCCCTTCTGCTTCATTAATCCTAAATACAACTTTTTTCGCTATAATCACACAAAAAATAGAGGATACACAATGAAAGTTCTACTTGTAAAAGATGTAAAAAGTTTAGGAAAAGCGGGTGAAGTAAAAGAGGTAAAAGACGGTTACGGGAAAAACTTTCTCATCGCCAAAGGTTTCGCAAAACATGCTACTCCTGAAATCATCGAGGAGCATAAAAAGATGATGGCGGAAAAAGAAGCGCAAGAAAAAGCGGAGCTCGAACGTCTCAAAGAGTTGGCGAAAAAACTCGACAAGCTCGAAATCGTCGTTAAGAAAAAAGTGGGTGAAAACGGTCATCTTTTCGGTGCTGTCACCAAAGAGGACATAGCCGAAGCGCTCAAAGAGGAACACGGCATCGAAATCGACAAAAAACACATAACCGACAAAAAAACCATCAAAACCGTCGGTGAGCATGAAGTGGATCTCAAACTCGGTCACGGTATTCACGCCACGCTTCATGTCGATGTCGAGGGTATATAGCGTATGTTCGAAGCGACAACGATTTTAGCCTACAAAGGAAAAAACAAAGCCGTTATTGGCGGTGACGGTCAAGTCACTTTCGGTAACGCGGTACTAAAAGCCAACGCGACGAAAATCCGCCCGCTTCACAACGGCAAAATCTTGGCGGGATTTGCCGGAAGTACGGCAGATGCTTTCAACCTGTTCGATATGTTCGAAGATATTTTGGAAAACAAGAAAGGAGATATCGTCAAATCGGTCATCGAATTTTCCAAAGCATGGAGAAAAGACAAAGTACTTCGCAGACTCGAAGCGATGATGATCGTCCTCAATGAAGAAAAAATCTTCATACTTACCGGAAACGGCGACGTCGTCGAGCCCGAAGACGGTGCATTGGCTTCAATAGGAAGCGGCGGGAACTTCGCCATAAGTGCCGCAAAAGCGCTCAAAAAACACAAAAGCGAAATGGATGAAGAGGAGCTTGTCAAAGAGTCTTTGGCGATTGCCGCCGATTTGTGCATCTACACCAACCACAACATCAAAACTTTAGTATTGGAGAGAAAATCGTGAACCTTACTCCAAAAGAGATAGTTTCCTACCTCGATCGTTACATCATAGGTCAAAAAGAAGCGAAAAAAACGATAGCCATAGCCCTTAGAACCCGTTATAGACGTATGCAGCTTCCAGAAGAGATTCAAGAGGAGATAACTCCGAAAAATATCTTGATGATAGGCTCTACCGGAGTTGGAAAAACCGAGATTTCAAGACGCTTGGCGAAGATGATGAAAGTTCCCTTTGTCAAAGTCGAAGCGAGCAAATACACCGAAGTCGGTTTTGTGGGTCGCGACGTGGAGTCGATGATACGGGACTTGGTACTTAACTCCATAGCTCTTGTCAAAGAGGAGAAAGAGGAGCAAAGCAGAGAAAAGATCGAAAATTACGTACTCAATCGCATCGTCGAAAAACTCGTTCCCCCACTCCCAGAAGGTGCGAGCGAAGCGAAAAAAGCGGACTACCAAAAACTTCTTGAGAGTATGGAAAAGCGTGTCCAAAGCGGTGAACTCGATGACAAAATGATAGAAATCGACATCGACCCAAGCGTACAGGTAGAGAGTGTCGATACCAATCTCCCGCCCGAAATGGCAAAAGCACAAGAGTCCATAGCGAAAATCTTCACCGTTTTCAACAAAGACGCCTCTAAAAAAGAGATGAGCATCAAAGATGCCAAAGTGCATCTCAAAAACGAAGCGACCAACAAGCTTTTCGATGCTACAAGCATCAATGCCGAAGCGATTAGACGTGCCGAAAACGGCGGTATCATCTTTCTTGACGAAATCGACAAAATAGCGATCAGTGAAAAAAGCAGCGGCAGAAACGACCCGAGCAAAGAGGGAGTACAGCGCGACTTGCTTCCAATTGTCGAAGGAAGCACCGTCAATACCAAATACGGCAGTATCAAGACCGACCACATTCTCTTTATCGCTGCGGGTGCGTTTCATGTAAGCAAGCCAAGCGATCTTATCCCTGAGCTTCAAGGGCGCTTTCCTCTGCGTGTAGAGCTCGAACCACTTAGTGAAGAGAGTTTGTACGCCATCTTGACACAAACGAAAAATTCCCTTTTGAAGCAATACACCGCTTTGCTCGAAGTCGAAGGCCTCAAACTCGTCTTCGAAGACGAAGCCATCCGTGCCATCGCGAAGCTTTCCCACAAAGCCAATGAACAAACAGAAGACATCGGTGCGAGAAGACTCCACACCGTGCTTGAAAAAGTGCTTGAGGACATTAGCTTCGAAGCGGACGAGTATGCCGGAAAAGAGTACCGTATCACAGCCCAAATCGTCCATGAAAAACTCGACATCGTAGTCGAAAACGACGACCTTTCACGATATATATTATAGGATAGAGAAAAATTGGATAACACACTAGAAGAACAACTCCAAAACGCCACGACGAAATGTGGCTACGTAGCCCTTATCGGGCGACCCAACGCCGGAAAATCGACACTGCTTAATTCACTGCTGGGTGAAAAAATTGCGATGGTCAGCCATAAAGCCAACGCCACTCGCAAACGCTCCAACGCTATCGTTATGCATGACAATGCGCAAATTATCTTCATCGACACACCCGGAATACACGAAAGGGAAAAACTACTCAACCAATTCATGCTCGAAGAAGCGCTCAAAGCGATGGGAGATGCCGACCTTATCGTCTATCTCGCTCCCGTTACCGACAATATCGAAAACTACGAGCGATTTTTGGAAATAACCAAAGGGGAGATTCCCCATATCATAGCGCTATCGAAAATCGACCAAGTTTCCCAAGAAAAGCTTTTGAAAAAAATCGGTCAGTACAACAAATATTCCGACTACTTCAAAGCGCTCATCCCCGTAGCGGTTCCAAGAAAAGTGGGGCACAAAGACTTGCTAGATCAAATCGTCAAACACCTCCCCTACTCCCCATACCTCTACGACCCGGAAGACTTGACCGACGAACTTTTAAGAAACATCTACAAAGAGTTCATCAGAGAAGCGATTTTCGAAAATATCAGCGACGAAGTACCTTACGAATCGGACGTCATCATCGACAAAATCTACGAAGAACCGCATATTGATAAAATCTATGCGACCATTATCGTCGAAAAGCAATCCCAAAAAGGGATTATCATCGGTAAAAAAGGGGAAGCTATCAAACGCATCGGCAGAAGTGCCAGAGAGAAAATAGAAGAGCTTAGCCAAAAACAGTGCTATCTCAATTTGCAAGTCAGCGTTAAAAAAGGGTGGAGCAAAGACAAAGGATATCTCGAGGAGTTAGGATATAAAGGATGAAAAGAGTTCTTTTTTTAGCACTACTTACTTCCATGGCGTTTGCAAATTCACTTTTGGACGAGTACCGCAAAGAAGGGATCGAAAAAATCGAACGCCGTCTCGACAGAGAACTTGCAAAGCAAAAATATTGGCAAGATATGATAGAAAAGGTCGATACGAAATTCGGCTATACACAAAACTACACTTCCATCTTGATTTGCGACAAGAACAGTTCGACACTCCAACTCTACCAAAAAGACGCCAACGCGACGTTTGTTTTGAAAAACGAATACAAAGCGTTTACCGGCAAGAACAAAGGGGACAAACAAAACGAAGGGGATCTAAAAACACCCGTCGGTATCTACACCCTCGTCAAAAAACTCTCCAAAGTCGATTCGTTCTACGGACCGTTCGCATTTGTCACTTCCTATCCCAATCTCTTCGACCGTTACAGAAACAAAAAAGGACACGGCATATGGATACACGGCTTACCTAACGACCAAAAAAGAGACAGTTTCACCAAAGGCTGCATCGCCATCGACAACGACGGACTCGAGTGTCTCAGTGAAGAAATCGAACTACCAAAAACACTCCTTTTGATATACGAAACGAAAAACATCGACACAATTTCCAAACAAAAGCTATCTCGACTCGCCGCTTGGCTATACAGATGGCGGTATGCGTGGAAATACAACGATATCGATGGATACCTCGACTTCTACGCCGATGACTTCAAACGTTTCGACGGCAAGAACAAAAAAGAATTCGCACGCTTTAAAAAAGCTATATTCTCACGTAACGAAAAGAAAAAAATCATTTTCGACGATATCAGTATATTCCCCTACCCTAACAATCCGGGCATATACCAAATAACTTTTTTCGAACGATACCAAAGCGAGCATTACCGTTTCGAAGGCCCAAAAGAACTGTTAGTCAGAGAAAACAACTCCCGTTTTGAAATTTTCAGCGAAAAGTAGTCGCAGTATGAAGCTCATCTTGTTCCTTTTATTCTCCGCTTCACTTTACGCGCTCCCTTTCAATCTCATCAAAAAAGGGGACGAAAACGCCTCTTCCACCTTGCTGGTCATCGGTGGTATTCATGGCAACGAACCTGGAGGCTACTTCGCAGCCTCCATCCTCGCAACCCATTACAAAATAGAAAAGAACGCTTTATGGGTAGTTCCCAATCTCAATGCCCCAAGTATTCAAGCAAACAAACGGGGGATAAACGGCGATATGAACCGAAAATTTCATAAAATCGCTCCAAACGACCCCGACACAAATCGCGTAAAACAAATCAAAAAAATAATACTCTCTCCAAAAGTCTCCCTTGTTCTCAATCTCCATGATGGGCATGGATTTTACAGAAAAAAATACCAAGGAAGCATTTTCAATCCCAACGCATGGGGGCAAACCTGCGTCATAGACCAGTGCGAGATAAACACCACGAAAAGATTCGCCAAGCTCGACAAAATAGCAAACAGCGTCAAAAACAGTATAAACAAGAAACTTATAAAAAAACACCATGCGTTCGATGTCAAAAACACCAACACGAAGTTCGACGACGAAGCGATGCGAAAATCGTTGACATTTTTCGCCGTAACACACAACAAACCCGCTTTCGCCATAGAGACAAGTAAAAATCTAACATCGCTCACCCAAAAAGTGTTCTACCAACTCCTCGCCATAGAAGAGTTTATGAAAATAACAGGAGTAAAATACCAAAGAGACTTCAATATGAACATCGAAAATATCAAAAAATTGGTACAAAATTACGGTTTTTTGTATATAAACGACAAAATAGTCCTAAACTTATCAGACATAAAAAAAACTTTAAGGTTTATTCCGCTAAAATCTATTCATAACACTTTCCGTTTTACTCATCCGTTGGGAAGTGTTAAACGAGACAAGAGCGGTTTCTATAATATATATATAGGAAACAAGCGTTTAACCGCGCTATTTCCACAGTATTTCGAAATCGCCAAAGATTGTCCGGTAACAACGACTGTTCTTTTAAACAAAAAGAAACATAAGGTAAAGATACCTTCGGAATTCTTTGTCAAAGGCAGTTTCGTTGTAAAAAGGATGGACAATATAAGGGTAAACGTGATAGGTTTTAGTTCAAAGCAAGGTATCGATGAAAGTGAGATTCGCATACCTTATGGGCGTTTGAACAAAAGCTACTCTATAGATAGGAACAATCTTATATATAGAGTTGAATTTTACAAGGCAAACGAATTCTGCGGAATGAGTTTGATCCATTTTAGAAAATAAAGGTAAAGATCGCTATGAGTAAAAAAAGTGAACACTCTTTCTCCAGCGTCGTTTCGATAAACCCCTATACACAGGAGTACTACACTAGCGTATCGAGCTTTTTAACGAAGGCGCGTGACGTCAGCTACAAAAAAGAGCAATACGCTATCTCTTTTCTTAACACAAAAGGGTTTATCCATTCACAAATCGGTATAAGCAAAAACATACCGAAAGAGGATGTTTACGATGCTGTATATAGTAAAGCCTACGATGAACTTGCCCTCGATCAAGCGATCGAGTACAACATTCAAATCGTAGAGCACTTCAGTAACGTCGATGATGAAAATCGCTATTTTCATCTGTTTATAGTCGATCCGACGGAATTGGACGAGACTTTCAAAGCAAGTGTCGAAAAAGTCAAATATATCGACCAGATTCTCCCCGCACCTCTTTTTTACAAAACACTCTATACAAAAGAGATAGTCGAGACAAGCGGATGCGATTGTTTCGTGTACATTCAAGAGAATGACGCTTCTATCACTATCTATAACGAAAAAGAGTTTCTCTATACGAAATCACTCAAATTTTCGCTTGAAGAGATGCATGAGAGATTTTGCGAGATATACGGGGAGCGCATTCCGTACGATGAATTCACGACATTCCTCTCTACGGCAAATCTCAAATATACCGAATCGGATTACAGAGAAAGTTTATTGAAACTTTACAAGGAACTCTTCACAACCGTCAACGATGTCTTGACATACGCGAAGAGAGCCTTCGAACTTGACAAGATAGACGTCATCTACATCGGTGCTTCTATCTACTTCGAATCGAAGCTCGACGAGATGCTCGAGAGTGAACTTTCGATAAAAAGCAAAGTTTTCGATTTCGACTACGGACTCGAAAGCAACGAGGATTATGTCGATCAGATGCATATGCTGATGCATCTGTACACGACTATTCCGGATGAGGAAAAATACCTCGCAAACTTTACGAAGTATCCTCGACCGCCTAAATTCACTCAAAGAGAAAGCGGTAAGCTGATAATGGTTACGGCAGCTTCTTTGTTCCTCGCGTTTTTGTATCCACTTACTTACTGGACACTCGCTTACATACAACAAATAGAGATCAACGTCCTTGAGGACAAATACAGCGAAATCCACAATATCCGGGTAACCAGAGAAGCGACGATCAAGAATAAACAAGCCGAACTCAACAGAGAGCTGACGCTTCTCAAAGAGGAAAAAGACGAGTTCGCTTCGAAAAAAGCGACACTCAAAAAAATCAAACGGGTCAAAAACGGCTATCTTATGAAAGCCAAAACGTTGACTATGTTCACAAAAGACCTCAACAAGTTCAACGTCAAAGTCGAATCTTTGAAATATGACGAAAACAACAACACGAGAACTTTCACTTTCAACTTGGTTTCACCAAAAAGTGAATGGATTACAAAACTTCTCGAGCACGTCACCAAAGTCCATGAAGAGGACTACAGATTCGAACTTGAAAAGATAACGTACGATAAAGACTCCAAAGTCTATTTCAGTACTTTAAAGGCGATTAAGTTATGAAAAGTTTAAGCATGGAAGATTACCTACATAACATTGACCAAGCGTTGCAACGCAAAGAGAAAAAAGAGATATACATGCTCTACGTCATGATCTTTGCGGGGCTTTTCGCTTTCTCCTATATGTTCTTTTGGGAGACCTCTTTGCAGATGTTCGAACAAAAGCTACGGGAGAGAGACAGTCTCAAACAAAAAATCATGCTCGATGAAACTTACCTCAAGACACATCCAGAGAGCATGATCACGATGATAGACAACAAAATAAAACTTGTAAAACAAGAGATCGTTAAATACAAAGACTACAACCAGTACATCAAGACGAAAATCGAGCAAATCTCTTTCTTGTTGTACGATGAGCAGATTTGGGGTGAGTATCTCCACTCTATCGATAAAAAAGCTTTACGCAACAAAATCAAGTTGATGGAGCTCTACAACCAAATCAACGATACGGGCGAGTCGTTCGGGCATGTACTCGACATCTCCTTGAAATCAGAAGGAAACTACAAAAACATGCTCAAGTTCATAAACGAACTCGAAAAAAGCGACTTGGTCGTCGATATACATGATATGAGTATTGAAGCCAACAATACGCTTCATAACGATATCAACATCTCTGTATGGGGGATAAAATATTGAAAAAGTTAACATTGACTCTCATTCTGGCATCGGTAGCATTCGCCCAGACGAGTTTCGAAGAGCTCAAATGGGTCGATAAAGAGATAGAGGAGATAAAACCTCCTAGGCAAGGCGCTTCGGTGCATGCGATATCTCTACTTAAAAGTCCTTTCGTTTTCTTGGAAAAGAACAAAACGAAAGAGAAAACAAAAGCGGCAAGAAGAGCCGTCACTCCACCGTCGATCGTACCTCAACAAAGATGTACATCGACTACGAACGCACAAAAACGTGTGGCGGTTAAACATATAAAGCGTAAAGGGCTTAGCGTAAGCGCGATCATTAACAATACCGCTTTGATAAACGGTAAATGGTATAAAGTAGGCGATAGACTCGGTAGATACAAAGTAGCCAAAATAACACTTCAAGATGTTGTTTTGAAAAGTTCTACCAAAACTGTCACTCTATCGACCAAAACCAATAAACTAAATAGCAGGATGAAAAAATGAAAAAAATGAGATCTAGACTCTTAAGTATGCTTTTCGTTGCTTCGGCAGCCTTTTCACAGGTACAGGCGGATTGTTCTTACGAGCTTTTCAGTATAAGTTCTACACGCGATACGAAAATTATCGACTTTGTCGAGCAATTGAGCGACCAATGTGAGTTCAGCATCATCATAACCGATCCAAACGCACAGAAGTTCCTCAATAAAAGGCTCAACAAAACGCACATCAAGAACTTGACGCTCGATGAAGTGCTCAACGTCATTTTGACGCAGAACAATCTATCATACAAACTCGAGAACAATATATTGAAAATATCTTACCTCGAGACAAAAACGTTCACGGTCGATTACACCCTTTCTGTAAGAAAAGGAACCGGAACGACCGATATCACATTGAGTTCGCAGACTTCCAACGACTTCACTTCAGGAAGCGGCGCAAGTGCAGGCGGTGACGGAGGCAGTGTCGGTGGCGGCAGCGGCATCAACACTCAATCGGGCGTAAAGATCGAATCTACGGATGAAGTCGTGTTTTGGGACAAACTCGACCATGAACTTCAACGTATCATCAACCGACCTGAAGATGTGTACAAAGCACAACCACCTATCATCAACAAAAATGCGGGTCTTGTCACTGTAACGGCTACGCAACAACAGCTAAAAAGAGTGTCGGAGTACCTAGACAAACTCCAAAAGAAAATGCACATGCAAGTACTCATAGACGTACAAATCATGGCTGTTACGCTCAACAAAGGAAAAACGACGGGTATCGACTGGTCACAACTTTACAAACTCCAAAACCTTGAAGTGAGTATTCACCATCTACAAAATCGCGACGTCGGTACATTCGATGGCGGTTCTATCACTTCCGTAGCTAACGGTGCTGGAAAAACCATCTCCAACCTCGTAAGTATCAAAGGTGGCGGTAGCTTGAACGAAGTTGTGAAGTTTCTCCAAACACAAGGGGACTTGAGTGCGATTTCCAACCCGAAAGTACTCACTCTTAACAACCAACCGGCTCTCATCACCGTCGGGACGGAGTACTTTTACAAAATCAAACAATCTACCAACCAACAAGGTAGTACCGGTGGTGTCGTGGCGACAACACAAAACGACGCGGTTCAGTCGGTATTTGCAGGTGTACTTCTAGACATTACACCGGAAATTTCCGAAGATGGTGCAATTACGCTTAAAATCAATCCTTCCCTCTCCGAAACGAGAGACAATATCGCATCCAAAACGGCTGAAGAGAGAACTATGCCGCCGGATTTGGACAGAAGACAACTTTCATCTGTCGTAACGGTCAAAGACGGAAGCAGAATCATTCTCGGTGGTCTTATCAATACGAAAACGACTGTCGATATGAACAAAATTCCGCTTCTTGGAGATATCCCTGTAATCAGTCCGCTTTTCAAATATGAAAGCAAAACGAAACAGGTGCAAGAGCTCGTTATCATCATTCAGCCGCATATTATCAAAAAAGACGAGAAAAAACTCTCTTTGAAAGATTTGGGCTACCAAGGTTTTAGCGATACCGTTCTTAAAGAGAACACATCCGTTATAACCGTAGAGGAAGAGAAACGTCTTCAAGAAGAAGAGGCGAAAAAAGCGCAAGAGCTAAAAGAGGCGCAAGAAGCAGCAGCTCAAGAAGCGCAAGAACAAGAAGTCGAAAAAACGGAAAATAAAAGTGAGGGTGATGCACAATAATATCTTTAAAAGTTCCAGGGACGTTTTTATCGACACGGTAGATGTGAAGGAATACGTACAACTCGATAGAGTTTCCACTATCTACACATCGCTGAAAAAGTCGGTAAAGAAGCCGCTAAAGATGATACTTCTTTACGGCAAACCCGGAACGGGAAAAAGTATGTTCTTAGCAAAACTATACGAAGATATATCGAGTCAACATCCCGTGTATCTCTACCAAACTCCCATCCTTGACGATGGAGAGTTTTACAAAGTGCTTGTAAAAGACATCTACGGTGTCAACTATGACGGTAAACTCAACTTTACCCAGTTTATGAAGGTTGTCGAATTGCACTCCCATAAAGTGAGTGAAGAGCAGAACAATATACCTATCGTTCTTCTCGACGAAGCGCAACTGTATTCAAAAGAGCAGATGGAGAAGATTAGATTGCTTGCAGATTCAAGAAAACTCAAATTCGTCATCACACTTCATAAAACCGAAAAAGAGGATATTATCGCCAAGGAGCACTTCCAAACAAGGATTTGGGAGAGTATCGAGCTTGTCAACGCCAGCAAAAGCGAAATCAAGATATATATCCAAAAGAAGCTGATAAAGAACAATCTTTTCGATACCGCCAACATGTTCCAAGGGAAAAATATCGACTTGATATACAAAATCACGTCCGGAAACTACAGAGATACCAACAAACTGCTTTATACGCTGTTTGATATTTACGATTGGTATGCGACCAACGACCCATCGAAAATATCCTCCACGCAGCTTTCGAACAAAATCGTCGAAATGGCTGCGCTCCATACGGGGTTGATCCATGATTGATGTAAGAGATTTGGAACGAAGATGGGTTCGATACAAAATAAAAAAGACACTTCCGTTCGCTTTGTTGGGTGTCGCACTTTTGTTCATAGCCGTTCTTTTGGTGCAAATCGATTTTTCGAAAGAAGAGTTGCAAAAAAGTATCGACCAAAATGGGGCTGCCAAAGAAACGACGCAAGAAAAGTCGCAAGAAACTGTTGCCAAAAAAGCTCAAAAGTCCGACTCTCTTCAAGATGAACGTGTTCTTTTAAGCAAAGAGCCGCAAATGGCAAAACCGACACAGCGTGCATCGACGGAAAACAAAAACGCTTTGGAACCGTCTATGGAGTTTTTGCGCAAGATGAAAGAGGTCTCCGTAGTACCGCAAACGCCTAAAAGAGTAATAGCCTCGCGCGAGCCTACTCGTACCTATAAAGCGCAAAAACAAGAAAAAGTTCCAACCTCGACAAAAAAAGCGGAGCAAAAAAAATGGAAAGCACCACAACCTCATAGAGAGAAAAAAACTGTAAAGATCAAAGTCAACCGTATGTCCAAAGCGGAATTGGAGCAAATAGTCAAAAGGTTCAAAAAAAGCAACAATCCAACTCTTGGTGTTTTCATAGCCAAAAAATACTACAATATGGGTGAGTACCAAAAGTCGTACAACTACGCTCTTTTGACCAACCAGATAGACAGCACGATAGAAGATAGCTGGATTATTTTTGCAAAATCGCTTGTCAAACTCGGTAAGAAAGACCAAGCGGTAAAAACGTTGCAAGCGTATATCAGAGTTTCTTCATCCAGTAGAGCGAAATTGTTGTTGAACAAAATAGTGACGGGGAAATTCAAATGAAAAAAGTTTTGATAGGCGTTATGTTGTTTTCGACACTTCTGTTTGGAGGCGTAAAGGAGCGAATGTTCAATCTTTACGAAAACGAACGATACGAAGATGTATGCAATTTGGGATTCGAAAATCTCGGACGCTATACCAAAGATGAGGATTTCCTATCACTGTACGCTTTTGGCTGTTTGAAATCCGATTTCATAGACAGACTCTCGCTTCCAATCAGCCTTTTGAAATATTCAAAAGACGCAAGAGCCAATTCTGCCTATTTTTCAGTGATACTGATGCAAAAAAAGCTACTTTATCACGCTTTGGTGGATGGTTATGAGCTTGGCTCTTACAAACTACCGACAACCGACTACATACTTTCGAAAATTTTCGACTACTATGTAGCTCTTGGTAAGCATAAAAACAGAAACTACTACCTCTTCGACGACGATGCGAACAAAAAAGTGAGCTATAAACTCTATCTTGTCAAAGATAGTGCACCGTATAAAATGGTTATCGAAGAGTATTACGACAATACACTTGTAAAAAAACATATCTACTGGTAAGGGAAAAGCATGCAATTAGATAGAATAACGACCGATCTTATCAACGACGGCTTCATCATGCGCTCTCAGGTCAACAGACTCCTCAACAAAGGGGTTCCGCCTGAACTCGTTTTACGCGATATCACTCTTACTGGGTTTATGACCGTTGACAGACTCGTTCGTTATATCGTCGAGAAGATACGCAAAGGGGAATACGACCTTTCCCTCGTGCGTTCCTATGATTATATACGGGAAGCGGATGTTTTGAAAAAACTCGCTTCGGAATTGCAAATTCAATATGTCGATCTTGATTCTATCGACCTTGATTACCATTTGACCGAGAGAGTTCCCCTCTCTCAGCTCAAGCGCTACACCGCACTTCCAATCGCGGAAGACGACTTGAGCGTAACGGTCGTTTTCAACGACCCTTTCAATATGGAAGCACATGAAGCGGTTCAACGTCTATTCCCAAGAAAACCTATAAAAGTTGCGCTAGCAACCAAAAAACAGATAGACTCCTACCTTTTCAAAGTCGAACTCAAAGACAGCGTCAAAGACCTTGTCAAACGTGTTCGAGACGAGCTCAATTCCATAGCGACTTTGGAAGAGCAACAAGAGGCTTCATCTATCTTGATGCTGATAGATGTCGTTCTAAAAGCGTGTATCAACGGTAGAGCGAGCGATATACATATAGAACCGACGGAAAAAAACTGTATGGTCAGAGGTCGGGTCGATGGTAAGCTAACGGAGATGTTCATCTTCGAAAAAGATATCTACCCGCCGATGGCGTCGCGTTTGAAACTCTTGGCAAACCTCGATATCGCAGAGAAGAGAAAGCCTCAAGACGGTCGCTTCTCCACTATGGTAGGCGATAGAGAATACGATTTTCGTATCTCGACGCTTCCTATCCTCTATGGCGAATCTATCGTTATGAGGGTTTTGGACAAACAAAAAGCGCTTGTCAAACTTGAAGATGCCGGTATGGATGCTATAAGCTATCAAAAGCTCCTCAGAGGCTTACAAGCTCCATACGGCATCATTCTCGTTACCGGTCCTACCGGTTCGGGTAAAACCACGACACTCTACGGAGCGCTTAACGAACTAAGAAACGTCGAAGACAAGGTCATCACCGTCGAAGACCCTGTCGAGTACAGAATGAACCTTATCCAACAAGTGCAGGTCAATCCGAAAGTCGGTCTGTCGTTCGCGGACGCCTTGCGTTCGATTCTTCGTCAAGACCCTGACAAAATCATGATCGGGGAGATTCGTGACCAAGAAACACTCGAAATCGCCATCAAAGCAGCTTTAACGGGTCACTTGGTTATCTCCACGCTACACACCAACGACGCTATATCCGCCATACCGAGAATGGCGGATATGGGGATAGAACACTATCTCATCAGCGGTGCACTCGTAGCTATTCAAGCACAAAGGTTGGTGAGAAAAATCTGTACCCATTGTAAAACGAAAGAGGAGCTTCCCCCATCGGTATTGGAAGAAATAAAAGACTATATCCCAGAAGATGCGACTTTCTACACCGGAAAAGGGTGTAAAGAGTGTAACGATACCGGTTATATGGGAAGGGAAATGATATGTGAAGTTCTTTCCATATCGGATGAACTCTCCTCGCTTATCGCTAGGGGAGCATCCAAAGACGAGCTTCGCGCTCAGGCAGAGAAAGAAGGATTTATACCGCTTTTCCAAAACGGTATTCAAAAAGCGCTTGACGGTGTAACGTCAATCGAAGAAATTCTAAGGGTGGCAAAAGGATGAATTACTATAAAGCTATAGTTCTCACTAAAGGGAAAAAAGAGGAAAAAGGGTTTTATGCGCCCGATAAAAAACAGGCCTACAAAATGGCCAAAACGAAATTTACGGGCATATTGATACGTGTAGAAGAAGCTGCCGAGCCGCTTGAAGATAAAATCAAACGGATTAAAAACGAATTTTTACAAAACGTCAAGAACAAAAAAGTCAAACAAGACTCTCTCATAGCCGCCGTACGGCAGCTTGCGGTTATGACCAACGCAGGGATAGCCATCAACGACTCTCTAAGCGAAATCGCACGATCGACGCAAGATGAAACACTCGCTGCGATTTTTGCCAAACTCTCCGAAGATATCAATGCCGGTCACTCCTTTCAAAGTGCATTGCAAGAGTTCAGACCGCAGCTTGGTAACTTGACCATAGCGATGGTATCGCTTGGGGAGAGAACCGGTAACCTTGATGAGGCGCTTTACTCTTTGGCGAATATGCTCGAAGAGATTCGCGCCAACTATATCAAGTTCAAAAAAGCGATGGCATATCCAAGAAACGTCATGATAGCGATGGCTATCGCATTTACGATTCTTATCAGCTACGTCGTACCGCAATTCAAGAAAATTTTCGAAGAATTACATGCAGACTTGCCGATGCCGACGAAAATCTTGCTCTTTTTGGAGCATCTTTTCAACACATACGGTCTTTATCTCCTTGCCGGGCTTATCGTGTTTTTCTTCCTTTTCCGATATATGATCGAAACAAATAAAGATTTCCGCTTCAAGTGGCATCAGTTTCTACTAAAGACCTATCTTATCAAAGATATCGTCATGTACTCTACGTTAAGCCGTTTCACACTCGTATTTTCAGAACTTATCCATGCAGGTATCCCGATCGCCGAAGCGCTCGATACCGCTGTTGGAATGGTTGACAACTTACCGTTGAAACAAAAACTGCTAACGGTTCGTATTGCGGTGGAAAAAGGGGATACCCTCTTCAAAGGGCTTGAAGATACCGGTTTGTTCGAAAACATGATTATCCAAATGGTAAAAGCGGGGGAAGATAGTGGTACGCTCGATTCCATGATTCAAAAAGTATCCGAATACTATAAAATGAAATTCGACGCTATCATCGATGGTCTCAACGAAGCTATCGAGCCAATTATGCTTTTGATGCTTGCGGCTATGGTTCTTCTACTCGCACTTGGTATCTTCTTACCTATGTGGGATCTTGGAAACGCAGTCCACGGAAGACGCTAACAAGTCAAGAAGCTCCTTCGGGGCTTCGACCTTGTAATGAACTTTTTGTTCGAATCTTTTTTCCACTTGCTCTATTTTCAATTTTTTAAGCTCGTAATCTACCAATCTCACTTCATTATACTCACAAACAAAGTTCATCGAATAGATTTTTTCATAGCGTTGCAAGTTCGCTGCCAAAAGTGCTTCGTTTAGCGAATCTCCATAAGCTCTAACAAGCCCTCCTGTTCCCAGCTTGATACCTCCAAAATAGCGTATGCACACAGCGCCGACTTCTATAAGCTCTCCCCCTTGCAACACGGCAAGCATCGGTTTACCGGCGGTATTTTTCGGTTCACCGTCGTCGCTGAAACTCTCTTGTATTTGGTCGAACTCGTTGAGTGAACGTGTGGCTGTAACATAATGGCGGGCTTTTGGATGTTGCTTTTTCAACTCTGCCAAACGTGTTTCGAAGTCGGCATAGGGGATAACGTGGGTGATGAATTTCGATTTTTTGATTTCGTATGTACACGAAACCTCTTGCGTTAACGTGTACATACCGGCTTTTTATGCTATGTTGGTAAAGACATGTTGGACATCTTCGTCATCTTCAAGTTTGTCGATGATTTTGTCCACCTCTTCTTGCTGCTGTTCGTTAAGTTCTATAGGGGTGTTTGGAATACGCTGAAGCTCCGCTTTTTCAAGCTCTATACCACGCTCCTCGAGCGCTTTTTGCATATTTCCAAAGTCGGTATAATCAGCCGTTACTATCGCCAACCCCTCTTCGGTTTCTATCTCTTCCAAACCTGCATCTATGAGTTCGAGTTCCAACTCTTCTATATCCATATCTTCTGGAACTTTGAACTCGAAAACCGCTTTGCGGCTGAACATGAAATCAAGCGAACCGTTTGTAAGAAGCTCTCCACCGTTTTTGTTGAGAATCGACTTGACGTTCGCGACGGTTCGTGTGTTGTTGTCCGTCGCACACTCGATGAACAAAAGTACCCCATGAGGCGCTTTGGCTTCGAAATTGACTTCGAGAATATCTTTGGCATCTTTGCCGAGTGCACGTTTGATCGCTTTTTCGATAACGTCTTTTGGAACGTTGTCCGCTTTTGCGTTGAGGATCGCAGTTCTTAATTTGGAGTTGAGATCAGGATCGCCGCTTCCCCCTTCTTTCGCCGCTATGGTGATTTTTTTCGCGTGTTTTGGAAACAGTTTGGACATATTGCCCCACCGTTTCAATTTAGCCGCTTTTCTGTATTCGAATGCTCTTCCCATGCTCTATCCTAAGTTTTTTCGAAATTATACCAATTTTTCCTATCTTTAACTATAATACTCTTATGAAAAAATTCGGCTTTCGACTCAAACACAAATTTTTCAATATGTTTCGTGAAATATTCATCCATCACTACAACTCGCTCGATTTTCGTGCAAAAATTTTAGCCCTTATGATAACCGCGAATGAAAAGCCGAAAGTGGAAAACTTCATCTTGGTAAGGGAGTTGGCGGACAAAATCTACAAAAATGACGAAGACAGAGCTAGTTTGTTGCTTCTTTCGACAAAAGAGCTTGTCGATAAAATCATCGTCAAACACACCTACTCAAGGGACAAACTCGTAGATAGCATAGTAAACAACGTCAAACTCGTTCCACGCTACGCCAAGAAGATAGACATCGACGATCTTTCAAGGTTTTTGGACTTCGCCGAAGACGACGACACTTTGGCTTTTCAGAAAAACATACTGGAATTTTTACAAAAACTCAAAAAAGAAACTTTAGGAGAAAAAGCATGAATCTCGACCCGCAAACGGAAGTGTGTGTCTGTAATGACCTAACTGCCGGTGAAATCGCCGAATGTATCAAACAAAACGACATCAAAACGCTTAAAGAGCTGCTTGAGCAAAACGCTTGCCCGGTCGGGGATAAGTGTGAATCGTGTCAAGATGAAGGGTTTCACAACGACGGGATAAATCTCCCGCTCGTTTTGAAACTAGTACATGAAGGGAAGCTCTAAACTACTTCTCCTTCCCGTTTCCGTAGTGTTTGAAAAGGTATTCTTCAACGGTTTTGGCGTCTTCTTTCGTTATCGGAGCGCCGAACGCTTTAATCATTTTTTCCACTTTCTCTTTCCAAAACTCGCGCGATTGCGGTCCTTGGTTGATGATATAACCAAACGAATGGCACATCAAACAATTAGCTTGAACCGTATCGAACCCTTTGCCCATTTTGATTTCGTACGGAATGTAAGGAACTTCTATATCCCCTTTGACCTGCGCGAAAAGAGACGACGCGACGATTAAACTTCCAAATAGTATCTTTTTCATCTATAAATCCTTATATAACTTCTATGGTAACTTCATCGATACCGTTGTACTTATATCCGCCGTGATTCCATCCTATTTCATGTGCGAACGGCTGCGTTTCGCCAAGGTTGTTCGTCGCTCTTGCCATCAATTTGATTTTACCGTATTTCGTCGGTTTGAACGGATAGTAAAAACCTCTATAGGAGTATCTTCCGTTGTCCGCTTTGAGGTTGGCTTCTTCCCAAGTCTTACCGCCATCGAGCGAGATTTCCACTTTTTTGATCCCGTACCCACTATCAAACGCTACGCCGCGAACGACGACATGAGAATTGTAATACACCTTCTCTCCGTTTGTCGGATACCCGATAACCGATTTGACATTCATGTGGGTAATAGGCTTGGTTTTCTTCGCTCTTTTAGTCGGCGTTTCCGATTCGGTCTTGTTATCCGGCACACGGTATGCGACATCCATGAAAAAGAGTGATTTGTATTTATCCGAAACGGTGATGTGGCTAAGCATCTTTACCCAGTTGTCGGAATAATACCCCGGCATCACGAGACGAACCGGAAAACCGTTTAGATACGGTAAATCCTCACCGTTCATCTCATACGCTATGATAACGTTGTCGTCAAGTTCATGCAACTCGATTTCACGTACGAAATTCGGTGTTTTGTAGTATGCAGCTTTGTCTTTACCGTTGAACTCTATCCAGTGTGCGTTCTTTTTCAAACCGGCATAATCGAGCACGTCTTTTAAACGAACCCCTTTCCATTTGGCACACCCCATAGCGCCGCTACCCCATTGGATACCGCCGGCAATCGGATCGAACGCGCTTCTTGAGTTCCCGCCACATTGAAGAACGGCGTTGACTTCGACTTGCTCGAAGTTCTTTTTAAGCTCCCCGATAGTAATTTTAATAGGACGCTCTACCAAACCGTCTATCTCGATGACATATTTGTCAAGGTCGTTGTGCTTTGGAATCTCCGGTAAGTGCCAACGTACGAAAAACTCGTCGTTTGGCGTAAATTCATGTACGAACGTGCTTCTTGGACTCTCAAGAAGCGGAGGTCTGTCGGAATATGTAATAAGCGGTTTTTTCTCCGGAAAAGCCATTTTGGACACTTCACGTCCATCTATTGGCTGATGAGTGGTTCCGGCCAAACTTTTACTAGCACCCAAAAGTGCCGAAGCGGCCAGAGAAGTTTTTAGAAAATCTCTTCTTTTCATCTGCAATACCTTTGTTTAAAATGGGTGAATTATATCGAAACTTTATAAGAGAAGTTTTAAGTGAGATTAGAAAATATTATAAGAAAGCAAACACCAGATCGGGAAAGAGTATCACCGTTGCCAACGCCAGAAGTTGTAAGGCGATAAACGGTACGATCCCTTTGTAGATATCACCCGTACTTACTTGGTCTTTCGCAGCTCCTTTTAGGAAAAAAAGGCTCAACCCAAACGGCGGAGTCAAAAACGAAGCTTGCAAGTTCATAGCGATAAGCACTCCAAACCAAATCGGATCGATCCCAAACGCTTCCATTACGGGCACCAAGATAGGGACGACTATGAAACTGATCTCGATAAAATCGATGAAAAACCCCAAAACGAATATCGAAAACATCGCCACGCCGATAAACACCCAAACATCACCGATATCTTCGCTGAAAAACTCCAATATCAGGTCCGTTCCGCCAAGCTCGTTGAATACCAAACTAAACGCGGTCGCTCCTATCAAAATCATAAAGATCATTCCGCTAAGTTTCATCGTCTCGAACAATGCGTAACGAATCATCGAAAAGTCAAGCTTTTTATTGAGTGCGCTTAGTACCAATCCACCTGCGACCCCAAACGCCGCCGATTCGGTCGGACTGGCAATTCCGGCAAAAATACTCCCCAAAACCGCGAACATCAAAAGAAGCGGAGGCAGAATCGAAGAGACAAACTCTTTCCAGCCTACATGATTTTCTATCTTCATCGCCGGAGCGACCTCGGGTTTTATGTAAGCGTAAACCAAAATATACAGGATGTAGAGCCCCACAAGCACAAGACCCGGAAGCACCGCACCCATAAACAGTTCTCCCACACTCACGCTCATCACATCCCCCAATACGATCAATATGATAGAAGGGGGGATAATCTGCCCCAAAGTTCCGCTTGCGGCTATCGTCCCGCTTGCAAGCGATTTGTCATACCCCGCTTTGAGCATCAAAGGCAAAGTGATGATACTCATCATCACCACAGAAGCCGAAACGATCCCCGTAGAAGCTGCCAAAATAGCTCCGACAAGTACGACGCTCACCCCAAGTCCGCCGCGAACCAAACGAAAAAGAGCCGACATGTTCACAAGCAGTTTTTCCGCCATACCCGACTTTTCCAAAATCAGCCCCATAGCGATAAAAAGCGGCACGGCCATCAATGTCGTGTTGCTCATAATCCCATAAATACGAAAGGGCAATATATGAAAAACATCCATACCGAGATTTGGAATCAAAAAAGCGAAAATAATCGCCACTCCACCAAAAGCGAACGCAACGGGAATCCCCAAAAGCAAAAGCGTAAGCGCTACGCCAAACATCGCTAAAGCGATCATTTTCGAATCTCCCTTATATCTTCTACAAGCGATTTAAGCGCCTGAAAAACGAGCAAGACAAACGCAACCACCATAAGCGATTTCACTACCCATCTATAAGGCAACCCGCCCGGGTTGCTCGAAGCCTCGTTTTGAACGAAACTGATATGCACGAAATCGTACCCTATGTAGATGATAAGCAGTGAAAGCGGAAGAATGAAAAAAAGCGTGGCGATTATATCGATGATTTTTCTGGTTTTTGGAGAAAATTTATCATAGAGTATATCGACTCGTACATGCGCTCCTTCTTTCATCGTATAAGCGATACTAAGGAGAATAACCACATCGAAAAGATGCCATTCAAGCTCTTGGAGTGCCGTAGAGCCTTGACTGAAAAGATAACGCATCGAAGCATCGTACACCACCAAGACCACTAACATCGCCAAAGCCAAAGCGGTTATATTCGCACTTGTACGTATCAGCTTCTCTATCACTTTGAAACCTTTAGATGAAATTAGGCGCGTCGTTGGCAAAAAGGATGATATCTCCCTCTTTGGTTCGCTCTCCAAGAAGCTCTTGGAGTTTGCTTTTATCGCCAAGAAGGATTTTTTCTTCGACTTTCAAGTGTGTATCGAAAAGCAAGGCGTTGAGTTTACCTGTAACGATAACGACATCGAAAACATCGTTGATAGCCTCGATAAGCTCTTTGTTGAGCTCCTCCGTACTCTCTATCAGCCCCGGTGTAACGATAACTTTTCGTCCGCCATGTAGCGAACAAAGGCGAATCGCCTCTTTCATCCCCTCGATATTGCCGTTAAAACCATCATCGAGAATGATCTTACCCCCTGCGACGATTTTTTGCAAACGGTGATCGGGTGCTCGAAGCTTCGTTACCGCTTTTTGGATAGTTTCTATATCGACACCGCAAGAGAGAGCGACTTTGATGGCGGCGAGGATGTTGATCGATTGAAACGCTCCAAGGACGTTTTTCGCTTCGAAACCGTAGGTTTTCCCCTCAATCTCGAGTTCGAAACGTACACCATCCAAATCGGCATGGAGATTTTTTATCTCATCTTCGCAAAAAAACTCCACTTTTTCGTGCTTCTCCTTAGTAACGTCACAATGCACAAACCCCTTTTTGAGCCTTTTGGTAGCGAAAATTTCCATCTTCGTTTTAACGATGTTTTCCAAAGTTTTGAAGTACTCTATGTGCGCATACCCGACTTTTCCCACAACCACGTACTGCGGGTTCAAAAAGGTGGCGATTTTATATATATCTCCCCGTTCTCTCGCACCCGCTTCGCTGACGTAGAACTCTACATCCTCTTGCAATGCTTCGTTGACATCCTTGACGAGTCCTCCAAGCGTATTGACGCTTCTTGGAGTCATGTAGGTGTTGAATTTATAGCTCAAAATTTGTGCAATGAAGTTTTTGATACTCGTTTTTCCGTAACTTCCGGTAACGGTAACGATTTTGAGGTTTTTCATCGATTCGAGTTTTTTTTGCGCATGACGTTTGTATGCAACGAACAAGTAACTCTCTATCGCCGTAGAGCCGACATACGCTACCGCTAGAGGCAAGAAAACACCGTATATGTTGCAAGCTTGTTTGATAATACAGAGAAAGTCTTGAAACGCCACAAGCCCTGCAAGCAATATAAAAAACCGTTTGACCCGCCATGTCCACACAAGTTTTTTATCCAGCCGCTTGTGCCACAGAATAAGTGCCGGCAAATAGGCGAAGTAGAAAAATATCATAAAAAATTTGCCGGTTGTGTAGTAAAGAAGAAACGGTACGATAAAATAAAAAAGATGCCAAAACGGCTTGTGGTGTTTCAAAACGACACGTTCGATTTTGTAGTTGTACCATTGCAGATTGGTTATAAGATAAAACCCAAGAGCCAAAACGAACAAAACGTTCGTCACGACCGAGGCTATTTGTAAAAGTTGTTCACTCATCTACACTCCATTTATAAAGCTGTTTTCTATCTGTTTTGCTATCTCTTTGGTGTGCTGGAGGAAAAAATAGTGATCACCCTCGTACTCGATAAAACGTGAGTTCTTTATAAGCGAGGCTATCTTCTCGCCTGCTTCCAAAGGGGTTGCGGTATCGTCGCTTCCCCAGCAAATAAGTGCCGCATTCGGAAAATCTGCAAAAATATCGCTAAAATCTTCATCGACTACCGTTTTGAACGTCTCATACATCTGCTTGGAGAGTTTCTTCGCATCTTTGGCGACGAAATATTCCCGAAGTTTCGTCAATCCAAAAAGTTTGAAAAACTTGTAAACGATGATTTTCGCACGTACGCTCAAGGGTTTTGGCATCACGATACCGGCACTTGAAAGCAGTACGAGCAGGTCCGGTTCTAAAAGTGTCGCTACTTTTCCCCCAAAAGAGTGCCCAAGAGCGATATCCGGTTTTGCGTTTATCTCCAAAAGCAGCAATTCGACGATTCGCGCATAATCGGCGCTGTTTAGACGCATGGGGGCGGTGGAGTTGCCAAAACCGGGCAAATCGATGTAAATATGGCGAAATCTCGGCAAAAAAGAAGCGAAACTTCGCTTCATCAACGCTTTGTTGCTCCCCCAGCCATGCAAAACGATAAAGTCGATTTTCTCTTTTGGATTGATGATTTCATAACTGACATCAAACGTATGTTTTTTGTACTGAATCGTCTTTCTCGCCACTATTTCCCTTTGGCTTGAGAGATGGAATGGATATATTCATACCCCACTCGCACCCGTTTTTTATGTGGCAAAGAAGAAGCGAGCGACTCAATGACGGACGGAAAATCCTCAAACAGATAGTTCGCCATACTTCCCGGAATAGGATTGATTTCATTGAGATACACTTCGTCGTCGATAACGAAAAAATCACACCGTATAAGCGCACCTTCGAACATATCGAGATAAATCGTCTTGAAAGCCTCTTTGAGCTTGTTAAGAAGTATATCATCAATTTGTGCGGCACTTGGTCCTTCGCTTCGGGAAAAATCCATATATTTTTTCTCGAAATCCAAAAACTCATGTTTTTGAGGCTCTTCGACGATCGAAAAGTGCAACTCGCCGTTAGCGACATATCCGGCGAGATTGTATTCTTTCACACCCTCTATGAACGGTTCGACTATCACGGCACTATCGAATTCGAACGCCACATCGAGCGCATAGTCCATCTCTTCGCTTTCTTTGACCACACTTACGCCGATGGAACTACCAAGCCGTGCGGGCTTGACGATAACGGGATAACTAAATTCGATATCCTTGTGTTCGTTCGCATACAACACGTCATATTTGATAGTTTTGACCCCTTTTGCTTCACAAAGCCATTTGGTATAGCGTTTATCGAACGAGAACACGCTCGCATCGACTCGAGGACCGATGTAGGAAAAGGAGTAAAAATCCAAAAGTCCGGCAATGACTCCCTCTTCGCCGTCTGCTCCATGAATGAGGTTCAAAACCGTTCCGTCAATTTCGATTTTCTTGAACATTTTTTGATGCACGAACCGCGAACGTGCCAGTGTCAGTAACGGAGCTTTTTTATACTCGCCGCTTGAAAAAGTTTTCGCTTTCATCGATGATGGTTCGATAAGATAGAAATTATGCTGCGAATCGCAAAAAACGAAAGAGAGTTCGAATCTGTTTTGAAGTTTTTCTTTGAGTGTTACCGCACTGACGATGCTGATTTCATGTTCGAAACTTGCACCGCCAAAAAGTATTGTAAGTTTCATGGTATCCTTTTCTTAGATAGTTTTTAAAAGTTTGAGCGCTTCTTTGACAAGCGTTGGCGTATCTTCGGCTTGACATTGTGCAAGCGCTTTGGAGATTTGCTCTTTTTTAAAACCCAAAGCCTCGAGCGCTTCGGCGGCTTGAGCGTACGCTAATGAGGTTGAAGAAGCGGTATCGCTATTTTGTAGCAACTCCTCATCGAATCCGTTGAGCTCGACCAAAATCCTCCCCGCACTTTTTGGACCGATTCCGGGTACTCTTTTGATTCCGGCGACATCGTTCGCGCCTATGACGGTAGCGAACTGAGACGGAGTGTAAGTCGAACATATCGCCATAGCGACTTTAGGACCTACTCCGCTTATTTTTATAAGACGCTCGAAAAGCTTTTTTTCCGCTTTGGTAGAAAAACCATAAAGCAGTTGCGCATCTTCGCGAACCACCATGACCGTATGCAAAAAAACGTTCTCTTGCAAAGAGGAGTATGTTTGTAGCGAGATGAACACTTCATACACCACCCCGTTTACATCCACATGAACGAACGTCGGTTCTTTGTATTCCACTTTCCCTTTGAGTGCTGCTATCATATATCCTCTTTAAGCGGCTTGATTTCGTAGTTGCCCTCTTCATCTTCGACGATGCCGTAAACATGGAAAGGCTCTTTTTCCCTTGGTTTGTACACAAGTTCCATAGGTGGGTCGATCAGTTTGGCGCGAATTTCGTTGTACCCCTTCCACTCGTCCCGATTAACGACCCGTGCATCGAGAATGCTGTATTGCAGCGAATCGGTCTGCGACGAAAGTAGATGCAACTTCTCTTCGAGTTTTTTATAACTCTCTTTGAGCTCTTTGAGTTTGTCTATTTGCGACTGGAACAGTTTGTACTGTTTGACATACGCTTCTGGAAACTTTATCCCTTTTTTCTTGTACTGAACGAGCCGTCTTTTGATATCGTTGAAAACGGTGTGGTTCTTTTTGACGACGATAGTGGCACTCTCGATAGATTTTTTGTACCGCTTCATCTCCGATTTGATCTCTTCGATCTCCTCTTTGTTCTTCTCGAAGTTCTCACGGGTTTTCGAGCGCTGCAACGGGTCTATGACGAACACGTTCTCGCTACCGCGCATCTTTTTGATCTCTATCTTGTTCGATGCATACACTTTGATATAAGAGGTACAGATGTCTATAACGACGTTTTCGCCATAAACTCGTCCGCCCATCGCCTGAGAAACATAAACGTTCTCCCCTCTTACCACACCATGTTCGAGTCGCGTTATTTTGACATTTTTGCCTACCGCTTCCCCTTTATGGACGTTTATGTCTATTTCATCCGCTTCGATAACCGATGTTTTGTGCGTTTGCCCCCCGACGTTGACTTTGTTGGCTTTGACATACGCTTCGTTACCGACGTTCCCCTCGACATCGAGCTCGCTCACTTCTACGCGCATACCCGTACCGATGGCGTCCTTGATCGCATCCGCTTCGGTTACGACGAGATTGACATCACTATCTGTCCCAACCGTGATGGAGCCTGTCGTTCGAAAACTCACCTCATCGACATCCGCTTCGGATTTGATCATGTATTTGTTGTTTTCAAAGGCGATGTAGCCGTTTTCCTTTGCGAAGAACTTGATGCTGTTTTCATCCTCTTTGACATAAATCGTCGCTTCGTCTATTTCGAAATCGATAGGGTTTTTCTCATCCGGTTGTTTAGGTTCTATGTATCGCCCTCTGCAATCACGCCCCGGCTGCCCAAGGCGCGGTTTTACATACTCGATAAGCAGTTCGTCTTTATACACGCTTTGAATGTAGCCTCTGTTTGAATAATCGACTTTTTTCTCGCTTTCTTGCTTGGCTTTTTGCTTGTAATGCAAAATCAACGTTCCATCGAGCGTACGTGTGGGTTCGATACTCTGCGCTATAAGGATCGTTTCGGTCTTTTCGTAAGTGACGATCTCTTCCACTTGCACTTTCGCTGCGAGCTTGGAGACGGTATCTTCAAGCATTTCATCGAAAATGTAGATAAGTATGCCCGCTCTTACTTTGTGTTTGTTGATGTAGCTTTTGAGGTCTTCGCGGATGGTAGGAAAATAGTGTAACACCGACCCCTCTTTTACCTGCATGAAAACCTTGCAAATGGTAGCGTTCGCACCGATGGCGATTTTGAACTCTTCAAGGGAGTCTTTGTTGCGGAATCTGGAGAAAATCTCCACTTCGTAAACCTGTTTTATCTGAAAATCGGGATCGAGAAGCTTCTCTTTGTCGATATCTCGCAAATTCTGATTTTCTATCTCTTCCCACTCTTTGGCGGCACTGTCTCTTATGTAGGAGCGCACATCGAGGATGTTGAAATCGAGGCTTTCTTGTTTGATATCGTATTCTTTGGCGATAGATGCTATCTCTTTAGCGACGTTTTCGGTTTTTACGACCGTAGGGCGTACCTTTTTGACAATAGACGTCGCCTTCTTCGCGTTGCTAAAAAGTGCCATAAAATCCTCTGCTTCCCTTTAAGATACAAGGTTTTTCACACCTTGTTGTTCCAAAACCGATAATGGAAACTTTATTTTAATCAATTTTTCGTTAAACTATCGTAAAAAAGTCAGGATTTTTAAAAAACTCTTATGTTCAAAGCGATTTTCACCAACAGTTTCGGCATCCTTTTTTCACGTATTTTGGGCTTTATTCGCGACCTTCTAACCGCTTCGATTTTGGGTGCCAACGTTTACAGCGACATCTTTTTCATCGCTTTCAAGCTCCCGAACCTGTTTCGCCGAATCTTCGCCGAAGGGGCGTTTAGCCAAACGTTCATCCCCTCTTTTACCAGAAGCCGTCACAAGGGGGTGTTCGCCGTTTACATCTTCACCCTTTTTCTCTCCATCATCTTGGTTTTCACCCTTTTGGTCAACCTTTTTCCCGCCATAGCCGCCAAATCGATAGCGGTGGGATTTGATGAAAAGACCATCCAAGAAGCCTCCGTTTTCGTCGCCATCAACTTCTGGTATCTGCCTCTTATTTTCAGCGTTACGTTCATGGCGGCTTTGTTGCAGTACAAAAACCATTTCGCCACTACCGCTTTTGGAACCTCTTTGCTCAATCTAGCACTTATTCTCGCATTGCTACTTGCAAAAGGGAGTGCCCCTAAAGAGGTGGTGTTCTATCTTAGCTGGGGCGTCGTGTTCGGAGGGGTTTTGCAACTTGTAGCGCATATCGTCGCGCTGAAAAAACTCGGACTGTGCAAAATCCTCATCGGCGGGTTGAAGCATCTTCGAACCAAAAAGCAAAGCATCAAAAACGAAACTTCCACTTTCAAAAAAGAGTTCTTCCCTGCCGTATGGGGAAACTCCACGGCGCAAATCAGCGCGTTTTTGGACACTTGGCTCGCTTCGTTTTTGAGTTTTGGAACGATTAGCTATCTTTACTACGCCAACAGAGTCTTTCAACTCCCATTGGCACTTTTTGCCATCGCTACATCGGTCGCGATTTTCCCAAAAGTCAGCCGCTATCTCAAAAACGACGACCACGCAAAAGCCAAAGCCTACATGAAAAAAGCGTTTTGGTTTTTAACCTACCTCCTTAGCGGTAGTGCCGTAGTGGGTTTTGTCTTTTCCCATGAGATCGTCTGGCTGCTGTTTCAAAGAGGAGCGTTTAATACCCATGATACGCTCAATACCGCACTTGTTTTACAAATGTACCTCATAGGGCTGCTCCCTTACGGTCTTGGCAAGCTCTTCTTGCTGTGGCTTTATGCTTCCCAAAAACAGCTCAAAGCCGCCAAGATAGCCACGTACGCCGTAATCGCCAACGTCGTGTTTTCTCTATCTCTCATCAAGCCTTTCGGTGCGGCGGGACTTGCATTTGCCGGCACACTTGCCGGGTTCGTTTCGTTTTTCTTGGTGGTAAAAGAGTTCGGAACGAAAGAGTTTCTAAGCTTTCTGCGTTCGAAGCATACCCTTTTGCTTCTCTTGTACACACTCGCTCTTCTTACGGTTTCTCTCTTTGTCGAGAGTTCTCTGCCCCAGCTTGGAATATCCCCGTAAATATGCTATTATAACGCTTATATCTACACCAGAACAATTTGTTTGACAAGGGTAAAAAACGAACATGCAACTATACGATTCTTCAAAAAAAGAGAAGGTAAAATTCGTTTCGCAGATAGAGGGGAAAGTGAACCTTTATGTTTGTGGACCGACGGTATATGACGATGCGCATTTAGGACATGCCAAATCCGCTTTGACGTTCGATCTTTTGCGACGTGTACTCGAAGCTAACGGATACGAAGTGACATACGCCAGAAACGTTACCGACATCGATGACAAAATCATCAAACGCTCCAAAGAAAGCGACAAACCGATCGAGGAGATTACCGCTTTTTACACCTCCGCCTACCATGCAGAGATGGCGAAGCTTGGGGTTCTTCCCCCTACTCTCGAACCAAAAGCGACCCAAAATATCGACGCGATGGTAGAGATGATACGCGCTTTACTCAAAAAAGACATAGCCTACAAACTCTCCAGCGGCGACATCTACTTCGATACTTCCAAAGACTCCGCTTACCTTTCGCTCTCACACCGCCATCAAGCCGAAGAGGAAAAACTACAACGCATCGAGTGTAACGACCAAAAAAGAAACTCGGCGGATTTCGCTTTGTGGAAAGCGGCGTCCAAAGACGAAGTTGGGTTTAAGACGAAAATAGGTTACGGACGTCCGGGATGGCACATCGAGTGTAGTGCTATGATAGAAAAACATTTGGCATACAAAGACACCCCATACGCTATCGACATCCACGGCGGGGGAGCCGACTTGCTCTTTCCCCACCACGAAAACGAAGCGGCACAAACCAGATGCGCAACCGGCAGAGAACTGGCGAAATACTGGATACACAACGGTTTTGTCAACATCAACGGCGAAAAAATGAGCAAAAGTCTTGGTAACAGTTTCTTTTTGAAAGACGCGCTCAAGGAGTACGACGGTGAATTGCTTCGCTTCTACCTGCTCTCGACCCACTACCGAAGCGACTTCAACTTCTCTACCGAAGATTTGGAAAGTGCGAAAAAACGGCTCGACAAGCTTTACAGACTCAAAAAAAGGCTCTTTGGTCTTCCTGCAAACGAAATGCAAACACCGTTTCAAAAAGAGCTGCTCCTTGCACTTAGCGACGATCTCAACATCTCAAAAGCGCTCAGTCTTATCGACGAATTCATCGCCAAAACGAACGAAACGCTCGATACCCCGGGCAAACACAAAAACCTCAAAAAAGAAGCCACCTCCAACCTTGCATACATAGAAAAACTACTCGGTTTTGGGGTACAAAATCCGTTTGCGTATTTCCAAAGCGGCGTGGACGAAGCGACAAAAGAGCGCATAGACGAACTCATTACCAAACGCGACATCGCCAAAAAAGAAAAAGATTTCGCCCTTGCCGATAGCCTTAGAGAGGAGATTCTCTCTTATGGAGTGCAAATCATGGACACGCCACATGGTACGTTTTGGGAAAAAGCATGATAGAGCTTTCCCCTATAACGCAAGAGCTTGAGCGCCACTCCATCGGTTTGAACGAAGAGTTTAGAAGACTCTTTCACGGTAGAGGCGGCAGATGGGAAGCGCTTCGCTCCATCACCGTCGATTCGATAGACAACATCCTGCTTTTACAACTTTTCTACCAATTCGACCAAGAGGTGCAAGATGCGCTTCAAACACTTCTTTTGGAGTACATGACCACATCCAGACACGATACGCTGGTAATCAAACGGCGTTACATCCGCGGTAGCCAAACCGAAGTGGTCTGCGGCGAAATCACCGGCGACGAAGTCGCTATAGAAAACGGTATGAAATTTCAGCTCAATCTGCTTGAAAATCAAAACATAGGCTACTTTGGCGATATGAAAAACGGGCGCGCATTCATAGAGAGTATCGCTAAAGAAAAACGTGTTTTAAACCTTTTTAGCTATACCTGCGGTTTTTCCCTCTTTGCAAAAAGGGGTGGCGCAAAAGAGGTTGTCAATGTCGATATGAGCAAAGGTGCTCTTGCTACGGGAATGAAAAACCACGCTTTGAACTCCTTGGAGACCAAAGGGGTGAGCTTCCTGCCTTACAACATTTTACGCTCGTTCCCAAGACTGCTCAAACGCGCGCCTTTTGACATCATCATCATCGACCCACCCACATTTCAAAAAAACAGCTTCGAAGCATCCAAGGATTATAGAAAAATCATCGAAAAACTGCCTAAACTCGCAAGCCAAAACGCCACGCTTCTTGCATGTTTGAACTCCCCCGACCTTGGAGAGGATTTTTTGATAACACAAATAGAAGAATTAAGCGATTTTCGCTTTCTCAAGCGTTTGGAAAACCTGCCGACCTACCAAAGCTTAGATGAATCCAAAAGCCTGAAAAATTTAGTTTTCACAAGAGGAAATGAGGTATAATACCTTTATCTTATATAAATGAAAAGGAGGAGTAATGAAAAAAATTTTCATTGCCACGACACTAACTGCATCGGTACTTTTTGCCGGCGGTAACGGTTATACGAAAACGGCGAACGAAGTTTCCAAAGAGCTTATCAAGACACTTGGTGGAGAGCTCAAAAAACACCTCAAAGCAAACGGTCCCGTCGATGCACTCCAGTTTTGTAGCCTAAACGCCTACAACCTCACGAAAAAAGTGAGCGAGAAGTATGGCAAAGATATTGACGTCAAACGGATTTCACTCAAACCAAGAAACCCTGCAAATACGCCATCAAGCGACGAAGCGACGATTTTAAGCTCCCTAGAAGCGATGCACAAAGTAGGAGTGAAACCGCGTAATGTCATCCAAGACAAAGGGGACAAAGTGGTCGTTTACAAACCGCTTCTTATCAAGAAAAAAGCTTGCCTTATCTGCCACGGAGATATCAACAAAAAACCCGAACTCGCTAAGAAAATCAAAGAGATTTATCCAAACGACAAAGCAACCGGTTATAAAATGGGAGATTTACGAGGAGCGATCGTCGTAACGATCAAAAAAGAGGAAAAAACTTCAGCTAAATAGCGAATAAGCCAAGAACTTCTCTTGGCTTTTTCACTCCAAGCATCTACTTAGAGTCTAACGTAGTTCACCCCAAGGCACGCATCAAGTGAAGCGAGTTCATCGAGTGTTTTTTGGCTCACTTCGTTATCTACAAGAATAACCGCCAATGCTTCTTTTTTATCGTTTCTCGCAAGTGAGAAATCGGAGATGTTCACGCCGTTTTGCCCGAGAATCGTTCCTACATGACCGATAACCCCCGGAACATCGGTGTTTTTGAAAAGAATCATATCCCCTTTGAGTGCGACTTCGATGTCAAAACCGTCATGGCATACAATACGCTCTTTGCCGTCATCGAAAATCGTCGCGCTGATAGTGGTAACGTTACCATCGGTCGTAGTCATTTTAACACGGATGAGATTTTTATATACGGAAGAATCACTCAACTCTTCCGTTTCTATCTTGATCCCTTTCTCTTCGGCTATAAAATCGGCATTGACATAGTTGATGGTATCGTCACTCGTATGGCTCATAGCACCTACGGCAACGAAAGTCGCAAGCGACTTGAGATACGCCGCGATATCACCTTGACCGCTTACTTTGATAGCGCTGATTTTCGCTTTGTGCATCTGCGCTTCCATATAACCTATTTTTTGTCCCATCTCCAAAAACGGCTTGACAAACGGAGGTATTTTGCTTTCATCTATTGGAAGATTGAGTGCGTTAGGGTATGCCACCCCTTTTGCAGCCGCTATGGCGTTTTGTGCGGCTTGTGTACCTATGTTGTACTGCGATTCATGGGTATTTGCTCCCAAGTGAGGAGTGACGGTGATGTTATCGAGGTCCAAAAGCGGGTTGTCGGTTGCAGGCTCTTTTTTGAAAACATCGATTCCGGCAAAACGGATTTTACCGCTTTTAAGCCCCTCATAAAGCGCTTCTTCGTTGTACAAACCACCTCGTGCACAGTTGATAAGCACGACGCCGTCTTTCATCTTCGCTATCTCTTCCTTGCCGATCATATCGATCGTTTCTTGGTTTTTCGGTGTGTGGATCGTTATGACATCACAAGCAAGGATATCGTCGAAGTTGGTAGTATATTCTACATCGAGGTCGGTCGCTTTGGAAGGGTCGATGTAAGGGTCGTAGGTCACGACATCCATCTCGAACGCTTTGGCTCGCTTACCGACTCGGCTACCGATGTTCCCAAAACCGATAATACCAAGGCGTTTCCCTTTGAGCTCATACCCGTACCATGCTTCACGCTTCCACACTCTTTGGTCTTTGAGGTGTGAATGAGCATACGGAAACGCTCTCATACAACCAAGCATATGGGCAAACGTCAACTCGACCGCGGCGATGGTGTTCGCAGTTGGAACGTTCATAACGATTATCCCTTCTTTGGAACATCTCGCTATATCGACGTTATCGACACCCACACCTGCGCGAACGATCGCTTTTAGGTTTTTGGCGTTGTCCAAGAAAAAATCGTCCACATCGGTAGAACTTCTCGTAATCGCTACATCGGCAGTAGGGATGATTTCTGTTATGAGCTGCTCTTTTGGTAAATCAGCCGCATTGACATAGTTGATGTTGGCATCTTTTTCAAGAAGCTCGAGTCCTGCTTGATGGATGTGGTCACACACTACGATTGTATATTTTTTCATCTTTTCACCTCTTTGACATCTATTTGGTAGTTTTTTAGAACTTTGATCAAACCATAAAGCTCTTTTTTCTCTTTGGAATAAACGAAAAGTTTCGTTTCGTTTTTCGTCTTTTTGAAAAAGTAGCGAAGCTTATGTCTTTGTAATTCCTGATTCAAACAAAAAATCTGATAAGGGTCAAGGTTCTCTACGACAAGTTTGTACGGCTTTCGTGGATCGATCTTTTTGGTAAGATCCATTTTGATGTACACTTCATCGACTGGAAGAAAGTACCCTTTAGATTCTTTTTTTGCGAAATGGTTTAACCAAAATGCTTGTGGTTTTTGCTCTTCGAGCTGACTCTTGAGTGCGAAAGGTTCGGGGCTTTGTATCGGCTCGTCCGTATTGACGTTGTAAAACAGAAAGATTACAAAAACGGCGACACTCGCTGCAAGAAGCAGCGAAAGCCATTTAAGAACCTTGTTCATTCACACTACTTTTGGATTTTGTCTTTAATCAACTCACCAAGAGAGTTTGTCGCATCATCTTCGTTGATTTGATCAAGAATCGCTTGCGACTTGATGTAGTCGAGTTTTTTGACAGAGAGTCTAAGTCTGTCTCTTTTTGTATCTATCTGAGAAATGACCGCTTCGATCTCTTGATCTTTTTCGAGTTCCTCTTTGTTAAGCGGTGCAAGGTCTTCATCACGAATGAGTGCATCAACACCCTCTTCAAGTGTCACGAATACACCGAAATCTTTGATATCGCGGATTTTACCGGTAACGATATCGTTGACTTTGTGGTTTTTCGCGAAACTCTCAAGCGGTGACTCGAGAAGCGCTTTACGGTTAAGAGAAATTTTTCCTTCTTGCTCGTTGATTTTAGCGATTTTCACTTCGACTTTATCACCCACTTTGAAAAGGTCTTTCGCTTTCGCTCCTTTTTCCCAAGAAACGTCTTGGTTGTGAAGAAGCCCTTCCACTTTGTCGATTTTGACAAACGCACCGAAGTCGGTAAGTGAAGTGATTTCACCTTCGACAACATCACCTTCGCGATAGTTTTTCACGAACTCATCGAACGGTTTAGGCTGCAACGCTTTGAGTGAAACACGAAGTTTATGTGTTTTAGGGTTGATTTCGATAACCTCTACGTCGATTTGGTCACCCACGCTCAAGTAATCGTTAGGGTTTTTGACGTTTTTCTCCCATGAAATTTCGGAGATGTGCAAGAACCCTTCGATATCGTTACCAAGATCGACGAACACACCGTAGTTTTCGATATTCGATACCGTAACGGTGATGGTATCACCTTCGTCAAGCTCGTTTTCTACCTCTTCCCAAGGGTCTGGCTGAACCGCTTTTATAGAAAGGGAAAGGTGTCTTTTCTCTTTGTCGTAGTCGATAGCTTTGACAACGACGGTATCACCCTCTTTGTAGAGTTTCGAAGGATTCACCGGACCTTTGTAGCTGATTTCGTTGTAGTGCACAAGCCCGTCAACACCGCCGACATCGACGAACATTCCGTAGCTTGTTATCTTCTTGACGACACCTTCTACGATGCTCTCTTCTTCCATCAACTTGTCGATGATCTCTTTTTTGCGTTTACGCTCTTCGTTGAAGAGTTTTCTTCTTGAAACGACAACGCTGTTTTCTTCCGGATCGATCTTGATAACTTGCGCTTTTATCTTTCTACCGATGACGTTGTCACCCTCTTTGAACGCGGCAAGGCTGCGCGGCATGAAAAAGTGCATATCATCCGATTCGATGACGTACCCGCCACGGTTTTTCTTCACTACCGTTCCTTCGATAACAAGGTTTTCATAGTCATCCTTGTTCTCGTCGATAAACTGCATGATTTTCTCTTGCTCGATCACTTTTTTGTGCGAGATTTTCGGTCTTTCGTTGTAGTAACCGGTAATCATGACTTTGATTTTGTCACCGACACCGTATTTCAACTCACCGTTTTCATCTCTTATCTCGTCCAAAGAGATAATCCCTTCCAACTTGTCGCCGACACCAACAAGCGCTTTGTCCTCTTGGATCTCGACGATCTCACCTTCTACAACACGATTTGACTCTTGTTCTTGCTCACTTGCGGCAAACAATTCCGCAAAACTCTCTTCTTCAACTAATTCGTTATCGAACGCCATTACCTATCCTATTACATAAAAATTGTCCGCATTATACCTAAATAAAGGTAAGAAAGATATAAAAAGATTAAATTTGTAAAGAAAGTGGGGAGAAACTATAAAAGAGTGTCCCGTTTTTTCACCCTTTCGGATGAACCAACGGGATTTAGCAGCACTCTTTTTGGATTTTGTCTATGACGTTTTGAATCACCCAATCGGGTGTCGAAGCACCCGCGGTGATGCCGCAAAGCTCTTTGCCTGCAAACCAGTTACAGTCGATTTCCTCTTCGTTTTCTATGTGGTAACTTTCATCGCAACCCGATTTTGCGATGGAGAAAAGCTGTTTGGTGTTTGAAGAGTTTTTCCCTCCAATCACTATCATGATGTCGGCTCTTTTGGCAAGCTTGCGAGCGGCTTCTTGGTTTTCGAACGTCGCGTTACAGATGGTGTTGAAAACACGCACTTCTTTATGGCGCGGAATGAGATAAGAAGCGATATCGAGATACTCTTCGACTTTTCGTGTCGTTTGCGCGACAAGTGCCACGCGCTCGCCAAGCTTCAAATCTTCCAAATCGTGCGTACTCGTTACGACATGCGCACCGTTTATCGCATAACTTTTCACCCCTTTGATTTCGGGGTGTTTCTCATCACCGAAAATCACTATCGAGTAGCCTTCCTTACTCATTTGCTCACAAATTTGCTGAGGCTTGGTAACATACGGACAAGTAGCGTCAACCACTTCGACACCCGTTTTTGTCAACTCTTCAAGTTCGTTTTTAGGAATACCGTGCGTTCTTACAATCGCGGTATCACCCGGTTTGAACGCTTTGAAGTCCTCTACAAGCCCCACTTCGAAATCCTCTTTGAGGCGGTTTATCTCCAAAGAGTTGTGGATAAGCGGTCCGTAAGTTGCAGAGTTTTGATGCTCCTCAGCGATCTTGATAGCGCGCTTGACCCCAAAACAAAATCCGTAACTCTCTGCCAGTTCTATTTTCATGCACTTTCCTCTACGCTCACTTGCGCAATCTGTTCCAAAAGTGTGAAAAAGTTCGGAAAAGAGGTGTCGATACACTCGACATCCTCAACTTCCATGCCGCACTTCAAACCGGCAATTAGAAAACTCATAGCGATTCTGTGATCCCCATGACTGGCAATTTTTCCCTTTTGAAGCTCACCCCCTTGTATCGCATAACCGTCTTCGAACTCTTCGACTTCGATGCCGCAAGCCCTAAGCCCGCTAACGACCGTAGCGATGCGATCACTCTCTTTGACACGCAACTCTTTGGCGTTTTTGACCACACTTCTCCCTTTTGCACAAGCCATGGCAACGGCAAGAGCCGGAAGTTCGTCGATAAGCCATGAGATACGTTCACTCACTTCTATCGCTTCAAGCGAAGCAAAACGTACATGGATATCTCCTATGGGTTCGTATTTATCCTCTTTAAGCTCGAAAGTGATATCCGCGCCCATCCTTTTTAGTGCATAAAACGCTTCTATACGGGTCGGGTTGAGTGTAACCCCTTCTAAAACCACATCGCTACCTTCAACGATCGACGCAGCGACTGCAAAGAAAAAAGCACTTGAAGGATCGGCAGGTACACGGATATGCAGCGGTTTCAAAGGCCCTTGTAGCGGTTGGATGGTCGTTACGAGATTTTCATCGGTTTCGATTTGCGCGCCCATCCCTTTTAACATCCGTTCGGTATGGTCACGACTTAGCTCGTTTTCTTTGTAGCGACACTCCCCATCGGCATGCAAAGCGGCCAAAATAAGTGCACTTTTTACCTGTGCGGAGGCGATTTGGCTCTCGTATGAAAACGCCTTGAGCTCTCCGCCGCGTATGCAAAGCGGTGCCAAATCACCGTCGTTTCGACCGTCTATCTTCGCGCCGATACTTCGAAGAGGCTGGGTAACGCGCTTCATTGGTCGCGAGCGGAGGTATTTGTCGCCCGTTAAGACGAAATGCCCCTGCGCACTGCTTAAAAGTCCGCAAAAAAGGCGCATCCCCGTTCCGCTGTTACCGCAATCTAGAACTTCGAAACTCTCTTTGATACCTTCAGAAGAGATTCTCAACACCTTACCGTCATCTTCCACTTTCGCTCCAAGGTGGCGGATTATCTGCAAGGTGTTGAGCGTATCTTCGGCTCGTAGGAAGTTTTCGACAACGCTGACGCCATCGGCAAGCATCGAAAACATCGCACTTCTATGCGATATCGATTTATCGGGTGCGATGTCGTCGATGCGTAGTGAAAAACACTTCGCTTTTTGCACAAGTGCACGTTTCATCAACGAAGTCCTATTTGAAGTTTTTCTTCAAGTGCCGCTAAGATACCATCCATAGCACCGTTTATATCCTCTTCTTCAAGTGTCTTTTCATCGCTTCGAAGCACAAAACGAAGCGTCAAGCTCACTTTTTCCCCAAGTGTTTCGTCTTGGTATCTGTCAACCGGATAGAAGCGGACAACCTCTTTGGTTTTAGCTTCGTCAACGACTTCCCTGATACGCTCATACGGCAAATCTTTTGGAACGAGTAGGCTCAGGTCTCTAAAAGAAGCTTGAAATTTCGAAATCTCTTTGGCTTGTTTCAACTCGAGTTTCAGTTTTTCAAACTCGATTTCACACATATAGGTTACATCCAAATCGAAATCGTTTTGAACGCTTGGATGGAGCTTGAAAATCTCCCCTACTTTCTCCCCGTCGATAACGATAGCCGCACTTTGGTACGGGTGCGCCAATTTGTGTCTCGGCTGAAAATCTTCCAAAGTGAAATCCCCTATCACGTCTGCGATTTTTTGAACAAAATACGCGAAATCGACCCGCTTTGCTTTTCCGCCGTTTGCAAGCGCATCGCGTTCTCTCGCTCCACTTGCGACAAACGATAGACGAAAACTTTCGTTTCTTTGAGGGTCGAACACGCTTCCAAGTTCGAAAAGTGCAATCGCATCATAGCCGTTTTTACGGTTATGCGAAGCCGATTTCAATAACCAATTCAACAACGTCGGTCGAAGGGTATCGAGCGTGTTGACGATAGGATTGAGCAGCGAAAGCTCCTCTTGCAATAGCTCAAAACCGTATTTTCCAAGTTCTTCGCTATCGTCGAAAACGAAATGTACCGACTCGAAAAAACCGACGTTGGCCGCTTTTAGCCTGAAATGTTGCCGTTTTTTGTACGCGAAGTAATCCTCGCTAAGACGGTCGGCTTCGACGAACTCGATAGGTTTTGAGGGAATATTGTCTATACCGATTAGACGAACTACCTCTTCGACGATATCTTGTTTGTTTTGGATATCGTGTCTGAATTTCGGAACACCGAGCACAAACGTATCGCCACTCGATTTTTCAAGGGTAAAACCGAGATTTTTCAAAATCGTACTGACTCTCGATTTCTCCACTTCCATACCGATGATGGCGTCCATTTCGTCTTTTTTGATACTGACAATCTCTTTTTTATAGTTGTCGTTTATCTCGATATCTCCACCGAACACTTCCGCCTCGGCGCACTGTTTTAGTAGTTTGAGCAGATATCGCATACCGATTTCGAGCTCCGGTTCGCTTCCTCTTGAACTACGATAGTAAGCGTAATCACTTTGGATTTTGTTTTCCATCATGCTTTTTGAAACACTCTGAGGAGAAACGTATTCCGCTTCGAGAATCACAACCGTATCGTTCTCTTTCGCTTTTGAGGCTTCGGACTGGTTCACCCCTATCAAAGCGGCCCGCTCACCCCCTTTGGCATACAGCGCTACGAATCCATCTTCGTTTTTCAGCTCCGCGCTTGCGATGGAATCCTCTTCGTTTTTGAAAAATTCGTAGTCGTATCCGCGAAGAATCACTCCAGTCGAATGGGTTACATAGTAGATGAGCGATTCTATCTTCGTTTTGAAACTCTCTTCGACTTGTGCGAGTCTAAGCGCTATGAGAAGCGGCATCTCTATGCTCTTTAGCTCTACCGCTTTATAAAGCAAGCTGACATCGAGATCGTTTTTATGCAGTAGAGAAAATACACGCCCTATCCCTTGCTTTTTATCTGCGAACTCCTCTATGGAGTTGTCTTTCAAAGGTCTGTTAAACGCGGCTGAGAGGTCTCGTGCGATACCTCGCACACTCAAACAGTCTCCACGGTTCGCCGTCAGTTCTATCTCGATAAGGTCGTCGTTGAAGATGGGGTGAGTCGAAACTTCTTGACCGAGTTCGTATCGACCGATAGAATCGTCCACTTCGATGATACCTTCACCGAAATCGACCATACCTATCTCACCGGCAGAACAGATCATCCCCTCGCTATCGACTCCGCGCAAAACGGCATGTTTGATTTTCATACCGTTTGGCAATTCCGCTCCAATCGTCGCGACAACGACATCGAGTCCCGCTCTGACGTTTTTCGCACCGCACACGATTTGGCGCACGCTAGTACCGATATCGACTTTACAAACACTTAGCTTGTCGGCGTCTGGATGTTTTTCACACTCCAAAACTCGCCCGAAAACCACTTTGCTTGGAACTCTGTATCGTTCGATGCGATCGACTTCGAGCCCTATCGAGTTAAGCGCTTTGGCTATAGTTTCGGTTTTGATATCGCTTATGTCTATCCATTCGTTCAGCCAGCTTTTCGTTATAATCATGCAAACTGCTCCAGTAGTTTCATATCACCTTCAAAAAGGCTTCTTAAATCTCCGATTCGGTGAATGAGCATCGCAAAACGCTCCACTCCAAGACCGAAAGCGTATCCACTGACGTTCTTGTACCCGACCGCTTCGAAAACGTTTGGATCGACGATGCCACATCCAAGCACTTCCAGCCAACCGGTATGGGAGCATACGCGACACCCCTCACCTTTACAGAAAACACAGCTTATGTCCACTTCCGCACTTGGCTCTGTAAAAGGAAAAAAGCTCGGTCGAAACCGTACATCGACTTCACCGAACATATATTTCAAAAAGTCTTCGAGGATAAATTTGAGATTCGCGAAAGAGACTTTCCCCTCTTTATCTACCAAAAGCCCCTCGACTTGATGGAACATCGGTGTATGGGTCAAGTCGTAATCGCGTCTAAAAACCGCTCCGGGAGCTATCATGCGAATCGGCGGTGTGGTGGAACGCATCGTGCGTATCTGCACCGGAGAGGTATGGGTACGAAGAAGCATCTCGTCTTTGAAATAAAACGTATCTTGCATATCGCGTGCGGGGTGGTACTTCGGCAGATTCAGCGCTTCGAAGTTATGAAAATCGTCTTCGACCATCCCTCCGGTTTGCACCGAAAAGTTCATCGAAACGAAATATTCCACTATTCTGTCCATCGTCTGCATGACGGGGTGGAGCGCACCGCTTGCACTCTTTGGACTGTAAAGCGTAACGTCTATCGCTTCGGCTTTCATCGCCTCTTCGAGCGCTTTGAGTGCGAGTTCCTCTTTTTTCATCCCAAGAGCTTCGTTGAGTTTTTGTTTATGCTCGTTGAGCTCTTTTGCGAATGCGGCTTTCTCTTCGTTTGGAATCTGCTTCATCTTCGCGAATTCCGCAGCTAAAATCCCTTTTTTTCCAAAAACCGCGATGCGTATCTCTTCTATTTGTTCAAGAGATGCGGCGCTATCTATCTTTTCGTACCACTCTTTCAATGTAGAGTCTCCTCTTTGACCTGTATTTCGTTTGTCCACCCGAATCGTATCACGTTACGGGTTTGTTAAGTCGAGTATTATAGTGCAAAATTGATTATACTTTGCTTTAGCTATCACTCCGAGATTGAACCCGCTTCTTTTCGTAAACAAACTTCACTATAATACCGAGTAAAAAACGAACAAAGAGAAAATATGGCAAATAGACTACAAAACGAAGATTCCCCCTACTTGCAGCAGCACGCGAACAATCCGGTAGATTGGTGGCCGTGGTGTGATGAAGCTTTTGAAAAAGCGCAAAACGAAAACAAGGCTATTTTCATAAGCATCGGTTACAGCTCCTGCCACTGGTGTCATATAATGGAAAAAGAGGTTTTCGAAGATGAGGAATGTGCAAAAGTGCTCAACGACCACTTCATCAGTATCAAAGTCGATAGAGAAGAACGCCCCGACATCGACAAATATTACCAAGAGGTACACCTGCTTCTAAACCGCCGACCGGGAGGCTGGCCGACCTCTATCTTTTGTACGCCGCAGAACAAACCTTTTTTTGCCGGAACCTACATCCCCAAACACTCCCGCCCCGGAAGCATCGAAGGGATGGGATTTTTGGAACTTGCCAAACTCATAGCCACGAAGATAGAAGAAGCCGACCCAAAACTCTACCAAAACGCCCAAGAGATAGAGAGTTTTGTCAAAAATCTCTCCCATCCCAAAGAAGCGACCGTTTTGAAAGAGGATATCTACAAAAATTTTCATCTTCAAGCGAAGAACAACTTCGAAAACACCTACGGGGGTTTTAGCCAAAAACCGAAATTTCCCCAAGCCTCCACCCTTTTGACCCTTATAGATATGGACAGACTCTATAACGACAAAACCCTGCGCGACATGGTACGAACCACCCTTGACAACATGACAAAAGGGGGGATGTGGGACTTGATCGATGGTGGATTTTGCCGTTACAGCGTCGATGAAAAATGGCTCGTTCCCCATTTCGAAAAGATGCTCTACGACAATGCGCTGATGCTAAAAGTGTTCACAAAAGCCTACCTTGCATACGGTGATGAACATTACCGACAAATCGCACTTCAAATCGCTTCGTTCGTAGAGGAATTCATGTGTGAAGAGGAGCTTTTTTACAGCGCCAGCGATGCCGACAGCGAAGGTGAGGAAGGGAGCTACTTCGTTTATACTTACGATGAAGCGTATGCAGCGCTTGAGCGTGCGGGTATTCAAAACGTCAAAAAAGCACTTGCGCAAATCTCCATCTCCCCTTATGGAAACTTCGAAGGGGACAAGAACATCGTTCGCATCGAAAAACATCTGCCAAAAGAGTGGGAAAAGATAAAAACGGTACTCAAAGATTTACGAAAAAAACGCACCTACCCTTTCATAGATAAAAAATTTCAAACTTCATGGAACGCGATGTACATCGGTGCGTTGTTCGAACTGGGTGCCATAGAACCACTTTATATGGAAAAAGCGAAAAGAAGTTTGCAAAAACTTAAAAATACTTTGTTCATAGACGCCAAGCTCTACCATACCGCTATGCCAAACACCACACCCAAAGTCGAAGCGTTTTTGGAAGATTACGCGTTTTTGGCACAAGCTTACCTTAGCGGATACGAAAAAACGTTCGATGAACTCTACCTCATCGAAGCGCAACGTTTTGTCAATCTTGCGCTAAGCGATTTTTACGACAAAGGGGTATGGTACTTCTCCAAAGGGGACTTCCAGACAAAAGCGGAGGTGTACGATGCCACCTACACCAGCAGCGTAAGCGTGATGATAGAAAATCTCCTTAGCCTCGCTTCACTTCTTGGCGATGAAAAGTACCGCACGTTCGCGTTCAAAACTTTGGAGTACAACTCCTACGACCTCTCGCGCAAGCCCATCTACTACCCCTATATGTTCAACCAGATGATGCGCTATCTCAAAGAGGACAGAATCGTCAAAGCCAAAACGGCAAGGCTTGAAAAAAACCTCGCTACACTATGTAAAATCCGCTATCCTTACACCCTTATAAAAAGTGAAGAGGTGGAAAGTTTTCTCATCTGCGGTATAATGAGTTGTTTTTCTAACGTGAATGATGCTAAAATGGTAGAAGCGCAGATAGAAAAAACACTTCAAGGTTAGTACAATGAGCAAAAAGAAAAAGATAGAAGAGGACGTAATCGTCAGTGAAATTCACGACGACTCCAACATAGAAGAAAATATCCACTACGACAGACGAGAATCGCTCAAAGAGCAAAAAGAGGAAGAAAAACGTAAAAACAAAGCCAAAAAGCGTGTTCCGGTCTGGGTCAAAGTCGAAACACTCGAGTACGAAGCACAATTGCGCGACTTGCAAATAGAGCTTTTGAAGATGCAAAACCACATAAAAGCGACGGGGCAAAAAGTGCTGATGATTTTCGAAGGGCGCGATGCCGCGGGAAAAGGGGGAACCATCAAACGGATCACCGAGCACCTCAACCCGCGGGGCGCACGGGTCGTCGCACTCGACAAACCAAGCGACGTCGAGAAGACACAATGGTATTTTCAACGCTACGTCGCACACCTCCCAAGCGCCGGAGAGATCGTCTTTTTCGATAGAAGTTGGTACAACCGAGCGGGAGTCGAGCCTGTTATGGGTTTTTGTACCCCGGAAGAGCACAAAGAGTTCTTGCATGAAGTACCCGAATTTGAAAAGATGCTCGTAAACAGCGGTATCAAAATCTTCAAGTTCTACTTCTCGGTTTCGAAAAAAGAGCAGCAAAAAAGGTTCAAAAAAAGAGAAACAGACCCACTCAAACAGTACAAACTCTCTCCGGTTGACAAACTCAGCCAGCAACTGTGGGACAAGTACACCATCGCCAAGTACTCGATGCTCCTCGCCTCCCACACCGTGCATGCGCCTTGGTCTATCATCAGAAGCGACAACAAGAAAAAAGCGAGACTCGAAACCATCAGACATATATTGCGAAATTTCGATTATCCCGATAAAATAAAAGAGAAAAAACTCAAACCAAATCCCGATATTTTCATCCCCGCCGATGATGAAATAAAAATCATGGAAGAGCAGATGCGTCTGCAACAAACTCAAGCGTAAAGGAAAACAGGAGTGTTCAAGCAACTCAAAAAATATCTTTACATGATCATTTTGGGCAAAAGGTACATCAAAATCTTTCGCTCAATTTTCGCCAACCCGCTCATTTCCCTTAGACAAAAACACAAACAACTCTCCAAAGAGCGGCAGAACTATTCCAACGCGGTTTTGAAACTGCTCAACATCGAAGTGCAAATCCACGGCGAAGTACCGAAAAACGACCGCATCCTCTATGCTATCAACCACCGCTCCTTGCTCGATATTATCGTAATGGAGCACATCTTTTCCAAACACGACAAAATCGGAACATGGATAGCCAAGCAAGAACTTTTTGACGCCTTTTACGGAGAGTTTTTCAAAAACAGCGGCTGTGTGAGCGTCGATTTGGAGAGCAAAAAGGGGCTTGTGAGTTTTTTCAAAACTATCAAATACCTACTAAGCAACATTTTCGATCTCAACATCTACATCTTCCCCGAAGGGGAGCGCAACAAAACCGACGAACTTCTACCGTTTCAAGCGGGTGCGCAAAAGATAGCCAAATCAAACAACCTCGACATCGTTCCCGTTTACATTAACGACCGACTGGAACGGGTGTTTCAAGAAGCTCCTTTTACCACCCCGTACGTGGTCGAAGTCCATTTTGGAGCGGTTATAGAAAATCCGCAAGAACTTGAAGAAAAGTACAAAAATCTAGTCCAAGAGGTAACACGATGAAATTAGGCGTAAATATAGACCATGTAGCGGTTTTGCGAGAAGCAAGACGCGTCAACGACCCCGACATCCTCGAAGCGATGTATGTCGCGACCCAAGCCGGCGCCGACCAGATAACGATCCATCTGCGCGAAGACAGACGCCACATCCATGACACCGATGCGTACCGCATAGCCAAGCTTTGCAAAGTTCCTCTCAACCTCGAATGCTCCATCGACGAGGAGATTATCGACATCGTTTGCGACATCGCACCCCACAGGGCGACGTTGGTGCCGGAAAAAAGGGAAGAGGTAACGACCGAAGGGGGTCTTGATGTCATCAAACGTTTCGATGCCGTTACAAAAGCCGTCAAGCGCCTTAAAGAGCGCCAGATAGCGGTCTCGCTTTTTATCGACCCCGAAACAAAAGTTATAGAAGCGAGTAAAGAAACACAAGCCGACATGATAGAGCTGCATACCGGAGCGTACGCCAATGTTTACGCGATGCTTCATTCCAACCTTGGAGCTTCCCACCACCGCATCGAAGCACTCCAAAAACCGCGAAACGAGCTTGAAGCGTTGCTGGAAAATGAACTGCGAAAACTCCAAGAAAGTGCCGCATATGCACACTCTTTGGGTTTGGAAGTCGCCGCAGGTCATGGGCTGAATTATCAAAACGTCCGACAAATAGCCGCTATTAATGAGATAATAGAGCTCAACATCGGTCAAAGCATAGTCGCTAGAGCCGTTTTTAGCGGTCTTGAGAGCGCCATCAAGGAGATGAAACAACTTGTCTCGCACTAAAAAAAAACTCGCTATCAGCATAGGTGATTTGAATGGAATCGGGGTCGAAATAGCGCTCAAAGCACACAAAGAGGTAAAAAAGCTCTGCGACCCTATCTACTGCATCGACGAAACGATGCTTAAGCAAGCAAGCAGTTTGCTACGAACGAAACTCCCAGACGATTTCACTCTCAAAAGGGTCGGTGAAGCGTTTACTATAGAACCCGGGCAAATCTCCGCCAAAAGCGGAAGATACGCTTACGACTCTTTTATGACCGCTATCGCTCTTGCAAAAGAGAAACAAGTCGATGGCATCGTAACGCTGCCTATTCATAAAAAAGCGTGGGAGGAAGCGGGAGTGGCTTACAAAGGGCACACCGACGCCTTGCGCGATATTTTCAAAAAAGAAGCGATTATGATGCTTGGGTGCGAAGCGATGTATGTCGCGCTTTTTAGCGAGCACATCCCTTTGAAAGAAGTAGCAAACACACTCACAACTCCGGCTTTGCTTCGCTTCTTTCTCGATTTTTACGAAAGCATCCACCCGCAAAAAGTCGCAGTCCTTGGTCTAAACCCCCATGCGGGTGATGGCGGTGTACTTGGAGATGAAGAGCGTTTCATAGAAGAAGCCATACAACAAGCCAACAACCAGATAGGGTTTGCATGTTTCATAGGACCTCAAGTCCCAGACATCGCCTTCACTCCCCACAACAGAAAACACTACCGCTACTTCATAGCAATGTACCACGACCAAGGTTTGGCACCGCTAAAAGCGCTCTATTTCGACCAAAGCATCAACGTCTCACTCAATCTACCCATCATCCGTACCTCGGTCGATCATGGTACCGCTTTCGACATAGCTTACAAAAACCAAGCCAACACCACAAGCTACCTCAACGCCCTCGAATATGCGCTCGATTTAGCGACAAGCCGCTAATCGGCGTTGATTTATGTTTCTATATAACCATTCCCCTACTCTTTCTAAAAGATAATTTTTTTCTTTTAATAAATCATTTTTAAGAAAATCTCTGCTATAATTGTGATGACGAAAAAAATTCTACTAAAAAGGATACGCAGATGAAAAAGATTCTCATTGGTGTCATCGCCGCTTCAAGTTTGGCTTTTGCTTCATCAAGTTTGGTTCAAGAAGCCAAAAATGCAGGTTTGAAACCTATTCCACAATCTCAATCGGAACTGCTCAAGCTTATCGACAACCCTAAAAACCCCATAACGAAAGTGAAGGTCAAACTTGGAGAAAAACTCTATTTCGACCCGCGTCTTTCCAAAAGCGGTCTTATCAGCTGTAACACTTGCCACAATTTGTCCGAAGGTGGAGACGATGGTGTAAGTGCGGCTATAGGGCATAAATGGAGAAAGAACCCACACCATCTCAACTCCCCGACCGTTTACAATGCCGTCTTTTTCGAAAAACAGTTCTGGGACGGAAGAGCTGCCGATTTGGAAGAGCAAGCGCAAGGTCCTATCCAAGCTGCACCCGAAATGGCTGCAACACCCGAGCATGTAGTAAAAACGGTTACATCGATACCGCAATATGTCAAGTGTTTCAAAAAAGCGTATGGAGACGATGTCAAAATCACGTTCAAACTCGTAGCCGATACCATAGCGTCTTTCGAGAGAACACTCGTTACCCCTTCACGTTACGACGCATTTTTAAACGGACACAAAAACGCGCTGACAAAAGCGGAAAAAGAGGGGCTTAAAACGTTCATTCAAGTAGGTTGTGTCAGTTGTCACAACGGTATAGCGCTTGGTGGAGGAATGAGTCCATTCAACATAGCCGCAAAATACAAATACGACAACGTAGGGGATTTCAAAGGGGATAAAAACGGTATGGTAAAAGTACCGACACTAAGAAACATCACCCAAACCGCGCCATATTTCCACAACGGTGAAATCTGGAGTCTCAAAGACGCGGTCAAAGAGATGGCAAGAGTGCAACTTGGGAAAAAACTTTCCGAAAAACAGGCAGATTCTATCGTAACGTTCCTAAAAGCGCTCGATGGGAAAAAGCCTCACATGATGACACCTATGCTTCCCGCTTCTACGGAAAAAACTCCAAAACCTCTTAACTGATCCAAAAGACTCCCGCCTTTGAGCGAGAGTCTTTTTTCATTCGATTTTTATTTTATTTATGCGCTTCTTTTAAGGTATCGGCTATCAAAAACGCAAGTTCGAGCGATTGGTCGGCATTGAGACGCGGGTCACAATGGGTGTGGTAGCGTGAACTGAGGTCCTCTTCGGTTATCATGAAACTTCCCCCTATACACTCGGTTACGTTTTTCCCAGTCATTTCGAGGTGGATACCGCCTGCATAGGTTCCTTCGGCTTTATGAACTTGGAAGAACTGTTTCACTTCGGTCAAAACGTCTTCGACCGGACGGGTTTTGAAATTGTTCGAAGATTTGATGGTGTTTCCATGCATCGGGTCACAACTCCAAAGGACGTTCAACCCTTCAGCCTCGATGGCACGTACGAGTTTTGGCATCCCTTCAGCCACTTTGTTCGCACCCATTCGAACGATAATGTTGATTTTTCCCTCTTCGTTGGTAGGGTTGAGTTTCATACAAAGCTTGACAAGCTCTTCCGGGTCCATACTCGGTCCCGCTTTTACACCTACCGGGTTTTTTATCCCTCTTAGGTACTCGATGTGCGCACCGTCGAGTTGTCTCGTTCTATCTCCGACCCAAACCATATGGGCAGAAACATTGTACCACTCATCGGTTATGGAGTCTTTTCTCGTAAACGCTTCTTCGTACGGTAACAAAAGCGCTTCATGGGAAGTGTAGAAATCTGTTTCGCGAAGCGTTCGGTAGGTTTTGCTCGTTACACCGCACGCTTCCATAAAACGCAACGAACGCTCTATATGTTCGGCGAGTTCTTCGTACTTCTTGCTCACTTCGCTTTGATGAGCGAAATCGAGATTCCATTTATGCACTTGATGCAAGTCCGCCATTCCGCCGCTTGCAAAAGCACGCAACAGGTTGAGTGTCGCTGCAGACTGATTGTACGCTTTTATCATCCTCTGCGGGTCGGGGGTTCTTGCTTCTTTGCTAAATTCGACCGAGTTGATGATATCACCGCGATACGAATCGAGCGTAACGCCGTTTTGGGTTTCGGTATCGCTACTTCTCGGTTTTGCGAACTGTCCGCCAAGACGCCCTATTTTCACAACGGGAACGCTTCCGGCGTAGGTCATCACAACGGCCATTTGCAAAAGCACCTTGAAAGTGTCTCGAATATTGTTCGCATGAAATTCGCTAAAACTCTCCGCGCAGTCTCCGCCTTGAAGCAAAAAAGCATCACCGCGGGTCACTTTGGCGAGTTGCTCTTTGAGGTTTCTCACTTCACCCGCAAAAACGAGCGGAGGATAGTTTTTCAATTGACTCAACACTTCGTTTAGGGCAGTTTCATCCGGATAAGTCGGTTGCTGCAATATAGGCTTGCCTCTCCAGCTGTTTGGGCTCCAGTCACTCATAGTACACTCTCTTGAAATTTTTTTACAATTCTATCCATTTGAACCTAAAAACGCTCTGAGGAGTGGAAAAATTTTCGTTTCTAAATAGATTTTTATAAAATAAAGAGTATAATTGCGCCAAAGAATCAAAAGGTCGTACTTGAAAAAAGAGGAACTTCAACAAACCGTATTGGCTGTTTTACACTATCTCAAGCAGAAGATTCCCGCGCAAGATCCGTTGACGCTTGAAGACGCCATAGCGGAAGTGCAAAAGAACGAAACGCTTTTCGACGACATCGACTACAAAAGTTCTACGCTGGTACAAACACTCAACCACTTGACCAGCGAATACAAAGATATCGCCATAGAGAGTATCAATTCTTTCGAGACATCCAATAAAAACATCCAAAAAATCACCAAAACCCATGAAAAAAGCTTCGAAAAACTCTACGAGACAAGCAGCGAGGGGAGTATCGACATGGGTGCTATCAAAGAGAAATTTTCCGATATGCAAGAACATATCGCCAAAGAGGTAGAACGCGCCAACGTTGAAATAGCGCACTTGAGACAAAAAGTGAAACTGCTCGAAGAAAGCAGCAACGAAGACCCCCTTACAAAAACGCTCAACAGACGTGCATTGACCAACTATCTACACGCGTTGTGTTCCAAAGAGATCCACACCCATGATATCCATCTACTGATGCTCGATATCGACAACTTCAAACAAATCAACGACAAATACGGTCATATCGCCGGTGACAAGATTCTCATTTTCATAGCGCGCATACTAACGAAGATACTTCGCGAAGGGGACAAAATCTTCCGCTACGGAGGAGAGGAGTTCGTCATCATCCTCAACAGAATCGAAGAGAACAGCTGCACGAAGATAGCACACAGAATCCTCGAGCTCATCAGCGGCAACACCCTTGTATATAAAGGGGAGACTATCCGCGTTACCGTAAGCATAGGGGGAACGAAACTCCGCCCAAGCGACACTCCTGATGAGATTCTCAACCGTGCCGACAAAGCGCTCTACGAAGCGAAACATGCAGGGAAAAACAGATTTGTCATCTACGAAGAAAAGGAAACGAACTGATGGATATCAACTATTTCGACCTCGTAGCGGGTTCTATCATTTTACTTTTGGGTCTCAAAGGGATTTTAAACGGTTTTTTCAAAGAGCTTTTCGGTCTTATCGGAATCGTAGGAGGAGTGTTTGTCGCTTCGAGATTCTCCGAAGAGGTTGGAGGATATCTTAGCGATATCATATTTCATTTCGACAATTCCGCAGCTGTGAACTTCACCGGTTTTCTCGTCGTACTGGCTGTTTTTTGGACGGCGATGATAACGGTCGGTTTTTTACTCAAAAAACTAAGTGCCATGAGCGGACTTGGTATAGTCGATAGGATACTTGGTTTCGTCTTCGGTGCGAGCAAGTTTTTCTTTATCGTTTCTATCATCGCTTACGCCGTTTACAACGTAAAAACCATTCGTCAAAATATCGAAAAACCTCTCTCTAACAGTATCTTGTTCCCTATCATGGTAAAAACGGGTGGTTTCATAATGAAGATGGACCCCGTCGATGCGGTAGAACAGGTCAAAGAGCATCAAGAAGAACTCCAAGACAAACTCCAAGAGCAACTTAACGAACATATAAAAAGCGAAGTCGAAGAGAACACCAAAAAAATCGAACAAAACACTCAAGAACTTCAAGAAAAAGTCGAAAAATCACTCAACGAGACTGCAAGCGAGGAGTAACGATGCAAAAGAACTTTTCGGCAAACACGCTTGAATACGAAACGCTTTTGGAGCAATTCAAAAAAATCCTCAAAAAGAACGCTTTGAAATTCACTCTCCAAAGAGAAATGATTCTCAAAGCTCTCTACGACAGCGACGGACATCTCACTCCAGAAGCGCTTCACAGACTCATTCAAGAGCGCCATCCCGATATAAAAGTAGGTATCGCGACGGTCTATAGAACTCTCTCGCTTCTTGAGGATTCCGACATCGTAACCTCGCTCTCTTTTGGTGCACAAGGGAAAAAATACGAACTAGGTACGAAAGAGCACCACGACCACATGATATGTACCGAATGTGGCGAGATTACCGAATTTGTCGATGAAGAGATAGAAAAACGTCAAGAAAAAATCGCCCAAGAGCACGGTTTTTTGATGAAAGACCACTCGATGCAGATTTACGGTCTATGTCAAAACTGCCAAAAAAACAATCAATGAAAAGGAAGTAGATTGCCACTATCAAACAAATATGTCCAACAACGTATAGAAAAAGCACAAAAGCTAAAAGAACTGGGGTTCAACCCTTACTCTAACGACTCCCAAAGAAACGCGACGGTAGAGAAGTTTCTAAATGTCAACAGCGATGTCGAGCACTTGGAGAACAAACGGGACGAAAACCGTCACTATATCGTAGCGGGACGCATAAAGTTCCTTCGTATCATGGGGAAAGCGAGCTTTATAAAAATCGAAGACGAGAGCGGTATGCTGCAAGTCTATGTCGCACGCGACAACCTTCCAGAAGGGTTCTACAACGACATCTTCAAAAAACTTGTCGAAGTGGGCGATATCGTCGAAGTGGGCGGGTATCCTTTCGTTACGGGCAAAGGGGAGCTTAGTCTCCATGCGGACAGTTTCAAACTCCTTACCAAATCGGTCGCACCCCTTCCTGAAAAGTTCCACGGCATCACCGACAAAGAGATTCGCTACCGTAAACGCTATCTCGATCTCATTATGAATGCGGAAGTGCGAAAAACGTTCAAAATTCGCTCTCAAGTCATCTCGCTCACACGCCGCTTTTTCGAAGAAAAAGGGTTCTTGGAAGTCGAAACTCCGATGATGCACCCCATTCCCGGCGGTGCGAACGCCAAGCCGTTTGTTACCCACCACAACGCTCTTGGGGTGGACAGATACCTGCGTATCGCACCTGAGCTTTATCTCAAGCGCCTTATCGTCGGCGGATTCGAAGCGGTTTTCGAGATAAACAGAAACTTCAGAAACGAAGGGATGGACGCAACGCACAATCCGGAGTTTACCTCGATCGAATTTTACTGGGCGTACAAAACCTACAAAGACCTTATCGAACTGACAAAAGAGTATTTCGACTATCTGTTCGATCATCTCAATTTGCCTAAAATCCTCCCTTATGGAGATATGGAGATCGACTTCAATGAATTTAGAGAGATTCCGCTTATAAAATCTTTGAGTGAAATCGGTGGCGTCCCCGAAGAGATCGTCAACGACAAAGAGAAAATATTGGCATATTTGAAAGAGCACAATATCGAAGTGAGCGAAAACCTCACCCTAGGTCAGCTGCAAGGGGAACTTTTCGACGAATTCGTCGAAGAAAAACTCATAAACCCAACTTTCATCACCGAATACCCGGTCGATATCTCTCCGCTTGCCAGACGTGATGACCAACACCCCGAAATCACGCAGCGTTTCGAGCTTTTTATCGGCGGACGGGAAATAGCCAACGCATTTAGCGAGCTCAACGACCCCGTCGATCAGTATGAGCGTTTCAAAGCGCAAGTAGCCGCGAAAGATGCCGGAGACGACGAAGCGCACCACATGGATACCGACTTCGTCGAAGCGCTAAGTTACGGCATGGCACCGACCGCCGGGCAAGGGATAGGGATGGATCGTTTGGTGATGCTACTAACCAACCAGCACACCATCAGAGACGTTTTGCTTTTCCCTGCGATGAAACCGCTCAAAGAGGAGCTTTCCCTACTCGATATGGAGGAAAAAGAGGAGTGAACCTCCCCTTTTCCCCACTTCCCCTTTTTTTATTTTCTCCTATTTTCAGTCAATTATTATCAAATTTTCTGTATAATCGCTAACAATTATCAAACCACAAGGACAACCACAGATGAGTTTTTTAAAAGAATTCGACAGTGAAATTTACGAGCTATGCGAAAAAGAGCTCGAGCGACAGACCGACCACTTGGAGATGATAGCGAGTGAAAACTTCACTCTTCCGGCAGTCATGGAAGCGATGGGCAGCGTCTTCACCAACAAATACGCCGAAGGTTACCCGAACAAACGCTACTACGGCGGATGCGACTACGCCGATGCGGTCGAACAACTTGCAATCGACAGAGCGAAAAAACTCTTCAACTGCGAACATGTCAACGTCCAGCCACACTCCGGCAGCCAAGCAAACGGTGCGGTTTACGCCGCACTTCTCAAAGCGGGCGATAAAATCTTGGGGATGGATTTAAGCCATGGCGGGCACCTCACGCACGGAAGCAAACCGAGTTTTTCGGGTAAAAACTACTCAAGCTTCACATACGGCGTCGAGCTTGACGGGCGCATCAACTACGACAGAGTGCTCGACATCGCAAAAATCGTTCAACCAAAAATCATCGTCTGTGGTGCAAGTGCGTATGCCAGAGAGATAGATTTCAAAAAATTCCGCGAAATCGCAGATGAAGTCGGAGCTATCCTCTTTGCCGACATCGCTCACATCGCAGGGCTCGTTTGTGCCGGTGAGCACCCAAGTCCGTTCCCTTACGCGGACGTCGTTACGACAACGACACACAAAACTTTGGCAGGACCGAGAGGCGGTATGATTATGACCAACGACGAAGATATCGCCAAAAAAATCAACTCCGCCATCTTCCCGGGACTCCAAGGGGGACCACTTGTTCATGTCATCGCCGCCAAAGCGGTCGGTTTCAAACACAACCTCTCCCCTGAATGGAAAGAGTATGCCAAGCAAGTGAAGAAAAACGCATCGGTACTAGCGGAAGTGCTTATAAAACGCGGTTACGACGTGGTTAGCGGAGGTACGGACAACCACCTCGTCCTTGTCAGTTTCCTTAACAAAGATTTCAGCGGAAAAGACGCCGACGCGGCACTTGGAAACGCCGGAATCACCGTCAACAAAAACACCGTTCCGGGTGAGACGAGAAGCCCGTTTGTAACTTCCGGGATCCGTATCGGTTCTCCGGCTCTTACCTCAAGAGGTATGAAAGAAGCCGAGTTCGAACTTATCGCCAACCGCATCGCCGATGTTCTTGACGATATCGAAAACACCGAACTACAAAAGAAAATAAAACAAGAGCTTACAGAGCTTGCACACAAGTTCGTGATTTACAACCAACCGACTTACTAATACTAAAGGCTTGTTATGACGGCGATGGATATGAAACTGATAAAAATCATCAACGACCACTACTGGATCAAGCGCGATTCGGTGGTTGACAAAATCACCTACAAAGGGAGAACTTTTTACAACAAGTTCGAACGTGTAGATGAGATGCTCACCCAGTCCGTCATCAACAGGCATCTGAAAAAAGAGATCATGGTCGCTCACTCGCTTATCAACAAGCACGAAAAGGTGGAAAACATCGTTTTCGATTACAACGGAAGAGACCCTGAGCGATTCTATCACAGAGCGCAACTTCTTTTACGCGAAGAAGGATTCATCAACTTCACTGCATACAAAAGCAAAACCGAAGGGCATCTGCATCTCTATGTGCACAAGGGGCATACTACACTCCCAGAAGCGATTCAACTTGGAAAACTTTTGAGTATGAAACTGGGTGCGAAACTCCCAAAACAGTGGAGAATGTTTCCAAACGACGATATGCCAAGAGAGTACAACATCTTAGTCCTTCCTTACGAAGTGTACGCTAAAGAGCGCGGTGCATCTTGGTCGAAACATATGTAGGAATGATTGTTGCTAAAGTAACAGCATCATAGAAGCAAAACAAGGGAGCGAAAAATGGAAGAGAGAAACGAACTTGGAGATATCATTCTCAACAAGAACAACAAAGGCGGAAGCAAAAAGATAATACTCGCTGTCGCGACACTTGGAATCATCCTTATTATCGTCGTGCTGCTGATGAATTCACTCAGTGACGAAAGTCAAGAGAACCTCCCGCAAAGCGCACTCCCGCCTAAACCGCAAAAAGAGCTCTCCAAAGCCCAAGAGCCAAAAGAAGAACCGCTGTTCGAAGATGTCGAAGTGATAGACGAAGGGGGCGAGAGTGAAAATGAAAAACTCGACAAAATCGCCAAAAAGCTAAAAGAAAACACCCCTGTAAAAGAACCTGTCGTCGAACAGATAGAAGCCCAAAAAGTTGTCGTCGAACAACCAAAGCCAAAAGTAAGCAAAAAAGTGCAGCACGTCAAGCCAAAACCAAAACCTGCACCGAAACAAACCCATCAAAAAGCGGCTCCAAGTGGAAGATACTACGTTCAAGTCGGCTCTTTTACAAGATACGAACCGAACAAGAAATTTCTCGCTTCTATCAAAAACAACGGTTACGACTACCGTTACCACAAAACCAGCGTAAACGGTAGAACCATCACCAAAGTACTTGTTGGACCGTTTCGAACGGAAAAAGAAGCAAGAAACGCTTTGAGAAATATCAGAAAACGTATAGTTAAAGATGCGTTTTTGACAAAACTATAAAGCAGGAGAAAGATTGATACACTCCAGACAGTTTCTACTCGACCAATTCGCCCCGATAGCGGTTTATGCGAAAATAAAATCTCTTTTCGCGCAAGAGGTTATATACCTCTTCGAGAGTGCCGATGGATGTAACGGCAACTACAGTTTCATCTGTGTCGGTGCCAGAGAAAGACTCCAGTACATCAACGACATGACTTTCTACACCGATGCGCAAGGGAAGAAACACATTGTAGAGCTTTCCCCTTTCGAGTTTCTCAAACGTTACTACGCCCAGATAGACACGCAACTCTACAAAGAGGTATCTACAGAGCTTGGCATAGGGTATGTCGATGGCTTCATAGGCTATATCGGTTACGATATGGTCAAAGTTTTCGAGCCCGTCCTTCAACCTTTCATGCAAGAGCTAAAAGATGAACTTCATACACCCGACCTCGATCTGATATTGCCGAAATTCATCCTTGTTTATTCCCACAAAGACCATAAAATCACCCTATTGACCACCATAGACGAGATCGAACAGAAACATTTCGACAATATAGAACGAGAATTGAAATCGACCTACCGCTACCTGCCGCTTCGCAAAAACAAAGGGAGCGACGAAGGGAGTTTCGCTTTTTCCAAAGAGGAGTTTTTCACGATGGTTCGAAACTCCAAAGAGATGATAAAAAGCGGCGATGTCTTTCAGATTTTGATGACCAACCGATTTACCAGAAACGTCGAAGTCGATCCGTTTAGTTTCTATAGAGTTCTACGCACCAAAAATCCTTCTCCGTATATGTACCTACTCGAGTATGAAGGGTTCAATATAGTCGGCAGCTCTCCCGAAGTCATGGTGCGTCTAAAAGACGGCAAGATACTTCTTCGCCCGATCGCCGGAACGAGAAAACGGGGGAAAACCGAAGAAAAAGACAAAGAACTCGAACTAGAGCTTCTAAACGACCCAAAAGAGCTTGCCGAACACTTGATGCTTATCGACTTGGGGAGAAACGACGTCGGACGCGTGGCCAAAGTCGGTACGGTCAAAGTCGAAGATATGATGCACATCGAGCGCTACTCCCACGTTATGCACATCGTCAGCGATGTCGTAGCCGAACTCGATGACGACAAAGATATGTTCGACCTCTTCAAAGCAACCTTCACCGCCGGAACGATGACCGGTGCTCCGAAAATTCGTGCGATGGAGCTCATAGCACAGTTCGAAGGGTTAAAACGCGGTTTTTACAGCGGTGCTATCGGTTACTTCGGATTCGATGGAAATATGGACAGCGCCATAACCATCAGAACTGCGATGGTCAAACCACATAGCGTCATACTGCAAGCCGGTGCGGGAGTGGTCGCCGACAGCCAAGAAGAACTCGAGTACCTCGAAGTCAACAACAAGCTTGGAGCGCTCATTAGCTCACTCAAAGATTTGGACTGATGAAACTTTTTGCGATATTCGGCAATCCGGTGGCACACTCCAAAAGCCCGCTTATGCACAACAAAGTGTTTGAAGATTTAGGCATCGACGCTTGCTATGTGCGCTATTGTCTAAAAGATGGAGCGCAACTAAGGGAAAAATTCCTTTCTCTCGGTCTAAGTGGCATAAACGTTACCATCCCCCATAAAGAAGCGGCATATGAAGCTTGTGATGAAGTTGTCGGTTTTGCAAAAGAGGTCAAAGTGGTCAACACCATCGTCAAACGTGACGATAAACTCATAGGCTACAACACGGATGCCGATGGATTTATGTTCGCTATTTCGGAGTTCAAGGGAATAAAAAAGGTGTTGGTTTTGGGAGCTGGAGGAACGGCAAAAGCACTTGTGATGCGTTTTTTACAAGAGGGGTTGGATGTCGAAGTACTCAACAGAAGTGCTGCCAGACTTCCGTTTTTTACCAATCTCGGCGCACTAACCCACACTTGGGAAAGCTTCACTCCAAAACCTTTCGATCTTGTTCTCAACACCACGAGTGCCGGACTTGACGACGATGCACTTCCCGCTCCAAAAGAGCTCCTCATCCCTGTTTTGGAACGATCCCGCTACGCTGCCGATGCGATATACGGAAAACTCACACCCTTTTTACAAGCAGCGAAAAAACTCGACATTCCATACAAAGACGGTTCGGATATGCTTTTGGGACAAGGTGTACTTGCCAACGAGCTTTTCTTGCAAGGAAAATTCGCCAAAGAAGATATCTACAATTCGATGAAAGAGATTTTTTCCTATTAGAATTTCGTAAACTCTACTATGAAAGTACTTCCCTCTTTCGAAGATTCCACCCGAATCTCTCCGCCGAACTGTTTTTGAATGATCATCTGACTCATGTACAACCCAAGCCCCGTACCGTTTTTCCCTTTGGTACTGAAATATGGCTCGAACAATCTCTCGACAATCTCTTCATCTATACCGCAAGCGGTATCCTTGACGAAAATCTGTATGGTGTCTTCTTCTTGACGGGCACTTATATTTATCTTTTTCTCCTCTTTATCGCACTCCTCCAAAGCGTCTATGGCGTTGTTCAAAAGATTCAAAAGTATCTGTATAAGTTCGTTTACATAAACGTTGGTCATCGCCTCTTTGTCTTCGATATCGATCAGTATCTCGACGTCGTCGCTTTTGATTCTCGGTAAAACGAAATTGACCGCTTTTTGCACCACTTCTTTCAAATCGACGAAATTCAACTCTCTATCGGGATGGAAAAAAGTTTGAAAATCATCGATAGTTTCGGAAAGATAATTGATGGTTTTGCTGATTTGTTCGAGCGTTTTGTCGTATTCGTCCAAATCGACAACCTCCCCCATCATTCTTCTTAGCTGCAAGTTCGATATCTGTAGTGTCAAGGTATTGAGCGGTTGCCTCCATTGATGGGCTATCATCGTTATCATCTCACCCATCACAGCCTGTTTTGATTGTACGGCGAGGATTCTGTCTTTTTGGACTATCTCTTCGACTTTTTGCTTCACGAGCGCTTCGAGTTGTTCGTTCAACTCCCGCAGTTCTTTCGTTTTTTTCTCGACTGTCTTTTCAAGTTCCTGATTGAGCCATTTTATCTTTCTCTGATAGTACCACATAATCGCGATGATTACGAGAAAAACGCCTAAAATCTCAAAAAGCAGCGTATAGTCGGTCTCTTTATGGTAGCGAGTCAGCCGCCAGCTATTGACTATATTGTCCAATTCTTTTTTCGATATCGACTGCAAAGCTTTGTTGATGATAGAAGCTAAAACCGGCTCGCTTTTGACTGTTCCTACGACCGCTTGTACGGGTCTGTGTTTTGCCAAGAAACCACCCACTTTCAATTTGCCGTTTCCATACTTGTCTATGAAATAATCCGCTTTTTCATCGAATGTTATAATGCCGTAACTCTCGCCGTTTATCACCTCTTGTGCCATCTTTTTCGGGTCGTTTTCGAAGGTGATTTGCAAATAAGGATATATCCGCTCGAGATAACTTTTTGCAAAATGACTTCTTACAAGTAGTTTTTTCTTTCGTAGTGTATATGGATTTTTGACAAACGATTTGTCCAAAGCGGTCAAAACGGTAAAACTACTCTGCATGAAAACATCGGTAGAAAAAAGGTTGTACGCTTTTGCCAAACTCGGTGTAGTAACCGAAATGATTTTACACTTGCGATTCTTGAGTGCATCGTAAAACTCTTGAATATCGCCTACACCGACATACGTAAAGCGCAAGCCAGTTTTTTGAGCGATTTTCGCATAGATATCTCCCATGATACCGCTTTGCTTCCCTTTTATCAAATCATCTATGGGAAGCCAATCTTTATAGACACACAAAGGCACGTTTTTATGCTTTTTTATATATTGCGTCTCTTTGTATGTGAGTTTCAAAGTATCGGGTTTGTAAGGGTCGTAGATGTAATCCTCAAGCGGTTTATGCACTTCGATGTCGTAATATTTTTCAAAAAGTTTTGATTGTTTTTTCAAAAAACTTTTATCGATGCTTCCTATTTCGTATGTATATGGGAGTATCATCTTTTCGACCGCTTTGGCTTCTTTGGCTATATCTTCCTTACTTAGATGGTTTGGATTGTATTTTTTATAGATAGTCTCTATACTCTCTTGCTGATGAGCGAAAACGTACTCCCACCCTTTGATGGAAGCTTTTATGAAATCTTCCGTTCTTTCCTTGTGGTGCTTGTACTCGTTTTGTGTGGTAAAAAGCTCGAGTTGCATCACGAACAAGTTGTCTTCGCTGGGGTCAAATACGGTAAAAGGAACACCCGCTTCACGAAGCTTTATGATTTCGTTGGAAAAAAAAGCGGTCATCGCATCCACTTTCTTTTGTACAAATTCATCTATACGGTAGGAATGGGGAACGATTTTGATGTCATTTACATGCAAACCGTACTTTTCGAAATAGGGTTGGAAGTTGATGATGAAATCTTTTTTCGTTCCCCCCATGACGGTTTTGCCTTTGAGGTCCAAAAGCGTTTTTATCTCGGGTTGAGCGACGATAACCAGCGCGGAGCGTTTGAAAAAAGACGCCAAAAGCTTTAGTGGTTTTCCGCGTAGATAATCGAGCAAAATTTTCGAATTGTATATGCCGTAATTCGCTCTCCCCTCCAAAACCTCCTTTTCTATGTCCATTCCGTATCTATACTCTCTAAGCTTGACATCAAGCCCGGCATCTTTGTAAAACCCTTTCTCTTTGGCCATGATAAAGCCGGCGAAATCGTAGGTGTAACGCCAATGAAGCTGTAATACGACGTGGTCTAGTTTATTTTCGCGACTATAATTTCCATAAAGAGAAGAGAGTGTCAAAAAAAACAGAAGTAAATAACTACGCAAGCGCACTTATCCCCTTTAGTGCCGTTTCGAAATCCCCTTGAAAAATCTTCTCCACCGAACACGCTATCATAAGATTGAGAGGATGCTCGAAATCTTCTATGATTCTTCCTTCGTTGTCGAAAAAAACTCCGTTTTGCTCCTTTTTCTCTTTATCTGTGAACGAATCGACATAATCATGTGTCTTTTCCATGTACCCATAAACTTTTTTGCCAAGCCCGTAAGCGTATCCACACTCCCAAACCGTTCCGCTGTCGCTCTCTTTTCCGCGAAACGGGTTGAGATTGGCTACAACGATATCGCACTCTTGAATCATTTTCGTATTGGCTTTGAAAATATCCAAGGCGATGGAGTGCTTTGACTGGTTGAAATCGACTTCGTTATCGAGAGGATAGAGCCCTATATAACCGTATTTTTTACAAATTTCCACGTTTTTTTTCCCTATTTCGACACTTTGTCGCTCGAAAACATCGGGACCGGCTATATATATCTTTTTCAAATTTGACTCCAATTTTTTTGTATTATAGCACAACCCGTTTTACGAAAAAGCTGCACTCACATACCCAACGACTCTGTCGCTATCACCGCTTACATCGGCACTCGTTCTATAATCGAGCACCGTAGGTGAAAGCCCCAACCGTTTCGCCGCCAAAATCATAGCGCCCACGCCTATTTTTCCACATGCTTCGCACCCTTGGGAAAGTAAAAACATATCGAGTGTCTCGATCGCTTTTATACAGACGCTATCGATTTCGTTCGCTTTTTGCAATGTATGAAAATGGCTCAAATCTGTACTGATAATCACCCCGCAGTCTTCTCTTTGCAACAGATACTCGATTATTTTCGCCAAACGGTGCGCATCTTCGTCCGAATAAACAATCTCCACTATCGAAGCATCTTCGACGAAATGTTTTACAAACGGAAACTGCACTTCCGTGGAGTGTTCCCCGTGCGCTTGCAACACGCAAGGGAGTGAAAAACGCTCCTCTATCGCCTTGAAGATATCATCGGCGGATTCGATATCTCCAAGAGGTGTAGCGTAAGCGTCAAAACCGCACATACTGCTCCCTCTAAAAGCGATACGGTGCGAAGGTCCGATAACGACGAACTTTTTCAATCCGCTATTTTGCAACAATCTGTATGCGATACTTGCGGTAAAACCCGAGTAAACGTACCCCGCATGCGGTACTATGACTGCACGCGGCGAAAGACGGGGGAGCTTGGCATGTTTGTCGAACAATTCGGTAAAATGGCGAAAATAGTTCATTATCGCTTCTTCGTTCGCCGGATAGAAACTCCCTGCAACACTCTCTTCTCGTTTCATTTCCATACCCCTTCTATCATCTCTCCACACGCACTACAACACCCTTTTTCCAAGTCCAAGCCAAGAACTTCGGTTCTATACACTTCCCGCTTTATCAAAACCGAAGCACACTTCGGACAGTATGTAGAACCATCATAGCGCACATTACCAAGGTAAACATACTTTAGACCCCCTTTTTCCCCTATCTCTTTGGCTTCAAGCAACTTTTGTAGTGAAGTCGGCGGTGTCGTGCCCATCTTATAATCCGGATGGAACGCACTCAAATGCCAAGGTACTCCAACACCCATCTTCGTAGCGATGAACTCCGCCATCTGCTCAAGCTCCTCTTTGGAATCGTTCACCCCCGGAACGACAAGTGTCGTAACTTCGACCCATATAGAGGAGCGTGCGAATTTTTCAAGGTTTTCCAGCACCCCATCAAGCGATGTTTTGAGCACTTTTTTGTAGTATTCGTGAGAAAAACTTTTCAAATCGACATTCGCCGCATCGATAATCCCTTGCATATCTTCAAGCACCTCATCCGACTCGTATCCGCTTGTTACAAAAACGTTTCTCAAACCCGCTTTTTTCGCCAAAACCGCGATATCTCTGGCATACGGATACCAAATCGTCGGCTCGTTGTAGGTGTAACTGATGCTTTTTGCTTTGTTTTGCAATGCAAGTGCCACTATCGCTTCTGGAGGGTAGTAGTTCGCTTCGTTGACCTTGTCTGTTTGCGAAATCGAATAGTTTTGACAAAAAGGGCAACGGAAATTACACCCGACGGTACCTAATGAAAGGGAAGTAGAAGCGGGCAGGAAATGGTAAAGCGGTTTTTTTTCTATCGGGTCGAGATGCAAAGCGCTTGGATGGGCATATGTCAGATTTCGAAGTTTACCCCCTTCGTTTTTGTTGATGCCGCAAATCCCCGTTTTTCCTTCTTTGAGAGTGCAGTAGTGTTTGCACAACAAGCAGGTGACGGCATCGTCGTTTTTATAGCGGCTGTATTGCATCCCATCGCTCCCGTATATGCTCCACGCGGTATCTGTAGATGTCTGGATGAAGAGAGTAAATCGAAGGATTCGCACCCGCTTTGTAGCTGAGATGTTCCAAAAACTGCTCCGGCGTGGGCAGTTGTTGCCACACCTGAGGCAAAAAAGTCCCTTGGTATTGCCCATATTTGAGAATCAGCCCGTCTTTGTGCGGAACGATTTTCTTTTTCAAATCCTCGTAATCGTCATATTCTATCAGTTGCGGTTCGCTTAGCACCGAAACCTCGAGCATCAACGCAGTATCGATCTCTTCGGCTTCCAAAGGAGGAAACCTCGGGTCGCTAAAAGCGGCACTTTCGGCGTTGTGTACGATGTCGTCTATGAGAGGACGGTGCGCGATGATAGAACCTATACACCCCCTTAGGCTTTGCCCTTTGTTGAGCGTAACGAAAACGGCACCCTTTTGTGCCAAAAACGGGTATTGACGCAGCAGTTTTTCTTTATCGACGGCGTAGGAGTCGTCGAACTTCGACAAAATCGCCGTTTTGGCGATCCGAAGCAATATTGGGTCAATCATGACAATCTCCTAACTTTAGTTAGGACTATTTTATACCATATTTGTTTATAATATTTTTAAGTTTCTCTTTATCGATATCTCCTTTGCCTGAACCGTAGAGATGTTCTTCAAGCATATCGAGCACCTCTTTGACATCTTTTTTATCTTTGTAAGGCAGAAGTTTCACAAACAGAACTTTCTTGTCATCGAAGTTAAAACGCATGATTCGCTTCTTGTTCGAGACGTAAAATTTGAAAAAGACGACGATTCCACCTATGAACATTCCTGCAACAAACGACAAAATGACCCACGTTATCGCAAAGGAGGAATCGACCGACGAAGCGGACGAACCTTCGGTACTTTGTGCAGCGGCGATATTTTCATCGCTTCCTTTTTTGATGTTCAACGCCGCTTCTTGCTTAGCGCCTTCGACCTTGATATCGATCGGTGCGGTCGATTTTGTCTGTATCTTTTTCGTTTTCGGATCGAAATAGCGAATCGAGAACGAAGGGATGGTAAACGAGCTATCCCCGACAAAAGCTATCTTTTGGGTGAATATGCCGTTTTTCTCATCTACAATCGGTTTTTCGGCAAAAACGTTCGCGTTTTGTATGTAGGGCTTGAACGCTTCGAGGTCTTCGACGTTCCCATCCCCTTTGATGGTCAACACCGCATTGACCGCTTCGTTTGGATGGATTACGGTTTTATCGACCCTTATGGTGATGTCGAAATTACCTACAAGCTTGACCCCTTTAGGGGGAGCGTACACTTTCATCTCTATCGGGTTTGAATAGTAGGTTCGCCACTTAACGGCGGGAGCGAAACTGTTCCAGTAGTTCGCCGAATTATCGCGCACGGCTATTTTTATCTTCGCAGGAGCAATGCGTAGATCACCCTCACGCTGTGCGGCCATGATATAGGTGATGGTCGTTACGTAGTAATCTCCGACAAGTTTTTTATCCGCTTGACTTTGATGCTTGATCCAAAAACCCTCGAGTTTGGGTGGAAAAAATTTCGAATCGATCGCATCGGCAGAGCTTTTTTGTTTGAAAACGAGCTTCACCACAAAAGGCTCGCCGACAAAAACCTCTTTTTTCTCGCTATGAAGCTCCAAAATGAAATTTCTATCTTTGCTCTGAGGAACTTGGTTACTTACGACGATATTTATGGGTTTGGTTTTTTCCACCTTACCATCGACTTTGACTGCAATCGGCTCGATGGTACAGTTGTTCTCAGGCTCGAATCTGTACGAATAGACATAGTTTTTAGAGATATTGCCGTTTATGATTTGAATACTTTGTTGTGTAGAAGTAGCTAAGACGTCCACACCGCAGAGGGAATCGACTTGCGGTGCTTCCACATCGGAACCGAAAACATCGAGCTGCAGCGTCACGCTCTCACCCGGTAACACTTTTTTGTGATCGACTCTGGCCAAAACCGAACCGCCCCAAAGGGAACTTACCGCTACAATCAATAAAAAGACTGTTATCTTACCAAGGTTTTTCATCTGTATCCTCACTTCCGTTTTGCGCAGGTTTTATCATGTACATAAACGTTTTTGCGTCGTTGTTTAGCTCTTTGAGCCACTTTCTCTCTTCGGCATCACTCATTCTCTTTTCGTTGTGCTCTATTTTTGGCATACGCGAAGCACCGCTTTTGGAACGTTGTTTCGAGCTATTTTGGTCAAGCCTTTGGAGTTGCTCTTTGGAGTGTCGTTTTTGCTTGGAATTTTCATCCTTTTTTTGTTTCTCTTTTTGTTGCGATTTCGTTTTTTCGTTCTGTTTACTTTTGTTTTGATGGTTTTGCTTGCTGTTTTTTTGCTGCGCGTTTTCGTTTTGCCCCTTTCGGTTTTGCTGATTTTGCTGATTTTGCTGATTTTGCTGATTTTGCTGATTTTGCTGATTTTGCCGGTTTTGCTGGTTTTTCTGATTTTGCTGATTTTGCTGGTTTTGTTTATTCCGCTTTTTTTGTTTTCGTTTTCTCAAAAGCTTTTTCACCGTTTCTAAATTTTCTTCCATTTGCTTGTCTTTTCGAAGCTTCAAAGCGTCTTTGTACGCTTCTATCGCTTTTTCGTACTTTCCTTCGTTCGCATAGGTATTACCGAGGTTATGAAACGTATGTGCCATCAAATCGGCATCTTTTGTATGGACCTTTTTGTAAAGCTCTTGTGCTTTTTTATAGTTTTTCGCTTTGTAGTACGCGTTTGCCGCATCGTAATACGCATGCGGTTTTTTACTGCTTTGTGCATATTCTTCGAACTTTTTGGCAGCTTCTTTATAGTCTCCTTTGACGTATGCCTGCTTCGCTTCTTTGATATCTACAAAATCGAGTACACCCGCTTTCGCGTTCGTGGAAAAAAGGAGTAAAAAACCGACAAAGAACATCGAAGGCACTTCGACTACGCTTCGCTTGGTCATAGACGCAAGCGCTATGAGTACGAGCAACATCGCCGCACCAAGCGGCAAATAGAACAGCGGTATGTACTTTTTGATAGATTTGCGCTTCAAAAGTTTCTTTTCTATTATCCGTTCCATCTCCTTTTTCATCGCTTCGATATCACGGTTGGAGTTGGTCGCTTGTATGAACACACCGCCGGTTTTTAGCGCCAAATCTTCCACTTTTTCGTTGAATTTCGTAATGACCGTTTTCCCTTTGTAATGCAAAAACGCTCCATTTTCCATCGGTATAGGTGCGCCCATTTTCGTTCCCACGCCGATGACAAACACCGTTATCCCATTGTCGTTGGCATAAGCGACCTCTTTGGAAAAATCTTTCTTATCTCCGCCGTCGGTAAAAAGAAGCAGGTATTTGTGTTTCGACTTTAGCGAAGCATTTTTCACCGTTTCCAAAAGCGCCATAAAATCGGTTCCTTGTTCGGTTATCGAAGAGGTGTCGAGGTTTTGCAACAAAAACGCCACCGCTTCGGTATCGAAACTAAGCGGCGAAACAAGGTAACTCCCCTTAGCGAACGCCACTACGCCGACTCTGTTTTGCTTTAACATACGTATGAACTCTATCGCTTTTTGTTTGGAAGATTCCAAACGGGAAGGGTAGATATCTTGCGCGCGCATCGAGTTGGAAATATCGAGCGCTATGACGATGTCGGCACTTTTTTGCTCTACGAACGTTTCACCGTTTGGGATGACGGGCTCGGCCAATGCGGTTATCATAAAAAAACCGGCCAGAAAAAACAAGGCGTTGCGCGCTTTGAGCGTCAAGCCTTTTGTCGAAACTCGCAGTTTTTCCATAACCTCGTCGCTGAAAAAAGTCGCCACCGACTCTTTTTGGGTCAACAACAAAGCGAACAAAAAAACCAAAAGAGGTAGTATGTAGTAAAAAAATTCCGAATGCAAAAACGTCATGCTCTCCCCCTTCGGTTAAGCAGAAAAACATACAACATCAGAGAAATGAACCCGATAAAAAGCGGAAAATGGTAATAGTACTTTTTATAGGTGAATTTTTGACTTTTGATTTTGGTTTTCTCCATTTGGTCTATCTTCTTGTATATCTCGTCAAGTTCCGCGGCACTTCTAGCCCCAAAAGCCACACCGCCGCTTGTCTTGGCTATTTTTTGCAATACACGTCTGTTGTATTCATGTGATGAACCTATGCCGATAGGATAAACCTTGATATGCTCTTTTTTAAGCATATCGAGCACCACATCGAGAGGAATTTTATCGACATTCGGTGTCGAGTAGCCGTCTGTGAGCAAAATAATCACCTTGCTTTTCGCTTCGCTCATCTTCAAAAGGTTCACCCCTTGTGCCAAAGCGGTATATAATGCGGTGTAACGCCCCGCTATCCCGATTTGAAGTCGAGAAAGGATATCTTGCAGGATGTGTGTATCGTACGTTAGCGGCGAAGCGATGAAAGAAAACGCCCCAAAAACCACCATACCGATATTGTCCTCTTTTCTTTTTTCGATAAATTTCGAAACGATCTGCTTCACCACGTCAAAACGGGTAAGCGCCGGGTTGCTCGGATCGAATCCCCGCTGTTTCATCGATTCGCTCGTATCGAGTACCAACACTATCTCATGCCCTTTTTTCGGGTTGCTTTCGTATTCGATATCGCGCACCGGCGACATGATGGCAAGCACGAGCATCGTTATTCCAAGCCACTTCAGGAAAAACAGCAACTTCGAATTTGAAGCGCTCGCTTTGACGAAGCTCGACGAATGAGGGAAATAGATCGACGGCAAACGCATAGGACAAAGCGAAGCGCACGCCATGAAAATGAACAAAAAAGAGATCGCTTTTGGCAGTTCGAAATAAAACCCGTCAAACATCGCATATCTCTCTATAGAGGTTTATAACCGAAACCGTTTCACTATCGAAAGGTTCGACTTCCTTTTTGTATTTGTAGTTTTGGAGTTTGGAAACCATGTTTTCATACATCTCTTTATGGCGAGTATCGTCGTTTTTGAAAACCGCACCATATTTCGTCAGCTGATACGCCGCTTGTTTGGGGTCTTTTTTCAAATCGATCTTTTTCAGTATTTCAAGCGCTTTTTTTCGCTTGTTCTCTTTTTTTCTGTGTTTCAACCATCCAAACAAAAGATAAAGCGCACCGAAGAAAACAACGGTACCGATAACACTTAAAGCCAAAAAATAGTAAAACGAATAATCGACTATCTCGACAAGCGGTTTGATGTCGTGAAGTTTGAGTTGTGTCGGTTGCATCATCTTGCCTCGAATATCCGTCTTAGCATCACCGACTCGTTCATATCGGTATAGATTTTCGCAAAACGGATTTGATGTTTTTTCAACGTTTCAAAAAGCTTTCTATCGTTTTGCAAAACGCGTTTTTTGTACTCTTTGATACTGTAGGAGTTAAAATCCCCCTCGAGCACCTCGTTGGTTTCGGGATCGACCAAAGATGCAAACCCCATCTCCGGCGGCTCTTCTTCTAGTCTGTCGCGCACTATGATGGCGACAACTTCATGCTTTCGAGCCAGTACCTTGAAATCGGGTATTTCGAAAAAATCCCCTATTATCACAATGAGCGACTTTCGCCTAATTCGTTTGAAAAGGGTATCGGAAACGGTTTTGAAATCGACCTTTTTACCAAGCGGGTCGAACTCCAAAACGTTTTGGGTCATCTTATGTACCGAATAGATATTTTTACTCGGTTTGAGCGAACTCTCGAGCTTGTCGGTAAAGATGAACGAGCTTAGCAAGTCTCCGTTTTTGATAACGGAAAACCCCAAAAGCGCGTTTATCTCGGCTATAAGTTCTTGTTTGAAACGTTTCGAGCCGAAATACACACTTCCGTTAAGCACCGAAACGACACTCACGCTCAACTCACGCTCTTCACGAAAAACTTTGACAAAAGGGCGCTGCATCTTCGCAGTGATGTTCCAATCGATATGGCGGATGTCGTCTCCGGGCATATACTCTCGTAGCTCTATGAAGTCGTACCCCTCCCCATGAAAAGGGGACGGGTTGTTTCCAATCATCTCGCTAAAGACTTGACGACGGGCTTTAACGAGTATCTTTTGCAGTTTTCCCATGAGTTTACCTTATGGTATCTCCACCGCTTCGAGTACTTTTTGAATGATTTCATCAGTCGTTATTCCCTCCGCTTCCGCTTCGTAGGTCAGTACGATACGGTGACGCATGATTTCATTTGCCAAATACGCCACGTCCACGGGAGTTACGAACTCTTTTTTACGCAGATACGCCATCGCTTTGACCGCCTTGAACATATCGATACTCACACGGGGGCTCGCACCGAATTGGATGAAGTGCTCTATCTCCTCAAGCCCATACTGAGACGGATATCTCGTAGCGTTGACGAGCTCTATCATGTACTCTTCGACCTCGGGGTCTATATGTACCGCTTTTATCTGCTCTTTGATCTCTTCGATCTCCTCTTTGGTGATGACAGGCCGAATCTCTTCGAAATTGCCGCTTGAGATACGTCGCGCGATTTCGAGCTCTTCTTCTTTGGAGTTGTACGAAACGACAAGCTTGAGCATAAAACGGTCGAGTTGGGCTTCTGGAAGCTGGTACACCCCTTCTTGCTCGACGGGGTTTTGCGTCGCCATAACGAAAAACGGCTTTTCGATTTTGAAAGTGGTATCCCCCAAAGTCACTTGTTTCTCTTGCATCACCTCCAACAATGCCGACTGCACTTTCGCAGGAGCACGGTTGATCTCATCGGCTAAGAGCAAGTTGGTAAATATAGGCCCTTTTTTGATTTTGAAAGTGTTGTTTTTCGGGTCGTAAATCTCCGCTCCGAGGATGTCGGCAGGAAGTAGGTCCGGTGTGAACTGCGCACGTTTGAAACTGAGTCCAAGCGCTTTTGCCAACGCGTTAACCGTTGTCGTTTTGGCAAGTCCCGGAACCCCTTCTATGAGAATATGCCCCTCGCAGAAAAAAGCTATGAGCAAAGAGTCTATCATCTTCTCTTGTCCCACGACTACTTTTGCAACCTCTTTTTTTATCGAATCGAATTTCGTTTCCATTACGAACCTTTAGGGTGTTTTGATAGAAAAATTGTAGTACAAGGGATTAAACGGATGGTAAAGTGCGCCGCTATGCGCACCATTGTAGAGAAAGTTTACTCTTTGTTTCCGGTAATGAAGTTGAAAACTCCCATTTGGGCTATTTTCTTTTTGTATTTAGCGGTTTTTGCGATGGCGTCTTCGAACCCTTCGCTAGAGCCCTCTTTCGTTTTGTACACAACGTTGGAGATGACGTTGCCGTTGGCATCGTATGCGTTTATGGTGCTCTTTCGAAGCGCGAAAACGACGTTTGCGAAATTCGGGTTGCTCGATTTGTATTTTCTTTTTTTCGCTTTTGTGGTGATTTTGAGCAAAACATCGTAATCATGCGCACTTAACTTCACACCCTGACGGCTGAGTTCTTCACGTAAAAGCGATGCGAGCGACTCCGAGTTTTCATCTGCGACTAGTTTGATTTTCATCCCGTTTTTCGCTTTGCGAATCTCTTTCGTATAAAGCTTGTAGCGTTTTGTATAACTTGCGTCGTTGAAACTTTCATCGAGAGTGTGCAAAAGTGGAAAAATAGCGTCGGTTTTTTTGAGGTAGCGCTCTATGTTGTTGGCGATTTTGAGTTTTTCAAACGGTGAAGCTTTTTGAAACAGCTCCCACTCCGTTTGAATCTTTTCGTCGATTTTGTCAAGCTTTCGTTTGTAACTGCGGAACAAATCGTCTCGACTCACTTCCACCAAAACGGCATATTCATCTCCTACTTTTTTGCTTTTGAGCACTTTTACGTTGGAGTATTCTATTTGTTTCGATTTGGCTACCACTTCGTTTTTGGTATTTTTCAGCACCTCTTCGTCATCTCCTATGCGCGTTGCGGTAACGGAGGAGTTGAACGTACTCTCGACACTCACGCTTATCTTCGAGCTAATACCCGAAAGTGCGTCGTTTTTCGCATCTTCGAGTGTTTGACCGTATCCAACCGCGTAAAAATAGTGCGGATTGTCCGCCGGCGGTGTTTGCAGCCAAGATGCTCCATCCGCTTTTGGCTGCGATGCATTGAGCGCCCCACATGCACTTAAAAAAACGATACCAAGTACCAATAGAAGATTTTTCACCACCATACTCACCCTTTGTTTTCCTCTTCTTTAGCTTTTCGCTCTTCTTCGGCGGCTTTTTTCGCCGCTTCGTCTTGCTCTTTTTTCGCGTTGTACGCTTCTACGACTATATCGGTAAACTCTTTGTATTTTTGAGCTATCGCCGCTTGTTTGTGCGCATAATACATCCCCATCATCATATTGGGAATCACCAAAAGAACGTTTTTGGTCAAACGTAACAATCTTTGGTTGTATTTCTCTTGCAAATTCAAAGGCACAGCCACTTTTGCAAGCGCTAACGTCTGCAGCTCTTTACCGAAATTCACAATCGCCTGATTTGCCGTCAACTGTGTCGCGGCGACACCGAATGTCGTGTAAGCCTCCGTTGCGGAATCGTCTATCTCCGCCGCGACGAGGTTGATGTTTCTTGCCAAATTCACATACGCTTCGTCATCGAGATTGATGTCGCTTTGGAGTGCTTCGGCAGCTTGGTCGAGTAACTCGAAATAGATAGACTGTTTTTCTTCCATTACCGATTCCGCAGCTTTTAACTGCTCCTCCAAAACGCTTTTTTGCTCTTCCAGCTCTTCGATATCCTGCTCGCTTAAAGGTCTGTAGTCCTCTGGCAACCCTTCGATACCCTCGATGTTGACTTTTTGCTTTTGTGCCGATTTTTGCACTTCGTCACGTTTTAACGACGTCTCGATAGTCGCTATGTCTCTTTTTATCTTCAGAACCTGCGCACCTGCATCTTGCATCTCCTCACGCGCAGCTTCGACATCTTTTTGCAAGTTGATAGGTATGAGCGACGCCAAAGCATCTCCCAATGTCGGGTAGAGTTCACTTGTGAGCGCTTCATGCGGTATTTTCAAATCTCCTCCGGGAAAATCTTCGAAATCGCTAAGAGAGACGGTAAAATCGAAAATATCGGGCCAGTCGTTCGGGTCGTCGCCGTAAAAAATCTCCAACTTGTAAAACGCTTTGTAGGTCAAAGGGGAGACCGTCTGGTTGAGCAAAGTCGCCGCGATTTGTCCGTACCCTCCAAGCTGGTTCATCAAATACCCGCTTCCGAGTTTGTTTCTTTGAATCGGCTCGGTATAATGCACCGTAGAAAAATACGGGTCTTCCAAAAGCAAGTTTCTAAGCTTCTCTTTCTCTTTGGGCGTCAATTCCGCTCTGACCCTTTTTGGCCAAGTCGAATCGGCGGAAATCGGAAACTTTTTTGCCATGATATTGTTTTCACGCACTATCGCCACGCCGATAGCGACGCGGTTTACTTGCTTCTCGACCGTCGGCACTTCCATTTGCGATGCTGCAATCTCCTGCATGGAGCTACATCCCGTCATCACAAGCACGCCAAAGCTCAAAATCGCAATCGCGACAGCCCTGCTTCTTTTTCCCATTTTTACCCTCTTATTCGTATTCGCTATCACTACTTTGGATCATCGAGTTTCTCTCTTTGATCAAAGCTTTGTTGTTTTTTTGAACTTTTTTCGTTTTGCTGAGCAAATCGTAGAATTGATCGAATCTCACTTTGGCATCCATTATCGTTTTGTCGCTTCCACCCCCTTTGAGAATCGCTTTGTCGTAGTTTTTCTTCGCCGCTTTAAGATAATCCAGCTCTTCAGTCTGACTTGCCAAAGCTTCATACAAAATCGCGAGATTGTAATAATACGCCGCATCTTTCTCACCGTCGTAAGCTTCCATCAAAGAGATGGCACCTTTGTAGTTTTTCCTTTTTGCATAACTCACGACCGCATCGAGTTCGCTAGGAAGCGATTTGAACTCACGCATCTGATAAGTTTTCAAAGGGGAGATATCGGAAATGAAGTACTTCGCCACCTTCTCGACCGCTTCGGATGCAAGCTGGTCTTCACTTGGCAGTCTCGAAGGATCGGATGAGCTTCTAAGCAAGCGTTTGTCGTACGATTTGACCAAAAATTCATCCGCTCCTCTTACAAGTGCGAAAGTAACTTTCAAGTACAAAGAAACGTCGTTTTTTCCTCTTTTATAATCGTAACTGACCACTTGCATATCGAGCGCGACGCCGTCTTCTTCCCCAAGCGGGTCAAGAGCGATGAAGTTGGTTTGGGTTATGGCACTTTTGACACTGCTTAAGAGCATATCCCCTAATTTTGGATTCGTATTTTCAACCCCTTTGACATCGGGATTGAGCCATATAGCCAAATACGCCCCTTTTGCGACGAACTCGTCCTTGGTTTCTATCTGCTTGAGTTTGGAAACCTCTTTTGGAGCGGTATAAGAGGGGATGACGATCCTTGGGCTATGCCCACACGCCGTAAATAAAAATGCCATACTACCTAAAAGCAACCAACGTTGTAAATTTTTTCTCATACTCTCCACTCCATTTTTGTTCTTAATTGTTGATTATAGAGTAGTTGTATTTAAATGCAACTTAGAGTTGCAAAATATCCCTAAAATTCTCACAAAACAGGGGCATTGGAATTTTTTTTAAAAAAATTGCAATTTTTTTCTTTTTTCTCTTGACAAAGAAAAATTTTTCGACTATAATTCCGCTCACAAGAAGAACATCTTCTTCGACAAATGTCTCCTTAGCTCAGCCGGTAGAGCATCTCCCTTTTAAGGAGGTGGCCGTTGGTTCGAATCCAACAGGGGACACCATTTACAAGCCACATATGTGGCCCCTTCATCTAGCGGTTAGGATTCCAGGTTTTCATCCTGGCCACAGGGGTTCGAGTCCCCTAGGGGTCACCATTTTCATCAACTTTCTTTCAACAATCATCAATCAAATAAAACGTCGGGATGTAGCTCAGACTGGTTAGAGTACTACGCTGGGGGTGTAGGGGTCGCAGGTTCGAATCCTGTCATCCCGACCATTACTATTACTGATATTTGGTATTTCCGCTATCGTGAAATAGCTGCTCATGTTGTAGAAAAAAGAGCGCTATTTTTGCGACTTACGAAAAAAATGAAAACGGGGAATTTTGTAACAAGTTAACAAAACGCCCATTAACGCAACGATGCGGAGACTTTTACTCTCCGCTATGTTTGCTACAACTCCTCAACAAAACCGCTGCGTTGCCTTTTTACTCTATTCATTAGCCTCATTTACGACATCGCGCACCTTTTCCACTTCGCCGATCGTCTCGAAAAGGAGGTTTGATCCGGCTACACCTGCATCTGTTTGCCCAAATCAGTCTCGAAGCGAATCAGTTTTTCTATTTTTACATGTTGTCTTAGTTCATATCGTTGCATCACCTGTTGGAGCCATCTCAGGCTTCCTTTATCTCCCATCTATTTGATCTCGTCGTATATGACGGTTGTGGGGATAAACACCTTCTCCTCTTTGGCGCTCTCCAACATCTTTACGATATGGGATAGAAAGGGTTCGACCATATTCTCGGTGCTCTGTTTATAGTCGGAACATAACCATCTGGAAGATTTGCGTCGCCCATTCTAATATCAAGTGCAATTTCACCTAAGTTTTAGCCAGACAGAGCAACCTGCTCATTTCACTAAAAAACACTTCAAACGGAGTTTTATATCCAAGCACTTTTCTGGGTCTGTGATTGAG
>JALWGC010000007.1 GCA_027038835.1 Helicobacteraceae bacterium | reverse complement strand
CAACTGAATAGTTGAATCTTTGAACTCTTGAGTGTATCTTCTTCCATATCCTGCCATCTTCTTTTCCTCTCTTATTTTTCTACAGAAATTTTATCATTTCTGTGTCCTAATAAGTGTAGCCGGATCAAAGAAGCAAAAGAATATATAAGAGAAAACTCCGATGTGCTGGATTACAAAATCATACCAATGGTAAAAATATATTCATAATTTTGAAGATTCTAAAAAGTATATAATGGTGGTAAGAACACCAAAACTACTTATAAGCACCTTCACGGGTAGTTATATGCACAACTAAAATAACAAGTTTATCATCAAACTTTTTGTAAATCACCCTATATGATCGAAGTTTCAAACGGTACAAAACTTCTTTTTGACCTTGAAGTTTTTTTATTTTACCGGTTGTAATTAAAGAAGCTTCATAGTCGGAAGAAAAATTTTTTACAAACTCTTCCAAAGAATCAAGGATAAACTTTTGATATTGTCTATCAATCCGTTTTAAATCTCTTTTTGTTGAGTTTGAAAATTCTAAAGAAAACAAGTTACAATCCTAACTCTTTTTTCATCTCATCGAGCGTGAAAGTTGGTTCTTTGTTTGCTAATCTTTTTTCAGCTTCCTTTAGATCGATATAATCGAAATACATATCAAGAGCTGAAGCGATAATATGACTTTTTTTCTCTTTTAACTCTTTTGCATAATGATTTATTTCATTATTAAGAGATTCGGGCAAAGTGATATTTAATCGAACGGTACTCATAGCCAACCTTTCTTAAGTGTGTGTATAATTATACACTTTTTTTAAGAAAAATACAATTTTTTGGATAAGATTTTTTCGAATCCCTCCTTCTCCACAACTCAACAAAAAACAGCCTCAAAAGCCTTAAAATAGGGACTTTCAGAAGATTTAAAAACTAAAAAAATCCCTTATCTTACCCCTATTTGTTGCCCATTCTAATATTAGGTGCAATTTCACGGCAACCTTGGACACATAACAACACTCGAGTTTTTACATCTGCTTGCTAACTGGCGAGTTTAAAAAATCTTCTTTTTTTGTTACAATTTAAAAAAACTATGATATGTAGGCCTGCGTTGACGATGGTTAAGGTGGTGGAAAAATGAAAAAAGGCGGCTTGTGATCGATTATAGAAAGAGGATTACTACAGATAGGGAGTTGTATCCTATTGCGGATATCGACAACTCCGTTGAGAGTGACAGGGGGCGTATTATCTCCTCGGGAGGGGTGCGTAGGTTGCAGAAGCGTACTCAGGTTTTTGCGTTGGAGCTTAATGCTTCGATCCGTACGCGGTTGACACATTCACTTGAAGTAGCACAAATAGCGCGCTATATCGCCAAAACGATTTTGGCGGAATTGGAAAAAAGGGGACTGGAGCAATTTGGGTTAGAGGGGTTGGAAAACGCTTTTGTCTCCACAGCCGAGATGACCAGTTTGTTGCATGATATAGGCAACCCTCCTTTTGGACATTTTGCAGAGCAGACTATCAATAAATGGCTTTGTACCAACGCTCTTCCTATTTTGGAGAGACTGCCTGCAAGTACAAAAGAGAATGAAGCTTTAAAGCAGCTTCTATCCAAAGATATATGTGGATTTGACGGCAATGCGCAGGCGATAAGGCTCATATCGAAGCTCCAGCGTCTCAATCTTTCCTATACGCAAACGCTCGCTGTACTCAAATATACCCGCGGAGCATTCGAAGATGCGCCTAAAAAGGGTAAAGCTCTGGATTATCTCCAAAAGAAACCGGGGTTTTACTATAGTGAAAAAGAGTTTGTCCAAAAACTGCAAAAAACGCTGGAGATACCATCTGGTCATCGCTTCCCGCTAACGTACATCATGGAAGCGGCGGATGATATCTCCTATCTTACGGCAGACCTTGAAGATGCCGCGGAAAAAGGGATATTGAGTTTGGATGAGGTTTATAAAATCATCAAAGAGGAATGTGAAAAAGAAGAGGAGAACTTTTTGCTGGGTATCCTTGAAGAGCAGTATGCAAAAGCGAAAAAAAATGAAGAGCCTTACCAGTTCAATATGTTCTTTATTTTACTTCGTGCCAAGCTTATCACACCGCTTGTCAAGCATGTAGCGAGCATCTATGTGCAAAACCATAAAGAGGTTTTTGAAGGCAGTTTCAACGCTGCACTTTTGGAGTATGACAAAAAAAGCGAATATTACAAAGCGATCAAAGTGCTGCAAGCGGTATCGGTCAGATATATCTACACCCACAAAGATGTGCAGCAGTTGGAACTTCAAGGGTATGCTATCATCAACGCTTTGTTTGATAGCTACAAACCTCTGTTGGAGATCGATGCAGAAGATTTTGAAAAGGTATTAGCGGACAAAAAGATAGAGTGTTTTGTAGCGATGCGGCTTATCAAAAGGATATCTTCAAAACAAATCACGGCATATAAAGATGATGTCAAGAAGCTCGATAGAAGTGATGAAGAACGATACAAGATATTGGAGTGGTACTACAGAGTGCGTTTGATTGTCGATTATATCAGCGGGATGACCGATGATTACGCGCTACATGAATACCAAACGTTAAACGCTTTGAAATAGGGAGTAATAAAACCGGTTGAATCACGATGAGCGTTTGAGTTTTCGGGTAAGAGAAAATACCTTTTTTACTATAAAACGTATGATAAAAAGTACGGCATAGACTAAAAAAGTGTATAAAAAGGGGTGGTAGTAGTTCCGTGCATCTACCATGCGGGAAAATCTTTCAGTTGGAGTGTGCAGCAAGTCCGGATGGATCGCCAATGCAAGGACGACAAGCAAAACGGCAAAGATTGCCGTTTCTCTTATCAAGACCTTTTTCATCTTACATCAAGCCTCTTAGCATCAAGTACCAGTACATAGGCTCGAGCATATAAAGGTCAAACGCCCACCATAACCATCTTTGTTCACCGACTGCAAGTGGGAACGACGGAGCTGCTCCTTTGTAGTTGAATTCCGCAAGGATGATTTTTCCGTATTGGGTTTTAAGAGGACACACGGTGTAACCGTCGAATTTTTCTTTTGGTTCTTTTCCTTCCATGACCGATATGAGGTTAGCGACCATGATAGGTCCGTGGTGGCGCGCCGAACCACCTGTTTTTCCTTTTGGTACACCACAGATGTCACCGATACCGAAGACGTTTTTGTAGCGTCTATGTTGGAGAGTGTATTGGTCAACTTCGAGCCAGCCTTTACCGCTACCTTTTTGCCATGCAAGTTTGGAGTTCGCTACCGCATCGACACCCGCCATCGGTGGAACGATATGGATGAAATCGTAAGGGAGGGTGACTCTTTCGGTTTTTTGGATCATGTCGTATTCTTCGAGGTCTTCGTCGTACTCACCCTTGACTTCGTATTTATGCTCGAAAGTCGCGAGTTTTTTCTCCGCATCGATCGCTACGAGGTTGTGTTTGAACTTGTTGGTGATGTTGCCGTATCTTGGCTGCACCTCTTTTACAAGTGTTTCGTTCACTTCAGGGAGTCCAAAAAGTTTTCCGCCGTTTGTCGCGAACGTGAAATCGGCAGTCAAGCCGTCTCTTTTGAGGTAGTCGTCACTAAGGTAGAGGATTTTTTGCGGAGCACCGCCACATTTGATAGGTGTTGCAGGTTGCGTACAGATAACTTTCGGTTTACCTTTTTTCGCCGCTTCTTTGAGTTCGTTGAACCATTTCCAAGTAAGCTCACCACCTTTTGCGGTTCCATCCGCAGGATTGTTGAGATAAACCGAAGTGATACCGTTTTTACCGATCATGTCTTCTGTCAAACCTTCGATCCATTCGTAGTGGTACTGAAGACCGGTCGCGACGACGAGATAGTCGTAGCTTACTTCTTGACCCGATTTCGTGACGACTTTGTTGTTATCTGGGTCGAAAGTCGCTACTTCGTCTTTGATCCAGTTGACATCGTCCGGGATGAAGTTTTTGTTTTCTTTGAACAGGTCATCTGTAGTCATTTCACCTGCTGCGACAAAAACTTGACCGGGTTGATAAATATGGATTTCATTCGGTGCGATCAATGTAATGTTAGGATTTGAAAGAGCACGATGGAGTCTTGCAAGTGCCATTATCCCTCCGGCACCTCCACCGACGATGACGATTTTCCCTTCCGCATCAGATGCTTTTGCTTCCGTTACGCTACCGCTTCCAGCACTTGCCAAAACACCAGCAGCAATTGGCGAGATACCCATAATCTTCAGAGCGTCACGACGACTAAGCCCCTCTTTCTTGTTGATAATTTCGTTTAAAAATTCTGTCTCTTTCGTTGGTTTCATGTCCCTTTCCCTTTCTTTTGTTTGGTTAGTATGTGTATCTTAAGTAAAATCTGACATCTTGAACGCTTTTAGCATCTCCGTCTTGCAACTCTGGTGACGCCCAAAACTCTTCGATGTTCGATTTATACCGGTAATCCATATAGGTATAGCGAAGCTGTGTAGAGAAGTGTCCGCCTTCAAACGGTAGATTCCAGTACGCTTCGTACGCATTTCCACGAGTGGCGATTTTCGAACTGCTCATCGTGTCTTCAGCCCAAGTCATAGGAGCCCAAAATTTCGATCCGTAGTTGTATTCCAATCCGATTGTTCCATCGTCGGTAAAAGTGTCCGGGAAGATAAACCCTGCCCAAAAACTGTACCCTGTTTTCTTTTCGCTTCTCCCTAACATCGTGTAGCCGTCTTTTGGATCGCTTGTCGTAAATGCGACGGATGCAAAAAGTGTGGAACTGTCAAGAAAATCGATATCTTCATTCAAACCGTTTATTTCAAGAGAAAGTGCTCCCATATGTTTCATACCGGCACCGGTTGTAGGTTGTTTGCTTTTTTTATCGACCCCCATGAAATCGAATATAGCGGTATATTGAGCCATAAGGTTGAATTGTCCGTCGTTGTAGATGCTCATCGGTATGACAAAAAAGTTCACGTTTGCATCTGTGGAGTTGACATCGGTGTACGGTGTACCGGAGTAAGAAGGTTGATTGATGTTTGTGTAGGAACGACCAAGTACGAATTTTACATAAGAACCTTCAAGACCAAACGCATTGCCTATTCTTATCATCGCGCCATCGACTTCCATGTTGGTTATGTGCGCTAACGGTGAACCCGGTTCTTTTAGACCTTCTCTGTGGTTTGCCAAAAATCCATCCGTAGCAGGTCGGCGACCGGCACTGATGCTGATGGGATGTTCACCGTCGGTGATTCTGTAAACGAAGTACGCGTTTCTCACCTTTAGTTTGATATCGTCAGCTTTCGAACTTGAGCGCCAGTTGACGTTTTGGAACTGATCGTCTTGAGGAAGACGGTTCCCGCCCCAAGTGTTGTAAACGGCCAACTGACCTTTGAAAGAGAGTTTCGGTGTCGGAGCGGCTGCCATGCCAAGCCACAGTCTGCTTGTAAGCAAGGAAGGGTTGCTAACACTGCCGCCACCTTTTAGTTTGTAGTTGAGATTGTCGTAAGCGGTACGAAAATCGATACTCCACTTGATATTGTCATGTGCATCGTGCTGTTTGACTTTCGTAAGTGTTTTGTTTGTACGTTTTTGTTTTTTTTCGAGTTTGTTGACTTTATCAGTCAATGTTTTGATTTGCTCTTTCAAGTCGGAGATTTCATCGCCAAAAGCATTGAGTGATAAACCACTTAAAACTGCGAGAGAAAGTAACGTTTTTTTCATATAGCATCCTTATGTTGTTTCGTTTGGAGGGGTGGTATAAGCATCGAGGCTTATACCGGGTTGTTTAGGAGAAACGACCAATTAGCAAGAAGGGATGTTCCCGCTGTCGCTTGCGAAGTCATGTACGAAGTCGTAAAGGTGTGAAGAGAATTTTTTCTTGAATTTGTCGCTTTCGAAAAACTTTTTCCCTGCAGGACAAGCTTCTGTCATTACTTCACCGAGTTTACCTTCGTCTTTTGCTTCCGCCCACTCGTCTTGTGTATGCTTAGCGGCAAAAACCGCACCGGAGAAACCGCAAACGCTTTTGAGTTTCTTTTGGTAGATTCTTTTCCCTTTGTTCGCATCCGCATTTGCAGATGTAGCGATAAGACCCAATCCGATGATAGCCGCGAAAGCTGCTTTTTTGAATGAAATTGCCATTGTATTTCCTTTTGTTATGAAATTCTTAAGTGCAAATTATACTTGTTAAAAGTTTAAGATAATATAAACTCAAGCTTTCTTGCACTTGGATGCTACCGATTGTAAAAAAATGTGTCTTTTTTTGGAGGGATTGGGAGTGAAAAAGAGGTGTTTTGGGGCAACGCAGCCCCGTTGGAGTTAGCTAAGAAGCGATTTTACCGCAGCGTTTATCCGTTTGCCGTCGGCTTTACCTGCGAGTTCTTTGGTCGCAGCGCCCATTACTTTGCCCATATCTTTCATGGAGGTAGCACCCACTTGCTCTATGATTTTTCGAAGTCGCATTTGCAGTTCGTCGTCACTTAGTTGTTTTGGAAGGTAGCAAGTGTAGCAGTCGATTTCCGCTTGTTCTTTGGCAACAAGGTCGTCTCGCCCCGCTTCTTTGTATTGGGCTATGGAGTCGTTTCTTTGTTTGACCTGTTTTTGAATGATTTTGACGACATCTTCGTCGCTTAGTTCTTTTCTTTCGTCCACTTCTATTTGCTTGAATGCGCTTGTAAGCAGTCTGAGTGCGTCTCTTTTTTGGGTGTCTTTGGCTTTCATAGCCGCTTTTAGGTCTTGGTTGATTTGCTCTTTGAGACTCATCGTTGTTCCTTTTGGTATTGTTTTTGCTTTTGGAATTATATCGAAATAATTACGGAGTCGAAGTAGATGCAAAAGAGTGTTTTATCGGTTTTTATAATATTTTATGCTATAGTGTTTTTTACAGGTTGTACGGCGAATCTTACCGAACCTGAAATAGATTTCGAACCGCCGAAGTATGTCGAAGAGATGCCTCCAAAAGAGGAAAAAAAGAACTTTGCGGCTCCGGGGAGTATATTTGGTCAAGGGGACAACCCGCTTTTTTGCGACCATAAAGCGATGCGGGTGAACGATATCGTCACGATAGTGATCAAAGAGACGGCACGAAGTTCGACGACAGGGCAGAAACAACTTTCAAAAAGCGACACTACGGCGCTTGGAGGAGGGACGTTTACAAGTGCGGGAACCAACGGTGCCATCAACTCCCATGTCAATAACCTAAACGGTGTTTTGGGAACGAGTTTCGCCGCTTCGACCAACAACCAGTTCAAAGGTCAAGGCAGTGCGACAAAAGATGCGTCGTTCACTACGACGGTAAGTGCTCGAGTGGTCAAAGTGCTGGAGAACGGAAATATTTTCGTCTCCGGCAAAAGAGAGATTCTTATAGACGACCAAAAGCAGATTATCCAAGTAAGCGGAGTTATAAGACCGTACGATATCGACCAGTTCAACAAAATAAGCTCCGACAAAATGAGCGATGCGAAGATACTATACAAAACGGAAGGAGACGTGGACCGTGCTACGAAACAAGGATGGGGAACGAAAATGCTTCAAGCTGTTTGGCCGTTTTAGTCTGGTTTTGCTAAGTGTTGGAGTGATGCTTCATGCAGAAACGTTTAGCGAGTTCAAAAAACGGCAAGCCGAGTCGTACAAACAGTACAAAGATGAGCGTGACAGGGCGTTTGCCGGGTATCTAAAAGCGCAATGGGAAGCGTACCGCAAGTTTGTCAGTGCGCCGCTTTATGAAAAACCGAAGCCAAAGAGCGTTCCAAAAACAAAACAAAAGCCGGCTCCAAAAGTAGGGCCGAAGGTTCTCATACACCTTAAACCGCTTCCAAAGATAAAAAAACCCAAACTTCCACCCCAAGTTGTCGTGACTCCGCCGGTAAAACCGCCTCTTAAAGAGCCTGCGAAAAAACCAAAACCGAAAGTGGTAGCAAAGAAAACCCCTAAAGAGCAAGAGGTCGTTGCAAAAAAACCATCTGCAAAACCGCAGATAGTCGTGCAAAAACCTCCGAAGAAACCGGCAGTTGTCGTAAAAAGAGATGTCGAATTCGACTTTTTCGGCTCGAAACTCGGTTTTGACATACCGAAAAAAATGAAAAACGCACGATTCTATCCAAATACGCAAAAAGGGATATCGAACTATTTCGACACCGTAGCGGCCAGCGAGTACGAACCGCTTTTAAGAAACATAAAAGCGATAAAAAGCAGCTTGAACCTCAACGACTGGGGGTTGTACCTGCTTGTGGACAAAATAGCGCACAATCTGTACAAATACGAAGACGAAGCGCAGCTTTTCGATTGGTTCGTGTTCAACAAACTCGGTTACGCGGTGAAAGTCGGGCTTAGTAGAGGTCATGTAATAACGATGTACTATTCGAAAAAAGTTATCTACTCAACGCCGAATTTCCGCTTTGGCAAAAAACGCTATTATGTCGTTTCCCACTACAACAAAGGTAACATCGGTTCGGTGCTTTCGTATAGACAAAACTATCCAAATGCAACCAAACCGCTTGACTTGGCTTTGAAGTCTTTACCGGTTTTCGAACCTGCGTATAGAACGAAAAAATTGCATTTCACCTACTTGGGGAAAAAATACGACATCACGTACAAGTACAACAAAAATTTGCTCGATTTTTTCGCTACATACCCGCAAGCGGATTATCCGACTTTTTTCAATGCGCCCGTGGACAATCTGACATACGCAAGCATAGCGGAGTCTTTGCGTAAGTACATAAACGGTAAAAAGGCGGCGGAAGCGATGAATTTCGTTTTGAATTTCGTTCAAAACGCTTTTGAGTACCAAACCGACCAGCAACAATTTGGCAGAGAGAAAGTGATGTTTGCCGAAGAGACCCTCTACTACGATGCAAGCGATTGTGAAGACAGAGCTATTTTGTACTCTTATTTGACTAAAGAGCTTTTTGGTGTTCCGGTTTTAGGTATCAAATATCCAAACCATATGGCGACTGCATTGTATGTGCCGCTTAGTGGAGATAAAGTACGCATCAACAACAAAGAGTTCGTCGTTGCCGACCCTACCTATATCAACGCACCTATCGGCTTGGCGATGCCGCAATTTAGAGGCAAAATGCCTGAAGATTTTATCTATGTAACGCTTCGTTGAGAAAGGGTGTTTGAATGAAAAAGTTTCTAATAGGGGTGATTGTTGCCGTAATTTTCGTCGGTGGGTATGTAGGGTATGAGAAGGTGGCGAAACTGCTGCCTTATTACGAACAGCTGACAAAACCAAGAGTGAGTTTGGAGCGAGACCTCCAGCCGGATGCACAAACCAAAGCGACGTATGTCGGCTCTTCGAAGTGTAGGGAGTGCCATAAGGAGAACTACGACCGGTGGGCTCACTCGCAACATCCAAAAATGATTCAAGATATCGAAAAAGACCCAAGCTGTGTCGTTGCGGATTTTTCCAAACTTCCAGAAGATGCGGATTTTCGTTTACAAGATGCCGTATATACAATCGGTGGCAAGTTCAAACAGCGCTACATGATACCGGCGAAAATCGACGGTAAAGAGGACTATAGGCTTGGAAACTATCAGTGGAACGTTCAAACCGGTAAATGGCAACATTTCAAACCGTGGAAGTACTGGTACAAACCGGTTTATCCACATGACAACAAGGAGTTTCCAACTTCCAAGGCGTGTGATGGATGCCATTTTACAGGGTATATGGCGGTACAAAAAAGGGTTGAACCGGGTATCGCTTGCGAAGCGTGTCATGGCCCCGGCTCCAATCATGTCGAAGAACCAAAGTCGAAAGTTTTCATAGCGTCGCTTCTCGACCCCGTTCGTCAAAACGAGGTCTGTCTGCAATGCCACATGAGAAACAGGGACTACAGACTCAAAACAGAGCCCATGAACGCTCTGTACAAAGATGCAAGAGATTATCCGCTTGGGTATCAGCCCGGAAAACCGCTTGCTTCTTATAAATTGCCGGCACCGTTTATGCCCGGACATGAAACCAAGGAGTTCTACGCCAACGGTATGGGAAAAAAGAACAGAACCCAAGGTAACGAGTTCGTTCATTCGATCAAAGGCAAACACGGTATCACCTGTATCAACTGTCACGATCCCCATACGCTCGAGCCGACCGCCAAGCACAACACGGGTAACAAGTTGTGCTTGAAATGTCATAGTTTCGGCAGTGTCATCGGACCGCACCAAAAAGACCTACAAGCACACACTCACCACAAACCCTCGTCCAAAGGGAGTTTGTGTGTGGAGTGCCATATGCCAAAAGTTGGGCGTCATACAGGAAAATCCCCTTTGACGGTTCGAACCCATATGTTCGGTTTCGTCACTCCGGCACAGACGATGATGTATAAAATGCCAAAAGAAACCAACGCTTGCTATGCTTGCCACAAAGACAAAACGATGCAATCGCTACAAAACGATTTGGAAAAATGGGGTATGGTAGGATGGGATCAAAGAGATTATTATAAAATTCAACAATAGGCGGTATTAGTGAAAGAGGTAGTATTTTCAAGGGAGTGGGATTATTACAAGGATCAAATTAGCGGCTTTTACAACCGACATGCTTTGATAGAGTATTTGGAGCAACATTCAAGCAGTCGCATGACCATTTTCGTGGTCAACATAGACAATTTTTCGGCGTACAACAGGCTTTACGGTTATTTGATCAGCGATGAGATACTCAAAGAGGTCGCAACCGGTTTGGATATGCTCAAGCTGTCCCATATGCATTTTTTCCGTTTCGATGGGGACGAGTTCGTTTTTTTGACACACCAGTTCATGAACTTTAGAGAAATCGAAGAGTTCTCCATGGGGGTGATATCTTTTTTCAACCAAACCGAAGTGGAGGTAAAAAAACTCGAGCAGACTTCGCTCAAAGTTTCCGTAAGTATCGGCGTGGCGATGGGGAACGGTATCATAACGCTCAGTCATGCGCAAACCGCCATAAAAGAAGCAAGACGCAACTCAAAAGGGGCTTACAAACTCTTTACTGCCAAAGAGGGCTACAACAAAGAACAACAAGAAAACGTTTACTGGATAAACAAAATCAAAAAAGCGATAGAAGATGAAAAGATAATCTCCTACTATCAACCCATCAAAAATGTAAAAACAGGCAAAATCGAGAAGTTCGAATGTCTTGCACGCATAAAAGACGACGACATCGTGATCTCTCCCATACGTTTCATGGAAGCAGCGCGCATTACCGGAACACATTCGCTCATCACCCGCTCCATCATCAAAACGGCATTCAAAGAGTTTTCCGGCAACGATTACGAATTTTCTATCAACATCACGGCAAGCGACATTCGCTTGGGGTATCTCGAAGAGTTCTTGATGTTCCATGTCGAAAAATACAACATCGAGCCATCTCGAATAGTGTTGGAGATTCTCGAAGATATCGTAACCTTGACTGAGGGAAATATGGTCGAGCAGATAGAACGTTTTAGAAAGATAGGTTTCAAAGTCGCCATAGACGATTTCGGTATGGAAAACTCCAACTTTTCGCGCCTTATAGAGTTCCATCCCGATTTGCTGAAAATCGATGGAGTGTTCATCAAAGATATCCTTACATCGAGAAAGAGTCAGATTATCGTCGATGCCATTTTGGATGTATGCAGAAAATCAGGTATAAAAGTGGTCGCGGAGTTTGTCTCAGATGAAAAAATCTACGAGTATGTCAAAAATATCGGTATAGATTATGTACAAGGGTACTACATAGGAGCACCGCTTGCACATACCAAAGAAGTTGCAAGCGACGAGTAACTAAAAGTTGTAGGCGACTTTGTAGGTCGGGTCGTCCTCTTCGTAGGAGCAGTGCGGTCCTGCTTTTTTGAGTATCGCTTTGCAGTCGGCGCTGAGGTGTCGAAGAATATTTAGGGGTATGTTAAACAGTTAAAAACTTTAGAATAAACATAGTTTATACCAAATTAAGTCTAAATTCGATACATTATAAAAAATTAGCGAGGATTGTCATGCAATTTAGTCAAACTATAAAACCTATAAGTTATTTAAAAACAAAAACAGCCGATGTCATAAACAGCGTAAATGAAAATAGACAACCTATCATAATAACACAAAATGGTGAAGCGAAAGCCATCATTCAAGATATGAAAAGTTATGAGAGTTTGAGAAATTCTTTATCACTATTGAAAATGATAATTCAAAGTGAAAATGATATACAAAAAGGTGATGTGATTCCCCAAGATAAAATGTTTGAAAATTTGGAAAAAAAACTTTTTGGATAGTTAGTGAAAGATTTTGAAGTTATATGGACAAAAAATGCGGAGTTCGATTTAGAGTCGATAATAGAGTATATAAAAACGGATAGTATTGAAATCGCTAAAGATATATTCTTTGAAATCAAAAATCAATGTAACGATTTATCAGCCTTTCCAATGAGTAGAAGAGTCGTTCCCGAACTGCAACAAATCGGAGTTTTAAAATATAGAGAACTTATCTATAAAAGATGGAGAATTATTTACAAGATTGCAAGTGATAAGATTTTTATTGTTGCGGTCGTTGATGCAAGTAGAAATATGGAAGATATACTCTTCCAAAGATTATTCAAAGATGATACACCGCTTGCACATACCAAAGAGGTTGCAAGCGACGAGTAACTAAAAGTTGTAGGCGACTTTGTAGGTCGGGTCGTCCTCTTCGTAGGAGCAGTGCGGTCCTGCTTTTTTGAGTATCGCTTTGCAGTCGGCGCTGAGGTGTCGAAGTAGTAGTTTTTTTCCGGCTTTTTCGTATTTTTCGGTTATCTTGTCTATCGCTTCTACACCGCTGCTGTCCATAACCCGTGCGTTTTTGAAGTCGATGACCACTTTTTGCGGGTCGTTTTCAACATCGAACACATCGTAAAAACTCGTTACGCTTCCAAAAAAGAGCGGTCCATCGAGTTCATATACTTTTGCACCGTCCTCTTCGAGAGCAGTTTTTGCATATATGCGTGCATGTTTCCACGCAAACGCCAATGCGGAGATGATGACTCCGGCTATCACCGCTACGGCGAGGTCTGCAAAAATGGTGATGATGGTAACTGCGACCATCACGAACGCATCGGTTCGCGGCATGTATTTGAGATGGGAGAAGCTCGACCACTCGAACGTCCCTATACTCACCATAAACATAATTCCCACCAAAACGGCAACGGGAATGATGTTAAGCAGGTCGGTAAACGTAGCGACAAGCACCATCAGCCCCACAGCCGCCGTCACCCCAGAGAGGCGTCCAAGCCCGCCTGAAGTGTAGTTGATGATACTTTGTCCAATCATCGCGCATCCGGGCATCCCGCCGAAGAAACCGCACGCCACGTTACCCGTTCCAAGTGCTATACACTCTTTATTCGCACTCCCTCGTTTGCCGCTTAGCTCGTCCAATACAGAAAGGGTCAAAAGCGACTCTATAAGCCCGACAAGCGCGACGATTACGGCATAAGGCAAGGTCATCTTGATAGCTTCGAAACTCAAAATCGTTTGGGGAACACTGAATTGGGGAAATTTTCCTTTGAATTCGCTTAGATTTGCCAAGTCTCCGACGGTGATGGTATCGAGCTTGAAAAAATACACCACAAGGGTCAAGACGACGATGGCGAAGAGTCCGGAGGGGAGAGCTTTGGTTATTTTCGGAAAAGCGTACATGATACCCATCGTCACGGCGACTAAAAGGTACATCAAAAAACCTTGGTTTTCGAAAAACTTGAACTGCGCCATAGCGATGACGATGGCGAGACCGTTGACGAACCCGTACATCGCAGGTTGTGGAACGAGGCGGATGAATTTACCGAGTTTGAATACCCCAAAAAGGATTTGTATGATTCCCGCCAAAACCGCGGCAAGGGTGATATACTGAAGTATGCCAAATGCGAGTGCGTCACCGCTTAGCCCTTGTTTTTGCAAGAGTGCCGAAGCCTCGATAGTGAGTCCGACCAAAACGACGGCGACACTTCCCGTCGCGCCGCTTATCATGCCGGGTTTTCCGCCAATCAAAGCGGTGACAAGCCCCAAGATGAAAGCGGTATAAAGCCCCACTATCGGGCTGACATCGACGATAAAACTAAAGGCTATCGCTTCGGGTACGAGTGCGACGGCGACGACAAGCCCAGAAAGGATGTCGTTTTTGATGTTTTCGTGTTTGTATCTTCGTATATCGAACAAATCGCGTCCTTGAAAAAAAGTGCGCAATTTTAGCGAAAAAGGGCTTAAGGGTAGTTTGGTGTTTTAGCCGATTTTTTTCTTTTTCTGAATGAGTGCTTTGACAAGCGCGGCTCGGATCTCTTCGTAATTTTTACGGTTTTGTTCCAAGATTTTGAATTTGTTTTTCAACTCTCTGTTGAAATCTTCGTACTCCTTGTAGAGTTTCTTGTACTGCATTATGGTAGTGCTTGGAAGAAGAGCTTTTTGGTATTGCTGCATTTGCGTTTTGAGTTTTTCCGTTTCGTTCTTTTCGAGCTCGATAGTTTTTTTAAGCTCTTTTTTCTTCTCCTTGGAGAGTTTTTGAGAGAGCATTTCATCGTAGAGGCGCTCGATTAGAGAGAGTTTTTGGCGTATCTCTTTTTCTATTTTTTCTATCGATTCTTGAAGCATCCGTTGCCGTTTTAGCAATGAAATCGAACCGTTCGATTTGTACAGCGCGTCCATCTTCGCCTTGAGTTCCGCGATTTTCGTTCTTATCTCCCTTATATGCTGCAGGTTCGTTACGTAGATGCGTACTATCGGTCTGATGGAGGTGAGTTTCCATCGAAACCCTTGCGGATTCATCAAAGGAGGCGGGGTGTACTTTTCGCCGTTTATGATGATCACTTCATGGGAATAGTACTCCAAGAAGTTGACGATTTTTTGCTCTCCAAAAGCGATTTTTTCAAGGAGAATCTCCGCAAGTTCTCTAAAAACCTTTTCGAAATTGATACGTAGAAAATATCCGGCGAACCCTTTGAGAAACTCGTCTTCGTTGTCGAATTTTTGCGTGAGTATGTTGTAGATGATCTCTTTGAGGTATGCGAAAACTTTTTTTTCGTACTCTTCGTTTCCCATACCGTTTTGAAGTAGATGGGTTTGGACGAACTCGTTCGCGGCGGATTTGATGAGAGAGAGACTCTCTTTTGGGGTGAAAAACTGGTTGTAAAACGCTATGAGTTCTTTTTCGTCGTAACCGTTGAAGCGGGTTTCGCTGGCGTCTTTTCTGCCGTTTTGGATTTTTTGGGGGAGGGTGCTTGCAAGTTTGATGAAGATTATGCCGTTTTTGAAAATGAGCAAATCCTCCTCTTGGAGGTCGAAAATCTCTCTAAGGAGCGTTTTGAGCGTAGCGTTTAGCAGGTTGTCGTCTTCGATGTGTTTGTTCAAATGTTCTTTGAGTGCTTGAACGAGGGGAGCCTCGAGGAGGATTTGGTCTTTTTTACCGTTGTAGTTTTTGTGCAAAAGCGATGTGTGTTTTTGTAAAATACGCTCCAACTCGCTTTGCAGTTTTTCAAAATCCATCTATTTCGTTATCCTATAAAAAACTTTTTTTGCCGATATCTTCATATTCGTCTCTGTATTTGAAACTTACAAGATTTTGCATGATCGCAAAAAGGGTTATAAAGGTCAAAAAACTGCTTCCGCCGTAACTGAACATCGGCAGCGGCACACCCACTACGGGAGCGAACCCTATCGTCATGGCGATATTGACACTCATGTAGATAAAAATCATCAAAGCGATTCCGACAGTTACGACCTTTATGTAGTAGTCGCTGTTATAAACACTGATGCTGATAAGGTGCAAAATAAGTAGCAAATAGAGCATGATGACACCCGCAGCACCTAAAAAACCGAATCTTTCGACCAAAAAAGCGAAGATGAAATCGCTTGTGGCGATAGGGAGAAACTTCATTCGCGTTTGGGTCGCTTCCTCTTTGTCTTTGCCGGTGAGTCCGCCCGAACCTATGGCGATGATGGACTGTTGGACGTGGTAGGAGGGCTTTTCGCTCAAAAAGTCCCGTATGCGCTCTTTTTGGTAGTCATGGAGCAAGAACTTGTACGCTATGGGCATGAACAAAAGCGCGAACGTAACGAGTACCGCCCAGATTTTCCAGTACACCCCGACATAGAACAAGATGCCAAATCCAATAAGCATCAATACCGTCGCGGTTCCCAAGTCGGGTTCTTTGGCTATGAGAATGAAAGGGATGAGTATGAAAGCCGACATTTTCGCGAAATCTTTGAGTCTGTAACCGTTTATTGGCGGTGGGTTTTTATGGATGAGGTAGGCAAGCATCAAAATCAGCGCAGGTTTGACGAACTCCGAAGGCTGAATCGTCGCGTTGATGAAGGGGATCTCTATCCACCGCTTCGCGCCGAGTCTGGAGTGTCCGAAAAACTCCACCGCCAAAAGTAGTAAGATATTCGTCCAGTACGCGATGGGGATAAGCCAGCTTATACGTCGTATAGGGATGAGAAAAACGAAGAAAAAAACCAAAACCGAAATCGATACATAAGTAAGCTGTTTTTGGGCGAGTGCCGGTATCGCTTCGGCGATAAGTGTGTTGGATATGACAACAAGAGGCACTATCAAAAGGATAGAGATAAAATCGAACTGGGTTAAAATACTTTTATCGAAACGAAACATAGGTTTATTGTATCACAAAGTGGAAAATTGTTGATGGAATTATGGTAGAATTGCGCAAATTTTTCATTGAAGCGGGAGAGTGTTTTTGGAAGAGGTCGTGAACTTTAACGTAGAGTCGCCCAATCGGCTCGATACATACTTGTCCAACAAGCTTTCCCAAACAAGGTCGCAAGTCGCGATTTTGATAAAAAAAGGAAACGTCTTCGTCGATGAAAAAGAGTGTCTCAAACCCGGTTTGAAACTCAAAAACGAACAAAAAGTGAGAGTCGTTTTGCCAAAAGTGCAAAAAAAGGAGCACCAAGAGGTCGATTTCGATGTCGAAGTGCTTTACGAAGACGAAGCGATTTTGGTTTTGAACAAACCTAGCGGCGTAACGGTACACCCCGCACCGAGCGTCAAAGGGGCGACCCTTGTGGATTGGTTGAAAAAAAAGGGTATCTCCCTCTCTACCATTAGCGGCGAGGAGCGTCACGGCATCGTTCATAGACTCGACAAGGGGACAAGCGGTGTCATGGTGGTGGCAAAAACGAACCAAGCGCATACGGAGCTCTCCAAACAGCTCGAAGAAAAAACGATGGGTCGCTACTATCTGGCGGTGATTACGCCGCCGCTTAAAGAGGAGTTGCAAGTGGTCGAGTGCCCAATAGCCAGAAGCCCGGCAAACCGCATAAAGATGGCTTGCGTGGAGGGGGGAAAAGCGGCAAAAAGCGCATTTTTGTCCTTGCTATACTCCCATGATCAAAAAGAGCAACTCATAGCATGCAAACTCTTTAGCGGCAGAACCCATCAGATACGTGTGCATCTGGAGAAAATAAGCCGCCACATCGTCGGTGACGAGGTGTATGGGAAAAATATCGGCAAAAGCCGCTCGGAACGGATTTTGCTTCACGCTTATTTGCTGTATTTGCAACATCCGATAACCAAAAAACAGATCCACTTTCGTGCCGAAATGGACGATGTGATGCGAGAATATTTAGAAAAAAAATTCGATATGGAGAAATTTGATGAAAATGAAAACACTTTTGGCGAGCTTTTTGTTCGTCGGTTCGACGCTGCTGCTTTTTAGCGGATGTAACGGAGCGAACCCGATTCCCGGTATAGGGCAGGAACTAAAAGAAGACCCCAAACTTCCCGTTATCGACTTGACCGCGCGCGGTTTGGTCGTAGAGATGAACGAAATCGCGTTTGAGTGGAAACCGGTAGAAGATATGGAAGTGGAGGGGATAAAGGTTTATCGAGCCGTAGGGGATGCCAACGTTACGACACTTGTCAAAACCATCGAAAACCGCTACTCCACCCATTTTGTCGATCTCGATGTCAAACCCGATACGAAATACACCTACGAGCTTCGAACCTACAAAGGGGACGCCGTTTCGCAAAAAAGTAAAAAAATAACCGTCTATTCCAAACCGCCGCTTCCTTCCGTTTCTTGGATATACGCCAAAAACGGTTTGCCGAGAATGGGGAAAATCCTTTGGAGACCCCACAAAAACCAAGCGGTCGAGAAGTACATAATAGAGCGAAAAGCGATCGATGACGAAGAGTGGGAGAGAATAGCTACGCTAAAAGGGAGACTTCAAGCCGAGTACATAGATACCGGACTAAAAGACAAATATACCTACCGTTACCGTGTTCGCGTCGAGACGTTTGACGGTATCGTCTCCACGCCAAGCGAGATTGTCAAGGTGGTCACCAAGCCGCTGCCTCCAGTCGTAACCGGTTTGCAAGCTACGACCGACTTGCCGAAGAAGATATTTTTGACATGGAACAAGTCCAACTATAAAGATTTCGAACGGTACTATCTTTACAGAAGTGATGCCAAAAACGGTAGATACGAGCTTATAGCCAAGCTTTACAACAACCGTTTTACCGATGAAATCGGCGAAGACGGCGCGAAATATTTCTACAAAGTGGCACAAAGGGACATAGACGGTTTGGAGTCGAAAAAAGATGATTTTATCGTTATGGGTTCGACGCTTCCAAAACCTTATCCGCCGACGTTCGATGAAGCGCGGTTTGACGGTAGTGCCGTGCATCTTCGATGGTTCAGAGTCGATCCTCGAAGTAGAAGCTACATCGTAGAGAGAAAAGCCAAAACCGGCTGGTTCGATGAAAAGACCGACCATTACAAGACAACTTCGAAAACGTTCGTCGATAGAAATCTCTCTCCAAACACGACATACACCTACAGAGTCTATGCCGTCGATGGCAACAAAATACTCTCAAAACCTTCCGAACCCGTAACGGTGGAGGTGACGGAGCTCAAAGCGGCTTTAAGCGATGTCGTGCGAACAAGCTCGAAAAAACGACCAAAAACCAAAGCGGCGCAACCTCTCACTACCGAAGAGGTCGCACCCATAGACGGTTTGGAAGTGGATAGCGAATAATGCCTCATCTTGTCATAGAAAAATTCAAACAACCGCAACTACCGGCGACATACGAAGATATGCGATACTTGTACGTTGCCACGAACCGCCACTTTACCAACGAGAAGCTTTTGTGCGTAGAACATGCATCCAAAGAGCGCTTTTTTCTCGTGGTCAAAGAGGATGCTGAAAAAACGCTTCTTAAAAGCGACAAAACGACAAGACCCGCTTCGGTGTCGCTGTTGCACAAAGCGCTGCGCGGTTATGCGAAGCTGGCCGATTTGAACGTTTTGGCTTCGAACGTTCCGCAAGAGAGTTTCAACCCCCATTTGAAAGAGACTCCGGCACTAAAGACCATAGAGTACTTCGCCAACGAATTCCCAACGGACAAGGAAGTGCATATCGAAGTAGGGTTTGGGAGTGGACGGCATCTGCTTTATCAGGCGAAACACAATCCCGACATCCTTTTTATAGGTATCGAGATACACCGCCCTTCCATCGAACAGGTTCTCAAGCAAATCAACATCCAAAACTTGCAAAATCTCCTTGTTATCGACTACGATGCGAGGCTTTTTATGGAGCAGGTTCCATCCAACATCGTCGGGAAGATTTACGTTCACTTCCCCGTTCCTTGGGACAAAAAACCGCACCGTAGAGTGATTTCCAAAAGTTTCATAACCGAAGCGACGCGCGTTTTGAAAGTGGGCGGCAGACTGGAGCTAAGAACCGATAGTGAGAACTATTATGCGTATTCGTACGAAACTTTTATGAGTTTCAATAAAATCGAACTCGAAATAAAAAAGAACAAAGAGATAGCGGTATCGAGCAAGTACGAAGATAGATGGAAGAAGATGGAGAAAAACATCTACGATATCGCCATGATATGCGACGTACATAGCGAAGAACTCACCATCGAGGGGGATTTTCATTTCGATAGCGTCGAGCTGGATAAAAAAGCTTTAGAAGCGCTTCATGCAAAAAAGATTGTCAAAGAGGGGTATTTCGTTCATTTCGAACGGGTTTACGTCATAGACGAAAACAAAGAACTGCTCAAGCTCTCTTTTGGAAGCTTCGATAGACCGGAACATCTGTATATATATATCGAAGGGGGGAGGGCATCGTACTTTCCCCATGAACCTCTGCGCTCCAAAGTGAACATCGCCGCGCACAAAACGATAAACGGAGTTTTGCACCATGGATAAGGTGATAGTAGCTCAAGGGTTATCTTTGGCGTACGAAAAAAGCGAGATGATTATCAAAGACGCTTCTTTTGCTATCGAAAGCGGCAGTTTCGTTTTCATAACCGGTGCGAGCGGAAGCGGAAAATCGACACTGCTGAAGTCGTTTTACGGAGCACTCTCTCCGGTGAGCGGCAGTTTGATAGTGGGGGGTGTCGAGCTCAAAGGGGTGAGCAGAAGCAAGCTCAACCTTTTGCGCCGCCATATCGGGATAGTGTTTCAAGACTACAAACTCGTAAACGAATGGACGATAGAAAAAAACGTCTCCTTGCCGCTTGTCATCAACGGATACGAAAAAAGCGTTACCGAAAATCAAGTCGATACTTTGTTGAAACATGTCCGACTCAAGCACCAAACGGGAAAATACCCTCTCGAACTCTCAGGTGGGGAGCAACAACGAGTCGCCATGGCAAGAGCGCTTGCGCACAACCCCATCATGATTTTGGCGGACGAACCGACTGGAAACCTCGATGACTACTCCGCACAACTTATTTGGAACCTTTTAGCAGGTGCGAACGAGCAGTTAAATACCACCGTAGTCGTCGTAACACACAGGATTCCCCAGAGCCTTGGCATCGATTACAGACATTTTCATATAGAATACGGAAATATCCATGAAGTCAATTAAAAACCATATTTCGCTCGTATTGGCGCTAACGAGTATCCTTTTTGCGATACAGACGCTTATCGTAACCCATAGGGCGTTGGAAGCGTATGAGAAAAACCTCAAAACGAACTATTCCATCGTCGTCGTGAGCGACAAGGTTCTCAACGAAAAAACACTCAAATCGAAAAGTTCGCTTATCGAGTCGGTGGAAGATATCGAAGTGGATGATGCCATCAAGCGTATCGACAGCTCCATCTCGAAAAACAACCTCGAGCTTCTCAAGCTTTCTTTGCCTGATTTTTACAAACTGACACTTTCGAAGTATCCGACACCGTCGGAAATAAAACAGCTGAAAAAACAGCTCAAAACACTAAGCGGTGTTAAAAAAATAGAAGATTTCAAAACAAGTTACGACACCTCTTACAAACTCTTGACCCTCTTTGGTACGGTCGTTACCGTTTTTAGCGTCGTGGTGTTTGTCATAACTTCGCTGCTTATTCTCAAAGAGCTGCGTATATGGCAGTATATCCACAAAGACCGAATGAATATCATGGGGCTTTTCGGTGCGCCTAAGTGGCTCAGTTCCGCCGTGCTTTTTCGCTTGGCTATCATCGATGCGGTGATATCGTCGTTTCTCGTTTTCATCGCGTATGCGTTTATCAAAAACAGCGATTGGCTCGGCGAGAAGCTTTCAACGGTGGGGATCGATATAGAGATATTCGATTTTGTCAACGATTTTCCTATTTTGTTCGTAGCGGCGGTGTTGCTTTCGATTTTGCTCGCGACAGCCATCGCGTTTTCCCACAAAGAAGAGGTGTAGCGGTGCGGCTTTTTTTGTTTCTTTTGCTGCCGGTGGTTTTGTTCGCATCGCAAAGTGTCGATGCGAAAATCGCGAAAACATCGAACGAATTGTCGAGTTTTTCGAAAAACTACAAGCGACTCAATTCGAAAATGGCAAAAACAGCAGAAGCGATTCTCAAACAAAAAAAGCAAATTCGAAAACAAGAAGAGACGATACGCCGGCTCGAAAAAGAGCTAAAAGAGAAGTCAAGCAGTTACAAAAAGAGCAAGCAGTACCTTTTGAGCCTTGAAGCCAAGCGGGAAAAACTCAAGCAAAAAGAGCAAAAACTCGAACAGGAACTTGTTTTTGCCATAGCCAGAGGGGTCTCTCTTTCGGTTTTACTCGATAAAGGGTTTGCAAAAAACATAGATTCTATCGTGGAGCTTGAAATCCTAAAAGCGAAACTCAAAGACTACAAAGCGAAGATAAAACGCTTCAACGAGCAGTACTATCAAACCGCGCAAAACATAAAACAATTGAGCAAAGAAGCCAATGCGCTGAAAAATACCATCTCCAAAATAGACAAAAAACGGAAAAAACTCCTTGCGATGCAAAAAAAGAACAAGGCGGATTTGAAAAAGCTCAAACTCGCAAAAGCGTCGTATAAAAAAGCGCTCAAGAAACTGTTGAAAAAACAAGATGAGCTCAAGAAAACACTCGCACGTCTCAATATCGTCAAAATCGATCAGGAGCGGCGAAAAAAAGAGCAACAAAAACGCAAAGAGGCTTTCGCATCCACAAACGTCGATACGCTCAATATGCCAAAAGTCAAACGTTACGGCAAAAGCTACCAAAGCGTAAAAACCAAACGCTACCGAGGTCCAAAAACGATCGCACCGTTGGACAGATACACCATAACCAAAAAGTACGGCACCTACACCGACCCGATATACGGTATCAAGGTTTTCAACGAGTCGATTTCGATGAAACCGAAGTATCCTAACGCCAAGGTCAAAAACGTTTTCAACGGTAAGGTGATCTATGCCGATAAAACGGCGCTGCTGAACAACATCGTCATCGTCGAGCACAGAAACGGTTTGCACACCATCTACGCCAACCTTTCCAAAATTGCACCCAATATCAAAAAAGGGAAACGGATAAAAAAAGGCTACACCATCGGTCGGGTAAGTGACGAGCTTATTTTCGAAGCGACCCAAAAATCGCTCCATATCAATCCGATACGCCTTTTTAAGAACTGATTTTAAAACTTGAATATTTAAGAACGAAAAAAGCCTAATAGCGTATAATTGAAGTAAAAGTTCACGTATTGGTTATGTTATGAAGAAATCATGTGCCGCATTTTCTTTTTTGTTTATGTCGTTTTCGCTCTACGGTAGCGATTTGAACGAACTTCTTGAGGTTTACAAAAAACAGTCCGACCTTTCCAACGTCACCAAACAGGAATCTGCAGGAGACTTGACTCTTTTTACGCGCGATATGCTTGAAAAAATGCAAGCACGCAATCTTGAAGATATATTGAAAACCGTACCCGGCATATATACCTATAGAAGTGCCAACAACCTTACGTTTATCACCCCGCCGACTCTTTTGCGTATCCCTTTGACATCGGCAAGACTCTACATAAACGACCACGATATGACATCGACATCGTTTGGGAGCGCTTTTTTGATATGGGGGAAGATGCCCATAGAGTACATCGACCATATAGAGGTGTACAAAACGAGTTCTTCTATCGAATTTGGAAATGAAACGGCGGTACTAGTTATCAAGCTCTATACAAAACAAGCGACACGCGATAGCGGGAACAAGCTGCGCGTCGTGGCGGACCATAAAGGGAGTTTGGATTTCAACACTTATAGCAGCGATATTTTAGATAACGGCTTTTCCTATTTCGTGTATGCAAACGGAAGCGACACTAAAAGAGAGCCATACTACAATACATACCAATCCAAAGAATACACCTTCAAAAGCGATTATGAAAACTACGAACTCTATGCCGATTTGCGTTACAAGTCGAGTCAACTCGAAATAGGCACCGTTCACAACCGAAGTGACAGTTTTGTCGGGATAGGGATCCATAAAACTCCAACCGATGGCGAGCTGGATGCCAACCATTTCTATGCACATTTTACACAAAATTTCGACTACGATATAAAACTCGAACTTGCATACGACAACCTCGAGTATGAACGCACATATGTCGATCCTAACGGTATAAGAATCTCCAACCCGATGAATCCTCCTTCGGGCAGAGGGGTGATAAAAGACTACACTATCGCTTTTGAAGATGAAGTTTATAGCGCAATTTTGGAAAAACGCTTGCGTTATGGGAAACATTTTTTGCTTTTAGGCGCTTTTTACAAGCACAAGGAGATGACGCAAAACGGACATTTCGATACTATTGAAACGCCAAAGGTAAACAACGGTTTGAATCTGTATTCCGTTTATGCGGAAGAGCAGTACGATTTCAATCCTACGACTCGATTCGTATTTATGGCAAAAGGGGATTTTTACCGTTATGACAAAGTAGTCGATAGTGCCGATGAATCGGTTGTAAGAGCAGGTGTTATTAAAAACTTCGGCGATTTTCATTTTAAAGTTTTTTATACAGATACCTACATGCCAAACAGTTTTTATATGCTCTACAACCCTACAAACATCCCCTATAAATCGAATCCCCATTTAAAACACATCGATGTCGATTCACTTTCGGGAAGCGTGGAATACATACAAGAAAAGTGGGATGCAAAACTCTTTCTCGCATCCAACAACGTACATAACTCTATCACATACAAACGTGGTTACGCTAACAGCTCGAAAACGATGCACTCGGAGCGCTTCGAACTAAGCGGTCATTACCGCTTCGATACCAAAAACACGCTTTTTGGTTCTTTTTTCAGTGCGGACAACGGCACGGACGTGCTCAAAAGTCCGAAATACGGCGCTACGCTTCGAATGGACAACACGGTCGGTAAAGCGGATATCTACAACGAAGTGCTTTATACCTCTTCTTATACCGATTCGCAGAGTAAAATATATCTCCCTTCGACGTTCAATTGGACGTTTGCTTGGAAGTACCATTATTCCAAAGACTTTTCCTTCGGTTTGAGGGGTGAAAACCTGTTGGATAAAAGTTGCAATGTTGCATATAGAGACTACGACACTCCTATCCCTTCGTTCGATCGTAAGTTATGGGTCAACTTGGAGTATCTGTTTTGAAAAACGTACTTTTGATCGCGCTACTCTCGTTTACACTGTTGTTCGGCTCGAAAATAGAGACAGAGAAAAAAATCTACGATACGATCATCCATGCGGTTTTGCCAAACTACGAAACGGTTCGCCTTTGGAGTGACTCGAAGGTACTTTTGGAAGAGCTTGGAAGCTTACGAGGCATTCAAGTCGTCAACGACGTCCATGACGCCGACATAGCTATAGTTACCAAGCGAAGCGACCTTAAGTGCGATTGTCTTTTGTTCGTTACCTCCTATCCTCTACTCAAAAGGTACAAGAACAGGGCGATAGGGGGCTTTTTTTGGCAAAAAGGTAGGCCGAATATCTTGTTTTTGCAGCCGAACTTACAAAAAAACGGCATCGAGCTTCCCCCTTCTATGCGACAATTCGTCGAGGATGATTTTTGATGCGCCGATTTTCCAAACTCTATTTTTTCGTCGTATTGGTCATAATCGCGATTATCGTGTATATGTTCGTCAGTATCGATAAAATAGAAAACGAACTAAGAAGCAATATCCAAAACATTTTCATCACCCAAGCGAAATCACTCGCTTCGAACATAGAAACGAAACTCAAACGAACCTATCCCGAGGGGATTTCCAAAAAAGCTTTTGAGAACTTGAAAAAACGGATACAGCTTCAAGAGAGCGTCGAACTGCTCATTACACCCGTATATCAGTATGTATATGTGCTATATAAAGATAAAAACGGCAATTATCGCTACTTTGTAGATGGAAGCCCGTTCGAAGAAAGAGGGGAGTTCGATCAAAAGTTGGATGTCGATAAGAGCAAATGGGACACGGTGTACGATACACGAAAAGATTTGGTGTTCAAGCAAAATTTGGAAACGGTTTGGACAACCTTGCTGCATCCCGTTGCTTATTGCGACGAAACCGAGCTGATAGTCGCTATCGATTTTTCGATGAAACTCCCACTGGAAGTTACCGAAACGATTGAGCCGCTAAAGACGCTTTTTGTATATGTTTTTGTCGCCATAGCGGTTTTGGTGTTGATCGTGTTGTTTCAGATTTTCAGCAGTATCAAGATGAAAAAACAAAGCTATATAGACCCGCTTACGGGAGCTTACAACAGAAATTTCCTTCGCGATTTCATAACGGCGCATGATATCAACTCTTTTGCGATTTTGATGGTCGATATAGACCATTTCAAACAAATCAACGATAATTACGGACACAAAGTGGGGGATATGGTGCTAAGAGACGTAGCGCATCTATTTGGTGAATGTTTACGTCAAGAAGATGTCGTGGTTCGTTTTGGGGGAGAGGAGTTTTTAATATTTCTCAAAAACGAAGCGAAAAACCCCGAAGAACTGCTCAAAGTCGTCAAAAGGTTACACGCCACCATAGAGCGGCACAGCTTTTTTTATGACGGTCTTGTCTTGAAAGTGACCGTCTCGATAGGGGTCAACCTCGAGCCTCACCACTTCAAATCTACAAGCGACGCCATCAAACATGCCGACGAACTCCTCTATACCGCCAAACGTACAGGTAGAAACAAAATAGTTACCGATAGCGGTTATCAACAGCGTTGTGAAAATAACAAGAAATCGATATACGAAACGAAAGAAGCGCTCGAAGAGGGCCGTATACTATGCTACTATCAGCCTATCATCGATGCCAAAACCGATACTATCGTCAAGTACGAAGCGCTTGTGCGCATGATAGACAAAGACGATACGGTGATAGGCCCGCCGTTTTTCTTGCAAAACATTCTCCATACCAATCTTTACAACGAGTTGACGAAACTGGTCGTACATGAAGTGTTTGCAACTATCAAACGGACATCCAACGCTATTAGCCTCAATCTCAATTTTTCCGATATCGTCGATGAGAAACTTTTCAAAATCATCATAGAGGAGATCGAGGCCAACAAAGAGGTCGCGGACAAATTGACCGTGGAGTTGTTGGAGTACGAAGTGTTGGAAAATTACGAAAACGTCAAAAAAAACATATCGAAAATCCGCTCTTACGGGGTGCGTATAGCACTCGATGATTTCGGTAGCGGCTATGCGAACTACACCGTCTTCAAAGAGATAGATATAGATATCATCAAAATAGACGGCTCTATCATCAAAGATATTGAAACCTCCGAAGTGCTTTACGACATAGCCAAATCGATAGTCGTTCTTGCCAAATCGTTGAACATAGAAACCGTAGCGGAGTTCGTCCATTCCAAAGGGGTGTACGAGAAGATAAAAGAGTTGGATATAACCTATGCACAAGGGTTTTATCTTGGAAAGCCCGAAAAGATGGATTATTAGAGAAATTAAGCTATAATTTCGAAAAAAATTTCAGGAAACAGAATGCAGTTTATTCAAACGCGTGGACAAGATGAAAACAAAAAAGCGAAAGTGACTTTTTCGGAGGCTATTTTAGACCCTATCGCTTCTTTTGGAGGACTTTACGTTCCCCAAGAGCTTCCAAATCTCGGTGAAGCGTTTTTGCAAAAACACCTCCAAAGCGACTACAAAACCCTCGCGCTCGATATGCTCGAGCGTTTTGAGGTCGATATAGATAAAAAAGTGCTTCAAGAAGCTATAGCGCTGTATGACAAATTCGACGATAGCACCAATCCCGTACCGGTAGTGAAAGTGAAAGAGGACTTGTATGTAAGCGAGCTTTATCACGGTCCTACACGCGCTTTTAAAGATATGGCGTTACAGCCTTTTGGTGTCGTTCTTTCTTCCATAGCGCAAACTCGAGGGGAAAACTATCTCATACTTGCCGCTACAAGCGGCGATACCGGTCCGGCGGCACTCGAGACGTTCAAAAACAGAGCCAACGTCAAAGTAGCGTGTATGTACCCCGATGGCGGAACGAGCGATGTGCAACGACTGCAGATGGTAACGGAAGATGCACCGAATTTGAAAGTGATCGGCATCAAAGGGGTGTTCGATGATGCGCAAACGGCGCTAAAACGTCTGCTTGCATCGCAGAAGTTCAAAGAAGCGCTCGATAAAAAACAAACCAAGCTTTCAGCTGCGAATTCGGTGAATTTCGGGCGTATCATTTTCCAAATCATCTACCACATTCACAGTTATCTCGAACTGGTGCGACAAAGTGCTATCAAGATGGGTGAAAAGGTGTATCTAAACGTTCCAAGCGGTAACTTCGGAAACGCGCTTGGAGGATACTATGCGTGGAAAATGGGTTTACCGGTTGAAAAAATCATCATCTCTTCGAACAAGAACAACATCCTGACACAGCTTATCAAAGAGGGGCGTTACGACCTAAGAAACAACAAGGTTGTCCCTACGACCTCCCCTGCGATGGATATTTTGAAATCTTCCAATGTCGAGCGTGTGTTGTTCGACCTCTTTGGAGAAGAGCGAACGAAAGAGTTGATGGAATCGCTAGAAAAAGAGCATTATTACGAGTTGACAAAAGAGGAACTCTCCAAACTTCAAGAGTGTTTCGATGCCGATTGGTGTGACGACGAGGAGGGAAAACGCTATATCAAAGAGACGTTCCAAAACGACGGTTACTTGATGGACCCTCACACCGCGACTTGTTTTAAAAGTTACGAAACGTGTACGAAAAAACCGCTCAAATCGATCGTGTATTCGACGGCTGAGTGGACGAAATTTTCACCTGTTATCGCAAATGCGCTTACCGGTGAGGTCGATACGAAAGATATCGACGCGCTTCGCTCCATCTCCAAAACGGCGAATCTCCCTATACCGGATATGATAAAAGAGCTTTTCGAAAAAGAGATAGCGCAAAAAACGGTTATCGAAAAAGAGGAAATCGAAGAGGAGATTTTGAAGTTTATTTAGCGGTAACGGATTATCGGTTTTCGATAATCCAGCCCCCGCCAAGGAGTTTTTTTCCGTCGTAAAACACTCCGGCTTGTCCCGTTGCGACTCCAAAAACACCCTCTTTCAATTCGACGAACGCTTTGGAATTTTCTATTTTCACATGACACGCTACACCCTTGGTTCTGTAGCGTAGCTTGACTTCGGCGTCGAATTCTCTCTTGTCGGTGAACATGTTGATGTTGTCCAAAACGACCCGTTTACACGCAAGATACTCTTTGGGTGCGACGACGATTTGGTTTTTTTGGGGGATAATGTCGATGACATAGTGAGGTACGTGCGCTCCCTTTACGGTAAACCCACGACGTTTTCCTATGGTGTAGTGCATGTACCCCTTGTGTGTTCCAACGACATTGCCTTGGATGTCGAGTACTTCTCCTTCGTTATCGACATTGAGCCGATGTTCTTTGAGTACTTCGGTGTAGTTGTTTTCGACAAAACATATCTCGGTCGATTCACTTTGGCTTGCAAACGATTCCAACCCTTGTATCGAAGCCGCATACGCTTTGATATCTTCTTTTTTCCTTTCTCCAAGCGGGAAAAGAAGACGAGGAAGGATGCTTTTTTCGACATAGAACAAAAAGTAGCTTTGGTCTTTCGTATCGTCTTCGGCTTGGTAGAAAAACTCTCCGTCACACTTGATATAATGCCCCGTCGCCAAATAATCGGCACCGATGGTATCCGCGAAGCGGATCATTTCGCCGAATTTGAGGCTTCTATTGCAAAGTGCGCATGGGTTTGGGGTTTTTCCCTCTTGGTAGGTTTGCACAAACGGGTTGACCACTTCTTGTTCGAAACGTTCTTGAAGGTCGAGTACATGAAGCTTCACCCCAGCAAAATCGGCGGCTTTTCGTGCACGCTCGAGGTGTATTTCGTGGTAGCCCGGCTTGGCATGGAGTTTCATATACAACCCTTCCACTTCATACCCTTCGTTTTTCAACAAAAGCGTGGCAACCGTCGAATCGACTCCGCCGCTCATTCCGACAAGAACTTTCTTAGCTTTCATGTTTGACTCTTTTTTTGAGTTTTTTCAGAGATTTGTAGTAAGAGGTGTCGGAAAGCCCGAGTTGTTTTATCGCTTTTATCTGTTCAAAAAGGGACTGCTGAATCTTTTGCGCTACCACTTCGAGGTCGTCACATACTTCAAAAAGTTCCAAGTCGCTTTTGTCTATGGTTTTGTTCGCAAGCAGACTCGTTTCCAAAAAACGGAGCAATGGAGCGTAGAAGTCGTGCCCCACCAAGAAAATCTTCACTCCCGTCACTTTTCTCGTTTGAACGAGAGTGAGCGACTCGAACAACTCATCGAGCGTACCGAAGCCACCGGGAAATATGACATACGCCAGCGAGTATTTCACAAGCATCACTTTTCTTGAAAAGAAGTAATCGAACTCGAGTGTTTTTGTCGTGTATGGGTTGGCGACTTGTTCATGGGGCAAATCGATATTTAGACCTATCGACTCTACGCCGCCTGCTTCGTAAGCACCTCTGTTGGCAGCTTCCATAATCCCCGGACCGCCGCCGCTTATGATGCTAAAACCTTGTTTTGCCAACAAATGCGAAAGCGCTCTTGCCTGTTTGTAGTAAGGGTTGTTCTCATCGAACCTCGCACTGCCGAAAATCGTGACACTCGGTCCTAAGTCGCTAAGTTCATCGAAACCTTTGACAAAATCGGAGATGATTTTAAAAACACTCCATGTGTCGGCCGATTTTATCTCTTTGAGGTATTTTTTCGCTAGCGTATCGTTGTGGGGGATAGGTTGTTTCGCCAACGGTTATCCTTTGAGTTGTTTGAGACGGTCTTTTTTCGTCCCTATCGTCGTAATCTGTACGCCGAAGTTCCCATCGACAATCACCACTTCCCCCTGTGCTATCACATTGTCGTCCACCAAGATATCAAGCGGGTCGTTGGCAAGCTGGTTAAGCTCCACCACAGAACCTATATCCATGTTGAGAACATCTTTTAGCAGCATCTTTTTCTTTCCGATTCGAACGCGTACCGGGAGTTTGACATCGAGTATGAGGGCTATGTTCTTAAGCTCCTCTTCGCTGAGCTTGACATCGTCTCTACATAAATCCGCCGCTGTGGAAGCGTTGTCGCTGCTTTGTGTGTTATTGGGGGATTCTTGTGCATCTTCGCCGGAGAGCTTTTTGACCAAGTTTTCATCGAGAATGAACATGATTTGCGATTTTGTGGAATCGAGTTCCACTTTGTAGATGAACATTTTCGCGAAATCTTCGAGACTGATTTCATTCCCTTCGTTGATGAACTCGATATCCTCTATGGAGAAAGAGAGCACGGGCATCTCTTTTTGTGCCGAAAGGGTGTTCGAGACCGAACCCAAAATATTGGAGATGGTCTCTTTTGTAGCATCGAGGTCGTCGTCGTTGACATCTTCCCTTTGGCTGGGCTCTTCACCGAGCATCATATCCGAAAGTGCGGTCGAGAGGTTCGCAGGAACGGCTACCATCATTTTCGCCGATACGTCCCCGCTTACGCTTATGTGCGCCAAAACGATAGGGGGAATGATGTTGGAAATGATACTAAGCTCTTGTTCCTCTTTGAGCTCCAAAACGGGAGCGACCCCGATGAGCGCTTCGATAGTGGCGACAGTTTCGCTCTCGAGCAGTTTCATAAAATCGTTCATAGCTTACCTTTCGTCCTATTCTGGTAGTTGTTCTTCTATCTCTTCGTCCATCAACTCTTTGACGCCGGAGATTTTCTCTCGACGTCGCGTTTCGAGTTTTTCCAAGATACGCTTGACCTCGTCTTTTTCGGTTTCGATAACCTCGGTCACTTTGACCGATTTTCTAAAGCGTCTTAGACCTATCTCCCCTTTGAAACGCTCTTTGCCGTCTATGCTCAGCACCACCGTGTCGTCAGCCGGTGTATTGAGGCGGATGACGTCACCCGCTTCGAGTTCCAAAATATCACGTAACGTGAGTTCCGATTCTCCCAAGTTGGCTTCGACATTGACTTTCGCACCCCCAAGGAGTACTTGAAGCTCTTTGTTACGGCTTTTTTTGGAGTTGGTTTCATTGAGCATCAAATCACGACTTGCGAGTTTTGGCAGTATCGGCTCGAGCGAAATGACCGGATAACAGATGTTCATCATCCCCGAACTGTGCCCGATAATTATCTCCATGACTACCATCACGACGATTTCGTTTTGGGCAACTATCTGGACGACGTTGGGGCTCGATTCTTTCGACTCGATAGCCGGATACACCTCCATAACGGGTCCCCACGCTTCTTTGAGTGTGCTCATCATCACCCGCAAAATCGTCTCGAACAAACTCAATTCGATATCGGAAAATTCGCGACTGGCGTCAAACGGCTCCCCTTTGCCGCCAAGGAGTCGATCGAGCATCGGAAATGCAATGGAAGGGTTGATCTCTATAACCCCGCTTCCCTCCAATGGTTTCATGGAAAACACGTTGAAGCTTGTGGGGTTTGGCAAACTCATCAAAAATTCCCCATACGTCATCTGATCGACGGAGTGGAGCTGAATCTCGACGATACTTCGCATAATCGAAGATATCTGGCTTGCAAGACTTCTTGCCATCTTGTCGTGAACGCCTCTAAAGGCGCGAAGCTGTTCTTTTGAAACTCTGTTTGGTCGCTTGAAATCGTAAAGGGTTACTTGACGTTGCGGAAGAAGGTTCTCTTCGGCACTCTCTAAGACATCTTCCCCCTCGTCCTCGACAACGTCCAAAAGAGCGTCTATCTCTTCTTGTGAAAGTATATCAGCCATCATGTACTCCTATACTTTCTCGTATTTTTTTGATTACCGCTTTGTGTATCTGAGAGATGCGAGATTCGGTAATCCCCATGATTTCGCTAATCTCTTTGAGCGTGAGCTCTTCGAAATAGTACAGTTGAATCACCATCTGTTCCCGTTCTTTGAAATCGATCAACACTTTTTTTATCACCTCGACGAGCTCGTCTTGTTCTATTTTTTTAAGTGTCGCACCCTCGTCGCCTATTTGGAGATGGTCGTCGATGGGCATGACGGTGTATATGCTCGAGGCTATGCGGGCATCGTGGATTTTTTCGACACTCTCACCGAGTATATCCGCCAACTCTTCATCGCTTGGTTCTTCGTCGTGTTCGTTTAGGTATTCATCGATCGCTTTGTCGATCTCTTTGACGAGTTTTCTATTGGCGCGGGAGAGAACGTCGAGACCGCGAAGGTAATCGAGCATAGCACCGTAAACCCGTTTTTTCGCATATCCCCAAAAAGAGTCGTTGATAGTTTCGTCGTAACGTCTGGCTATCTTGATGAGCTCTTCGGTTCCAATGGCGTTTAAGTCCATGTAATCTACCGAACTCGGAAGACGCTCTTTAAGGCGAAACGCCATCGCCTTGACCGCAGGGAGATACTGCACGGCAAGCTCGTCGCATCGATGTTTCATCCCTTCGGTATAGGCGTTTTTGACCATCTATCTTTCCCTTTCGGTGTCGTTTTGGTTGAGTTCGCTCAAAGAGTCGGTCATGGAGACGGCTTTGTCGATAATCTGTTCTCTTTTTTTGATCTCGTTTACGAACAAATCGAGCTCTTTTTCATGGAACTCTTTTGGAAAGTAATAACTTTTCATCTCCATCGTTCTGTAGTAGAAACCGATGACGATATGCCCAAAAAGGTAGAAAAAAGCGGTGATGATGAGCGTGTAGCTCAGGAGTCCGAACGCATCGAACGACTTGAGCAGCCCAAAGACAATCCCGATAAAAAAACCTTGAACGGTAAAAAAATGGATGAAATTTTCACTCAACATCGAGATACGCTCCTAAAAATGTCCCATCAGTCTTTTGAAAAGTCCGCTAAGACCGCTTTCGTTCGGTTCTACTAGCATATTTTGTTCCACTTTGTTGCTTATGTTGTAAGCGATTTTGGCGATATCTTTCGTCGCGGTCGAAGATGGGTAGAGTTTGACGAAAAGTTCTCTTTGTTTTATCGAGGAGGCGACTTTGGCATCGTTTTCGATTTTACCAAGCAGTTCCAACTGTAAACCGCCTTCGATGTTCGCATCGGCGACTTTTTTGATTTTGGCGAAGATGTTTTGCGCTTCTTTTTGGCTTTTGACCATGTTGAGCACCATCCCTATGTCGTTTCTGAACGTCGCTATGCTTTTGATAGTCGCATACGCATCGGTGATGGCGGCAGGGTCGGGGACGGTTACGACGACGATGTCGTCCGCCGCTTCTAAAAACATCCGTATATGCTCCCCAATCCCAGCCCCCGTGTCTATAAGCATAATGTCAAGCTTGTCGAGCACTTGCGCTTCTTGCACGAATTGCTCGAAAAGGGTTTGGTTGGAGTATTTGAGAATCTCGTCTCCGCTTTCACCCGGAATCAGGATGAGATTTCTAGTAACAGGAACGAGAATCTCCGAAACGCTCGCTTCACCGCGTAGGACATGCAAAATGTTCTTTTTTATCTTGACGTTGAACATCACATCCAAGTTCGCAAGCCCTATGTCGGCATCGAAAATACCGACATTCAGACCGTTTTGCGCAAGATAGTAGGCGAGGTTGGAGCTGATGGTGCTTTTACCGACACCCCCTTTTCCGCTCGTGATGGCGACAAAACGGGTTTTTTTCCCTTTTTTCGTTTCGTTTTGCTTGACAAGCTGTTCGAGTTTTTTCGCTTGATGCTCCATCATATCTTACTCCGATCGAAACCGTTTAGCAGACACTCCACCAAGAAGTCGCTGCTTGCGACCACCAAGTCTTCTGGAACTTCTTGACCGACGGAAAAATAGTTTATCGGTTTTTGCGTCTCCAAACAGAACGAGAAGATATTTCCAAAACCTCTCGTTTCGTCGAGCTTGGTGAAGATTACCGTATCGACATTGAGTGTCGAAAAATTCTCATATGCCGCAAGCAGGTCTTCGTACTTGATCGAGCTTGGCAGAACGAGACTCACATCGATCGAGAGCTGCGTGTCGTTCGATGCGAGGCATTCGTAAATCTTCTCTATTTTCGTTTTATCGTAAGGGCTCGAGCCCATCGTGTCGATGAGAATGAAATCGCAATAGCTAAGAGAGTTCAAAGCCGTCGTGAATTCCGGCGGATCGACGACCGTCTCTATGCCGAGTTTCATCATCCTCGCATACTGCATCAACTGCTCGACCGCACCTATGCGATAGGTATCAAGCACTATCAGTCCTACTTTGTAGCGTTTTTGCATCAAAAAAGAGTAGCGTGCCGCAAGCTTGGCGATGGTTGTCGTTTTACCTACCCCCGTTGGACCGACAAGCATCATAACGCGTGTACTTCCGGGGGTCGGTAGAGTCTCGAGCCGTATGGGAACCATCTTGCGAAGGAGGGTTTGAAAGTAGCGTTTTATCGTCGTCGTACTTTCACGCATACGCATCGGCATATGCTCCAAAGTGAGCTTCATGATCGAATCGAGATGTTCTTTGTTCATACCGCTTTGAGCGGCGAGCTTGTAGATTTCCGCAAATTCGGGCGGTATGGGCTGGGAGAGATCCGGCGATTTTTCACTCCAGAACATGTTTTGTATCAGCTTGACCTTGTCGGTGAGTTTGGAGATTTCACTTTTGATCTCTTTGAGCTCTTGGGGTTCTACCGGCGTTTGAGGCTGTGGTGCTTTTTGGGACTCGAAAGCGTTTTTGGCGTACAACTCCGCGAGGGGGTCTTTGGTCACCTTGGAGATTTTCGAAATCTGCTTGGCGGCACTCGAGATGTCGTAGAGAATCTCTTCGGTCCCTTTTTGCAGTTGGCGTGAGGGCTTTTGCGGTGGTTGCGAGAGTTGCTTTTTCATCTCGCTTTTTCGTTCCATCTCTTCGTCTATACCGACGACGATTTCGTAAAGCCCGTCTTCGCTAAGGGTTTTTTTCTTTATCTGCTTCGTTTCTATGAGCATCGCTTCGTCGCCGTACTCGAGTTTGGCTTTTTTCAGCGCTTCGGAAGGGGTCGTGCCGGTGAACGTAACCACTTTCATCAAGCTACCTCCATCAGCGGTATGAGTACGCTTTGGCGTTTGTGCCATTCTCTGTGCGGAACGGTGAGTTCTTTGGTGTCGATTTTGCGGTTTTCGAAAAACAAGATATCCAGATCAAGCGTCCTTGGAGCGTCTTTGAAACTTCGTTTGCGCCCAAAGCGGTTTTCGACCCGTTGCAAATAGCGAAGCAACATACGTGGGGAAAGATCGCTTTTGACGAGGATGACGGCGTTGTAGAAAAACGGCTGATCAAGATACCCAAACGGCGGGTTTTTCAAAATCGACGATGTTTGGCGCACTTCGATGTGGCGCGATTTGCGCAAGTGCCAGTAGAGACGATTGAAAAGGCGCAAGGTATCGCCGACATTGCCGCCGATACCGATGAGGGCATCGTACCTTAGTGATTTACACCCTTTTTCCACCGAGGGGAAAAGGGTGGAGCGAAACAGTGTCAATTCATCTGAGAGTTTTTTTCTAAGGTACACCGCTTGTCGCCTTACTGTTGCGGTTGCGCTTGAGATTGTTGCATCTCTTTCATCGCTTTGATTTCGTTGAGAATCTGCAACATACCGATCATCGCGAGGTGGTATCCAAAAGGACCGAAACCGACGATGGTCGAAGCGCAAGCCGGAGCGACGATATCTTTTTGTCTGAAATCTTCCCTTTTGTAAACGTTGGAGATGTGCACTTCGATAGCCGGAAGGCTTACAGCGGCAAGTGCGTCGCGAATGGCGATGGATGTGTGGCTGTAGGCTGCGGGATTGATGATGATACCGTCTGCATCGCCGTAACATTCTTGGATGCGATCGACAATCTCCCCTTCGAGGTTGCTTTGGAAGAACTCTATCTCCACGCCGTTTTGCTGCGCGAAATCTTTCATTTGTGCATGAATCTGTTCAAGCTTCATCGGACCGTAGATGTTTTGCTCTCTCACACCGAGCATATTGAGGTTTGGACCTTGGATAACTACTATTTTCATCTTTTACCTTTTAGTTTGTATTATTTGGCTATTATTCTACCCGATTAAACTATAATTTTGGATTAAACCATGAAAAAAATACTTATAGCCGATTATATTTACACACCCGAAGGTGTTTTGAAAAACCATGCCGTTTTGGTCGATGAAACGATACTCCAAGTCGCTCCAAAAAGCAAAGTCCTGCGAGATAACAAAGATGTGGAAACGATCGAATATCCAAAATATTCCCTTTTGTTTCCGGGGCTTATCAACGCGCACGTTCATGTGGAGTTCAGTGGCAACAAAACCGAGCTTTCCTACGGAGATTTCATCAACTGGCTTTATAGCGTCATCGAAAACCGTGAGGAGCTGATGCAAGGGTGCGACTTGGTGTGTATGACCAAAGCGATCGATGCGATGCTGGCAAACGGCATCACGACGTTTGGGGCTATAAGTTCTCATGGGCTTGATTTCGAAGCGTGTTTCAACGCAAAGCAAAACGTCGTGTTCTTCAACGAGCTTATAGGCTCTCAGGCTGCCGCTGCCGATGTGCTTTTTGGCGATTTTCTGCAACGGCTCGAGCGCTCCAAAGAGCAAAAACGCAAAGGGTTTTTCCCCGGAGTCGCTATCCATTCTCCCTATTCGGTGCATCCGGTTTTGGTGCAAAAAGCGCTGGAGGTCGTTCGCAAAGAGAGATTGCCGCTTACGGCTCATTTTATGGAAAGTCTCGCAGAACGCCAATGGCTCGATAACGCAAAAGGGGAGTTCAAAGAGTTCTTCGACAAATTTTTGCAACAGCAAAAACCGGTAAGTTCGGCCAAAGAGTTTTTGGAAAGTTTCGATGGAGTTTCTACTCTTTTTGCTCATGCTATCAAAGCAAGTGATGAAGAGTATGAAACGATGAAACGAAACGCTCATACCATCGCTCACTGCCCCATCTCCAACAGGCTTCTTGGAAACGGCGCGTTGGAGCTTGAAAAAATAGAGAAAATAGGGGTGAAGTGGTGCTTGGCGACGGACGGTTTAAGTTCGAATTACAATCTCGATTTGTGGGAAGAGATGAAAGCCGCACTCTTTATGCACACCGATTTGCCTCTTTTGGAGCTTGCGAAAAAACTCATAGCCGCCGCGACGGTAAACGGTGCGAATGCGCTTTCTCTTCCAAAAGGGGAGATAACCAAGGGCAAAGACGCCGATATGATAGTCCTACAACTTGAGGGGGAGCCGACACCTGAGTTGGAGTTGCACATGATATTGCACAGATATGAAATAATAGATAGATTTATAATGGGGGAGAGAGTGTGATGCAGATACGAGGGGAAAATAAAGCACAAGAGACAAAAGGGATAACCGCAAAGTTGAAAAAACTTTTTTCACCTGTTGGGGTGATGCTGAAGTTTTTTAGCGAACATTTCAAAGGGATGCTTTTTTTGCTTCTTTTGTTTTTGCTCTTCGCACCCGAATCGAAAGAAGCGGTCAAGCCTTACAACTTGAGTGAAATCGAACTGAGCGGTCCAATTTTGGATGTTAGTAAAGTGTTGGAAGATATACAAAGAGCCAAAGAAGACTCGAAGATAAAAGGGGTTTTGTTCGTTGTCAATTCCCCCGGTGGTGCTGTTGCTCCATCGGTGGAAGTCGCTTATGCCATCAAGGAGCTGAAAAAACACAAACCGGTAGTGGTGTATGCAAGCGGAATCTTGGCAAGCGGAAGTTACTACGCTTCGATTTGGGCGAACGAGATAGTGGCGAATCCGGGAAGTATGGTCGGCAGTATCGGTGTTATTATGGAAGGTGCGGATGTAAGCGGTCTTATGGGGAAAATCGGGGTGAAAACCCAGACGGTACAAGCGGGAAAATACAAACGAATCGGCACACCCGATAGACCTTGGAAACCTTTCGAGCGAGCCGAACTCGAAAAAGTGATATACGATACCTACGATATGTTCACGCAAGATGTCGCATCGGCGAGAAAACTCGATATCAAAAAACGTGACGAATGGGCGAATGCGCATATCTTTACCGCAAGACAAGCAAAAAACGTAGGGCTTGTCGATGAGGTCGGCGTAAAAGAGGATGCCAAAAAAAGGCTTGTCGCGTTAAGTGGAGTGAAACAACCGGTATGGAGCGAAAAAGACAAGTTCGAGCGGCTTTTTGAAAAACTTGCCGCCCAGACTGCGATTACGCTTTATACCTACTTTCCTACATGGACGCTCAAGTAAAAGAGTTTTAGAACTCTTTGAGCGTTATCACCTTATCTGCGTTTTTGAAAATGTTTTCCACCCTTTCTTGCCAAAGTTGACCGAAAAGTTTTTTCTCCTCCTCGTTTGCGACCCCTTGCATGATACGCTGGAGTAATGGTTGCATCTGAGGTGAAGCGGGGATGGAAGAGGGGTTGTAGAAAACATCGACCGTTTTACCGCTTGAAAGCGCTCTAAAACGAGCGTTCGCACCATCGATTTGCGCTCCATAGCGCATCAAGGAGTGTCTGGCGAATTTTCCGCCAAGCCCTTTGAATCCGCTTTTGTCGGTCGCACCGGTGATGTAGGAGATGACATTGCCTATAACCCCTGCAACGCCATCTTCGAGTTCTTCTTCGAAGCTCACTTCCACATCCCCTCTAATAGCAGGTGCGGTGGGGTAGAGGATTTTCAGTGCGTATCGCGCCATCAAGTACGCACCTGCGACAGTCGGACAGCTGTGTCCGGCACCTTTGACCACTTCGGTGTAGGTGATGTCGTAAAGCCCTCCATCGAACGCTCCAAGCACATCCGCTAAAGGGTCTTGGAGTTTTATAGGCTCGATTGTGTTGTAAAATTGTGGATAGCTCATATTTTTTCCTTTTGAATTGTTTTTGCTTTGAGTATTATATCGGAAGTTTGCGCTTCGAAGAACTCTCCTACCGCAATATCTTCCAAATCGACTATTTTCCCATCCTTGATGATTTGTGCGAACCCTTTTTTCGATTTTTTCTTCGGATTGGAGGCTTCAAAAGCGTTTTGAAGCGAGGTGATTTGTGAAGCTTTCGAGCTTAAAAGCGCTTGTATGGCTTGTGGGTAACGTTTGGAGATATCCTCAATCTGTGTTTCGAAGTGTTGCAAGTTAAGGGTAACGCTTCGATCGAAATGCTCTTTGAGAGAGGCGATATTTTGAAGTTGTTGCTGCAGTCTTTTTTCTATCGAATGGCGCTCGAAAGCCTCGTAGAGGTGTATAAGCGTTCGTTTTTGGTTCAAAAATATTTGATGGAGTCTGTTGGAAAATTGCTCCATCAGCGAATCGATGTAGAGTAACAGTTCCGTTTTGTCAGGTAGGAGGATTTCCATAGCGTTACTTGGAGTCGCTGCTCGTACATCGGCGACAAAATCGCTGATGACGGTGTCAATTTCATGTCCGACGGCGGAGACGATGGGGGTAGATGCGTTGAAGATGGCAGTTGCGAGTGTTTCTTCGTTGAACGCCCATAAATCCTCTATGCTTCCGCCACCTCTGCCAATGACGATAGCGTCGTAGTTTTTCGTATCTGCCGTTTCGATGGCGGCAGCTATGGAGGATGCGGCGTTTTCACCTTGAACGAGTACGTCGTAAATGTCGAATTCTACTAGCGGATAGCGCGATGCAGCCACACGAAGCATATCTTGGAGTGCCGCGCCGGTAGCGGAGGTGATAAGAGCGACCTTTTTTGGAAATCGAGGTAGCGGTTTTTTCCGTGAAGGGTCGAAATATCCAAGTGAAGCGAGTTTGTTTTTCAGCTGCTCGAACGCAAAAGCCAAAGCCCCTTTGCCCGAAGGCTCGATGCTAAAACAGTTGAGCTGATACTCCCCTCGGGGCGTATAGAGGGTGATTGCGGCATCGATGATCACTTTTTGCCCCTCTTCGAGTCGAAAACGCAGTCTGCTTGCGTTGCCGCGAAACATCACCGCCCTAATGGTCGCACCTTGGTCTTTGAGAGTAAAGTAGATATGCCCCGAGTTATGGTAGGTGATGCGCGAGAGTTCCCCCTCGACCAAAACACGGCTGAAGCTTGTCTCAAGGAGCGATTTTATCTGGTTTGTCAGGGTCGTGACACTTATGGCTTGTTGCATCAAAATCCTTTTACGGGAAGTTCTTTTCGTGTTTGAACGACGACTACGCCGATGGCGAAACCGCCGTCATGGGTGATCGAAGCGGCAAGTTCTCTGATTTGAAATTTTTCTATGACGTCGTGTCTGAGTGCTACATGGGGTGCACCTTTTTCATCTTTGTAGATTTTTATATCGTGAAACGACAGCTCGCTGCCTATACCACAACCAAGTGCTTTTGCGAGTGCTTCTTTGATAGCCCAAAAACCTGCGGCGCTAGAAGGGGTTCTAACAAGTGCTATCTCTTCTTCGCAAAGAAATCTGACAAGCGCTTTTTGCTCGAACCGTTTCATCATATGTTCGATTCTTTCTATTTTTATTATATCTATGCCAATCATAAGGGGAATTATACAGTTTTATAAAAAAGTTTCGCTAAAATTACGCAATTTAAATGCGGAGATAGATTATGGACAAAATGTGGTCGGGACGATTCAGTAAAGGTGCGGCGAAACTGCTTGACGAGTTCAACGCTTCTATAATGTTCGATAGAAAGCTTTATGCAGAAGATATAGAAGGCTCGATTGCCCATGCGACGATGCTGCAAAAACAGGGGATTTTGACAAAAGAGGAACTGGAGTCGATCAAAAAAGGTCTAAAGCAAGTCAAAGAAGAGATAGAATCGGGCAAATTCGAATGGAAGATAAGTGATGAAGATTTGCATATGGCGATAGAAAAACGTCTGACCCAGCTTATAGGCGATGCGGGTAAAAAACTTCATACCGCAAGAAGTAGAAACGACCAAGTCGCAACCGATTTCAGACGCTATGTACTCAAAGCGAACAAAAACATTATCGACGGTATTTACGAGTTGATGGACGCTGTTTTGCAAGTGGCACAAAAACATACGACGACTTTGCTTCCGGGGATGACCCATCTTCAGCATGCACAGCCGATCAATTTCGCTTACCATCTTGGGGCGTATTTGGCGATGTTCAAACGTGATGTCGAGCGTTTTGAAAGCTCTTTTGAGCGAAACAACGTTTCTCCGCTTGGATGTGCAGCACTTGCCGGTACACCACATGATATCGACAGAGAAGAAACGGCAAAACTGCTTGGATTTAGCTCCGTTAGCATCAACTGCCTCGATACCGTCAGCGATAGAGATTTCGCACTTGAAATACTTTTTAACATCTCCACTATGATGATGCATATCTCCCGTCTGGCTGAAGAGCTTATTTTATGGTCGAGTTATGAATTCAAATTTATAGAACTTAGTGATGAGTACAGTACCGGAAGCTCGATTATGCCGCAAAAGAAAAACCCGGACGTTCCCGAACTGCTTCGTGGAAAAACAGGGAGGGTGTATGGAGCACTCGTTGGGCTTTTAACCGTTATGAAAGGGTTGCCGCTTGCATACAACAAAGATACGCAAGAAGACAAAGAAGGGGTTTTCGATGCGGTTGAAACGGCATATATATCGCTTGAAATCCTCAAAGAAACGATCGCCACGATGCGAGTCAATGAAGAAAATATGCTAAAAGCGTGTAAAAAAGGGCATCTAAGTGCTACCGATTTGGCAGATTATTTGGTCGAGAAATGCGGCATACCGTTTCGTGAAGCGCATTTTATAACCGGTGAAGCGGTCGCCAAAGCGGAAGAACTCGGCATAGACCTAAGCGATATCGACTACAAATACCTCAAAGAGATCGACAGCCGAATCGGCGAAGACGTTCTTCCGTATCTTTCCATAGAAAATTCCATGAATGCGCGTTGCAGTCAAGGTGGAACATCCACGAAAACGACTCAAGAACAACTTGCGTATTTCAAGCGATTCATAGAAACGAAAAAAGGGGTTTAATCCCCTTTTACATACCATAGATTTTATGGTAGATATTCATCCGTTTCGATACGCGTTTTAGATAATGTTTCGGTTCATCGTATTTTAAATCTCGAAGCAGCTTTTCATACACTTGTCGGGGTGTGAGTCGGTTTATGACTCGTGCCGCTTTTGTAGTGTTGTAGGTATGTGTAAATGCCCACGCTACGTTTCCAGCCCCGGTATTGTATGCCGCAATGGCACAGTAAAGGCGACTTTGCGGGTTTTTTACGTGTTTTAAGTATCCATAATAGAGTAGATGCAAATAAGCGCTTCCAAGCCGAATATTGTTTTTCGAATTGTAAAGGTATCTGCTTGAAGGTATCTTCTTGACTTTGTATAGATAGTTGTAACTATCGACCCCTGCGGTGTGGGGTACGATTTGCATCAGTCCATATGCCGGAATGTAGCTTGTCGCTTTAGGATTGAACGAGCTTTCGGTATGCATTATCGCAAAAACGAGACTAACAGGTAGTTTTTGTCTTGAAGCATTTTCTCTCACTTCGTTTATATAAATTTGCGAACGTTTATAAGTCGCGTCTTTTGGAAGTTTGACGACCACTTTGTACACGAACGTATTTTCTACCTTCTTCGAAGGGCGCTTGCTCAGCGTTTTATCGTTGACGGTGGCATAAACGAACTGTGTAAGCGTTTTTCTTGTTGGGGGCTTTTTGAAAACGACTGGTGCAAGTATCGGTTTTGCATCCACTTTCGCATCGACTACGTTTGCCGGTTTTGGAATTTTGGCGATACGTTGCTCAAGCGGATCTTTTTCTATAGCGTTTTTTGTATCTATCGTAGCAACTTTGGCTAAAGTTCGACGTAGTTTCGATAATGCTTCGTTTTTATTTTTCGCTATCGTTTCGATGGTGATCGTATTTTTACCAAAATCGACATCGCTTCGTGTCTTTTTGTCTTGAGAATACGCTACCCATTCTTTTTTTGTGGAGAGTTTTGGTTTCTCCCAAAAAACACCGATCTCTTTTTTGTATTGTTTAAAAGCTTCCATTTGCGCTTTTTTATACGCTTCAAAAGAGTCTATCTGCTGTTTTTTGTATTTGAGGAAGCCCTGCTGCTCTTTTTTGAAAGCTTCCATTTGTTGTTGCATATAACTGCTCGAACCACTTCCAAAAAGAGTGGATGTAACTAAAGCTGAAACGATGAATGATTTATACGCTTTCAAATGAAATCCTTAGGGTCGGCATCGGTAAAGTGCCCCCATCTGAGTTTCGCTCCACCTAATATATGAAAGTGAAGGTGCTTTATTTCTTGTCCGCCATCTTCACCGATATTGGTTATAACTCGATATCCGGTCTTATCGATACCGACTTTTTTGGCTACTTCTTGTATGAAAGAAGTAAGTTGTGCCATAGTTTGGGGTGAAACATCGTTGAAACTTTCCACATGCTGCTTTGGAATGACCAATATATGCACCGGTGCTTGCGGGTTTATATCGTGAAATGCCAAACAATCTTCATTTTCAAGTTCAACATTCGCAGGAATTTCTTTGTTTGCTATTTTACAAAAAAGACACATGCTCTATCCTTCTCTTTTTATTTGTATCAAGTACCATTATATGGTATAAAAGATAAGATTCTTCTTATTGATTGTTTAAAAATGGTTGAATATGTTTCAGCAATTCAAACGGTAGAAAATTTTTCGGCATCTATCGTGTATTTAATCTCCCCTTAAGCTATTTTCCCCTATAATTCCCGTCCGCAAACAGGAAGACCGAGTTGGTTTTCAAAGAGTGTTTGAGATCATTGACAACTAAGCAAGAGAGAAGAGAAGATAAGACTTC
>JALWGC010000006.1 GCA_027038835.1 Helicobacteraceae bacterium | reverse complement strand
CTCATCCAGTGCCATTGACTGTGAATTGCATAAAGCAGTTACATCAACCGTCTTTATGCTAACACAACTTTTTTACATTTCCCATCCTCTTTGAGTGATGGAAAGTGTATATGTATTATAGGAGGAGATATTATGTGGAACATACTCAGTTTCAACACCTTTATAACGAAGTATGTCCTTGTTTTTTTCTACTATCTTTTTGCTTTTTTAGCTCCGTTTGTTCTTTTTGTAGCCAAAGATTATTTTTTAAATCGCTAACACTTCGCTAACGTTACTATCTTACAATGCTCATAGTAAAACATTCAAGGAGTTTACGATGAAAATCGAAAAAAAGATCACCATAGCTTTAAGCACGGCTGCCATAGCTTTGTCAATGAGTGGCTGCGGTAGCAGCGAGGCGACGAACGCGGAAGCGTTGCAAGAAACCCAAAGCGGATACTTCATAGACGCAGCGGTTGCGGGAGCACACTACAAAACATCTTCAGGTATAGAGGGCGATACCGACGCATACGGCAAGTTTCGATACAAAGAAGGGGATACGGTGACGTTTTCACTGGGTAAAATCATCTTAGGAGAAGCTACACCGAAAACCGACGGTGAGGTAACTCCACAAACACTTGTAGTAGGCGATGAAACCGTACCTGATGAAAATCAAAGTACCGCCATAACGTTGATGTTGCAAATGCTTCAATCGCTCGATAGCGATAAAAACGTATCCAACGGCATCACGATCGATCAAAAAGTTATACAAGCTTTGTCCAAGCTGGATAAAGAGGTGCATTTTAAAAAGGATGTCAACGAAACCTTTTTGATTGAGCTGGACAATAAACACGATTTGGGGCTCGATGAGGATTTTGACGGACATTTGGATGTCAATGCAACTGCCGCACAAGAACATTTTCGACATAGCGAAGATGAGTTCAAAAAAGGCTTTAGACCCGATAAACACACCAAAGACGTAAACGGCAAAAAAGAGGAGCTAGATAAAAAACCTCTAAAAGATGATACAAAAGAAGAACGACATGGTCAAGAAGAAGGGAAAGTGGTTGTGGATGTGAAGAACGAACAACCAAAAAACAAACCGACTCTTGACGATAACGAAAAACACGAAAAGAAAAATGAAAATGGGCATGTGGATTTGGATAAATACAAAATGAAATCTACATTGACGCCTGAACTGAAAGACGCGATTGTGTATATGGGAAGTGAAGAAAGGTTGGCATACGATTTGTACATGAATCTTTACAACTACCATAAAGAAAATAGCGGTATAAAGATAAATCAATTGTACAACATAGCTAAAAAATCGGAGAGCCGTCATATCGGTATAGTGCAAAATCTTGCAAAAAAATACGACTTGAACGCTTCAGGTTTCACTCAAGCCGATACAACCGTAGCGCATGACGACAACGAATCAGACATAAATGTATCGAGTGGGGTATATGATATTCAACAAATTCAACAAATGTACGATTCTTTGTACGCTATGGGGAAAAACTCTCAAGAAGATGCTTTGAAAGTCGGATGTAGTGTAGAAGTTACCGATATTGACGATTTGGACAAATACATAAAACAAGCCGAAGATGCAAACGCTTCCGATGTTGCTGCAGTATTTAAAGAGCTGAGAAACGGTAGTTACACCCATTATTGGGCTTTTGATAAAGCTTTGAAAAACTTAGGTGTTAAAAACGGTTGCTACTACGAAGGGGACGATCTTTTGACGAATAAAGAAGATGTGTACCCCAGAAACGAGCATGGATGGAAAATTCGTTAAAAAAATCACAAACCTTTCGTACGCTTTTGTCGGCGAAAGGTTGTGTTTGTCAAATAAATATTTTGAAATGTTTGTAAACAAATGTGAATGCTCTTTGAGATGCTTATAGAGTATTGAACTCCATACCATCCCCCCTCCATCATCTTAACGTTTAAATAACAAAAAAGCAATATAATGATATATCTCAAAATGAGGATCAATTATGAAGAAGATAGTAACGATGATGTTATGTAGCGGTGTTTTGTTCGCTCAAAGTGCCGAAAAGTTAATAGAGCAAAACGGATGTCTATCGTGTCATGCCATAGCGAGCAAAAAGATTGCACCTGCATTTGCAGGGATTGCAAAGCGAAATATGCGTTTTGAAGGGGATAATGCAAAAAACGTTATTATCAATTCGATCAAAAACGGTTCAAAAGGCAAATACCCGATGTTTGCAGATATGAAGATGCCATCTTTTAAAAACTTTTCTAAAGAGGAACTCTCAAGTATAGCTGATTATATTTTAGCTCAAGCCTCAAAGGCACACTGTAACGCCAAAGGGCATGGAGTGGGTAAAGGTATGCAAATGGGTAGAGGAATGCGGTAGTGAAAAAACTTCTCCTTTTAGAAGACGATACCGTTTTAGCAGAAACATTGGGTGAGCTTTTAAGGGGTGAAGGGTTTGAAGTTACCCACACGACAAACGGGGAAGAAGCACTCGAAGCTACCTACAAGCAGCGTTTTGATTTGCTTCTTTTTGATGTCAATGTCGCTTACATTAATGGTTTTGAACTTTTAAAGAGTTTGCGTGAAAGTGGCGACGCCACTCCGACTATCTTCATAACCGCTTTGACCAATATCGACTCTCTCTCCTATGGCTTTGAAGTGGGAGCGGATGACTACATCAAAAAGCCTTTTGATTTTGATGAGCTGTTGGTGCGCATCCAAGCTCTACTTAGAAAATCTTACAAAACATACAAAGACTCCATTACGCTCAATGAGTTTTCTTTTGTGATAGACAAAGATGAGTTATATAAAAATGGTGAGTTTATCTCTTTAGCGCCATCAGAGCTAAAAATAACAAAACTTTTTTTCCAAAATCTCGATAAAACTTTACAAAAAGAGGTGATTTTAGAGTATTTAGGGGATGGAAAAGAGATGAGTGAAGGGGCTTTGCGGGTGCATATAAACAAACTTCGCAAGATAGGTTTGCCTATAACCACCATCAAAGGGATAGGATACCGCCTTGGAAAATCATGAAAAAAAAGCGTTTTTAAAGTTTTTTATCACCTATTTCGTCAGCGTCGCGCTGCTTATTTTGGCTGCCGGATTTTTTTACTTTTCTCAGATACAAGGACACCTCCTAAAAGCGGAAGAGTTTTCGATGATAGAGTATGCCCGCCATATCAAGCTAGGTGAGAGTTTGCAAGAGTATGATAAGAGTGCATACTCACACAGATTTGTCCATACACGGCAAAAACATATAGATATACGCAACTTTACTATCTTGCAAGACTCCTTTATGAAGTTTATACCGACAAAAATGCCGGGATTTTATATGCAGGTGTTGAAAAAAAGGGATGAATTTGATAAAAAACTTCTACGCTTGAAAATCAAGATCATCCTTTTTCAGCTGCTTTTGCTTGTTGTTTTTGCCTACATCAGCTACCGCCTTGCCAAAAATGCCCTCAAGCCTTTGCAAGAGAGCATCTCTACGCTTGATCGTTTTGCAAAAGACCTCATCCATGATCTCAACACCCCCGTAACTGCAATCAAACTAAATATGAAACTTCTTTTGAAAGATGAGCATTGCAAACAAAGCAGTGCCGTACGGCGGATAGAAAAATCTGTCGAAACAATCTCGCAACTACATAAAAACCTTACCGTCTTACTTCAAGAAGAAACATTCCAATTCACACAACTTAATTTATGCAAACTTGTAAAAGAGTTGCTTCAAACACAAAAGCAGCTTTGTCCCCACATCAAATTTGAGTATGAGTGTAGCGATTTTGTTGCCAACCTCAACGCCCCCGCAACCAAGCAGATACTCCAAAACCTCCTCTCCAACGCCTGTAAATACAACAAAAAAGATGGATTTGTCAAAATTTTTACAAAAAACAACTCCCTTTACATCCAAAACAGCGGTCCGGCTATAGCGCATCCAGAAGAGATATTTAAACGTTCCTACAGCGCAGATGCAAACGGTAGTGGGATTGGACTCGATATTGTCAAACGCTTGGCTATAGCGATGGATATAAAAATAACGGTGGAATCAAAAGAGGGAATCAATACATTCATCTTAACGATGCCTTAACACTTTTTTGAAATAATATCGAAAAATCAAGGGGAAAAATGAAAAATCTATTTTTGATAGTGATATTGTTTATAGGTGGAAATCTTTTTGCACTAACACTCCAAGAAAGCATAGAAAAAACACTTGCCAATCATCCCGACATACAAACTTTTTTGCTCAAGTACAAGCAGTCGCAGAAAAAAGTAAGCGCCACGCGTTCAGCTTACTTGCCAGAGGTCAATCTCCAAGCCCGGTATGACGCTACGCGCACCTATGTCTTTCCCCAAAACGGAGCGTTTCATACCAAAGATGACAGCGGCTGGGACGCCGGTGCGGTGGTTACGCAAAAAATCTGGGACTTTGGCAAGACACTTGAGTTGATAGATGCAAGCAAAAAAGATGCAAATATCGCTAAACTCTCACTCAAGGAAGCAAAAGCGTTGATGGTGTATCGCATCAAAGTACTTTATGGGATGATGGTGGTGCAAAAAGAGGCAGTAAAAGTGATGCAAAAAGACCTCGAAGCAAAAGAGGCTTACTACAAGCAGGCTTTGGCACTTGTAAAGCAGGGGCTAAAGACCGAAGCGGATGCTAGCCGTTTTCTCTCCTCTGTCTATGGGGCAAAAGAGCGTTTAGGGGGCGCAAAAGCGGCATATAAAAAAGCGCAAACTACACTCTCGCTCTATATGGGGGAGCAAATAGAAGATGATGCAAACCTGCAAAGCAGCTTTTTATACAAAGAACCCGCCTTCGATGCGATAGAGCAAAAAGTGCTGCAAAACAACTATCAGCTTAAAATCACCAAAGAGAATGTCGCCAAAAACACCCTTTTGCATAAAGTTGCCAAAAGCTCCCACTACGGTTCACTCGATGCTACCGCCTCTTATACCCATTTTGACACACTCAACACCTACGATGCGACAAATGCCGGCGTGGTGCTTCGCATACCGCTTTATAGCGGTGGGAAGCTAACGGCAGAGGAACAACAAGCACACATAGCTGCGCAAATGGCAAAGCAGCAGGAGGCCTCCAAAAGACTCGAAATTCAAGATGAGTTGGAGTCTCTTCTTGTAGATATCGAGCATTACAACCAAAGCATAGCGGCGAAAAAAGCGCAGTTTAGTGCCGCCAAAGCGACAAAAGCGGTGCTTGATGCTAGATACAAAGAGGGGCTTGGCACCTACATCGAGATCCTCGATGCGCAGGCTACGATGCTTGCAGCCAAGCTGGGGCTGCTTGAGTCCTACTACAACCGCGCACTTGCCATAGCGAAGATAGAGTATCTCGAAGGAAAAATAGAATGAAAAAGTATAAAAACTACCTTATAGCAGCCGCTATAGCGCTGCTTGTCGCTTTTGTAGCGTATAAAAAAGTTTACATCCCAAAACACACTTACAAAACGGTTTCGCCAAAGGTGCAGGACTTAAGCCTCGATGTTCAAGGTATTGGAGAAGTCGGTGCGAAAGATATCTACAAAGTGAGCGCAGGGGTAAATGCCAAGGTGGTGCATCTTTATAGCGACCTTGGGAGATGGGTGAAAAAAGGGGAGCTTCTTTTTGAACTTGATGCGGTCGATCTGCCTACACAGTTAGAGAGTGCCAAAACGGCGATAAAAAAAGCACAAAGTGAAGCCTCCTCGCTTCAAAAGGAGCTTGAAAGCCTCAAAGCGCAAAAAAGACTTGCCGAAGTTACATTTAAGCGCTATGCAAGGCTTAAAAAGGAGTCGTTTGCTTCACAAGCCGAATACGATCAGGCAAAAGCACAGCTTGATTCGCTTCAAGCGCAAATCAACGCCACAAAAGCACGCATAGAGTCTGCAAAGATAGCCGTAGAGATCGCGCGAAAAAACGCCAAAGCGTTAGCGGAAAAACTCGCACGCTTCAAAGTTTATGCACCCGTTAGCGGTTTGGTTGTAGCTAAAAATGCAGAGGTTGGACAAACACTCCTTGCTTCGCAAGCTGCGTTTGAGATAGTCAAAAAAGAGGATGTCTGGGTGAAGGCTTATGTGGATGAGCGCCAAAGCAAACAGATAAAAGTGGGTAAAAAAGCCTACATAACACTTCGCTCAAATGAAAATAAAAAGCTAAAAGGGTATGTCGCACGCATTGTACCAAAGAGCGACGCCGTTACCCAAGAGCGGGAAGTCGATGTCGCGTTTGCCAAAGTGCCTGTGCCGTTTTACTTGAATGAACAAGCGAAGGTGCACATACAGACGCAAGTTTTGCATAATGTCGTAACGATACCGGCAGAGCTTTTGCGTTTTGAAAACGGCAGTTATGGCGTTTGGGTGAACCAAAACTATAAAGCTCATTTTCAAAAAGTCACTCTCCTTGGTATAAGTGGCAAGAGAGCGGCTGTAAAGGGGCTGGAGGCAAAAGCTGTTTTACTCGATGTTAGAAAGAGAAAAGATCCGCTTTTTGAAGGGAAAAAGATACTCCATGATTAACCTTGCTAAACGGGAGATCGAGCATACCTTAGGGAAGTTTGTTGTAACCTCTGCGGGTGTTGGGATGCTCCTTGGGATCGTGCTTATCATGATAGGCGTTTATCGAGGGATGGTGATCGATGCGCAGGTGCTTTTGGATGACGTCGGGGCGGATCTGTGGATCGTGCAAGAAGATACGCTTGGTCCTTTTGCCGAGGCTTCAAGGGTGCATGAGGATCTAAAAAACACCATAGCCACACAAGAGGGGATACAAAGTGCCGAGGGGATAACACTCCAAAATCTTCAAATCCCAACCCAAAACACTCTGGTTCGTGTAACGGCTGTAGGGTATGATCCATTGGGGGATTTTCAAATCATCAATCCCACAAGGCTTGTTGCAGGCAGAGTCTTGATGCAAGAGCACTACGAGATGGTGGCAACCGATAAAATAGGGTTGAAACTTGGGCAAAAAGTGCATCTGGGGCGTGATATCTACACGGTTGTGGGCATAACGCATGGAAGTGTTTCATCGGGCGGTGAGCCGCTTGTGTATATTAGCCTTAAAGATGCGCAAAAACTGCAGTTTCTCTACTCCAACGCGCGCATTCGTAACGACCGCACAAGAGGCGCGAAGGTAGAATCCCCCCATATGGTCAATGCCGTCATAGCCAAAGTAAAACCGGGCTACGCAGTGGATGAGGTGGCAAAGCAGATACAAAGATGGAAACACAAAAGCGTTTATACCAAGCAGCAACAGCGAGAAGTGCTGACAAAAAACCTTATCAAGATGGCTTCTAAGCAGATAGGGATGTTTACGGTGATCTTGGTTGTGGTTTCCACCATCATCATCGCACTTATCATCTACACGATGACGCTGGAGAAGATAAAAGAGATCGCCATTATGAAGCTTATCGGTCTGCCAAATGGAATGATTGTGAAGATGATCGTGCAAGAAACGCTCCTTATGGGCATACTTGCCTTTATAGCGGCAAATATCTTCGCACACTCTATCTACACCAAGTTTCCCAAACGGGTTGTTTTGGAGTACCCTGATGCGGTGACACTTTTTGTGGTTGTGATTATCGCTTCGATATTAGCTTCAATGGTGGGAGTGAAAAAGGTGATGGCGGCTGATCCGAGGGAGGCGATAGGTGGATAGCAAAACGGCGATAAAAGTGGAAAATCTCTACAAAAGTTTCGGTAAAGGGGATGCCTATATCTCGGTTATCGAGGGTGCTTCGTTCGAGGTGCAAAAAGGGGAACTTGTAGCCCTTGTCGCTCCAAGTGGAGCCGGAAAGACGACACTGCTTATGATGATAGGGTGTGTCGAAGACCCGACAAGCGGGAGTATATGGCTTGGGGATGAAAAGGTGTATGACGGGAAGTGGCTTACAAAAGAGACGCGTCGCATACGCCGAGAGAAGATAGGGTTTATCTTTCAAGCGCACTACCTTATACCGTTTTTGAATATCATTGAAAATGTAACGCTTGTTCCGCAGACAAATGGAGTCTCAAAAGAGCAAAGCGAGAAAGAGGCGCTTGAGCTTTTGAAGTATTTTGACATCGAAGATAAAGCCCGCTCCATGCCAAGTGAACTCTCAGGCGGACAGAACCAGCGCGCAGCGATCGCAAGAGCGCTTGCCAACAAGCCACAGATCATCCTTGCCGATGAACCAACCGCGGCACTCGATACCAAACGCTCCGTGGATGTCGTAAAGATGCTAAAAAAGATAGCCACAGAGCAAAATGTCGCCGTGATAATGGTTACACACGATGAAGCGATGCTCCCGCTATGTGATCGGGTTTTGACGATAGAGAACAAAAAAGTGGTTTCCAAAAAGAGTGACAAGACGAAGATTTTATGATCGAACGAAACATTTGCCTAAGATGTTCGAAACCTTGTTGTCATTCTCGAACTCTCTTGTTAAATTAGTTGTGTTTTATTGCTTGCTTTGCTATCGGTTTGGTAAGAATCGATAGTTTGTTCCTCTTCTTCACGCTATCTTTTGGATTATTCAGGCATCGTTAATAATAAAAGCTATATAATTAACCATATAGTTAATAGGATTATTTATGGCTGAGCATCATCACCATCATCATAACGTAAGCGGGAAAAATCTCTTCCTCACTATCGTTTTGAACGTCATCATCACCGTTTCACAGATAGCAGGCGGCATTATCTCCGGTTCGCTGGCATTGCTTAGTGATGCGATGCACAACTTCAGCGATGTTTTGGCACTTGTGATCGCGTATGTGGCAAATCGCTTGGCAGCTCGACCAAACAGCGAGTCCAAGACATTTGGCTACAGGCGCGCGGAGATCATCGCCGCACTCTTTAATGCTTCGGTGCTGGTGGGGATCGCGGTGTTTTTGATCGTCGAGGCGGTGCATAAGTTTTTCCATCCCGAAGCGATCGACTCTATGTGGGTGATAGGGCTTGGAGTTTTAAGTATCGTCCTTAACACCGCTAGCGTGCTGCTTGTCAAAGAGGATTCGCATGACAATATGAACATAAAAGCGGCCTATCTGCATCTGCTTACCGATGTGATGACAAGTGTAGCCGTCGTTGTGGGCGGCGTGTTGATGTACTACTTCGGCATCTTTTGGATCGATCCGCTGATCTCGGCTCTTATCGCGCTCTATCTGGTGTGGGCATCCTTTGGGATCGTCAAAGAGAGTGTATCGGTGTTGATGCAGTTCGTTCCAAAAAATGTCGATGTAGAGAGGGTTGTCGAAGCGATCGAAGCGGAAGCCGGCGTTGATAATGTCCATCATATCCATATCTGGAGACTCGATGACAAGCAGATCAACCTCGAGGCGCATCTAGATATGAGCGAAGATTTTTCCATCTCGAAATCGAACGAGATTATCAAAAAGCTTGAAAAGAAGCTCCATGAAAATTTTGGTATAGAGCATACGACCCTCCAGTGTGAATTTGGTCGCAATGACGATAAAAGCAAGATAGTAAACAAAAAGGAGCATACCCATGAATGAAGCGTGTCATATAATGGCTGACGGTGAAATACTTAATGCCCAAAAAACCGAATATCCTCTTTATGAAGCGGTGCTTTACGGTGACAAAGTGCTTACTGCCAAGTTCTCCAAGCGTCTAAGCTGTGCTATCAAGCATCTGCCGCTTCGTGTTGTGTTTCGCTACGAATACGATACAACAAAGGCGCTTGAAGCAGGGGTGAGCAAAGATCCGACCTTGGTGCTCGATGGAGAGATCTTTCTTGAGGGACTTGTATCTGCCGAAGAGATAACGCAGGCTTTTGAAAAACTGCTACAAAAATAGAGATAGAAGCTTAGAATTTCAAAACAAAATTCTTCCCCATCCCCTTAAGCCCTTTGTTGTCTATATTTATTATTTCGACTCTGTTTTCATAACGTTTGACGATAGTATCGGCTTTTTTTGGAATCAAGCGGATGATATCTTCGATTTGTTTTTGTTTGTTCACTTTGTAGCGTGTGGGTTTTATTTCAATCGCAAAACGCTCAAGCATAGGTTCAAAACTTGAAAGAAGCCGATTCGCCTCTGGATTGAAGTCGAGGTTTTCAGGGTCGTTGAAAACTTTTGCGACCATTTTTACACCGGGCATAGGTTTTTGTGTCGTACTTTTTACGATATTGTCTTCAAAACGGTTGTGCTCCCCCTTGATGCTTATTGCCAGTTTGTCTTTACAACTTGAGACGTAGTTGTGCAGAAAGTTGTCGTAATTTGTGTATTTTCCCCGTATTCCGCCGGCGGCTTTGTTGTTTGCGGTCGTACCGTTGCAGTAGAGATAGTTTTGTACGAAATCTACTCTATCGACTTTGTTGAGAGAGCTTCCCTTACCGTTGTACAGGATGAGGTTGTTCTTGACGAGAAAACGCCCTTCGTATTTTCCGTTTATAGCCCCTTTTTTGCTCGCGTCTTCTTTTTGCTGTAGTAGAAAGCTCTCTCCTTCATCAATAATGAGCTTGCTGAAACCTTTTGCAAATACATGGGAAAATATACGGCTTTCATTACCGAAAAAGAGATTGTTCGTGATTTTTATTTTATCGGTTGTGGTGTTATCTATCTGATGGATGGTTTTTATAACGAGCCCGCCCATCCCGCCGGTCGTCCACCAAGAATTGTTGTAGATGATGTTGTGATCGATTGAGATGTAGTCGCTTTTGCCTCTTACTTTGATGCCGCTTGCGGTGAAATAGCCAAAAGCGTTGTTTCGTATCGTAATATGATGTCCAGTTAGAGACAAAGCGATTTGGTGGAGTTTTTTACTTGGTTTCCACCATTGTTTTATCACTTTTTCGTACGAAAGCGTATCGTTCATACCTCTAAAATTGAGGTTTTGTACAACAAGGTAGTTGCCTTGAATCTTCCAAGGAGTTTCGATGGTAACAAGGGCTCCTTTTTGTGCTGTTATGACTACGGGTGCGTTTTTCGTTCCTTTGCAGGTTATTTTTGGAAATCGTTTTGTGTAGATACCTGTTTTAAGAAAAATCGTATCACCGCCGTGGGCGAGTTTACATATTTTTTTGATTTTTACAGGAGCATCTTTTGGAGAGATGAAAAACTCCTTCGCATCCAGCCCGAGAACCAATACAAGTAAAACCAAATATTTCATAGCGTACCTTCATAACTTTATCGGTATAATACTACCTAAAAATATCTTAGAGGATAAAACGGTAAATGAGATTTAGCGAGTATATGCAAGAATGGCTGTATGGAAAAAACGGTTACTACACCAACTATAAAGCCATTGGAAAAGCGGGAGATTTCTACACCTCGGTAAGTGCAAGTAAATTTTTCGGCGGAACGATAGCCAAACATATTTTGAAATTGATAGATGAAGGTTTTTTGAATGAACGAAGCGTCATTTGCGAGATAGGCGCACACCATGGGTATCTTTTGGCAGATATCGTGGAGTTTCTCTATACCCTGCGCCCCCAAATCATAAAGACGCTTCGTTTTGCGATAGTGGAGCGCTACGAAGCGTTGCAACAGCGACAAAAAGAGTACTTTTTTCAAAGTTTCGGCGATGCGGTGCAGTTGGAACATTACAAAGACCCAAGCGAGTTGCAGTGTGAGCGTGCTTTTTTCGTCGCTAATGAGATTTTCGATGCATTTCCATGTGAATTGCTCTATAAAGGCAAAATCGCTCGAGTAGATGAAAAACACGAAGTGCATTTCGATATCGAGGATGAAGCGATTGTACGAAAAGCGCAAAAATACGGCAAGGAAAAAGGGGAGATAGCCATCGGGTACGAAGCGTTCGCACATTCGATGCTCAAAGGTGCCAAACATTTCGAATTTATGAGTTTCGATTACGGAGAAATGGAAGCGAGGTTCGATTTTTCGTTGCGAATCTACAAAGGGCATGAGGTGTTTCCGTTTTTCGAAGAGGGGTTGAAAAAAGAGGAGCTTTTTGGAAAGAGCGACATCACATACGACGTTACGTTCGCTCATGTAAAAGATGCGTTTGAGGAAGTCGGTGTCGAGATGGTGGAGTTCAAACCGCAGATGAGCGCGCTTGTCAATATGGGGATACTTGAGCTTTTGGAGATTTTACGGCAAAATGTCGATGAAAAAGTGTACAAACAGGAGCTTGAAAAAGTGAAAACACTCATTCTTCCCGAGTTTTTAGGGGAAAGATTCAAAATGATAAGGCTGAGAAAATGATAGATTTTACTGCGGAATTCAAAGTTTACGAAAGCGACATAAAAAACTTGGCTTTTGACAAGATACGCGATGAAGCGGTTAGCTCGAAAGTAGGGTACTATTCGCTTCCAAAACTCTCCAAACAGCTTATCTTGGAAGCCAAAGATATCGACACTTCGGTCTATGAACAGATAGTCGTCATCGGTATAGGCGGCTCGTCACTTGGCATCAAGGCGATAGAGTCGATGCTCAAACTCTACACCAAAGATACAAAAGAGATACTCTATCTTGAGAACTTGGACCCTATCGTCGCAAAAGATACGTTGAAAAAAATCGACTATGAAAAAGCCTGTTTTTTCGTTATCTCCAAATCGGGCTCGACTATCGAGACGATTTCGCTTTTTAAAACGGTTGTGGAGTATTTTGGAGTCGATTTGAAAGAGGCGAAAAATTTCTACGTTATCACCGACGAGGGTTCAAGCCTCGATTGTTTCGCAAAAGAGTATGACCTTGGAGTGTTTTACATCCCCGCAAACGTAGGGGGGAGGTTTTCCGTCTTGAGTGCCGTTGGTGTTATACCGCTAACGTTTGCCGGGTACGATATGTTCACTATCTTGGATGAAGCGGACAAGTTCTTGGGAAGTTTTTTCAAAGGGAACCAATGCCATATCATCGACAAGGCGTACTACTATTACAAAAATCGGGACAAATACAAAATGAACATCCTCTTTAGCTATTCGAGTATGTTCGAAGAGTTCAACAAATGGTACGTACAGTTGTGGGGAGAGAGTCTTGGCAAGCGAGATAGAAGTGACGAGCGGGTAGGGCTTACCCCTATCGCGCTTATCGGGTCGGTCGATCAACACTCTTTTTTGCAGCTTATTATCGAAGGTCCCAAAGATAAAACCGTAACGTTTATAAAAGTGGATGATTTCAAGATAGATATGAACATCCCAAATATCTCTTTATCATGTATCGAAACTACCGACTATGTCAACGCTGTAAGCTTCAACGAGCTCATCAACGCACAATGTGAGGCGACGAAAGAAAGCATCGTTCAAAGCGGTGTCAAAGCGGTTGACATGATAAGTCTGAGTGAGATAAACGAGAAAAATATCGGTGTGCTCATTATCTATTTCGAGCTTTTGACCTCTTTGGTAGGAGCGATGCTCGAGATAGACACCTACAACCAACCCGGAGTGGAGCTCGGTAAAACGATTTTGAAAAAAAGGTTTGCAAAAAGCTCTTAGAGCTTTTTGACGTTGTTGGCTATACTCAAAAGCATAATACCGTCGAAAAAGAGGCTGATTCCTACGAACAACCCTACATAAATCATCGACCCATGCGGCCAGTCGATGATAAACAAAAACGAAAGCACCATCGAAACGATACCGTTTAAAACGACGATCCAATTCCCGCTTTGCCCTTTCATAGAACTAGCAAGCGCGAAACTCGCAAACGCATCCATCGCGAAATAGATGGCAAAAAGTATGCCAAGCGCAGCTATTCCCGGAACCGGATTGACGATGGTAAGAGCTCCGAAAAAGACCAGTACGAACGCTTTTAGCTACCCTAACCAGTCGCTTTTGTTCGTGTTGAAGGTAAGATACCCTGCCGTAAAACCGCTAAAGAGAAGTATCCATCCAAAAAATATTGCCGATGTCACCGACATGAATATCGGGAAAAATATCCCTACCAGCCCTAAAAGAATGAAAATGATTCCTACTATTTTCGAGTTTTTCGAAAATTTTTGTAAAAAATCGAACTCCATATTTTTTAAATCGTTCATTTGTAACATATTTTGTCCTTTTACTAATTTATTTACGGAAGTGTAGCGAAAGGATCGTTTTCGTTATGTTACTTTAGTGGCTGATAAGCAAGATTAGTGTAGAATTGCAAAAAAAGTTTTCAAGGATTTTCAATGGCAACAGTTGGCATGGGTGATATTAAAAAAGGTGTACGTCTCATTATCGGTGACGTTCCATACAAAGTGGTGGAATTTCAACACGTCAAACCCGGAAAAGGTGCGGCGTTTGTGAGAATGAAAGTCAAAAGTTTCATCAACGGTAGAGTGATAGAAAAAACGGTTCATGCGGGCGACAAGTTCGAAGTGCCGGAAATCACTTACAAAACGATGCAGTATCTTTATGACGATGGCGATATGTACCAGTTCATGGACCAAGAAACATACGAGCAGCTTGGTCTTACATACGAGCAGTGTGATGATGCTTCAAAATGGTTCATAGACGGCGTGAACGTCGATGTGGTTTATTATAAAGGGCAGCCTATAACCGTAAGCGTTCCTGAAGTGATGGAGATGAAAGTGGTCGAAACACCGCCGAACTTCAAAGGGGATACTTCAAGCGGAAGCAAAAAACCGGCAACACTCGAGAGCGGTGCGGTAGTGCAAGTTCCATACCACATCCTCGAGGGGGATACCATCAAGGTGAACACCGTCGAAGGTGAATACCTCGAAAAAGTGAAGTAGTTTTCTACTTCGCTTCCATTTCGACCATCATAAGTTCGACGAACGAGCCTATGGCATGGGCGAAAAGACGCATCAGTTTTTTATCTTTTTGAGTAAAACCTTCTTGTTTGTTCAGTAGTTCCAAAACGCCGACAACTTCATGGAGAGAGTTGTAGATAGGAGCTGTGATGAGATTGTGGGTTTTATAAAAAGTATAACAAATTAACCTCTTTTTTTGTGTAGTTTGACTATAATCTTTTAAAAAAAACTGACGGAACGAGAATGAGCAAATACCCTTTTACCCATTTGCATCTGCATACCGAATATTCATTGCTCGATGGAGCGAACAAAGTCGATTTGTTGGTCAAACAAGTGAAAAAACTCGGCATGAACGCCGTAGCGATGACCGACCATGGAAATATGTTCGGTGCTATCCACTTTTGGCATGCCGCGCGCGCGGAAGGGATCAAACCGATCATTGGACTTGAAGCGTACTTGCACAACAGCGATGACTTGGGAGACAAAAGCACAAGGCAGCGTTTCCACCTCTGTTTGTACGCCAAAAACGAAATAGGCTACAAAAATTTGATGTATCTCTCTTCGATGGCGTATATCAAAGGGTTCTACTACTATGCACGAATCAACAAAAAACTATTGCGCGAGCATAGTGAAGGGCTTATCTGTACTTCGGCTTGTTTGCAAGGGGAGGTGAGTTGGCATCTCAACACCCAAAACGAGCGTAACAAGAAATTCGGTGCGGGAGGGTACGAAAAAGCCAAAGAGGTGGCATTGGAGTACAAAGAGATTTTCGGAGATGATTTCTACCTTGAAATCATGCGACACGGTATCGGCGATCAGCTTTATATCGACGACCAGCTGCTTCGCCTCTCCAAAGAGACCGGCATCAAACTCGTCGCTACGAACGATACCCACTACACATACGAAAACGATGCGGAGTATCATGAGGCGTTTATGTGTATCGGGATGAACAAACTGTTTGACGACCCGAACCGTCTTCGCCACTCCGTACATGAATTCTACATCAAATCTCCCGAAGAGATGGAGCGCCTCTACGCCGATATCCCCGAAGTGCTCGAAGCCACGCAGGAGATAGTCGATAAATGTGTAGAGTTCTCTCCCGTTGTCAAAACGCCGACTCCGCCAAATTTCAAATTTACCCTCGAATATGCACAAAAAGAGGGGCTTGGTATAAACAACGAAGATGACCCGCAGCTTCCGCCTGAGGCTAGCGAGGAGGAGAAAAAAGCATGGATGAGTGCGGCAGATAAAAACGATGCCGAGTACTTCATCTACAAATGTAAAGAGGGGTTGGAAAAACGGCTTGCCAACGTTCCAAAAGAGCGGCATGAAGAGTACAGAAAACGTCTTGATTACGAGATAGACATCATCAACTCGATGCGATTTCCGGGATATATGCTCATCGTTTGGGACTTCGTTCGTGAAGCCAAACAGATGGGGATCGCCGTAGGTCCGGGGCGGGGTTCGGCTGCCGGGAGTCTAGTAGCGTTCGCGCTGGAAATCACCAACATTGACCCGATGAAGTACGACTTGCTTTTTGAGCGATTTTTGAATCCAGAGCGGGTGAGCATGCCCGATATCGATATGGACTTCATGCAAGCACGCCGTGGAGAGATTATCGACTATGTGGTGCGAAAATACGGGCGAAATCAAGTCGCGCAAATCATCACTTTCGGTTCGCTCCTTGCAAAAGGGGTTATACGTGATGTCGCACGTGTACTCGACATGCCGCTTTCCAAAGCGGACGCTATGGCGAAGCTCATCCCCGACGAGCTGGGTATCACGCTAGCTGGAAAAGAGAAAAAAGGAAAGTTCGTCGAAGGTGCTTACCAAAAGGAACCAAAACTAAGAGAGCTTATAGAAAGTGACCCGCAAGCCGCACGAGTGTGGGAGTTCGCGCTCAAACTCGAAGGGCTGAAGCGAAACGCCGGTATGCACGCTGCGGGGGTGGTGATAAGCAATGAGGAACTTTGGCATAAAACACCCATCTACAAGCCATCGGGGGAAGATACGTTCGTAACGCAGTATTCGCTGAACTACCTTGAAGATGTCGATCTTATCAAGTTCGACTTCTTGGGGCTAAAGACACTCGATGTTATCGACAACGCCATCAAGCTTGTGGAAAAACGCTACGGCAAGGCGATCGATTGGGATGAGATCGATGTCGATGATCATAAAGTGTACGAGGTGATCAAAAGCGGTGAAACGTTAGGGATGTTCCAAATAGAATCTTCGGGTATGCAAGATTTGAACAAACGTCTAAAGCCTGACAATTTCGAAGATATTATCGCGGTTTTGGCGCTCTATCGTCCCGGTCCGATGGAATCGGGGATGCTCGATGACTTCATCGAGCGTAAACATGGACGAAAGAAGGTGTTTTATCCGTTCGAAGAGGTTAGTTTCGATGTGCTCAAAGATACCCTCGACCCGACATACGGGATGATCGTTTACCAAGAGCAAGTCATGCAGATAGTGCAGACTATCGGTGGGTTCAGCCTTGGGTATGCGGACATCATTCGCCGTGCGATGGGTAAGAAAAAAGATATGAGTGCCTACAAAGCGGAGTTTTGTGAAGGTGCACAAAAACAAGGGTACGACTACGATTTGGCAGCGAAACTTTTCGAGCTTATCGAGAAATTCGCCGGATACGGTTTCAACAAGTCCCACTCCGCGGCGTACGCGATGGTGACGTTTCAAACGGCGTATCTAAAAACCTACTATCCAAACGAGTTTATGGCAGCTTTGCTTACAAGCGAGAAAGACAACACCGACAAAGTGGTCAAGTACATTGATGAGGTCAAACGGATGGGAATCGAGCTCAGCCCGCCCGATATCAACCATTCACAGCTCGAATTTTCCGCTATCACCAAAGATGAGAAAGATATCATCCTCTTTGGGCTTGGGGCTATCAAAGGGGTAGGGGAAGCGGCGGTTATCTCCATTCTCGAATCGAGAGAGGACGGAGGAGAATTTGCCGATATGCAAGATTTCGTCAACCGCATCGACCCGCAGAAGGTGAATAAAAAAGTGATCGAATCGATTATCAAAGCGGGAGGGTTCGATAGTTTCGGATATAGCCGAAAAGCGTTGCTCGACCAAGTGGAGCGCCTTGTTGAAACGGCGAAAATGGCAAACGAAGCGAAGAAAAACGCTCTTGGAAGCCTTTTTGGAGACGATGAAGAACTCACGACTATCAAGTTGGAGTTAAGTAACTGCGAGGAGTTCGAGTTAAAAGATATTTTGGAGTTCGAAAAAGAAACGCTCGGTTTTTATGTCTCGGGACACCCGCTTGATAGTTTCAGAGAGGAGCTGGAGAAAATCAACTACACCCTTTCGTCCGATTTGGAAAACATCAAAGACGGTAGCAGCGCTATTTTTGTCGGGAAAGTGGAGGAGATTCAGCGTAAAATCTCCAAAAAAGGGAATACCTTCGGCATCGTTACGCTTATGGACTTGCACGGTTCGTTAGAAATCATGCTATTTGAAGACAAGCTCAACGAACTGGAGAAGATGGACCTCGAAGAACCCATAGCCATCAAAGCTAAAATCACCCATACCGAGATGTTCACCCGCATCGGGGTAACGAAGCTGATGAGTCTCAAAGATGCCAAAAAAGAGTCCAAAAAGGTAAAAACCGAGATAGAGGAAAAACCGCAAGCCCCACTCGAGCTCGCAATCAAGCTCGATAGCGGAGAAAAAGCGCTTGAGGAGCTTTACCGCATTGTGCGTCAAAATCCCGGAAAAAGGGAATTGAAAATCCGCATCACCTCCAAACTCAAAGATATCGTCATAGAATCTTCTCTTAGAGTCGGAAACAATATCGTCGAAGCGCTAGATGGTAACGAGTTGATCGATATCGTCGTTTAGGCAAGTTCTTTCGCTTTTTTAAAGGCGGCTTCGACCGCTTCGATGCAGCCGTTTCTCACTCCCGCTTTTTCCATCGCTCCATACCCTGCGGCGGTCGTTCCTCCGGGGCTCATCACACCGTCTTTAAGAAGAGCCGGATGGGTGGTTCGAAGGAGTTTCGAAAAGCCGCTAAAAAGCCCTTGGGTGATTATCATGGCGTCACTCCGTTTTAGCCCTTGTTTGACCGCTCCGTCACTAAGTGCTTCGGCTATGAGCGCGAGATACGCCGGACCGCTTCCTGCTAGTGCAGTCGCTATATCAAGCTCTTTTTCGCTCCCAAGCCAAAGCACATCGCCGATAGCGCTGAAAATGCTCAGTGCTTCGTCTTTGAAGTTTGCATCTCCGGTGAGTGTGGTCATGGAGCTTTGAACGCTTGCTGCGAGATTTGGCATAGCACGAACGACCGCATCGTTTTGGATATGTTTTTCGATTTTTTCTATCGGTGTGCCTGCAAGTACCGAGTAGATGACACCCACTTTCGTTTGCATATAAGCGGCTACCTCTTCGAGATTGTTCGGTTTGACACAAAGGATGATATCTTTGTTTGAAAAATCGAACGAATCGAATGTGAAATATTCGACCTCAGAGTTGCAAGCTTGCGAAAACTTTTGAAGTTTCTTTTTGTCTCTGCCTACAACCTCTATATGGTATTTGCCAAGGAGTCCTTTTGCGATGGCGAGCGCCATATTGCCGTTTCCTACAAATGTAATCGTTTTCATCGATAAAGTCCCGAATTTTCTTGTATTATACCTATAAACAACTTATGATATAATTTTATACCATCGGTAACTAATTCCCAGTCTTGCTAAATAAAAGATACGCTATTAGTTGCAAGGCAAATCTTTGCAGGACTAACCGAGTTAATTCAAAAAGATTTAACGCAGCAAAGACAAGCGTATCTTTTACCGAAGGCGAGTATATTGCACACGATTACTGCGTTGAAACCACTTGAAGCTACCGGTAGCTCCTGCGCGGTTTCGCCTTGCGCTCGAATACAATATCCTCGTTTATCAAACTGGGAATTAGTTACCGATGGTATTATACCAAACATAGTAGGAGGGTGTCATGGGTGCGAGAAAATTAGAATATCTTCCCCGATACATGTATGACGATTATAAAGAGTGGAAAGGGGAGTGGGAACTCATAGATGGTGTTCCCTACGCCATGGCACCTTCTCCAATGAAAACCTATCAATCGTTGGCGTATGAAATTGCGTTTCATTTACGTAACGAAATCGAAGAATGCAGATACTGCGAAGTACTTGGCGAGATAGATTATAAAATAAACGAAGATACCGTCGTTCGCCCCGATGTCGTTCTTACTTGCGGTGAGACGAGTTTGAAGTACTTGACCAAAGCTCCCGAGATTGTCGTCGAGGTTGTCAGTAAATCGAGCGCGAAACTCGATGAAGGGTACAAGATGGATTTGTACGCTTGTGAGAAAGTGGGGTATTATATCCTGCTTTATCCGGAAGATTTGATAGCCAAAGTGTATCGACTCAAAGATGTTTCGTTCGAGCTGGTAGGTACGTTTGCCAACGAAGTGTATGATTTTGAAAAAACAAGTTGCAAGGTTTCACTGGATTTTCGAAAACTTTTCGATAGATTCAGAGGATAAGTAATGAGGTATAAATAACTAAAAAGGAGTCAAATGGAACGGTTTTTGGAAAAAGCGAAAGAAAGTAGCAGGGTTCTAGCCCAAATCGGCGGTGCGGAAAAAGTACGGATTCTTAACGAGATGGCGGAGGCTTTACGAGCCAATACGATGAACATCATCGAAGCCAATGCGCTCGATATGGCGGATGCCGACAAGAACAACCTTTCCGAAGCGCTCAAAGATAGACTCTACCTCGATGAACAAAGAATCGAAGGGATGGCAAAAGCCGTTGAAGAGATAGCAGCTCTCAAAGAGCCGGTAGGCAGAGTGCTCGATGGCTGGGTAACCAACGAAGGGTTGAAAATCGAAAAAGTGACTATCCCCATAGGGGTTATCGGCATCATTTACGAATCTCGTCCAAACGTTACGAGCGATACCGCAGCACTTTGTTTCAAAAGCTCCAACGTATGTGTGCTAAAAGGGGGTAAAGAAGCGGAAAATTCCAACCGTATCATCGCCGAAGTGCTGCAAAAGGTCTTGGAGCGAAACAACTTGCCAAAAGAGCTTATATCGCTTTTACCCGATAGTTCCAGAGAAGGGGTCGCCAAGCTTATAAAGATGGACAAGTATGTCGATTTGATAATCCCAAGAGGGGGTGAGGGGCTTGTGCGTTTCGTGAACGACAACGCTACCGTCGCGGTAGTCAAGCACGACAAAGGGCTTTGCCATACATACATCGACAAAGATGCCGACTTGGACAAAGCGGTCAAAATCGCCATCAACGCCAAGTGTCAACGACCGGGTGTGTGTAACGCGATGGAAACGCTTTTGGTCGATAAAGCGATAGCAAGAGAGGTGCTGCCAAAACTCAAAAAAGAGTTCGATGCGTTCCACACACAACTCAAAGGGTGTGAAGATACCAGAGAAATTATCGATGTCGAGGAAGCGTGCGAAGAGGATTTCGACACCGAATATTTGGCAAATACGCTCAGTATCAAACTTGTCGGAGGGGTTGAAGGAGCTATCACTCATATCCACCGCTACGGTTCGGGGCATAGCGAAGCTATTATCACCGAAAATATCACAACGGCAGAGCATTTTTTAGGTGCAATCGATGCCGCTGCGGTGTATGTCAACGCTTCTACCCGTTTTACCGACGGCGGAGCGTTTGGATTCGGTGCGGAAGTGGGAATCAGTACGAACAAACTGCATGCACGCGGACCGATGGGTATCGAGGGGCTGACTACCTACAAGTTCAAAATCTACGGTAACGGGCAGATACGGTAATGGAGTTTTCAAAATATATTCATGCCGTTGGAACGGGTCCAAAAAGTAACAGAGATTTGAGTTTCGATGAAGCCAAAGATATGATGGCTCAGATGCTAAGACAAGAGCCGTACGCGGAGCAAATAGCCGCGTTTTTGCTGGGTTGGAGGCTCAAACCGGAAACCATAGAGGAGTTCAAAGGTGCTATAGCCGCTTGTGATGAGTTGACGAAGTTTTCGAAAGTGGAGAACTCCATCGAGCTTGGCTATCCGTTTGACGGGAAGCGGCGTAACCCTTACATCTTCCCCCTTGTAGCGAAATTTTTGGAAAAAGAGGGGGTGCATCTTGTGGTGTATGGAGACGAGCTGCAACCCGCAAAAGGGGGGATTACCACAAAACAGATCGCAAAAAACGTAACTTTGGCGCAAAACATCCATTTTTTCGACAGGCGTGAGTACCTAAAAGAGCTAAGCGACTTGACCCAAATACGTATGCGTCTTGGTCTTAGAACCGCGTTTAACACCATAGAGAAACTTCCGGGTGTTTCCAAAAGCGAAGTCGCCATAACCGGAGTTTTTCATAAACCCTATGTCAAAAAGTACGTCGAGATATTCGGTGAAAAATACAGACGATTCGCTCTTGTGCAAGGAAACGAAGGAACTCCGGAGCTTTTTAGCAAAGGGCATATGTGGATAGCCCAAGAGGGCGAGATAACACAGCATATCATAGACCCAAAAGCTCTTGGCATCGACTACGAAAAATCGTGGGAGAACATAACTCTTGAAGAATCTCTTTCTGCGCTTTTCAATCCAAGCGAAGAGTTTATCAAGCTCGCCAAATTCAACGCCGCGGTCTATTTGGTCATTTACGGCAAGGAAGCAAGCATAGAAGAAGCGTATGAGAAGCTTTAGACAATACCGTAGTATTTCGACCTTTTGAGGATGAAGCGCGCATAAGGGGTGCGCGTCGTTTTTTCGCCCATCATACCGTTTTGATTGAGGATGGCTTTGGCGGTGGAGAGAATCTCTTGCGCTTTTTGCACCTCCTCTTTGGTCACTTTGTACGCTTCATCGGCAAGCTCGATGTGAGACGGGTGGATGATGGTTTTAGAAAACATCCCTTCTTGAATATCTCTGGTTATATCGTTTCGAAACCCCTTTGGTGTTTCGAAACAGGGGTAAACACAGCCGCTTACATTCACTCCCTCGCTTTTGAAAAGGGCTATGATTCTGCCTATAACGAACGAAGGTGCGGCGTAATCAAATAGTGTTCGCTTGCAATCTCTTTGTAAACCTATCTGGCGCATGATATCCTCACAGCCGATTCGAACGAGCAAAAGGCGCTGTTGGAAATCGAGTATCTTTTTTTTGAGGAGCTTGAGGGAGGTTTCGTCGAAAAGTTCTTCTCCTTCTATGCTTGGCATTACGTAAAAAGCTCGATTTTTTAACAGCTTACTGTACTCGCTGCTGTTTTTCAGCGAAAATTTCGGTAAAACGAAGCCGTCGATTTTTTCTATGGCGTCGAGTTCGAGGAGTTGTCGTAACGAAGCCGGATTTTTGGGTCGAACGAAAACGAAAAGGTCGTTTCGCGAGTGCAAATCGAGTGAAGTTTGTAATTTTTCTACCCCGTCTTCATAACTGCTTTGGTCTAAACCGTCTTCGAAATCTATAAGTAGGCTTCGAAGACGAGGATATTTTTTTCTTTCGAGAATGAACGGAATGTTTTTATGAGTTGCCGGTGTGAAAAGAGTCGCACCAAGTTCGATAGGGTCTATTTTTCGCATATGTAATTATATCTCTTTTTTCTTTCTTGCTTAAGTCGATTTGGTGAAATTTTTCGATATAATCGCTATTAGACTTCTTGCAAAATCTCTTGCTTTTGACTCCTCTGAGACTGTTTAGGAGTTTTGCAAGAAGTCTATTGTAATATAAAAATCGAAGGTGTGAACATGGAGTGCGAATTTCCAACTGTCAATTCCAATATGGACGAAGTGAAAGAGATTTTTGAAAACGTAAAGACTATAGCCGTTCTCGGGCTCTCTCCAAATCCCGAAAAAGATTCCCATAGAGTCGCGGCGTATCTGCAAAGTGTCGGTTACAAGATAGTGCCGGTATATCCAAAAGAGGATGAAATTCTTGGAGAAAAGGTGTATAGAAGTCTAAAGGAGATACCTTTTGCCGTGGATATGGTGGACATTTTCAGAAAACCGGCGGCTTTGATGGATATAGCCAAAGTATGTGTGGAGCGTGGAGATGTCAAGGTGTTTTGGGCGCAAAAAGGGATAGTCAACAACGAAGCTGCGGAGTATGCGAAACAGCACGGTATGCAAGTGGTGCAAAATCAATGCAGCATGGTCGATCACAGAACGTTGTATGGGAACTGATTTGATACCGTTAGAGAAGATTGAAAAAGCGAAAGAACGTATAGCGGGTGTCGTCGTCGAGACCCCTTTTAGCTTCGCGCCCTATTTGAGTGAAGTGAGCGGTTGCGAGATTTTTTTGAAAAAAGAGAATCTGCAAGTAACGGGTGCTTTCAAACTTCGAGGTGCGTACAACAAAATAGCCTCGTTAAGTGAAAACGAGCGCCAAAAAGGTGTCGTAGCCGCAAGTGCGGGCAACCATGCGCAAGGGGTGGCGCTAAGTGCGTCGAAATTCGGCATCAATGCGACTATCGTCATGCCCGAATCGACGCCTCTTACGAAGATAAACGGTGTCAAGCATTACGGCGCGGAGGTGATTTTAAGCGGAAGCAACTACGACGAAGCGTATCAGTTCGCTACCGAATTTGCCAAAGAGAACGGTTTTAGTTTCATCCACCCTTTCGAAGATGAAGAGGTCATAGCAGGACAAGGAACGATAGCGCTGGAGATGCTTTCTTCTTGCCAAGAGCTTGATGCCGTCGTGGTGCCTGTTGGCGGCGGCGGGCTCATAAGCGGAATAGCAAGTGCCATCAAGCAGATAAATCCGAATATCGAAGTCATAGGGGTAAGCGCCAAAGGTGCGCCGGCTCTTAAAACTTCGTTTGAATTGAAAAAACCGATAGACTCTACAAGCGTAAGAACCATAGCGGACGGTATCGCAGTGCGTGATACCTCTCCTGTTACGTTGAACTATATCCTTGAAAGTGTCGATGAGTTCATCGGTGTAGATGACGAAGAGATAGCCAGTGCGATGCTTTTTCTACTCGAGAAGCAAAAACTCGTCGTCGAGGGTGCAGGAGCGGTTGGAGTTGCAGCGTTGTTACATGGTCATCTCGATCGCCTTAAAGGGAAAAAAGTGGGGGTCGTCATCAGCGGCGGAAATGTCGATGTAACGCTTTTGTCGGTTATCATCGAAAAAGGTTTGCTCAAGTCCGGTCGCAAGATGAAGCTTACCGTCACGCTTGTCGATAAACCGGGAAGTCTAATGCGTTTTACCGAGATTTTGAAAGAGCTTGGTGCGAACATCGTGCATATAGCGTACGATAGAACTTCCATTTCGCTCGATTACGGTGATGCGAACGTAACGGTTCATGTAGAGACCAAAGGGAAAGAGCATCAGGAACTTATCAAAGAGGTGCTCAAAAAAGAGAAGTACATCAGAGAGTGACGATGAAACACAAAGTGCTGAAAAACTACAACGAACCGATTGTCCTTGTAAAGAAACTTCAAGACGGCAATCTTGTCGTTATAGACAAACACAGCACCATTCGGTTCGTAGAGACCGAGACTCTAAAAACACTCGATGGGTTCAAAGCGAAGATAGAACACCAGCGCTACAAGACCCGCGTTATCGATTTTGCGACGAATAGAAAATTTTTCGCTTCACTTACTGCCGATGCAAAAGAAACTCGTTTGTACAGTCTTGCAACGAAAAAAGCGATAGCCCGCATAGCCAGACACCATGGAGAGGTGTCATGTGTAGGAATCGATCCGAAGAACCGTTACCTTTTTTCATGTGGTGATGACGGTAAGAGTTTCGGCATGGATATGGAAAACGCCAAACTCGCACTCACCCTCCCTCCCCATCCCGACACCATAAACGACATCGTTTTCAACAAAACGGGTCAGTGGGTCGCCACTTGCGGTTACGATCGTAAAATTTCGGTTTTCAACCTCGATATGATGCGTCCGCTTGGAAAGTTGAAAGGGCATGCGAGTGCCGTGATGAAACTTGCGTTTATCAGTAAAAACAGACTGGTAAGTATCGACAAAAACGGCGATGCCCTTGTTTGGAACCTTTTTGACAAAAGTGTTCTCGCTCATCTACACGGTATTCATGACGACGTTACCGCCGTGGTTGCGGAGCCTGAAGGGAAGTTCTTGTTCTTGGGGACCGAACTTGGGTATATTCTCGCATACGATGTCGAAAAATACGAGCTTATAGATAGAAGTTACATAAAGCTTACCGGTGCAATCACTTCGCTTTGTTTCGATGAAGAGAGCGATTCCCTTTTTGTCGGTACGAAAAGAGGGGAGCTTTACAAATACTACATCTATGAAGGGATAGACGTTATCAAGTACCTGATTCAAAAGCGGGAATTCAAAAACGTTCAAGAGCATCTGGAAGAAAACCCGATTTTGAAATATACCGAGATATACAACGTTTTGGAAACGATTTGGGAAAGGACGCTCAAAAAAGCGCGTCGCCTTTTCGAAACCGGCAAGAAAAGCGAAGCGCTTGCGTTGCTCGAACCGTATCGACAAATACCGATCAAAAACACCGTTATCAACAGATTGACGGAGCAGTATGCCGATTTTAAAAAATTCTACGATTTGGTTATGAGCGGAAAGTACGCTTTGGCGTACTCGTTAGCGGAGCAAAATCCGGAGTACAAGGAGTCGAATCTTTTCAAACAGCTTGAAGAGCGGTGGCGAAAGAGCTTCAAAGAAGCGCAAAAACTCTCTCTTGATCCGCACACCGTAGAGCAGGCGAAAAAGCTTTTGATGCCGTTTCGGGGTATTAGCGAAAAAGCGAAGTCGATTCAAGAGATGTTCATTCAAAGCGATGTGTACAACCGGTTCAAAATAGCTTTGGGGCAAAAAGATTTCGCACAAGTCTATGTATATTTGCACAAGCATCCGTTTTTGAGGAATTTTCCCGAGTATCATGCGATGATGAAATACGCTCAGAAACTTTACGATGAAGCGATGGATCATTTGGAAAAGAACGAGCTCAATTCCGCTTTGAAATATCTACGGATGGTGACGGAGTTCGAAGAGTATTACGACAAAGTGAAAATGCTTATAGAAGATATAGAATCAAGGTACAAGTTCTTAGAAGCGATCAAAGAAAACGACCTCTCGCAAGCGTACAGATACCTTTCGCAAAACGAGGAACTTTCGTTGACGAACGAAGGGAAAATACTTGAAAAAAAATGGGACAAAGCTCTTTTGCAAGCCAACAAGTTCGCCGCCAAAGGGGATGTTGCAGGAGTGAAAAACGCGTTTGAAGAGTTTTTGGAAGTGAAACAGAAATTCGCCGCCATCGCTTCGGTGTTTGCGTATGCCTACCGTACGCAGATAGAAAACGCCATAAGAGGGGCGCAACCTTTGCATGTCGTGGAAAAAGGGTTTAAAAACTACATTTCCATTTTTGGAAAAGATGAACAAATAGAGAATCTTTTTGCGGTTTTTCAGCAGCGCTACCGAGACAGCAAACTCAATATAGAGCTTCTAAGTGCCGGCTCGATCGGCAATTGGCATCCCGCCATGATCGTTTCAAATATCTTAGAGTAAACTAAAATTTTAAATTATTTCGGTGTTTAACCTCTTTCATATCTCTTTTTCAATATAATGGCGCAATTTTAGTTTGGAGTGTTGCGATGCAAATAAGCGGTGCACAGATGGTTATAGAAGCGCTTATCCGCGAGGGTGTAGATACGGTTTTCGGTTACCCCGGCGGAGCTATTATGAACGTATATGACGAGATATACAAACAAGACAAGTTCGAGCATATTTTGACTCGCCATGAACAAGCCGCCATCCATGCGGCAGAAGGGTACGCCAAAGCTAGCGGCAAAGTCGGTGTTGCGATGGTGACATCGGGTCCCGGTTTCACCAATGCCGTAACGGGGCTTGCCGATGCTTATATGGACTCCATTCCGTTGGTGGTGATTTCTGGGCAAGTACCTATGAGCCTTATCGGTACCGATGCGTTTCAAGAGATCGACGCGGTTGGGATAAGCCGAAGTTGTACGAAGCACAACTATCTTGTAACAAGCGCCAAAGATTTACCGCGCATTCTCAAAGAGGCGTTCTACATAGCTGCAAGCGGTCGTCCCGGACCGGTTCATGTGGACATACCAAAAGACGTTACGGCGGAGATAGCGGAGTTTGATTACGATTTTGCAGTCGAACTCGAGACGTATAAACCTACGACAAAAGGAAACCCGAGACAGATAAAAAAAGCGATGCTCGCCATCGCCGAAGCGAAACGACCGCTTTTTTATCTCGGCGGAGGGGTGATCAACGCCAATGCCGCTTACGAAGTGCGTGATCTCGTTCATAAAACGGGTATTCCGGCGGTTGAGACGTTTATGGCAAGAGGAACGCTTCGCTATGATGACGAATTGCTTATTTCGATGCTTGGGATGCACGGAAGCTATGCGGCGAATATGGCGATGAGCGAAACCGACCTCATTATCGCTTTGGGAGCACGTTTTGACGATAGGGTTACTGGAAAACTCAGCGAGTTCGCAAAGCATGCCAAGGTGATTCATGTAGATATCGACCCTGCAAGCATCTCCAAACTTGTCAATGCCGATTTTCCGATAGTCGGTGATGTCAAAAACGTTGTCGAAGAGATGCTTCGCCTTGTAGATTGCATTAAACCGCAAAAGTACGAACCGTGGAGAGAGACGATCAAAAACTTCGACGCACTACACCCTTTGACGTTCCATGAAGACAGCGAGCGTATCAAACCGCAATGGGTCATAAAGCGTGTTGGGGAGCTTTTGGGAGACGATGCGAACATCTCGACCGATGTCGGTCAGCATCAGATGTGGACGGCACAGTTTTACCCCTTTACACGCCCTAGACAATTCATAAGTTCCGGTGGACTTGGAACTATGGGGTTTGGTTTTCCTGCCGCTATGGGGGTTAAAGCCGCAACACCGGATAAAATCAGCATCAACTTTACCGGAGACGGTTCTATTTTGATGAACATTCAAGAACTGATGACGACAGTAGAGAAAAAACTACCCGTTATCAACATTATTCTAAACAACAACTTCCTTGGAATGGTTCGTCAGTGGCAGACACTCTTTTACGAAAAGCGTCATAGCGAAACCGACCTTTCGATGCAGCCCGATTTTGTCAAGCTTGCTGAAGCGTTTGGGGGTATCGGTTATAGGGTCGAAACCAAAGAGGAGTTCGATGCGGCACTCCAAGATGCGGTGAAACAAAACAAAGTGGCTATCATCGACGTCGTTGTAGAGCGGTTTGAAAACGTGCTTCCGATGGTACCGGCGGGTGGAAGCTTGTTCAATATGATGCTTTTAGAGAGAAAGGAGAAGTAGATGAATGAAAATATCAGAAGAGTCGTTTCGGTTATCGTTATCAATGAAGCGAGTGTCCTTTCTCGAGTTACCGACTTGTTTTCCGCAAGAGGGTACAACATACAGTCTTTGACCGTCGCTCCGATTCCCGAGACGAAGTATTCTCGTCTGACTATCGTAACGAAAGGTTCGGTTCGTGTCATAGAGCAGATAGTGAAGCAGCTTCACAAGCTTATCCCAGTTCTTAAAGTGTTCGACCATGAAGATTTTGTCGAAAAGGAGATGGCGCTTGTGAAATTCCCTGCCGATGAACGCTTAGCGGATATCGCCGCCATTTGTGAAGCTTATAACGGGAAAATCGTCAATGCCAGCGAAAATGCCATTATCGCGATGGTAGCGGACGAACCGCAAAGGGTTACGAACTTTTTGAAAGTGACCAAACGCTACAACCCAAAAGAGGTCGTTCGAAGCGGTGCCGTGGCGTTGGAGCGATAGATGTTACTTAGCGAAATAGCCAAAGAACTCGGTATAACGTTTGAGGGTGAGGATAAAAAGATAACGGGGATGAACACCCTCCAAGAAGCGGAGCAAAACCAGCTTAGCTTCATCTCCAATCCCAAATACACCAAGCAGATTCCCCAAACGAAAGCGGGAGCTATCTTGGTACCCAAGGAAGCAACCGAGCTCGTTCCCTCTACGTGTACGCCGCTTGTGGTGGAAGACCCTTACTGGTGCGTAGCGATTGTTTCGAAGCTTTTCGCTCCCCCATTGGAAGATGAAACAGGGGAAGTGGTTGTCGGTGAAGGTAGCGTCGTCGATGAAAAAGCGACTTTGGCTAAAGGTGCCAAGGTAGGGAAAAACTGCCACATTATGGCAGGTGTATATGTCGGAAGCAACACCGAAATAGGGGATAACACCATACTCTATCCAAACGTCGTGGTGTATCGAGACTGTAAGATAGGCTCTAATTGCATCATCCATGCAAATACCACCATCGGCGGTGACGGGTTCGGGTTCGCGACGAACAAACAAGGGGAGCATAAAAAAATCTACCAAAACGGCAACGTCGTCGTTGAAGATGATGTAGAGATAGGCAATTCGGTCGCTATCGACAGAGCGGTTTTTGGCTCGACGCGCATCAAAAAAGGGGTGCATATAGACAACCTCGTTCAAATCGGACACAACTGCGAAGTGGGTGAATTTAGCGTAATGGTCAGCCAAAGTGGTCTGGCAGGTTCGACCAAGCTCGGTCGAAACGTTGTCTTAGGTGGTCAAGCCGCAGCCGCGGGGCATCTTGAAATAGCGCCGTTCAATCAGTTCGCCGCTAGGAGCGGGATTACCAAATCGATCAAACAAAGCGGAAAAACATGGGCGGGCTTCCCTCTTTACGAGCATAAAACTTGGCTCAAACTCCAAGGGAAAATCGCCAAACTTCTCAAACAATGAGCACTATGGAACAAGTAGTAGAGGATTTTCGAAAAAAAGGGAAGCTTTTTAAGAAGATGCAGGAGATTTCCCCAAAAGAGCTTGGGGTGAGAAACCGCATAAAAATCTTCAAAGCGGTCGATTTGAGGGGGTATTACTGGGCGATTTTCGTCATTTCCCAAAAGAGTCGTATTTTGCTAAAAGATGTGGCGAAGTTCGAAGAGATTTACAAAAAACTCGTTCTTTATACCGAACATAATTTCAAGTACAAAACCATCTATATCGATGCACCTTTGTGTTCCAAAGCGAAAAAAGCGCTCAAAGAGGCGCATTGGAGCGTAAAAGAACATGCTTTTATGTGATGTGGGCAATACGTCGTACCATTTTTACGATTTGGAAAACGATTTCAAAGAGGATGTAAAGAGTTTCGACCCCTCCACTATCGAAGATGAAGTCTATTTTATCTGTGTGCATCCTACACTCAAAAAACGGCTTCGCGCTTTACCCAACTGGGAAGACCTTGAAGAGAAAATAGACAAAACCCCTTTTTACGATACGATGGGCATAGACAGAATCGTCGCTTGTCATGCCATCACCGACGGCGTGATAGTCGATGCCGGAAGTGCGATTACGGTCGATGTGCTCAAAGGGGGCGTTTTTCAAGGCGGATTTATCTACCCCGGACTCAAAGCGTTTCAAAACAGTTACGCTACCATCTCCAAAGCACTGCGATACGATTTCAATACCCAAGTGGATACGACCAAACTGCCAAAAAACACCCAAGACGCCATCAGTTACGGTTTTTTCGCCCCGCTTCTTAAAGAGATACGTTCGTATGATATGGAAACGATCCTCACCGGGGGTGATGCTGCCATACTCCACCGCTATCTTCCAGATGCGAAAGTAGATAGACACCTCCTTTTTAGAGGGATGCTGTTTGTGCTTGGAAGAGAATTATGTTGAGATGACGACTCCGTTTTATGAATGAAAAAATAAAAAAAACACTCAAACATTATTTTGGTTTTGAAAACTTCAGAGCGTTTCAACAAGAAGCGATAGAAGCGATACTCGACTCCAAAGACCTTTTTATGGTATTGCCTACGGGAGGAGGAAAGTCGCTTTGCTATCAGTTGCCGGCACTTTTGAAAAACGCGACGGCGATAGTGGTTTCACCTCTTATAGCGTTGATGCAAGACCAAGTTCGATCGCTACAAGAGAGGGGCATAGAGGCGAGAATGCTTGCAAGTTCCAATTCCGACAAAGAGCAAGAAGAAGTGTACGAAGCGCTTGCCAAAGGGGAAGTGAAGCTACTGTATGTCGCTCCGGAGCGTTTTGGTTCTGCACGTTTTTTGCAACTGCTAACGCAGATCGATATCTCTTTTTTCGTTATCGACGAAGCGCATTGTGTCAGCGAATGGGGGCATGAGTTTCGGGACGATTATAGAAAACTCGGGGTTTTGAAAGAGCGTTTTAGAGATGTTCCAATCGCCGCTTTTACAGCGACGGCAACCCAAAAAGTCGCTCAAGATATCGTCAATGCGCTACATCTGCAAAACCCCTTTATGGTTCGTGGAAAAATATTTCGAGAAAATCTCACTATTGGCGTTTTGAAGCGAAAAGGAAACGGCTATGGACAAATCGAAGCGTTCTTGAAGCGTTTTAGCACGGACAACGGTATCATCTACACTTTTACACGCAAAGAGAGTGAACGTCTTGCCAAACACCTCCAATCAAAAGGTTTCAAAGCGCTTGCATATCATGCAGGACTTTCAAACGAGATTAGAGAAGGGGTGTACAAAGCTTTTGTGCAAGAAGAAGCGCAAATCATCGTTGCGACGGTCGCTTTTGGGATGGGAATAGACAAAAGTAATATCCGTTTCGTCGTTCATACCTCTTTACCGAAAACGATTGAGGGGTATTACCAAGAGATTGGGCGTGCCGGGCGTGATGGACTCGCAAGTCATGCGCTGCTTCTGTACAACAACGCAGACAGAGTCCAAAAACAAGAACTCATCGACCAATTGCCCCCAAGCCCCTATAAAGAAACGGCACGTAGAAAACTCGAGTCCATGTACGCTTACGCTTTGACTTCGAAATGTCGCCATCGCTACATAGCCAACTATTTCGGAGACGATATCCAAGAGTGTGAAACGGTGTGTGACAACTGTGCCGATGGAGCGAAGGAGCAAAAAGAGGTAACGACGCAAGCTTTGATGGTTTTATCTGCTATTTTTCGCCTGCAAGAGGGGTTTGGACAAAGTTACGTCATCGATGTTCTGCGTGGCAGCAAAGCGCAAAAAATTCTCCAAAACCGCCATGATACGCTACCGCTTTACGGTGTTGGGAAAGGGTATTCCAAAAAAGAGTTCGAATCGGTTTGTGAGCATCTTTTCGATATCGGTGCAATCGTTAGAGGGGAGCACCAAGTGCTGCAACTGACCGACAAAGCGAAAAAGATGCTTCGCCTAAGAGAGAAGGTTTTCATGCAGGCCAGCCGTTATGAGATGGAGACGAAAATCCAAAATACCGATGAACAAACAGATACACAAACTCTCAAAGCACTAAAAGAGCTTAGAAGAGAAATCGCAAAGGAAAGCGGCATACCGGCTTATATGGTCTTTAGCGACAAAACACTTCAAGAGATATCTACCGTCTTGCCGCGGACAAAAGAGGAGATGTTGCGCATCGGCGGAGTTGCACAAGTGAAGTTCGAGCGTTACGGTGAAGCGTTTTTGGCACTGTGTAAGTCGCTTGCATCTTTGGAAAACGAAACGGCGCCAAAACGGCAAGAACGGTTCGTCGATTGGATAGAATATGGACTGCGATTTGCGACTTTGGAGGAACTTCAGGAAAATCTCAACAGCTATATAGAAAAAAAACAAGAGGCAAATCTATCACGATAGGTGGTTTGCTCAGCTTGTTTGGAAACTTAAAATAGGTTATAATCCATTAGTTAAAATCGAAGGTCGAGAGTGAGCAGATACAAAGAGATAACCGATTTTTTGGTACGTTTTTTACACGATGAAGTGACGAAAACGGGACTTGAAAGTGCCGTTGTTGGGCTTAGCGGCGGGATCGATAGTGCGGTGGTCGCCGTTTTGGCGCAAAAAGCGTTTGGAGAGAGACTTTTGTGTGTGAAAATGCCTTCACACTATTCTTCCAAAAGTTCGCTTGAAGATGCGGACGAATTGTGTGAGAAGTTCTCTTTAAGAAACGAGACGATTTCGATAGAACCGATGCTCAAAGCGTACGAATCGATGCATCCTGAAATGGACAATCTGCGTCGAGGCAATCTCAGCGCGAGGCTTCGCATGGCGACGCTTTTTGACATCTCCGCTCGAGAAGGGGCTTTGGTGCTTGGAACGAGCAACAAAAGTGAGTTGATGCTTGGGTATGGAACGCTTTATGGTGATTTGGCTTCGGCGGTAAACGCCATAGGGGATTTGTACAAAAGCGAGATTTTCGAGCTTGCGGAGTTTTTGGGTGTGCCAGAGTCTATCTGCACCAAACCCCCTTCAGCCGATTTGTGGGCGGGACAAAGCGACGAAGCGGACCTTGGGTACAGTTACGCCGAGCTCGATTTCGCTTTACGGCTGTATGTCGAAGAGCGGCTGGAGTATGAGAAGATTTTGGCGCGCGGGGTTGACAAAAACCTCTTGGATATGATAATCTCCCGTATATATAAAAACCAGTTCAAACGAAGGATGCCCGTTATAGCGAAGCTGACTTCAAGAACCATCAACCATGATTTCAACTACCCGCGAGATATCGGGCTTTAAAGGATACGCAATGCAGATACCGTTTTACAAATACACAAGCGAATTGGCGGAACACTCGAATGTCAGCGACGTGCTTGACGGTGAAGAGCTAAACCAAGTAGAACTGTTCGAAGAAGCGTTTGCCGAGTTGGTCGGAGCGAGTTATGCGTTATCGACATCGAGCGGTACGTCGGCACTGCATCTTTCCATGCTCGCACTCGATCTCAAACGGGGAGACAAGGTGATTTGCAGTGTGAACACCCATCCGGCGGTTCCCGAAGTGGTGCGCCATTTCGATGCCGAACCGGTTTTTGTAGATATCGACGAAGAGAACTACCACATAGACATACAAAAGCTTCGAAGTTATCTTGATGAGCATGCCAACAAAAAACTAAAAGCGATCATCGTAACGCTGCTTGGCGGGGTCAATTTCGATCTTCAAGCTCTATACGATACGGCGTCGTCGTATGGTGTGAAAGTGGTCATAGACGCTTGCGAAGCGCTTGGAAGCGAGTACAAGGGGGAGAAAATAGGTGCTACGTGTGCCGATATCACCTGTTTCGATTTTTCGCCCCATCTCAAACAAAACGCTTGTAGCGGCGGGATGATAACGACCGAAGATGAAGATATCTACAACAGAGCCAAACTTTTAGCGAATCACGGTATCAAAGAGGAAGAAAACGCTCTTGATTACATCTACGATGTCATAGATGTCGGAAACGACTACCGCCTAAGTCAGCTCGATGCGGCGTATTTACGCGCTTCGCTCGAGCGTGTGGAGTCGAATATCCAAAGACAAAAAGAGATAGCCGCCATCTACAACCAAGAACTGGCAGACGTAGAACATGTGGAGCTTTTAAAGTCCGTGAACGAGGATTTTAGCTACAATCTCTACATGATAAAAATAGATAAAAACAGAGACTCTTTCGCGCTTGATTTGCAAAAAGAGGGGGTGCGAACAGGTTTGCATTTCATCCCGTTGCATCTGCTTTCGTACTACAAGTCGAAATACGAGTTGCGCGTTAACGATTTTCCCGTAGCGCTTCGTTACTATCAGCAAATCCTTTCGTTGCCGATTTACCCCTCTATGAGTGACGAAGAGGTTGCATACGTTTGCAAAAGCATACAGAAAGTCGCAAAAACGAAAGTGTGAAAAAACTACTTGTTCTATGGGGGGAGCGCTATCTCTACGCTCCCTCTTTTTCTCAAAAGCTTCTCTCTTATCTATTGCTCCCTTTGAGTGCGCTGTATTGTGTGGTGGTGTATGTGAAGTACATTTTTTCCAAACCGCAAGAGATGAACATCGCAGTAATAAGCGTGGGAAATCTTACAGTAGGTGGAAGCGGTAAAACACCGCTTGTAAGCGCACTTGCGCAACGGTTTGAAAACTCGGCGGTAGTTTTGCGGGGATATGGCAGAAAAACCAAAGGACTCATCGTCGTTAGCGACAAAGGGGAAGTATTTGGAGACGTGATGAGTTGCGGTGACGAAGCGATGGTATATGCCAAAAAGTTGCCAAAAAGTACCGTGATTGTCGCCGAGGATAGAAAAGAGGGGATAGCAAAAGCGAAAGAGCTCGGTGCGAGCTGCGTTTTTTTGGATGACGGTTACTCCAAACACGACATCAAAAAGCTCGACATCCTCATAGAAGTTCTAACTCCAAACCGTTTTTGTCTCCCAAGCGGTGCGTACAGGGAGCGTTTGTGGAGCGGCAAAGAGGCCTTGGTGGTAAAAGAGGGTAAAGAGTTCGTTCGCAAAACGAAGATTGTAGATGAAAAACCGAAAATGGCGCTTGTAACCTCCATAGCCAGACCGCAACGTCTTGATAAATATTTACCCGACGTGGTATCGAAACACTACTTCGAAGACCACCATGACTTTACCAAAGAGGAGATAGAGCAGATATTTCAAACCGACAAACCCGACTCCCTTTTGGTCACTCTTAAAGATTACGTGAAATTAGAAAGGTTCGGGTTTCCTCTTTCTTTACTCGATCTCGAGCTGGAAGTGGATGAGCGACTCGTCGAACTTGTCAAGGAGTATTTAAAAGTGTATAATTCGACAAAAACTTGAGGAAAGTCGAGTGCAAAAAAAGATAGAGATCGTCAAAACCCTTTTAGACGCCATACCGTTTATCAAAGAGTTCAACAAAGAGATCGTCGTTATCAAATACGGCGGGAGTGCGCAAACCTCTCCCGAACTCAAAGAGAAATTCGCCGAAGATATACTTTTGATGTATCTTGTCGGGATTCGCCCCGTAATCGTGCACGGTGGCGGGAAGAAGATAACCGATATGCTTGGCGAGTTAGGGATTCAAACCACCTTTATCGATGGGCAAAGAGTTACCTCCAAAGAGGAGATGCGCATCGTCGAGATGATACTAAGCGGTGAGATCAACAAAGAGATTGTTTCTCTTTTAAATACCCATGAAGCAAAAGCGATAGGGATAAGCGGAAAAGACGCTCATTTCATCAAAGCCAAGCCCAAAGACAAAAATAAATGGGGTTATACGGGTGTCATAACCGATATCAAAGCCGAAGTCGTTCACAACCTCATAAAAGATCGTTTCATCCCCGTCATAGCGCCGATAGCGGCAGGTGAAGAGATGGGGCATCCGGGCTACAACATCAACGCCGATTTGTGTGCGTCGAAAGTCGCGGCATCGTTGGGAGCGAACAAAATCATCTTTCTAACCGACACTCCGGGGGTTTTAGATAGCGAGAAAAAGCTCATATCGACACTCAAAGAGGAAGATGCAAAATCGCTTATAGCCGATGGTACGATTCATGGAGGAATGATACCCAAAATCGATGCCTGTCTCGAAGCGCTCGATGGCGGTGTGAAAAAAGCGCATATCATAGACGGTAGAATAGAGCATTCATTGCTTTTGGAGCTTTTTACAAGCGATGGAATCGGAACGCAGATTTTAAAATAAAATCTAAAAAATTTTTTTTATACCGTTTTTTGAAAAAAACCTACTGGGAATTAGTTACTGATGGTATAATCTCGAAAAAGAAAAAAAGGATATACATGAAAGAGCATATGTTCGCGGCATTGTTGGAAGATGAGGGGGATATTTTCGGCGGTACGCCGAAGTCGAAGTTTTTGGATGTCGTCTTCAACGCCAACAACGACATCGTCAAACAAGAGTTGGAAAAACTCGTGTACAAAATGGCGGCTATGGAAGTAGCCCTTGAAAAATCCGGAAAAGATGTAGAGCAAGCGGTCAAAGAGATGCAATTCGAAAACGGTTCTGAAGTCGAAGAGGTCGCTAAAAGCATTTTTATAGAATCGATGGGTAATATTCTCTCCCAAAGCGAATGATGAAAAAAACTTTTTTCATCCTCCTTTTTTGTGTCGTTGCGCTTTTTGGCAACGAGCTAAAGCGGGTCAAAACCTACCTGCTTGCAAAAGACGAGGTGAAAAAAGTGCTGATAAAAACGAAAAACGCGCAAAAACTGCTGCGGTTTCGCTGGACATTGTATAAAAACGACGGTTTGGTCGTTTTTACTTCGTTCGATCAAATCCCCTCTCAACATATTCTTTATCTCAACCATAAAAATCAGTCTATACGCATACCTATCTTACCTCGCGGTGCACATGACTATATAGAACCGTATCTGCTACTTCGTTTCGATGAGTTCGATTTTTCCAAACATAAAGCGAAAATCTCGTTATGGATTTACGACAAACGAAGTGAAACTCTCTTGAAATATTTACGGTAGTTACAAACTTTTAGCACAAATTTGCTACAATCGCTTTTAAATTTCATAAAGTGTTGGGTAATTGGTCGTGATAGAACGAGTTGAGCAAGAAATACAAAGATTGGTCAAAGAGGTCGGGTACGAAAAAGCGTACGAACTTTTTGAAAAACTAAGCGGCGGTAAACGGCTGCGCGCAAGATTGATAGAGAAAATTTCGGGTGAAAACGAAAAAAGTGCACTTTTAGCGGCTATCGTGGAGCTTATTCATGCGGCAAGCCTTTTGCATGACGACGTCATAGACGATGCCGAGCTTCGCCGAGGTAAACCGAGCGTCAATGCGACGGAGGGAAGTAAAGTGGCGGTTATGCTTGGGGATATCCTCTATTCCAAAGCGTTTAGCGAGCTTGTGGAGTTTGATAAAACCATAGCGAAAACGATCTCTTCTTCGGTAACGGCACTGTCGGTAGGCGAGATGCTCGATGTGGAGCTTGCAAAAAGTTTCAACGCAGATGAGAAAAAATATATGCATATGCTTTATCTTAAAACCGCTACACTCATCGAAGCCGCCGCAGCTTGTGCGGCTATGCTTAGCGGCAAGGAAAGTAAGCGTTACGCGTTGTTTGGAAAAAACTTGGGGCTTTCTTTTCAGATAATCGATGATATCTTGGACATCACCGCAGATGAAAAAACCCTTGGGAAGCCGGCTATGAACGATTTTACCGAAGGGAAAGTGACGTTACCGTATATCTATCTGTTTGAAAGTTTGGACGATGAAGCCAAAGCGAAGCTTATCAAGCTTCACGGTAAAAAACTCGAACCCCATGAAGTGGAGTGGATTAAAACCCAAATGGAAAAACACGGCAGTATAGCCAAAGCGTACCGATACGCCCAGACCCTGAGCGAAGAAGCGAAAAAAGCGGTAGAGGACGAAGCGGAGCTTGTCGCGATATTAGATAAAATGTTACAAAGAAGTTACTGATGCATTATTTGATAGTTAGTTTTTCATACAAACACGCCGATTTGGAAGTAAGGGAGCGTCTTAGTTACACTGACGATGCGAAAGAGCAGTGTATGCGCAAAATGATGCAATCTCCAAATATCAATGAAGTTATTTTGCTCAACACTTGCAATAGAACCGAATTTATCGTCAGTTGCGACGATATCGAAGAAGCCAAAAACCATATATTGACCGTTTTGGAGTTAAAAGCGCAGCTTCCTCGCGAAGAGCTGGTTCGAAGTAGCGATATTTTCGATGATTCCACCGCTATTCACCACCTTTTTTCGGTCGCGGCGTCGATAGACTCGATGGTGGTCGGGGAAACGCAAATTGCAGGGCAGCTCAAAGACGCGTTTCGTTTCGCGCTTGAGAGAAAATTTTGCGACAAAAAACTCTCGCGCGCTATCAGTCATGCGTTCAAGTGTGCCGCTAAAGTGCGCAATGCGACCGATATCTCCTCCAAGCCTGTTTCGATCGCTTCGGTCGCTTTGGCGACGATGAAAGAGAACGTTGTGCTTGATGGGAAAAGAGCGCTTGTAATCGGTGTGGGAGAGATGAGCGAAATAGCCGCGAAACATTTGGTGAGCGAGGGGATAGAAACGTTCATTACCAACCGAACTCACCAAAAAGCGCAGATATTGGCAGATGAGTGCGGTGCAAAAACCTATCCGTTTGGTGATTTGCACAAAGGTGTGAACGAATTCGATATCATCTTTACCGCTACGAGTTCCCAAACGCCTATTATCACTTCCGATATAGTCGAAGAGTGTGATTTTGCGCGTTTTTGGTTCGATTTGGCGATTCCAAGAGATATCGAAACACCAAAACTCGACAATATCCATTTGTACGTGATAGACGATTTGCAAAAAACGGTCGAAGAAAACATCGCCGAGCGCAAGCAGTACGTGCGTCAAGCACAAGCGATTATCGGTCGTGGGGTTGTGGAGTTTTTCGAGTGGCTCGATGCGCTCAATGTAGAGCCGGTTATCAAAGAGATTTACCAAAAAGCGTACAAAGCCGCAGAGGAAGAAGCCAAGCGAGCCGTTCAAAAAGGGTTCATCCCAAAAGAGTACGAAGCAAACGCCAAAAAGATGGCTGAACAAGCACTCAAACGCTTTTTGCATGATATGACCAAAAAGATGCGAGAAGCGACCCATGAGGCCAAGAGCGACACCATAACGGGTGCTTTGCAATATATTCTCAACGAAGAAAAAGACAACATTCCCGATAAATACAAACTACAAATGCAAAAGGGATGAAACGATGGTTATAGAGATAAAAGATAGTGCTATCGAGCAGTTTTTGAAAAATTTTTCCTACGGTGAGTTGGAAAGATTCGTTTACGAGGCGGTTGCGGAGAAAATCGAGGATTTTAAAGATTACAAGCTTTTGAAACAGACTCGAACCGATGAGTTTGAAGATTTCGAGGAGTTTTTGAAAGATGAAAATTCTCATCGCCAAGAGTGCGATTAAAGACCTGAAAAAAATCAACGATCCGTTTCGCGCGAAAATCAACGAGAAAATTTTAGAACTGAAAAAATTTCCTGATGTATCGAATGTAAAAAAACTTGTTCGTTTCGAGCCGGCTTATCGCTTGAGAGTGGGTGAGTATAGAGTTTTGTTCGATGTTGATAACGATTTGATAAAAATCGGTAGAATTTTACATAGAAAAGAAAGTTACAAATAAGGACTGAAAATTGAGAAGAAGCCAAGCGTTTATACCTACAACCAAAGAAGCGCCCAACGACGCGACGTTACCGAGTCATATATTTTTAAGTAGAGCCGGGTTCATCCAGCAAGTCGCCGCAGGGTTGTACAACTACCTTCCGCTTGCGAAAAAGGTGATTCGTAAGATTGAAAACATCATCAACGAAGAGATGGCTGCCATAGGCGCACAAGAGGTGGAGCTGAGTTTCGTGACCCCTGCCGAACTTTGGGCGGAGAGTGGGCGTATAGAGAAGTTCGGCAAAGAGCTTTTGCGTTTTCGCGATAGAAAAGAGAACCTTTTCGTACTTGGTCCTACCCATGAAGAGATGATGGTGAACATGGTGCGCAACCGTGTTACGAGTTACAAACAGCTCCCTTTGCATCTCTACCAGATAAAAACGAAGTTTCGCGACGAGGCAAGACCCCGTTTTGGGCTTATGCGTGGACGTGAGTTCATCATGAAAGACGGCTACAGTTTTCATGCGGATTATGAAGATATGAGCCGTGAATTCGATGCCGTAGAAGCGGCGTACAAGCGCATTTTGGAGCGTCTTGGGCTGGAGTTTCGCATCGTCGAAGCCGATAGCGGCGCTATCGGCGGGAGCGGTTCGAAAGAGTTGATGGTACTTGCCGATAGTGGTGAAGACACCATCGCGGTTTGTAGCGAGTGTGAATACGGTGCGAACATAGAAGCGGCGAAACGAAGCGCAAGAGGGGAGATACCGCAGCCACCGGAAGAAGCGGATTTTGCGAAATTTTTCACTCCTAACGTCAAAACTATCGAAGAGTTGGCGGAGTTTTTCAAAATCGATCCGTATTATACGGTCAAATGTGTAGCGAAAAAATGTATCTATGAAGATGCAGAGGAGATAGTGCTGTTTTTTCTTCGTGGATGCGACAACCTCCAAGAGGTCAAGGCAATCAACGCTACCGATGCGCTGGATATCGTCGATGTGAGCGAGGAAGAACTAAAAGCCATAGGGCTTGTCCCCGGTTTCATCGGACCGCTTGACCAAGACAAAGCCAAACATGTCATAGATGAAGACCTCAAAGAAGCGACGATGATGGTGTGTGGTGCGAACGAGAAAGACTACCATTTCGTCAATGTCGATATGTCGATTTTGAAAGATGTCGCCTACTACGCCGATATCGCCGAGGTGAACGAGGGGGATATCTGTCCGGTGTGTAAAAAAGGGAAACTTTCTTTTACCAAAGGGATAGAAGTGGGGCACATCTTCAAACTCGGTACAACCTACTCGGAGGCGTTAAAAGCGGAGTTTCTGGACGAAAACGGCAAAGCCAAACCGTTTGTGATGGGAACGTACGGAATGGGTGTGAGTCGTTTGGTAGCCGCCATCATAGAGCAGCACCACGACGAAAACGGGTGTATATGGACAAAATCGACCGCTCCGTTCCTTGTCAACGTGATGGTCTCCAACATCAAGGACGAAGAGCAAAACAGTTTTGGAGAAGCTCTTTACAAACAGCTCCAAGATGCCAAAGTGGAAGTGATGCTCGATGATAGAAAGGAACGCTTTGGGTTCAAGATGAAAGATGCGGAGCTTATAGGGTTTCCTTATACCGTCATTGTCGGTAAGGAGCTTGCAAACGGCAACGTACAGATATATGAGCGAGCTACGAGCGAGAAAACGACCGTCGCAAAAGAGGAAGTTTTCGACAAACTTATGGAAATGCTAAGAAAATGATCTACTTTTTAATCTACCTGCTTTTAGAAACGCTCGTCTCGGTCGAGATATCTTCTGTTCTTGGCGGTTTTGCGACTTTTTTGGAGATCGTCATAACCGCTTTCGTCGGTATAGCTATCCTTTCGAACTTTCGAAACACGATGGTGGAGAATCTTCGGGCAGTCTCTTTTGGACAGATCGATCTCGAAGAGTTCCAAAGACTCAACCTTTTTACCATAATCGGCGCTATCTTGCTTATAATCCCCGGCTTTTTGACCGATATCATCGGTGCATTGCTGCAGTTTAGCGCTTTTACTTCTATGCTCGTTAATCGATATGGAGTACAATCTAAAAACAAAAACGATATGTTCTATACACATGAAACCTATGAAACCTACAAGGAGAACGACGATGACGTTATCGATGTCGAAATTATTGAAAAACGCGATACTATTAAGTAGTTTGGCAGCCGTTGGAGCGTACGCTTCATCATCCAAAGAGTTACTTAAAGAGTATTTGACAAACCAATTAGAAAACAATCCTGCCGTTAAAAAAGCGGATATCACGGTACTTGAAGAAAAACCGCTTTCTCAAGTCAAAGGGTGGAACGCTTATATAGTGAACGTAAGCGCAACGCTAAAGCGGGACAACAAGAACATTCATCAAAGAAACATCTTTTTTTCCAACGGCAGATATATAGCGAGCGATTTTGTAGATATGCGAACGGGTGATTCGCTCAAGGAGAAGGTCAAGCCGAAATTCGATCCTTCATTTTACAAAGAGGAAAACCTCATAAGCGGTTCGAAAAACTCCAGACACAAAATCGCACTTTTTTCCGACCCGCTTTGTCCGTTTTGTAGAAGATACGTTCCACAGATTTTGAAAGAAGTGCAAAAAGACCCGAAAAAATTCGCGGTGTATTATTACCATTTGCCGCTTCCTCGTATCCATCCTGCATCCGTTATCTTGGTCAAAGCGATGATAGCGGCACAACTAAAAGGGAAAAAACCCGATTTGATGAAGCTCTATACGCAGATTCAGCCCGATAATCCAAAAGGGAAGCACTATGTCGCTTATAGAGAGCAAAACGTAGGCAAAATCCTCAAAGTGTTCAACGAAGTGATGGGAACGAACCTCCAACCAAAAGATTTGAAATCCAAAGAGGTGGAAAAACGGTTCAAAGCCGATATAGGCATAGTAGAAGATTTGATGGTGGGTGGAACACCGACAGTGTATTTCGACGGTGAATACGACAGAACGAAACGTAAATACAAAAGCGCAAAGTAAGAAAATGTCTAAAAAAATCACCATAGCGACAAGAAATTCCCAGCTTGCATTGTGGCAGGCGTATCACATAAAAGAGCGCATAGAGAAACACTTCGGCGATGTCGAAGTGGAGCTAAACGAGATTGTCAGCCGAGGCGACAAGGTGCTCGATAGACCTTTGGCGCTTATCGGTGGAAAAGGGCACTTTACCAAAGAACTCGAAGAAGCGATGCTTCGCGGCGAAGCGAATTTGGCGGTACACAGTCTAAAAGACGTGCCGACTTTCATCCCAGAAGGTTTGGAGCTCGCTGCCATTACCGCACGTCAAGACCAAAGCGATGTTTTTCTTTCACACAAATACGCTTCTCTTCAAGAGCTGCCCCAAGGTGCGGTCGTTGGAACGACGAGCTTACGTAGAAGAATGCAGCTTTTGCAAGTGCGCCCCGATTTGCGTCTAAAAGACCTGCGCGGTAATGTCAACACGAGGCTTAGAAAACTTGCACAGGGGCAGTACGATGCGATTATCCTCGCTTATATCGGTTTGAAAAGGCTCGATTTGTTGAAAGATATCCCTTATGTGCAAAAATTGCCGCTTGATATGATGATACCGCCGATGGGGCAAGCCGCACTGGGGATAGAGATAGTACAAAATGACCCCTTGGCACGTGAAGTGGCACAGTTTCTAAACGATGAAACGACCGCTTTGTGTACGAAAATAGAGCGAGATTTCATCGCCGCTATCGAAGCTGGATGTTCCGCTCCGGTGGCTTGTAACGCATATGAAGAAAACGGTGAAGTGGTTTTTCGCGTGATGCTTGGGATGCCCGATGGAAGCGAAGTTATGAGCGAGCAACTAAGTGCGATGCGAGATGAAGCAGATGGGCTTGGTGTGAAAATGGCGGAGCTTCTTATTGCAAAAGGGGCGATGGAGTTGCTCGAGAACGCTCAAGAGTGCGCTTTTAAAGATGAAAGACCGGAGAGACTATGAGTTTGCAAAAAGCGATAAAACTGCTACGAAACAACGACGAGCTTCGAGTGATAGACGAAGAGCTCGATATCTATTTGGAGATTCCCCATTTAGCGTATGCCGAAGTGAAAAAACAAAACGGCGGCAAAGCGCTTTTGTTCACCAACGTCGTCGATAGAAAAACGGGTAAAAAATTCGATGAAGATGTTTTGATGAACGTTTTTGGCTCTTACAGACGCTGCGAACTACTCTTTGGCAGAACTATCGAAAGTGTCGCCGAGGAGATAGAAAAACTGCTTCATCTCAAACCGCCTGCTGGATTTATGGAAAAAATCTCTATGGCGAAAGAGCTGTTTTCTTTAAAAGATATTTTTCCAAAGAGGCTCAAAGGTAGAGGGGAATGTCAAGAGGTCGTTTTCAAAGAGGATGAAGTCGATCTCTACGATTTACCGGTTTTGACGACTTGGGAAGAAGACGGCGGACCGTTTATAACGATGGGGCAGGTCTATACCCAAAGTTTGGATGGAGAGATGGTCAACCTTGGGATGTATCGACTCCAAGTTTACAGTAAAAACCGTCTTGGAATGCACTGGCAGATACACAAAGACTCTTCCCACTTTTTCGACCAGTACCAAAAAGAGGGTAAAAAGATGCCCGTTTCCGTCGCTATCGGTGGTGATCCGCTTTATACTTGGTGTGCGACGGCACCGCTTCCATACGGTGTCAACGAGCTGTTGATGTATGGACTTGTCAAAAAAACGCCTGCTCAGCTGGTAGAGTCCCTCACAACGCCGCTGTATGTTCCAAAAGATGTCGATTATGTGATAGAAGGGTGGGTCGATCCCGATAAATTCGAAATCGAAGGACCTTTTGGCGATCATACGGGGTATTACACCCTCAAAGAGCCGTATCCGGTTATGGAGGTTAGTTGTATAACCAAAAAGAAAAAACCTACCTATCTTGCGACCGTTGTGGGCAAACCGCCGCTTGAAGACAAGTACATGGGGTGGGCGACGGAGCGGATTTTCTTGCCGCTGCTCAAGACTACGGCACCCGATTTGATAGATTATCATATGCCCGAATCGGGAGCGTTTCACAACTTGATAATTGCGAAGATGCAACCACACTACAAAGGGCATGCAAAACAGTTCATGCACGCTTTTTGGGGAGCCGGTCAGATGAGTTTCGTCAAGCATGCAATCTTCGTCGATGAGGAAGCGCCGCAATTGACCAACTACGATTCGCTCGCTATCTACATCCTCAATCGTCTTTCACCCAAGTCGCTTTTTATAAGCGAGGGGATTTTGGACGCACTTGACCACTCTTCACCCGAGCCGCTTGTGGGAGGGAAGCTCGGCATCGATGCGACAAACGACAAAGCGCTTGTCGATGCGCCGGTGTTGCTTGAAGACGACGTGCTTTTCGCTAAAGTCAAAGAACTCGTTCCAGAAGCAGTTGAGCTTACGCAGTATATGCCCTCAACTCGAAATCCAGTCACCGTCATAGCGGTTGAGAAAAGGCGCAACCTCAAGCAGGCTTTCGAAGCGTTGGTGGACCTTGCCAACCATTTGCGCGTCGTCGTTTTCGTCGATAAAGAGAAAAACGATATTTTCAACCCGTATATGTTGATTTGGCGTGTTGCGAACAACATCGACGCACAGCGAGACGTATTTGTTTCCGGTTTGATGATTGGGCTCGATGGAACGAACAAAAACGCTCTTGATGGTTATACCAGAGAATGGCCGGGGGATGTCGAATGTACGCAAAGTGTGGTCGATTCCCTCAAGAGTAAAGGTGTGTGGGATTTAGACGACAGCGAGTTTGAAAAATATCAGCTTTGAGCTCAGTATAAGCATCATATAAACTTTTATGATGTATTATAGCTAATTAAGAATTAAAAAGCGGATATCTTGAAGTATCCGTTTTGAAAGTAGAGTTTGATAATGCGGAAAATAGTTACATTTTCTACCGTTTTGACAGTGTTGTTTTTTGGCGTAAATCTCTATGCAGCGTCGTACAAGGGGCAGCGTATATATTCGAAGCAGTGTGTCAAATGCCATGGGCGGCAGGAGTTCATCGAAAGTAAAACGCAAAAAGAGTGGAAGAACTTGTTTCAACAAAAGGGGCAAAAACTTGCTAAAATCCACCTAAAGAGTGAAAAAGCGCAAGAATCATGGGGGTATTTCGAAAGCTCCAAGTTTCAAAGAAAAAGTCATCACTTAGAAGATTTTCTTGTCGAATATGCCAAAGACAGCGGACGCGTACCTGCATGTAATTAAGTGGGTGGGAATGGTGTTTAAGAGAGCTCCATTTAACTCACTATAATCTTTATTCACTATAATATCCCTATAAATCAAGCTTTCTTTCAAAGGGATATATATGACCAAACAAGAGTTCAATGATGCACTTTTGGGTTTTTTAGACACTTCACCGACACCTTTTCATGCAACCAGAAACATTACCCAAATGCTTGAAAACGCTGGGTTTACAAGACTTTACGAGGAACTTTCATGGGAGCTTGAGGAAGGCAAACGTTACTATGTGGTTCGAAACTCCTCTTCGGTTATCGCTTTTACGTACGGCAAGAGGCGCGATTATGTCGTCATAGGTGCGCATACCGATTCACCGAATCTCAAACTCAAGCCAAATCCTGTTGTAAAAGAGCACGGCGTAGTCAAATTCGCCGTCGAACCTTACGGCGGGCTTTTGCTCAACCCATGGTTCGACCGCGATCTTTCTTTGGCAGGGAGGGTGCATTATCTTGGAAGTAAAAACGTCATCAAAGAGGTTTTGCTCGATTTCGAAAAACCTATAGCTTTCATCCCATCGCTTGCTATCCATCTTGATGACAAGGCGAACAAGGATCGCACAATCAACAAACAAACCGATATTGCTCCGATAATCCAAACGGGGGAAGAGTTCGATTTTCAAGTTTTTTTGAAAGAAAGGATGGCCAAAGAGGGGGTAGAGGATATAGAAGAGATATATGCACATGAATTAAGCCTCTACGATACTCAAAAAGCGCGCTACATCGGAGTGAAAAACGATTTTTTGGCAAGTGCGAGGTTGGATAATCTACTAAGTTGTTATGTCGGGCTTTTGGTCATGTGCAGTGTTGCAGGCGATGCGCCGTTTATGTTTGTTGCGAACGACTCCGAAGAGGTAGGAAGCGAGAGTGTAGCCGGAGCGGCGGGGAGTTTTTTCGAAAGTGTCTATAAGCGAATATGCGGCTCGTACGAGGAGTTCGCAAAGAGCGTGCGGCTTTCAACGCTTGTATCGTGTGATAACGCGCATGCTATCCATCCTAATTTTCCTCAAAAACACGAACCCTCACACGCACCTAAAATCAACGAAGGGGTCGTAGTCAAAATCAACGCCAACCAGCGTTACGCTTCCAGCTCCAAAACGGTAGCGAGATTTTTGAACGTCGCTTCGGGTTTGGGAGTGAAAACGCAAAGTTTCGTTACACGAAGCGACATGGGGTGCGGTTCGACCATCGGTCCTATAACGGCGACAAGGCTTGGTATAGATACGCTCGATGTGGGCATCCCGACGTGGGGGATGCACTCCATTCGCGAAATAGCGGGGGTGGACGATACTTACGATTTGTATAGAATCCTCCTTGGGTATGCACACACATGATAACGCAAGAAGAGCTCTCCGTACTCATAGAGCAAACCTACAAGGTCGAAAAAGAGTTTAGCGAGCTGAAAAAGTCGTATGCCCATTTGCAAGATACGGTAGAGAAGATTGTGGAGTTTTTACCAAACGCCATATGGATACTCAACGAAGACGGCGAGGTGTTCTTGCAAAACTCCCAAGCCAAAAAACTCGGTGATTTGAAAGAAAAACTCCATTATGCCAAGGAGGATTACGAAATCAACCACGATTCTCGCTCCTATCTTGTCAAAAGTTCCCGTTATCAAGACAAAACGATGCTTAGCGTTACCGACATCACCGAACAAAAAAGGAAGGAAAATCTAGCGACGATGGGGCAGATGGCGGCACACCTCTCCCATGAAATCAGAAACCCCATAGGTTCTATCTCCTTGCTCACTTCGACGCTAAAAAGTAGAGTCGTGCCTGAGAATCTTCCCATCGTCGAAGAGATACAAAAATCGGTCTATCGGATCGACCGTATCATCAAAGCGACTTTGATGTTCTCCAAAGGGATAGAAGCGCACAAATCCCCTTTTATGTGGGACGAGCTGAAAAAGGAGTTGATGGAGGCGATAAGCTATTACGGTTATACGAAAGAGATAACTTTCAAACTCCCAAATCAAAAGTTCATCCTCGATGCGGACAAAGATCTGCTTGAGATGATGTTTGTCAACTTCCTAACAAACGCCATCGACGCCATCGAACTAAGCGATGATGAAAGCGGAGAAGTGGAGATAGTGTACGAAAACGACGGAGAGTTTCATATATTTACGATTTACGATACCGGAATACCGGTGGAGAACCCCGATACGCTTTTCGAAGCGTTTGCGAGCACCAAGGTCAAAGGCAATGGGTTAGGGCTGATTCTCAGTCGCCAAATTGCACAAGCACACGGGGGAGATGCATACTACATGCATGGCGGGCGCAAGTCTTTTCAAGTGCGCATAAAGCAGTGATATGCGGATACTCCTTCTTTCGTTTTTGCTGGTTTTGTCCGTAAGCGGAAGCGAGTTTATTATCAAGGACCGAAACGATACAAAAAAAAGCTCGACATGGATAGTGCTGCCTTATGTTTTCAGTACCGACACGACGGGTTTGACCGGAGGTGTGGTCGGGATTTTCAACGGTTTTTTCCAACCGCAGCTTTCGATGGCCGTGACGGTATATGGAGGAGAAAAGATACCCGTCAAAGAATACACGCTGCAAAAAACGTCGGTTATAGCCGCCAAAGAAGCGAGAACCAAAGGGGTGCTTTTTGCGTTTGAGGGGTTGCGGCTTCCGTTTTCGAAGCGGATGTTTGCCGGTATGTTGGCATCGTATGGGTATTATCCAAACCAACGTCTTTATCTCGATGGTAGCAACGATTCCAAAAAAGAGCTATCAGGAGGTGTGCTCGAGCTCTCCCCGGTGCAGACCCATGGGCACAACAACTGGATGCAAGTCGATTTTCGTTACGTGCTTCCATGGGGCGAGTCCAAAAGCGAACCTTTACCTATAATTCGGCTCAATGGAGGAATCGCGACAAATAGAGAAGGTTACGGAGGTGGAATCCCTTTTGTAACTGGGCAGAGTATTGTCGGGGTGGAGTTGTTTTACGAGCATATGAGTATCGATAAAATCGATGAAAAACCCTCCATATCTACCAACGGTTTTCGACTTTATCTCCAACATGACAATACCGATTATCCGGACAACCCTTTGGTAGGTTACAGCTTCGAGTGTAAATTTTCCGCCGATTTCGGGCTTGGAAATTCGACGCAAAGTTGGAATACGATAGAAACTTCCTATGCACATTATTTCCCTTTGCGAAATTGGAGTTGGAGCAGGTTCGATGTCTTGGCGTTGAATCTTTGGAGTGCGTATTCCCCCTCATGGCAAAGAGATGATAACAAAGAGACGATTTACGACAAACACAGACCGCCGATGTGGGAGGGTGCGAGACTTGGTGGCTGGAATAGACTTCGAGCCTACGACTCCAACCGTTTTAGCGACAAAGCGGCACTTTATGGTGCGCTCGAGTACAGAGTGATTCCCCGCTACAACCCTATGCGAAACCAACGCTGGAACCCTTTTCCTATCGATTGGTTCGAACTTGTGTTTTTTGCAGAAACCGGAAGGGTGCATAAACGTTACGACTTTACCCTTTTGCATGATATGCACTACGACGTAGGGTTTTCACTAAGAGCGCTTGCGGCCAAGGTTCCTTTCCGTTTCGAGATGGCATACGGTGAAGAGGGGAGTGCGATGTGGGTGATGCTCAAACAGCCGTTTTAAGATAATTTTATGAAATTATTTATACCTCGTTACTTAATTAAATGAAGTTTGAGTATAATATAAAAAAAACGACAGGTAGCAAAATGAAACAGCTTTTCAAAGGGGAATCGGCTACGGGTGTACTTCTGATAATCGCTACCGTTTTGGCGATGGCGATGGCGAATTCTCCGCTTGATAGATACTACAACCACCTCATCGACATTCCGGTTGTCGTGAGTTTCGATACGTTTGTCATAGCCAAACCGCTTTTACTTTGGATAAACGACGGTTTGATGGCGATATTTTTCTTTATGGTCGGACTCGAGATAAAAAGGGAAGTGCTCATAGGCAATCTCAAAGAGAGCTCGAAAGTAGTGACACCGGCGTTGGCGGCAATGGGCGGAATGATACTTCCAGCACTCATCTACACGGCACTTAATGGAGGTGACGAAGCGGCGATGAGGGGGTGGGCTATCCCTATGGCGACCGACATCGCATTTGCGCTTGGGATTTTATCTCTTTTGGGGGAGCGGGTGCCAAAGACGCTCAAAGTGTTTTTGTTGGCATTGGCTATTATCGACGATTTGGGAGCTATCGTCGTTATCGCATTGTTCTATGGGCATGGGGTTTCTGTCGTTTCACTCGCAGTAGCCGCTTTTTTCACTATGATTCTGGCTATTTTAAATATGAAAAACGTAAAAAACCCCGCTGTTTATATCGTAATCGGGGTGTTTTTATGGGTTGCGGTTTTGAAATCGGGCGTTCATGCGACTATCGCCGGAGTGATTTTGGGACTGTTTATACCTCTTAAAGAGAACCAAGAACGTTTTTTACAGCTCGAGCATTCACTTCATTTTCCGGTAAATTATATCATTTTACCCATTTTCGCCTTTGTCAATACCGGAATCGCCTTTAGCGGTATGAGCTTTGAAGATATCGGCGATACCATAACGTTGGGGATCGCTTTTGGGCTTTTTATCGGTAAAACGGTGGGGATATTTCTTTTTAGCTATATAAGTGCCAAACTCGGTATAGGAAAGATTCCACAAGGGGTAGATACAAAAGCGCTTTTTGGCGTTTCTATACTTGCGGGGATCGGTTTTACGATGAGTCTGTTTATCGGTTCTTTGGCTTTTGAATGTAACGGGGGGATATGTTTCGACATAGTCGATGAGCGCTTAGGGATACTGCTTGGTTCGTTGCTATCGGGTATCGTTGGTTTTTACTATCTCAAAAGTGTGCTTCCAAACAAAGAAACACACTGATTTTACCAAGCTTCTATCCCCTCTTGAGCATCGAAACGTTTTTGAAACCACTCGAAATACTCCCAAAACTTCGGTTTTACCTCTTTGGTGTAGGAGAGTGACTTTTGAGTGTCTTGCACTTTTACAGGGGGCAAAAAAGGCGCACTGCATGATGCAAACGAAACGATAAAAAGTGATGACACGACTATTTTTAACATATAGTATTATACCTTTATGGAACTTATGTAACAGATATGTTTATAAAAATGCGTTATGATTTGCGTGAATAAAAAAAAAGGAGTCAAAATGGCAAAAACCATTCCACTTGCAAGTAACGACAAAGGTGTTATATCGATAGCGAAAATAGAAAAACCGTATGGAGAAGGTTCAAAGCCGGTCGTAAGTATCGGTATCAGTCTAAACGGCGATGCGGAGAACCCAGACTGGAAAGCGCACATACCGCTTGAAAACATAGAAGATGTCTGTGCGGCGGTCAAAGAGGTTGCAGGGGAGTAAAACCCTCTGCTTTTACGCTTTTTGTTCTTTGACGAACTCCGCTATGCGAGCGATACCCTCGCGAATGTTTTCGATGCTCGAAGCGAAGCTGAAACGGAAATACCCCTCACTTCCAAAACCGACTCCCGGAACTACCGCGACCCCTTTTGAAGAGAGAAGCTCTTGAGCGAATGTAAGCGAATCGTTGCTTACTTCTTTGATGTTTACAAACAGATAGAACGCACCATCAGGTTTGAGAACGCTAAGACCGTCGATGTCGTTGAAAAGCTTGACCGCTTCGTCACGTCTTTCTTTGAATTGCTTGCGCATCATCTCTATGTCGGCGTCCGCACTTCCATCAAGCCCGGCGATAGCCGCGACTTGGGTGATGGAGTTGATATTGGAGGTGCTTTGGCTTTGAAGTTTTTTCGTCGCTTTGATAAGCTCGGTGTGGTAAGATGCCATGTACCCAAAACGCCATCCCGTCATCGCTACAGACTTGGAAAGGCCGTTGATAGTGATGGTACGTTTGAACATATCTTCACTGATGCTTGCAGTCGAGACGAACTCCCCTTCGTAAGTGAGCTTTTCGTACATTTCGTCACTTGCAACGAGAATGTCGGTTCCTTCGAGCACTTTTCCAAGCGCTTCGAGTTCGCTTCTTGAGTAGATAGCGCCTGTCGGGTTGGAAGGAGATGTGAGGATGAGCATCTTCGTTTTTGGCGTGATGGCGTTTTTGAGTTGTTCTGGAGTGATTTTGAAACCGCTGCTATCGTCGGTATCGATGATGACCGACTTCCCGCCGCAATAGTGTACGAGTTCGGGGTAGGTTACCCAGTACGGGGAAGGGATGATCACTTCGTCCCCTTCGTTTATGGTCGCTTGGAAAAGGTTAAAAAGCGAGTGTTTCGCACCGTTGTTCACGATGACTTGATCCATCGCGTATTCCAAGCCGTTATCGCGCTTGAGTTTTTCTACAATCGCTTTTTTGAGTTCGGGAATCCCATCGACTGCGGTGTATTTCGTAGCACCGGCATTTATAGCTTCTATGGCTTTGTCTTTGATCACTTGCGGCGTGTCGAAATCCGGCTCGCCGGCTGAAAAACTAAGGATGTCCTTACCTTGCGCTTTGAGCTCTTGAGCGAGCGTGGAGACCGCAATCGTAATTGATTCCGATAGTGTGTTTATACGGTTTGAAAGCATTATCAAGCCCTTCGTGATGTTTGTTTTAATCAATCTGGAATTATACTAAAAGGAAGTTTAATTTTTCATTGAATCGATGAAACTTTTGTAGATTTGCTCTAGCTCCAAATCTTTTTCCAAAAGTTCGTCTCCACCTTTTTCTTTTAGCATCAAGTGCTCCAAAACGGCGACACGCTTGAGGAGGTATTCAAAAAGCTCTTTGTTGATATCGGGGAGCATATTGTGCATAAATGGGTCTTTGCAGCGCCCTTTTTCGATGTTGTGCGCAGGGATACCGATGGCGGTGGAACACTCCGGAACAGGTTTGACGACGACGGAGTTCGCACCCACTTTCGCGTTCGCACCTATTTCGATATTTCCTAAAATTTTCGCTCCCGCCCCTATGACGACACCGCTTCTTATAGTGGGGTGGCGTTTCCCATGGTCAAGACTCACGCCGCCTAACGTAACCCCTTGGTAGATAAGTACGTCGTCTTCGATGATGGTGGTTTCCCCTATGACGACCCCTATGCCGTGGTCGATGAAAACACGCTTACCGATGGTAGCTGCGGGGTGGATGTCGGTTTGGGTGAAGATTTTGTTCACACCCATGATGATTTTTGCCAGACGTTTCCATCCGGCTTTGTAGAGTCGGTTTGCTATGCGGTACCAAACTATCGCCCAAACACCGGGATAGTTGAAAAGAAAGTCGAGATTGGAGCTAAAAGCGGGGTCGTTTTTTCTGACATTGGCGAAGTCCTCTTTTATCTCACTCAAAAGTCCCAACTCATTCTCCCTAATTCGTAGTGCGCAAGTAACCGTTTTGATTCAAATAGATTTCAAGCAATGAAAGTGTATCTTTTTTTTCTTTTTTTGCAATAAACGCGCTTTTTTCGATCTCTTCTTTAAGTTTGTTTAAGATTTTCGTTTTTTCATACCCTATCGATTCGAGGATTTCCAAAATGTTTTTCGATTCTTTGTCGAACGTTATCTCGAATCCTTCTTCGTCGATTTTGACGGTATATTCGCTTGGATGGGTAAAAAGGTTGTGTGCCATTCCAAGGGTTTCTTGGTAGGCGCCGACATTGAAAAAACCTAAAAAATATTCCTCTTCATCGAGGTCAATATCGTGCAGATAAAGCGGTTTTTCTTCTTTGAATCCTATCTCTCCGTCGCTATCGCAAGTGATGTCCCAGATGGAAGCTGGATGGAGCGGTTCTAGTTCCAAATGGTGCAGCGGCATCACGGGGAAGTTTTGTTCAAGCCCCCAGTAATCGGGTAAGCTTTGGAAAATCGAAGCGTTGATAAGATAGCGCTCTTGAAGGCGCACTTGGAGTTCGAAAAGCTCGTTTGTCGTAAAACTGCGTTTGAGATAGAGCGATTTTTTAATGATGTTATGAACCAAAATTTCGGCGTTGGAGCGGTCTTGCAAGTCGATGTAGCCAAGATCGAAAAGGGTCAGAAGCGATTCGATATGATCGAGCGCGTCGTGAAGATACTCTATACAGTTTTTTTGGTTCAAATCTTCATAGAGTGCGCGCAGCTCTTCGATAAGAGGTGGGTTTTTTTGTTTGAATTTTAGATGTCTTTCTTGGTAGTCTTGAGAGAAAAGCTCCAGTACCGGTGCGATGAGAACGGCATGTGAAGCGGCGATGAAGCGACCCGATTCGGTATAGATATTTGGATGTTCGACCCCTTTTGCATTCATGATGTCGGCTAAGAGAAACACCACGCTGCTGCTGAACTCTTCTATGGAGTAGTTGTACGATTTTTTGCCCGAGTGTTGTTCGTACTCCACGGCAAGCCCTCCGCCTATATTGATGTTGCTAAGAGAGGTCGCACCCAGCATCTTGAGTTCGGCATAGATGTTTCCTGCTTCTCGAAGCGCTCTTTTTATTGGGGCTATGTCGGACATTTGACTGCCGATATGAAAGTGAATCATCGTGAGATTTTCAAGTAAACCGGCGTTTTTCAGCAGCGATATCGCTTCGAGGATTTCGGTTGAAGTAAGACCGAATTTCGCGTCCATCCCGCCGCTTTTCGCCCAAGTGCCGCTTCCGGTACTGTGCAAACGTACGCGAATACCTATGGATGGGACTTTGAAGTTGGGTTTGTTTTTCGCGACTTCGATTATGGTCTCGAGTTCTCCCAGCCCTTCGACGGTCAAAGTGATCTTTTTTCCCATCGAAGCGGCGATGAACCCAAGTGTTATCATCTCTTCGTCTTTGAAGCCGTTGACCGTTAGGGGTGCGTTTTCGTTGATTTCGCTCATGGCCAAGATAAGCTCCGCTTTACTGCCGGCTTCAAGACCGTAATCGTAGCGTTTGCCTTCTTTGGTAACGGCTTCTACTACTTGCGGATACTGGTTGACTTTAAGAGGAAAAACGGCGCTGAACCCGCCTCGGTAGTCGTTGATTTCGATCGCTTTGTGAAAGTTTTTGTACAGAGTGTCGATCTGTTTTTTGATAAGGTGGGGAAAACGAAGCAACAAAGGGCCTCGAACCCCTTTTTCGCGGATATTTTGAGTGATTTCAAGCAAAGAGGGCATACTTTTGTAGTTGAGTTTGAGTAACCCTTGGTCTATGATGAAGTTGTTGTTCGACCATACCTCAAGCGCATAGTTTTTCACGCCAAAAACTCACTTTGTGGGATGATCGATTCGGTTTTTTCTTCCAAGTTCTTCACCCAGACGGTTTTGTCGTTACGCTCGTTTTCGCCGATGACGACGCAGTACTTCGCGTTTATCTTGTCTGCACCTTTGAGGTGGTTTTTGAGTGACTTTTTCTTGTACTCGGCGACCACTTTGGCGTTTTTGCGTTTTTGGTGTGCGAGTTGAAGAACGAGTTCTATCGATTCTTCATCCATCGCGCCTATGTAGTACCCCTCTCTTTTTGTTTGCGGCATTTGTACAAGCTCCAAAAGGCGCTCTATCCCCATCGCGAATCCGACTGCGGGAGTCGGTTTGCCGTCTAAAAACTCCACGAGCCTGTCGTATCTGCCGCCGCCGGCAATGGCGTTTTGCGCACCGATGCCGTCACTGACGAACTCGAACGCCGTTTTGGAGTAATAATCGAGCCCGCGAACGAGGTTCGTGTCTATTTCGTACGCTATGTCGTAGCTTTGTAGCAGTTTTTTGAGTTTGTCGAAGTCTTGCGCACAGCTTTCGCAAAGATTGTCTATAAGTTTTGGCGCATCGGCGTAAAGCTCTTGACATTTTTCGTTTTTACAATCGAGCACGCGGATAGGGTTGGTGGTTTTTCTGCGTTTGCAATCCTCGCAAATCTCCTCTTCAACGCTCTCTATGTGGCTTATGAGTTTTTCTCTATACGGCGGCATACACTCTTTGCACCCAAGGGAGTTGAGCTTGAGTTTGTAACCGATACCAAGGGCATCCAAAATATCTGCAATCATGGCGATGACGCTCGCGTCTTCGTAAACACTCTCCACCCCGAAACTCTCCACGCCGAATTGATGAAACTCTCTGAGTCTTCCTTTTTGGGGTCGCTCGTAGCGAAACATCGGTCCGTAGTAGTAATAGCGGTGTATTCCGCCCGCGCGATCGAGCTTTTTTTGTATGAAAGCTCGAACGACTCCAGCCGTACCTTCGGGTCTCATGCAAACGTCGTTTTCCCCTTTGTCGATAAACTGGTACATCTCTTTACCTACGATGTCGCTGCTCTCGCCCACACTTCGTTTGAACAAAGAAGTCTCTTCCAAAATAGGGGTTTCGATGTAGCAATACCCGTAATTTTTAGCGATTCTCTCTGCCGTTTGTAGAAAATAGGTGAAACGTTCGTCACAGATGATGTCGTTCATGCCGCGAAGGGAGTTTATCATAATACCGCCTTTGAAAAAAAGTGCATTATTATAATAAAAACGAGCTAAATAGTTGCTTTTGTGAATATGTGCAAATGCTCAAACGTGGTGTCGGCTTTGTCGTTGCTTTTGAGCAGGTATTTCTACCGAATGTCAGTACCTTGCAAGATTGTAAAAGACATTGTACCTTATAAGGGTCGTTTCGCTTGGGTGGGGATATTTGCTATAGGCGTACTCTATGGTTTCTTTGGTGGTTTCATCGAGGATGAATACGCCGCTTTTTTTGATGAAACGAAAATCGCTCATACTGCCGTCTGGATGGAGTTTGAATTCGATGATGTTGTAGGTGTTCACGCTTAAATCACGCGGAATATTGACGCGTGCGACACGGTTCAAGACCTGCTGGGTGATGCGCCGCATAATCTCTTGGTTATCAAGGATGTACTGCTGTTGTCCGGGGGAGAGTTTACCAAACTCGTCTCCATAAAGCTCTTTGATATCTTGCAATACCCCTTTGGAGGCGGTTTTCGTTTTTCGTTTTTGCTCCACCTCCTCGTCGGAGTGGTCTTGACTAAGCAGGGAATACAGAGGATTCTTCTCCTCTTTTTTCGGCTTCGCTTTTGTCAGATTGTGCTCTTTTGTTTTTTCTTCGTACGGAATCAACGGCTTGTTCGCACTTGGCGGGAGTTTTTCGGTTTTTTTTGGAAGTTGTTTTTGCTTGGTTCGCGGTTGCGTTTTTGGTTTGTTGAGATGGGTTTTTCTTTTTTTCTTTTTCGGATTGTATTTTGGCAAAGGTTTTTGGACTATTTTTTTTAGCTGTCCCCCTTTTGGCATCGGTGGCGCTATGGGGGTCGGTTTTGGTTTGGCTTTTATTTGGCCGTGTCGTTTTTTCGGTTTTGGTTTTTGAAACTCTTTGAGGGAGATTTTGACCCGTTTTTCTTTTGGCTGTGTCTTTGGAAGCTCGGTATTGAGACTGTGTGCGAGCAGGAGCAACACCAAAAAGATGACAATATGCACAAGCAAAGCGACAAAAAAGGCAAACGAGCTTCTATTCATACTTTTAGTACTCTTTTTGGTTCGATTATATCAGATGTAAATTAACTTCGCTATAATTCTTTGAAAAATAGTATTTAGGATTTTCTATGCAACACACACATTCACAAGAAGATTTTTTCCAAGCGCAACAGCTTATTCCGGGGGGAGTGAACTCACCTGTAAGAGCGTTCAAAAGTGTCGGTTCTACGCCGGTTTTCATAAAAGAGGGAAAAGGGGCGTATCTCGTCGATGTTGACGGGAACGAATATGTCGATTTTGTTCAAAGCTGGGGACCGCTTATTTTCGGTCATCGTGACGAGACGATAGAAAATGCGGTTATCGATGCCGTCAAGCACGGTCTTAGTTTCGGTGCGCCTACCGAAGCGGAGACGGAGCTGGCTTCCAAAGTCGTGGAACTCTTCGATAGCATCGACAAAGTGCGTTTTGTCAGTAGCGGTACCGAAGCGGTTATGAGTGCTATCCGTTTGGCTCGCGGTTTTACCGGGCGTGACGATATAGTCAAGTTCGAGGGGTGCTACCATGGGCATAGTGATTCCCTTTTGGTCAGTGCGGGAAGCGGTGCGGCGACTTTCGGTACACCAAGCAGTCCCGGAGTGCCTGCCGATTTTACCAAACATACTCTTTTGGCGAAATACAACGATATAGAAAGTGTAAAAAAATGTTTTGCCGATTCCAACGACATCGCTTGTGTCATTATCGAGCCGATTGCCGGAAATATGGGACTCGTGCCTGCCGATAAAGAGTTTTTAAAAGAGCTTAGAGAGCTTTGTGACGAGCATGGGACATTGCTGATTTTCGATGAGGTGATGAGCGGTTTTAGAGCGACGCTAAGAGGTGCGGAGACCATCACCGGCGTTACGCCTGATCTTGTAACGCTCGGTAAGGTCATAGGGGGCGGTATGCCTGTGGGTGCTTTTGGAGGACGCGCTGAGATTATGTCCCAGCTCAGTCCGGAAGGGCCGGTGTATCAAGCAGGAACACTTAGCGGCAACCCCGTAGCGATGGCGGCAGGAAACGCCGCACTTGGAAAGCTCAAGCAAAATTCACGCGTTATCGAAGTGCTTCAAACAAGAGCTTCGCGCCTGATGGAAGGGCTTGAAGAAGCGTGTAGCAAATACGGCATCCCATGTCAGACGACGGTGAGAGGGAGTATGTTCGGATTTTTCTTCAACGAAAATCGGGTCAAAAATTTCGACGACGCGGCAAAGACGGATGCCGAGTTGTTCGCTAAGTTTCATGCAGGAATGCTCGAAGCCGGTTTTTACTTCGCTTGCTCGCTTTATGAAACCGGATTTATCTCTACGGCTATTACCGATGAGATGATAGAACGAACTATCGAAGCGTTCGATACCGTTTTAGGAAATATAAGTGGAAAATAACACGAACCAAGAAGAGCCAAAACCACGCCTCAAACCTATCATCGAAGCGGCGGACGACCTCTCTTTGGGTATCTCCATCGTCGTGGCAATCCTCATAGGGGTAGGGCTTGGGATGGGGCTGAAAAAGGCTTTTGGGCATACATGGCTGCTTTGGCTGGGGATTTTCATAGGGATCGCCGCAGCGATTTTGAACGTCTATAAAGCGTACTCGAAGCAGTACAAAGAGTATGAAGCTCTGGCAAAAGAGCGGAATGACAGACTCAAGCCCCATTTCGACGACGATGAGGATGAAGAGGACTACGGTGGCGGCAAAATTTAAATATTTGGCACTTTTTGAAGTTGTAATCGCTCTTAGTTACTTCGTTTCACGTTCTGTTTTTCTCAATCTTCAAGTCGCGTTTCTTAGTAGTTTTTTCGTGATCGTGGCTTCGGGTCTTACGCATAAAAAACTTGTCAAGAACCGACTGAAAAACGGTATCTACGAAGATGACCGTGATTTACTGGAGAAGATAGACGACCCTCATGGGCTGTTTGAAGAGGAAGAAGAAACACCAAACGAAGAAGAGGTCGATTTCAAAGAGATTGTCAAAGAGGAAAAAAAGCGTGTAAAACCGCTTAACGCGCAACATATAAAAACGGGGCTGAGAACGAGCTTTTCACTCTATAGACTCGGGGCGTACCTGTTTTTGGTCATGGGGTTCATAGCGCTTAAAAACAACGCCGTTTTGAACCTTGGGGTCTATTTGCCTTCGTTGGCTTTGGGTATAGTTGCGGGGTATCTATTTTTTAAGGAAAAATGAAATGGCTGATTTTTTTTCGCAAAATCTACAAACTATCATGATGGTTTCGTTTTTGGTAGCGGCGTTTCTTGGGATGTACAAAGTGTATGTGATGTTCGAGAGCAAAGAAGGGGACGGCGGAGTCGATATCAAGACGATAGAAAACGAACTCTCGGAGATCGTCGAGTCGATTTTGAAAGAAACGAAACTCGATAAAAACGCTTTGTTCGAAGCGGTGCGCTCCCATGAACGCTTCGATAAAGAACGTTACAAAAACTTCAATCAAAACAGACTCAATCAGGTGCTCGATTTACTGCATATTCGCCACAAAACCGACACGCTCGATGATTTGCTCGAGAAATTAAAAGGGAAATAGATGCGACGTTTTTTGGTGATTTTGCTCATAACCTTTTCGATGCTTAAAGGGGATGTTTTGTTCCAAAAGGGCTCAGTAGGTGTCGGCGCGGTACTTGGAAGCGGAAGTGCGACGTTTGGTGCCGGTTCGAACGATTATTTCATAGTCGGAGTGAGTGGAGATTATTTCATCGTCGATGATTTGAGTGTCGGAATGGGCATAACGCTATGGACGGGCAGCGACCCTAAAATCATGCAATATACCTTGCCGGTAGTGTACTATTTCGAAACATCGAGTAAAATCAGCCCTTATCTTGGCGTGTTTTATCGATATACCGATTATCTTGGAGAGGACGCGATAGCTTCAAGCTCCTCAGGAGGCATCAAAGGAGGGGTTGCCTATCGCGTGAGCTTCGGTTACGTCGCAGCTGGGATAGTGAGTGAAAACAATTTCCACACCAAGGAAAACTCGACTTATCCGGAGTTTACATTGGGGTTTTTGTTTTAGGTGATGATAGGTAGATTGATAGAGACGAAATTCGATTTTATTTCCAAGTAAAAACAGGTCGAAGCGACGTGCTCTTGGAGCTCTTTTAGCTTTTCTTCATCTATCGAATCCGCAGATATTTTGATGGAGAAAAGGGAGTATTTCTTGTCGTCGTACTTGATGTACTCTCCGATACGGTAGAACACTTTTGTCGTGATTTTGTCGTTGTCGAGAAAACAAGTGTATATTTGGTTGAGAACCTTTACGAGCTTGTTGGAGTCTATGAGCACATCGGGAATGGTCGGGTCGAAATCTTTGACGAACGTAATGTCGTTTCCGATGGAGTTGGAAGAGATACACAAGTCGATAAGGGTGTAGATGTTGACAAGCTCCCCTTGCGGTTTTTGGATGTTGTTTTTGTTGAGGGTAGGAAAACGGTAGAGTTTGATCCCTATCTCGTTGTCGTCTATGTACCCTACGGTAATACCGAAAAACTTGTGTCTGCCGAACTCTATGTCCAAAAAGGTCGTTTTGAATCCGTAAGAAAGAGGCGCATGAGCTGTTGTAAGTTCGAAAATCTCTTTTTGCGAAGCGGCTCCTAAAAGAAACTGCGCTTCGCTGTTGAGCGAGACTATCTTGCCGTCATGGTTGAAAAGGATGAACGGGTTGAAATCGAACTCCAACCACTGCTGCTCTAACGTCATCAATCCTCGATGTAACTTTTGAGTCTTCTACCCACTTTTGGGTGTTTTAGCTTTTTGATAGCGCTGCTTTCTATCTGGCGAACACGCTCGCGCGTTACGTTGAGCTCTTTACCGATTTCTTCGAGTGTTCTGTCGCTCTCGTCATCGAGTATTCCAAAGCGAAGTTTGATAACCGCTTTTTCCCTTTCGTTGAGTTGCTCGAGCACCTCTTCGATTTGGATGCGAAGATCCTCTTTGAGGATGGCATCGGTCGGGCTAAGAGAAGCTTTGTCTTCGATGAAGTCTCCAAAACGTCCATCCTCTTCGCTCCCGATAGGCGCTTCGAGAGAGATTGGCTCTTTAGTGATTTTGATGACGTTTTTGACTTTTTCGACCGAGAGTCCGACCTCTTTTGCAATTGTTTCTACATCCGGCTCTTTTCCGGTTTCTTGGAGATGTTTACGCATGATTTTGTTGATGCGGTTGATCGTTTCTATCATGTGGATAGGGATACGGATCGTTCTTGCCTGATCGGCTATCGCACGGCTGATAGCTTGGCGTATCCACCATGTCGCGTATGTGGAGAATTTGTACCCTTTTTGGTACTCGAACTTATCGACCGCTTTCATCAGACCGATATTTCCTTCTTGGATAAGATCGAGAAAAGGCAGACCACGGTTGGTGTAGCGTTTGGCGATGGAGACGACAAGGCGGAGGTTCGATTTCGCCATTCTTGTCTTGGCTTCTTCGCTGATCTTTTTTCCCCGTTTTATCTGCTCCAAGATATCGGCGAGTTTTTCCGGCTCCATATCGAAGCTGTTTTTACTCGCTTCTTTGGTTTGGATGAGCTTTTTGATCTCCATATAGGTACTGACCATCGTCGCTTCGGGAACCATCGCGGTGATGTCCTCTTTGCTAAGCTCGGTTATTTTGCTAAGGAGCGCGTTATGGTTTGCTCGAAGGGTGTCGTTGAAAAGTGGAAGTTTGTACTCAAGACGTTTGAGTTCCTTGTCGTACCCTTCATCGCTTTTGAGTGCCGTTTCCATGGAACGAACGAGCTCGTTGATGAGCTTCGATGTCGGACCGAGGTCGAGAAGCCGTTCTTTGAGTATCTTTTTCTTGAACGCCAGTTGAAGCTGTAAGTGCAGTTTCTCTTCGGTTAGCGGTGGTTCGTTTATGTCTTCTGGAAGTTTTTCGAGAAACTTCATCCAGTCTTTTTTCGCTTTTTCAAGCGCTTTGAAGCTTTGTGTCACTTTTTCTACGCGACTTTTGTCTTTGGCGCTCGCTTTTGGGTTCTCTGCGTCATCGTCATCGTCGTCGCTATCGTCGTCTTCGAAACTTTTAAAAAGCTCCTTTACCCGTCTTTCGCGGTTGATAAGCGGTTCTTTGTAGTCAAGTATGAAATCTATAAGGTATGGGACGGAGCAGATAGCATCGAGAATGATCGACTCGCCTTGCTCGATTTTTTTCGAAATCTCGATCTCTTCCTCTTTGGTAAGAAGCGGTATTTGTCCCATCTCTCTTAGGTACATTCTAACCGGAGAGTCGGAGCGTGACCATTCGAGTAGTTCATGCTCTTTGAGGATGTTGAATTCGTCCGTGTCGTTGCTGTCTATCATCTTGCGCTGAGCGTCGCGTCTGGCTTCTGCCTCTTTGTCGTTGAGAAGTTTCGCGTGCTCTGAAGAGGTATAGATGCATTTGTTGTATTTGTTCAGAAGTTTGAAGACGTTACGTGCTTGCGCCGCGGTAGGCGCTTTTTCGAATATGTTCGCTATCGCTTCGTACGTAACGCATTCGTCGCTGTTTTTGTGCTCTTCGAAGAAGTTTTCCAATGCTTTGTTGAGTTCTTTTGCAGTCATGAAGAGGTTTACCTTTTATTTTAGGTTATTCGAAGGTTGGATTATACCGAAATTTATTTAAAACAGGCTTTAATAGCTAGTCGATTTAAGGAGTTATTTATTCCGAAATTTGTATAGTACACTCGAGTTTATTTTATTGAAAGTGAAAGGTCGAAATGAAACATTCATGGGTGAAAATGGTCGCTACAATCTGCGCTTTTGTTTTGTTATGCGGTATCGCAAGTGCAGATGAAACGAAACGTATATTGAAACCAAACAGAACTTTACAATATATACAAACTCCAAAAACCGTGGATTCGTTTTCGAAAATGTTCGAAGAGGGGATGTTCTATGGGCGAATCAGGTCGAACAACTTCTACTGGGACTGGCTGGGCGACGAACTGCCAAACAAAAAGGACAACTACGCCATGGGGCTTGGCGGGAGTATCGTTTACAAGTCGGCTATCTACGGCGGTTTTAGCACAGAAGCGGCATTTTACGGCTCGGAATCACCGCTACATATGAGCGACGAAGATGTCGGAAGAATCAAAGCGGGAAAAGACGTTACAAGCAGATACGACGTAACCAAAACGGGGAAATGGGGGTTGTATTCCCTCGCTGTTGCCAACATCGACTACAAGTACGCAAAAACCGATTTGCGTGTAGGAAGGTTGATGTTCGAAAGCGTTCTTACCCGCAGTAACGATACGAAAATGATTCCAAATACGTTCGAAGGGGCTGTTCTTAGCTCCAAAGAGTTCGATAAAACGAAAATTTCCTTGGCGTACTTGACACGCCAAAAACTGCGTGACCATAGCAGCTTCCATGATATCATCACCTACGGAAACTACAAAGAGATAGGCGCTCCGTACAACAACGACGATTCGGCTTCCCATAGAAAACTCACCCCTTCGGCTTTGAAAACACATGGAAAGAAAACCCACAACGCGCTTGTCGTTGCCGAAATGAAAAACAAATCTATAAGCAACTTGACGCTGACGCTCAATTACACGGCCGTCCCTTCGCTTATTTCCGATGCGATCGTAGAAGGAGCGTACGCAATCACCGTCGGTGATTGGAAAGTGATTCCCGCTTTGAGATACATTCGTCAATTCGACAATGGTGCTGGAAAAGTGGGGGGAGCGAATATTTTAGGTTCGAGTCTCGGGTACAAAAATCCTGACTCGCTCGATACCTATCTCGTTGCTGCCAAAGTGGACTTCAAGTCCAAAACGACGAAGTTTCGGCTGGGGTATTCGTATGTCGCGGACAAAGCGGATATCGTCGCACCTTGGCGTGGTTTTCCAACAGGTGGTTACACCCGTGCTATGGGGCAGTACAACTGGTTCGCAAATACCAAAACATACCTCGCAAGGGTCGATTACGATTTAGGCAAAGCCGGAATCGTTTCTGGACTTAGTGTGATGTTTCGATACGCTTACGAAGATTTCGACGAAAACAAAAGAACTCTGTTTGACGATACCAACGTGTACAACTTCGACATGATTCATAAACTGAAATCACTTCAAGGGTTCGAGACGAGATTACGTGTAGCGTATGTCGATATCGCCCATGAAAACGATAGCGACGATTTGTCGTATATAGATTCCCGTTTGGAGTTCAACTACCTTTTTTAAAAGTTGGAACGCCGTTTGCTTTGGATTTCCAAATGATTATCGAAAAGGGATGCAATGCAAACAGGCTATTATCAAGCTGCGGCAGGGATGGTTACGCAGTTCAATCGACTCGATTTGATAGCCAACAACTTGGCGAACGTCAATACCTCCGGATTCAAGCAAGACGATGTCGTTATCGGTGATTTCATGCGGCTATACAAAGAGTCGCGCGATGAACTTCCGCTTGCCGATCAAACGAAAGATGCCGCGAAATTCTTCAACCGTACATTGGCGCGTGTTCCCCATATCGTCGAGCGATATACCGACTATTCGCTTGGAAATATGGAAAAAACCGACAACACGCTCGATGTCGCACTCTCAAGAGACAACCTCTTCTTCCTTGTCAAAACTCCACAAGGCTTGCGACTGACTAGAGACGGTAGTTTCACGACCGACGAAGAGGGGAAGCTCGTAACCAAACAAGGGTACGAAGTGTTACCGGCGGATTATTTCTCAAGTGGCGCGACGATCGAATTTGACGGGAGCGAAACGGCGATAAGTATAGACAAAAACGGCACGATTTCCACAAAACAATCAGACAGTACGCAAATGGCGATTTTGTCGAAGTTGTTCGTTTTTCAACCCGAAAATCCCAACTTCTTGAAAAAAGAGGGGGACAACCTTTACGTGTATGAACATGAAAGCGAGTACAAACCGTTGGAAGCAAGCGGTGCGGTGCGTCAGGGGTTTATAGAAAAAAGTAACGTCAATGCGGTCGAGATGATGACACAGCTTATAGAAACGAACAGACTTGTGGGGATGTATCAAAAAGCGATGGATACCCAAATGAACGAGATGAACAGAGATGCGATCGAAAAAATCTCTAAAAGAGCCTAAGGAGAGTAGAAAATGTTACAGTCACTTTATATAGCTTCGACGGGGATGCTCGGGATGCAAACCCAAATAGACACGACGGCGAACAACATCGCAAACGTCAATACCATCGGGTTTAAAAAATCGCGCGCCGAATTTGCCGACTTGATGTACAAAACGATGGAATACGCGGGAACGGCGACAAGCGACGTTACGCAGTCTCCTACCGGTATAGAGGTGGGACTTGGCGTACGCCCGACGGCTATTAACAAGATGTTTAGCGAAGGGAACCTCAAGCAAACCGACAACAAGCTCGACATAGCGATCACCGGACAAGGGTTTTTCAAACTCGAGCTTCCAGACGGTACCGAAGTTTACACACGAAACGGGGCGTTCAAGATAGACCAAAACGGTACTATCGTCAACAGCGACGGTTACACGCTCGTTCCTCAGATAACCGTTCCCGAAGATGCGACCGATATCCATATAGGAACAGACGGTACGGTAACCGTCGTTCAGCCGGGACAAACTCAAGCTGCGGTGATAGGGCAGATAACTACGACGAACTTCATCAACCCTGCAGGTTTGCACTCGATGGGGGACAACCTCTACATCGAAACCGACAGTTCGGGTCAACCCATAGAGGGCACACCCGGTCAAAACGGTCTTGGAACGCTTCGCCAAGGGTTCGTCGAACTCAGTAACGTGCAACTTGTCGTCGAACTTACCGACCTCATTACCGGACAGCGCGCTTACGATGCCAACTCCAAAATCATCACCACAAGTGACGAGATGCTGCAAACCGTCAACGGACTCAAACGGTAGTATCTGCATTATGGCAGGGAACTCCTGCCGCTTTTAGACAAGCTTTTTTACCTTTATAAACTTTCAACCTACTTTTTGGTATAATTGCGCAAAATTTACGATATATGAGGTTTTTATGCAAAAAAATATAGAAGGGAAAGTGTGGAGATTCGGCAAAGATATCGATACCGACCTTATCATCGCCGCGCGTTATCTCAACACTTCCGATCCTAAAGAACTTGCAAAGCACGTTATGGAAGATGCCGATCCGGAGTTCGTGAACAAAATGACTCCGGGTGATATCATCGTAGCTGACGAGAACTTCGGTTGCGGAAGTTCGAGAGAACATGCACCAATCGCGCTCAAAGCCGCCGGTGTCGCCGCGGTCGTAGCACCGACGTTCGCACGTATTTTTTATAGAAACGCGTTTAATATGGGGCTTCCTATCTTCGAGCTTGAAGAAGCTTCGCAAATCCAAGAAGGGGATGTCATCGCTATCGATATGGATGCGGGAACGATCACCAACAAAACGCAAAACAAAACATACAAGTTCACCCCTATCCCTGAATTCATGCAAGAACTCATAGATGCCGGAGGGCTTATGAGTTTTGCGAAAAAAGAGCTTGAAGCACAAAACTAATCATAATAAAGGTTCAACAAGAATGAAAAAATACAAAATAGCACTTATAAAAGGGGACGGAATCGGTCCTGAAATCATCGACGAAGCGGTCAAGGTTCTTGACGCTATCGCACCGAAATTCGATATAGAATTCGAATACGAAGAGCTTTTGATGGGAGGAATCGCCTACGACATCACGGGTGATCCGCTTCCATCTGAAACCGTTTCGAAGTCTCTTGGAAGCGATGCGGTGCTTTTTGGTGCTATCGGCGGAGAGAAGTGGGACAATCTGCCTCGTGAAAAACGCCCAGAAAGCGGACTGCTTCGTTTTAGAAAAGAGCTTGGAGTCTATGCAAATCTCCGTCCGGCAGTCGTTTATGACGAACTCGTCAATGCCTCTTCTTTGAAACCGGAAGTGGTCAAAGGGGTCGATTTGATGGTGGTTCGTGAGCTAATTGGGGGGATTTACTTCGGTGAACCAAAAGGGAGAGACGAAGATAAAGGCTACAACACGATGGTCTATACCCGAAGCGAGATAGAGCGAATTGCACATCAGGCATTCGCTATAGCGATGAAACGTAACAAGAAGGTCTGCTCGGTCGATAAAGCCAACGTACTTGATGTCAGTCAGCTTTGGAGAGACGTCGTAACCGAAGTAGCATCACAGTATCCGGAAGTGGAACTTTCCCATATGTATGTCGATAACGCCGCAATGCAGCTTATACGCGATCCAAAACAGTTCGACGTTATTTTGACGGGGAATATTTTTGGAGATATTTTGAGTGACGAAGCGAGTATGCTAAGTGGTTCGATCGGACTTTTGCCTTCAGCTTCGACGGGTGACAAAGTTGGAGTGTACGAGCCTATTCACGGTTCCGCACCCGACATCGCCGGTCAGGGAATCGCAAACCCAATAGCGACGATTTCGAGCGCTTCAATGATGCTTCGTTTCGCTTTAGGCGAAATAGAAGCGGCGGATAAAATAGACAGCGCTATCAAACAAGCCCTTGCCGAGGGGTATAGAACGCAAGATTTGGCGGCATATGATGCCAAAGAGGTTTGTTCTACCAGCGAGATGGGTTCGATCATCGCCAATTATGCAGCGAAGTGATGAAAACGGTAACTCTTGCCAATATCTACGAACTGCAAGGGCTTAAAGAAGAAGCGCTTGAGATTTACAAAGAGGTACTAAGAAACGACCCGGAAAACGCCGAAGCGAGGATAGCCGTTCGCAGGCTATCGGGTATGAGAAAAAAATTTCTCGGAGTGGATGAGGGGATGAAAGAGTTCTTTATCAAGATGGACGACGAAGCGGAGTTTAAAGAATTTGAAAGGTGGTTAGCGAAGATATGGACCAACTAAAAGATGTAATCCTCTCGACATTGGCGGAGATTGGAGATAGCGTGCCTCCGGAACAAAACTCGCAAACACGAAAAGAGCACGCAGAAAAAGAGCAAGAGGAAAAAAGACAAGAACAAAACGCAAAAGAGAAGTCGCGTTTGTCAAAAAGCACCCAAGGAGAGGAGAGCTTTTTCGAGCAAGTAACCGCCAAAGGGAACAACGCCCAATCAAGCGAGGAAAAAGAGAACGAACTTTTGTTTTTGAACTCTTTGCGTGAGCGTTTTTTGGTGCTTTTTGAAGGGTTTCAAGCGCCAAACAACACTTCGGTAGAAGCGAAACTCGATTTGACGCTCAATTTCATGGAGTATGTTCTCTCCACCATAGATAACAGAATAGAAAAGTTAAAAGGAAAATAGTGGCAAGATACCGTGTTCTTATAGACGCTAACGACGAGAAAGGGCTTGTTTATAAGGTTTCGAAACTTTTTTACGAGTCCAATTTCAACATTTTGACCAACAACGAGTTTGTCGATAAGGTCAACAACAAGTTTTTCATGCGAAGCGTGGTTGACGGAGATATGGAAAAAGAAAAACTTTATGACGAACTCGTAGCGGTTTTACCCAAAGATTCTCGTATCAAAGTGATCGAGCCCAAGAAAAAAAATATCGTGATTATGGCGACAAAAGAGATGCACGCCCTTGGAGATATTTTGCTTCGCCACCAAGAAGGGGAACTTGAAGCGAACATTTTGGGCGTTATCTCCAATTACGACACATTAGAGCCGCTTGTAAGCAAGTTTGGCATCCCTTACGTCTGTGTTTCCCATGAAGGGTTGGACAGAGCCGAACATGAAGAAAAGATTCTTGCAGAACTTGCCAAGTTCGAAAACATAGATTATATCGTTTTAGCGAAATATATGCGCATTCTCACTCCACGCTTTGTCGAAAATTTCGAAAACAAAATCATCAACATCCACCACTCGTTTTTGCCGGCGTTCATAGGAGCGAACCCCTACAAACAAGCATACGATCGCGGGGTGAAGATTATCGGTGCGACGGCGCATTTTGTCAACAACAATCTTGACGAGGGTCCTATTATCGCTCAAGACGTAACGGAAGTCAATCATGCATATAGTTGGAAAGATATGCAGCGTTTGGGGCGTGATGTGGAAAAAGTGGTGCTCTCAAGAGCGCTCAAACTCGCACTTGAAGATAGAATCTTCGTTTATGCGAACAAAACGGTCATTTTTTAAACTTCTATGTTCAACGTCGTTTTGGTACATCCGCAAATCCCCAACAATACAGGCTCTATCGGCAGGTTGTGTGTCAATGCCGGAGCGAGACTTCATCTAATCAAACCGATCGGTTTTGATATAAGCGAAAAGGCCGTTCGGCGCGCGGGGCTTGATTATTGGCACAAACTCGACCTTGTCGTTTGGGAGAGTTTGGAAGAGTTCATGCAACGAAGCGGTGTCGATAAGGGCAATATCCATCTCGCTACGACAAAAGTCGATACACCTTATTTTCAAGCTTCTTTCAAAAAGGGAGATTTCCTCCTTTTTGGAAGTGAAACGCAAGGGCTTCCAAAAGAGCTTATAGAAAACTACAAACAAAAAGCGATAACGATCCCCATGACGAAAGAGGGAAGAAGCCTCAACCTTGCCGTTAGTTGCGGTATCATCCTCTACGATGCTTTGCGACAAAATTTCGACGCACTAAATTTTACGAACGGAGTGATGGAATGAACGGCTTTGTTGATACCGTTATGGTTGTACTTTTTGTTTTGTTTATGGTCTTTTTGCTTGGTGGATACCACAAGAACAAATACGACGAACGCGGAGACGACTCGTAGCGTTTGTCAAAACAACTTCAGTGCCAGCTTTTCCACTTCTTTATCGAGTATATTCCAGATAGTTTCAAATTTTTTCGTCAAAAGTGCCATTTTCTACCCCTTTTTGTTTCGATTTGTAGTCGTATTTTTTCATAAGTATTGCGAAAATTTCAAAAATATTGCAAAATGAAAACTTTTTGTGTATAATTTTGTCAAATCGTGATACAAGGTGGTTTAGATGAAAAGTTTTAGCGATATAGTGGAAGATATAAAAAACATCATATCTCCGGAATTCGAAGGGAGAAAGATTTTCGACAAAGATGTAGCGGAGGTTCTTGGGATTTCACGAATGAATTTCGCGACACTCAAAAAAAGAAACCGCATACCGTTTAACGAGTTGTTGGATTTTTGTGCCAAGCGCTCCATCTCTATCAATTGGCTTTTGTACAACCAAGCGCCGGAGAGTCTTATAGAAGCGACAAACAGATACTACAAGGTAAAGTACTTTGCCGACATGAGTGCAAGTGCCGGAGGTGGCGGTGTTGGTGAAATAGAAGAGAGTGAAGAATTGGAGATTCCTGAAACTTTCGTTGCCTACCTTGGTGGTGAGGGGGAGCTAAAAAACATCGAAGCGCTCAAGGTAAGCGGCGATTCTATGGAGCCGACGTTTAGCTATGATGACATCGTTTTTATCAACCGTGCAAAAAACGATATTCGTCGGGGAGGTATTTTCGTGCTTCGAACCCAAGGAGGGTTGTTTATCAAGCGTGTCGTACCTCGAATTGACGGAAAAATAGATATAATTTCAGATAACGATATCTATCCGACCCAAACGATTGCACAAGAGGAGATGGAGATTCTCGGTCGTGTGGTCGCGAAATTCGGGGAGGTAGATTAAAGGTGAGAGGTTGAAGCGTTTTTTCTTTTTTTTCCTATCTTTGTTTTTCTTTTTTGGATGTTCCCAAAAAAGGTTGTTGACGCTCGATTTGAACGATTCGAATGTAGCGGAACTAAAAAGCATGCCTCAAGAGCCATGGGCTTATCTGCAAGGGTATGAGGACGCTACGGTTTTAAAGCAAGCACAATCAGGCTATAAAGAGAAGTTCTATCGTATTTGGCAGGAAGTGCCAAATGTCTCGAAAGAGGAGGTTATGTGGTCACACCGTCTCTTTAACGAGAGAAAAAACTTCTACGGTGTCAACCTCAAACCTCTTGGGGCTTCGTTTTATAAAAAGATGGAAAACGAGGCGAATTTCGGTGCGTACATGAGCCTTTCCAAAAAGGCGTTGACGATACGCGGAACGAACATCAGAGCGTTTCCAACCGATGAAAGGATGTTCAAGCACCCAAACACTCCCGGAGAAGGGTTTCCGTTTGATTATTTACAAAACAGTTTTATAGCCGCGAACAAGCCGTTGTTCGTGTCCCATTATTCAAAAAGCGGTGAGTGGGTATTTGTTTTTAGTTCTTTCGTTGCGGGATGGATAAAAGCAAGCGATATCGTCTTCATACCTCAAAACGACGCTTTTTCATGGGAAGAGGCGAAGCAGGTGTTCGTTGTGGTCGATAACAAAGCGGTTTATGACGAAAAAGGGGAGTTTCTTTTTCGATTGCGTCTTGGGATGTATTTGCCCGTTGTGGATGAAGATGAGAAAAACTTCCGTGTTCTCGTAGCTACGAGAAGCGATATACACACCCCGAAGTATGTTACGTTGACTCTTTCGAAATCAGAAGCGACAAAAGAGCCGCTTTTGTTTACCAAAGAGAATATTGCCAAAATCCTTTCGCAATTGCAAAGAACGCGTTACGGTTGGGGTGGAATGTTTGGACTACGCGATTGTTCTTCGACGATGAGGGATTATTTCGCTCCATTTGGGATTTGGCTTGGGCGAAATTCGAGTGTACAAGCGCATGTAGGAAAAGTCGTATCGCTCGATGGTTTGAGCAAAGAGGAAAAAAAAGAGAGGCTCCAACAAGAGGGGATAGCGTTTGAAACACTTTTGTATAGAAAAGGGCATATAGCACTGTATTTGGGTCAATACAACGAAAAAACGGTAATATTTCAAAACCTTTGGGGGATAAAAACGAAACAAGGCAAACAAAGCGGGCGCGTGGTGGTAGGCAAAAGCGTATATACAACGCTCGATTTTGGTTCAAGTTTGCCGTTTTACGATGATGATGCCTCGTTTTGGAAGAGGTTGAAAAGTTTCAATATAGTAACGTATCGGTAAAATCAGGCTTTAAGGTCAAGCAGCGTTCCAAGCATCTCGTCTTGAGTCTTGATAGCCGTTACGTTTACGCTCACTCCCTCTTGGGCGACAATTTGCCGGGGAATCTCTTTTGTGAGGTTCGTTTGCGATTTTTCGCTGCCGTTGTCACTCGCTTTTGTCGATGTAGTAGTGATGTTGTTTCCATCTTGTGTTATGGTAGTATCTACCGGTACGAACCCGTCGGTATTGACGTTGGCGACATTGTAAGCGGAGTTATTAAGAAGCGTTTGGTGTGCTTGAATGGAGGAGAGATTGGCAGAAACGTTCATAACGACCCCTTTTTGGTTTAGCCCGAATCTTTGTAAAATTCGGGTTTGAGTTATTTTGTCATTATACTACAAAATCGGCAATTTCGTTTTGGAGTTTAGAAAAGAGGGGTTATCGGCGGTGATGCCGATAACGAAACTTTAGTGCAGTTCTTCGTTGAGTTTGATTTCTCTCGTGCTTCGTGAAGCGGTGATTTCACCCGTCATGGAGTTTTGTCTGAAGTGAAGACCGTTTAGACCTGCAAGTTGCTTTCCTTTGAAGATTTCCCCTTCCATCGTTACGCCCGGATTCGCTTCTTGGATTTTTTTGAGCTGTTCAGGGTAAATGCCTACTTTCGTACCTTCGAGAATCGCTATTCCCGCATCGATGATACACCCATCACCAAGTGGAATACCGCAAACCGAGTTCGCGCCCAAAAGGCAGTTTTTACCGACAGAGATTGGGTTGCCGTCCGTACCTGAGAGTACGCCAAGAATCGAAGCACCACCACCGACATCGCTGCCGTCACCAACGATTGCAGAACTTGAAATACGCCCCTCGACCATACTGACACCCGTAGTTCCAGCGTTGAAGTTGATGTAACTTGCACCCGGCATAACTGTAGTTCCTGCGTGGAGTTGCGCACCGAAGCGAACTTTTGCGGTATCGAGGATGCGGGTATTGTCTGCCGGTATGATGTGTTGCAAGAAGCGTGGGAATTTGTCCACGAAATCGATATGCGGGTATTCGCCGCTTAGTTTGAGTTCTATTTCGTTCTCTCTTAGCCAATCGAGCTCGATAGGCTGCCCGTCACTCCAAGCGACGTTTGGAAGTGCACCAAAAGCCCCGTTTAGGTTGATACTACGAAGCTCCACTTTCGCCAAGCTCATAGCGTAGAGCTTAAGATATGTCGCTTCAACGCTTTGAAGCGGCTCGTCGGCAAAAAGGAAACATACGCGGTATTCATCCTCTCTTGCACCGCTTTCTTTGATGATGTTGTACAAAGTCGAGACAACTTGGATGTTTTTATGCGCATCGCCGAAAGCTTCGTCCGCATACGGAGTGAACGCATTAAGACAGCTTTCCAAAAACGCTTCGTTTACGTTGCAGATAACTTCGTTTTGGTTGAAATCTATCTCTATGCCTTGTTCTGTGAGCGCTTTTATGAAAATCGCCGCACTACCGAAGTTTTCGTTCCAGTTGACAAGCGGATAGGTCGCTTGTAGCACCTTGTCGAGGTTTTTTTGTCCGAAATCGACTCTACAAATACCAAAAGCGAGCGGGTCTTTGTACCCCGGTGTCGTCGTTTTGATATTGTCTATGAGCGCTTTGAATTCGTCCGTTGTTTTAACTTGTTCCATCTGAGTACCTTAAGAGAAATTTTTTTGTATTATATTCAAATATTGCTAATACCTTGTTGGGTAAAATTCCACTACAAAGACGAAGTTAGGATTTTTTAATGAATAAATGGTTGGAACTACTTAAAAGTAACGATTACATAAGTATAAAAAAATATATTCGAGACGGTGGCGACGTCAATGAAAAAAGTGAAACCGGAGAGAGTGTTTTGGCGTATGCGCTTCGATACGGATGTGATGAAGATATCGTCGAGCTTCTTATCCAAAGCGGAGCCGATATCGAAGATACCGACAACGAGGGTGTGAGCATTTTCGATATGGCGATAACATACGACCGTTTGGAACTTGTGAAAAAATTGGTAGAGGAGGGGGTGTACGACGTCAACAAAACATCCAGACGAAGCGGTTTTACCCCTTTGATGTGTGCAGTTTGCTACGGTAGAGTGGAAGTCGCCAAATACCTTTTGGAACAAGGTGCGAATCCGGACGCAAGGGACTCAAAAGGGCTAAGTGCCAAAGATTTCGCGCGCAAAGTGAACAAAAAGACGATGATAGAGCTTTTAGATGATACTATTTCGTCTCGTCGTTGACGTAGTGCATGGCGAAATAGACAAGCCCCAGATACAGTAGAAGGATTATAAAAACGACGAGAAAGAAAATTTGCGAATTTTTTGCCACCATATCGAGAAATGTTTGGAGATCTTTTAGTCTATAGTCCGCCCCTACGACATAAACTCTGCCATCGGGAGAGATTTTTGGAATGTACACGCTACGAAACTCACCCCACTTGTCTTTAACCGTTTTGAAAACGGTTTTTTTCGTTTGAATCGCTTTGATAATATCGGGATCGTTGTAAACGTCGAATGAAAAGATATCGCTTTTGTTCGCGTCTATATCCTCTTTCATCGCGCTCGAACTTGCAAAGCGTACGGTACCGTTCTCGTCGAGTATGAAAGAGTAAATATACGCCAAATCGGTTTGCTTGACGTATTGGGAAAGTTGTTTGATGTTTTTCAAGTCTTGTTCTTTTGTCAAAGTTTTGGCTGATAGGTTCTTGTTGTGAAAATCTTCACCTAAAATAAAAGGAACTGCATTGGCTCCATTGACCAGTTTCGTATCTATCAACATCAACATGTTCGCTTTGTTGTCTTGGTACATTACATAACCGGCAAAACCGATCAGGGCAAAATATGCAAGAGAAAAAAGGAAGAACATCACTTTGTTGAGCATCTATTGTCACTTTTTTATTTCATTCTACAAAAGATGAGTTTAAAGCCATATAAAAAGGGGAGGGAAAAAGGGATAGAGCCACAAAAAGTGACTCGATAATCGGATTAGATCGATTTGGTGTTATCCATCAAAACAGGAACGAAGATGATCGAGACGATTACTGCCGCTACCGTTCCCGAGATGAGTGCCACTCCAAGACCGCCAAATATCGGATCGCTTGCAAGAAGGGCTGAACCGAGGATGATGGCGATGGCAGTAAGGAGAATCGGTTTTGCTCTTGTCGCACTTGCGATTGCGATAGCACGTTTTTTCTCGATCCCTTTCTCTTCCATAAGCGATTTGGTAAAATCGACAAGCAACAAAGAGTTTCTTGAACTAATCCCCATCAGCGCGATAAACCCGATAAGGCTCGTTGCCGTTAAGAAGAAAGTGTTGACCGTTACAAGATCGGCTACCCAGTGACCGATGATAACGCCGATGATCGAAAGGAAGCTTCCACCCAAAATGATAGCCGCTATGGCGTACGATTTGTAGTAGATAACCATCAACAAGAAAATAAGCACCAACGCCGCAATAAACGCCGCTCCAAGGTCTCTGAAAGTATCGAGGGTTACTTTCATCTCTCCGTCCCAACGAAGAAGATACTCTTTAGCTGTTTTTTTGTCTTTGAGTATCAGGTCGAACATATAAGTCGATATACCGGGTACTTTTTTGACTTCATACCCTTTTTTGGAGAAGTATTCCATCATTTTTTCTCTTGCTTCAAGAAGCGGATAGACTTGCGATTCGTTGTCCGTCTCTGCAATAACGTTTATCATCGTCTTCAAATCTTTATGATAGATCGGTCTGCTTTTTTTCACTTTTTTTATTTTGACTATCTCTATTAGCGGAATCATCATCCCTTTTTTGTTCATCAAAAAGAGTGAGCTTAGTTTTGAACGTAGAGCTTCGAGTGAGCTGTTCTCAAGCTCTTTGGTTTTTTGACTCAAAGAGACGAATATACCGACTTGGTCGTTGAGCTCTATGGTGTTTTTAACGGCGACGACACTTCCTTTGAAAGCGAGATAAAGGATTTTGTTCACTTGGTCGAGCGTAAGTCCGCTTCGAGTGATTTTTTCGGTAATCGGAATGATGTTATATTTATCGTATGGTTCTTCACTCATTATGTCCACATCGACCACTTTGTCGGTGTTTTTCAAAACATGCGCGACATCATGTGCTACTTTGGCCACGTCGCTGTTGACATCACCGTAAACTTCGACGACGAGTGAAGCGAGTGTCGGAGGACCTGCCGGCATTTCGATAAGTTTGATGACGGTATCTTTGACAAGCGGCTCACATTTGCTTTTGATGATAGGACGCAAACGTTGTACCATCAAGAAAGAAGGTTCGTCCCTTTCGTGTTTGTCGGTCAGATTGACGACCGTTTCGGCGTAGCGCTCCCCTTGTTTCATGCTGCTACCTTTGACAAGACCGGCATAATCAAGTGGAGAACCTTCACCGATGAAACTTTCTATATCGGTTACCTCTTTTTCCTCTTTCAAAACGTTTTCGACACACTCGACCACTTTTTTCGTTTGGTAAATGGAACTACCGGCCGGTGTATCGGTATAGACGGTGAACGTGTTCGCACTTTTACCCGGAAGCATACGTGCCAATACCAACTTTGTCGGTATCATCATGATACTGCCGGCAAGAGCGACAAGTACGGCGATAATCACCATCGCTTTTTTCGATTTGCTTTGGAGGATATTGAAGATGAAGTTTTCGAACTTCTTCCCTTTGTGGTGATGATGCGGCATCAGTTACCCCCTTTTGTTGTACTGTTGTGTCTATGTGCGCCGTCGTCGTTGAACTTGAGTAGCTTACGACTCAAATACGGCGTGAATATATAAGCGACAAGGAGCGAAGCGATAAGAGCGACGGGAACATTGAGCGGAATCGGTTTCATAAACGCTCCCATCATACCTCCAACAAAAAGCATCGGCACCATCGTCAAGATGATAGCCAACGTCGCGATATTCGTCGGTGCGCCTATTTCGTCCGTCGCTTTTACCAAAAGTGTATCCATATCTTTGTGTTCGCTATCATGGGAGTGGATATGTCTGTGGATATTTTCTATAACGATAATCGCTGCATCGACCAAAAGCCCAAGTGAGAGCAAGAACGCAAAGAGAGTGATACGGTTGATGGTCTGACCGCTGAGATACGCGATAAAAAGTGTAACGGCAAGAATGGCCGGAACGGTAAAGGTTACGATGAGACTTTCTTTGTAGCCAAGGAAGAACACAAGCATCACGGCTATAATGACGATAGTGATAAGCAGGTGATGAACAAGTTCGTTGACCGCTTCGTCGGCTCGTTTTCCGTAATCTCTGGTTATTTTATAGCCAATGCCAAGTTTTTCCAGTCTATCTTTGTTTTTTTCAAGAAGTTTTTTTACATCGTTTGCGACAAAAACGGCGTTCGAGCCCGCAAGCTTGGAAACACTTAGGGTGATTTGCGGCAGTTTTTCGGTTTTTCCGTTTTCTTCTTTCAGTACGATACTCGCTTCTTTTTTGTTTTGAATATCTATGCCATCCGTCACGGTTGCGATATCGCGTATGTAGATAGGGCTTCCCATATATTGGGCGACCATGATGTTTTTAACGTCTTCAACCGTTTCGATGGCGTTTTTGACACCGAAAACGACGATTTTTTTCTCTTTGGTTTGGGTATCGACATTAGGTACTTTCAGTGTTATAGCTTTGATAGCTTGGACGATTTGCCCTAATGAGAGGTGATACCCTTTGAGTTTGTTCAAATCGACACCGATGTTGAATTGCTCTTTGTGTTGCCCTTTGAGCTGTGTTTTGGAAACATTTTCGATGGTCGCTATCTCTTTTTTGATGTTTTGGATAGTTTCCAAAAATTTCGGATAGCTAAGGGAGTGGTCTTTTTGGTAAAAAGCGATATTGACGATAGGGATATCGATGTCGATATCGAACGGCTTGACAAGCGGCATCATGATATCTTTTGGCATCAAGTCCATATTTTGCATCACTTTGTCATAGAGCTTGAGGTTGGAAATCTCTCTGTTTTGCCCTATGTAGTACATAACGTTGATGACGCCGACGTTTTCCATACTCATAGAGTAGATGTGTTCTACACCTTTGATTTCACGAATCTTTTGCTCTAACGGTTCGACGATGATTTTCTCTACCTCTTTAGGGGAGAGTCCGGGTGCAGGAACGATGATACTTCCTCCGCTTATGGCGATTTGCGGGTCTTCCTCACGCGGCATCACCTCTAAAGAAAGATACCCGATAGCAAGCAAAAACACTGCCAGTACCGCCGTTAACGGGTTGTAAAGAAACGTCTTGGCTAATTTACCTGCGTAATCTTTAACCTCGATATGGCTTAAATCTTTTTCTTTCATGTTAGTCCGCCTTTATAGTGACTGTCGCATACATTCCGGGATACACTTTTTTTGTTTTGTTCGGGAAAGAAACTTTGATTTTGAATGTATGGGTCATTGGATTCGAGCTTGGAATGATCGCATGGATTTTTCCTATCTCTTTGAGTTTGAGTGCCGGAATCTCCACGATAGCTTTTTTCCCGACATAGATAGATTTCATGTCGTTTTCGGCGATTTCTACTTGTACTTTCAAGTCGTTCAAATCGGAAAGCACGAGTGCGGGCATACCCGGCATCGCCATTTCACCAACTTTGATGTTCTTAGCGATGATAACGCCGTCGTTAGGTGCGGTTATTTTAAGGTATTTGTACTGGTTTTCTACCTCTTGCAGACGTGCTTTGGCGATGTCCACCATATCTTGCATGTTTTTTAGCGCAAGTTCGAGGTTTTCCACTTCGTATTTCGAAACCATGTCTTTAGCGTACAATCTTTTATAACGTTCAAGGTTGAGTTTGACGTTGTTGAGCTGGTTTTGGTACATCTGCAAGCTTAGTTCGGCTTGTCTTTTCGCGCTGTCGATTTCACGTGAATCGATAGTGTAGAGTAGCTGCCCTTTTTTGACAAAATCCCCCTCACTGACATATACATTGGTAACGAAGCCCATAAAACGGCTTGTAATCATTTTCTGGTTATCCGAGATAACGCTTCCTGAAAGCGTAAGAGTCTCCGCCATAAGCGAAAGAGCCAGTCCAAGTAGAAGTAGTAGTGCTTTTTTCATTATTCGTCTCCGTTTGCTAATTTTTCAAGTGCTATGATTTTTTCAGTTCTTTTGTTGTGAACCTGAAGAAGTTTGAGAACTTTTTCGATCTGTTGCGATTGTTTGATGATGACATCGCTCATCGAAGCGAGTTGCTCTTTGTAACGCCCTTCGTAGTTTTGATAAATCGCATTTGCCAAATCAAGCTCTTTTTTCAAACTCGCTATGTCGGAATCGAGCGATTCTATCTGTGTGCGAATTTTCGCAACTTGCAAGATGATCCCTTTTTTCGCAAGTTCCACTTGCGCTGCGGTTTTGAGCTTTTCGATTTTCGCTTTTTCGATTTTCGCTTTGTCGATTCCACCGTTGAAAATGTTCCATGTAAGGCGCGCACCTACGGTGTAGGCTTTATGGTCGGAAGCATCTCCTAAAAAAGTGTCGTCAGCCGTTGCGGCTTCCGCGAACGCTCCTACCATAGGGTAGTAGTCCGCTTCGCTGGCGTCTATCATTTTTTGAGTTATATGTAAACCAGTAGATGCTTTTTTTATGTCGAGGTTGTGGGTCAAGATATACTCATCCGTATATGAAGGCATCGGTACGGGTTCTGTAGGCGGGATGATCTTTTCCACTTTTTGGTTGAGCAAGAAGCTGATGAAATGGTAAAGAAGTTGTTTGTTCGCTTCCATTTGGGAAAGGAGTCGTTCGACATTCGCCTTTTTCGCTTGAACTTCGAGCAAATCGACGTTTTTCGCATAACCCGCTTGAATCATCTCTTTTGTCGTGTTTTCCAAAATCTCGATGTTTTTGTGGATTACTCGCATATGTTTGATAGAAGCATCGAGCAACCCCATATTGTAAAATGATTTTTTCAGCTGATAGCGTTTCTCTTTTTCCACCTTTTCTTTGTCGAGTGTTTTGAGTTTCGCCATGGAGTTCATGATATCTTCGTAACTGCTGAGTTTGAAACCCGTAAAAATGGGCACTTCGTATTTCAGTTTCGTTTGGAAAAAGTTTCGATACCCGGGATAGTTGAGGTCTGTTGGCGCAGTATCTAAAAGTTGTTGCCCTGTTTGAGGGTTTGTCATGTATGTTTTAAATGTATTGAAGTCGTTGGAAGTACCAAGTACCTGTCCTACACCACCTAAAAACTCACTAAAACCAAAATCACCAAAAGTTGCTTCTCTTGAAGTGAGTTTAAAGCCAAAAACGTTTCCGGCATCGTTACTTCGTGCTACGTCCTGAATAAGGTCGAGTTTACCCCAGTTTTTTCCCGAAACCGTTTTGGCTTCTTTTTTAGCGGCATCGGCCTCGAGCGTGGCAGCTTTGATTTCGAGGTTTTGTGTTTTGAGTATTTCGAGCGCATCCTGCAAAGTCAAAGCGGGAGTTGTGCTCGCTTCTTGGGCATGGAGTAACAATGTGGTTAAACACATCCCCAAAAAGATTTTCAACTTTTTTTGTGTCATTGGAAAAATCCTCCAAAAGATTGCTTTATATAAATGGGCGAAATTATAGCATATATACTTAAAAATAATATTCATTTTTAGGTAAATTTATTTTTAAATTCGAACGACGTGTTTTGAAAGATAAGAAAAATTGATGTTTTTAAATTTTTCTTTTCTGTAACTTTTCGTTTGTCAAACTCGATTAGAATAAGCATCTCATTTTAGCAAAAGCAATGAAAGGCTATATATTTATGAAAACGCTTCTCTCCTTTATAGGTTCGATGAAAACGATGGCGGTATTGATGCTGGTATTCGCCGTATCGATAGGATATGCGACGTTTATAGAAAACGACTACGGTACGATGAGTGCCAAAGCGGACGTGTACAACGCCAGATGGTTCGAAGTGCTTCTTGGGCTTCTTGCTCTCAACCTTGTGTACAATATTTTCAAATATAAAATGTACAAACTCAAAAACGCTCCTATCTTCATTTTTCATGTGGCTTTTTTGGTGATTTTACTCGGTGCCGCTATAACCCGCTATATAGGATATGAAGGGACTATGCACATTCGTGAAGGGCAGACGAGCTCCATTATTGTTAGTTCGGACAACTACATCCAAATAGGAGTGAAAAAAGGGGACAAGGAGTACAAAAACGACCACAGAATCTACCTGTCCAAACGTACACACAACAGTTTCGAAGAAAACTTCACGTTTGAAGGCAAACATATGAACGTGAAACTTTTGGAGTACATCCCCGATGCGGTGGAAAAACTCGTTGCCGACCCTAACGGCGTGCCGATGCTCGATTTGATGATTACGGGGCAGGGCAGAGGAGTACCCGTAGCGCTTAAACAGGGGAGTTTCTTCGATGCAGGGACATTCGTTATAGATTTCGACTCCAAACAGACGTTTGACAAACCTACAATCAAGATTTTCATAAAAAATTCCAAGCCGTATATGGCGCATGATATGAAGCTTTCCTATTTTCGTATGGCGGATCAATCAAAAGGGGAGCTTGCGGCTTCATCGCATGAACCGCTCAACGTTAGAACGCTTTATTCGACGATGCTTGGGGGGTTCGTTCTTCGTAGCTACTACCCAAAAGCGACAAAAAAGATCGTCTCCAACGATACTAAATCGGCTCCGGGGATGATGAAGATGAACTCAAGCGGCGTCGATGCGCTGCGCTTCGAAGTGGATGTGGATGGAGAGAAAAAAGAAACGGTAGTCTTTGGTAGTGCAGGAAGCGTAAGTCATCCGACAAAAGTGAGTCTAAACGGTTTGGATGTTTTCATAGCGTTTGGAGCAAAGGAGATCGAGCTGCCTTTTGCGTTGAAACTTGTCGATTTCAAACTCGAGCGTTATCCGGGTTCTATGAGTCCCGCTTCGTATGAAAGCGATGTCGTTTTGATAGATAAAAAAGATAACGTAACTATGCCCTATAGGATATACATGAATCATGTTCTCGATTACAAAGGATACAGATTTTTCCAAGCTTCGTACGATAGAGACGAAAAAGGAACCGTTCTTTCGGTCAATCACGATCCCGGAACGATTTGGGCGTATTTGGGGTATTTGATGCTTGGAATAGGGATGTTCTGGTCGCTCTTTTCGAAAAACCACCGTTTTGCGCAGCTTTTGAAAAAAGCGCAAAAAGCACGCGATGCAAGGGAAGCGGTTGCGGCGTTCTTCGCCGTTTTCGTTCTTTTGTCCGGTGCACAAAACCTCAAAGCCGACGACAAATCGGTTCAAGAAGCGATCAAAGTGGTTACATCGATCTCCAAAGAGCATGCCAAAAAGTTCGCGACTCTTGTGGTGCAAGATGCTCAAGGGAGGATGAAACCAGTAGATACGTTGGCTGTCGAGATACTCGCTAAAGTGCACAGAAGCGCGACTCTTGAGTTTGGTGGCAAGACAATAGACGCCAATCAAGCCGTACTCGGTATGATGGTTCGCCCCGATGCGTACAAAGATTTGCCCCTTATTCGAACCAAAAACAAAGAGATAAACCGCCTCATAGGTGCACCCGAAGATGCGAAATACGTCTCTTTCGCGCAGTTTTTTCAAGACCCGCAAAATCTAAGAGGATACAAGCTACTCGATAAAATAGACGAAGCGGCGAGAAAACCGGCTTCGAAGCAAAACAAGTTCGATAAAGAAGTTATCAAAGTGGATGAACGTGTCAATGTGGTTTACATGACCTTTACGGGTGCATTAGTGAAAATCTGGCCGATTCCAAACGATCCAAACAATAAATGGCTCGATACCATCGAAGCACTCAAAACATTTCCACAGCAATACGCCCAAGAAGTTAGAACGCTCGCACTTGGCTATTTTACGGCGGTAGATGAGGGGATACGCACTTCCAAATGGGAAAACGCCGACAAAATACTGGAAAAAATCAGAAATTTTCAGAAAAAATACGGTAAAGCGGTCTATCCTTCACAAAAGCGCATAAAAGCGGAGGTGTTTTACAACCATGCCAATATTTTCGAGACGATATACCCTATATATCTGCTTGTAGGTTTCATCCTTTTGATACTGAGTTTTGTCAAAATCATCAAACCGCAGTTCAAGATAGAGTTTTATGCGAAAACGACGCTTTATATACTCATCGTTCTTTTTATTGCCCATACTATAGGGCTTGGGCTTAGATGGTACATCAGCGGTCATGCGCCTTGGTCGAACGGTTACGAGTCTATGATATACATCGGTTGGGCAAGTGTGCTAGCGGGGTTCATTTTCTCGAAAAAATCGCCTATAACGATGGCGGCTACGGGGATACTTACGGGGCTTATCCTCTTTGTCGCACATCTAAACTGGATGAATCCGCAAGTTACCAACCTCGTTCCGGTTCTTAACTCCTATTGGTTGAGTATCCATGTGTCGATGATTACGGCAAGTTACGGCTTTTTGGGGCTTGGTGCTCTTCTTGGATTCATTGCGATCGTACTTTACATTATGAAAAACGACACCAACGCTTCGAGAATCTCCAACTCCATTATCGAGCTAAACGCCATTAACGAAATGGGGCTTATGATAGGGCTTGCGATGCTCACTCTTGGAAACTTCCTTGGGGGTGTCTGGGCGAACGAGAGTTGGGGTCGATACTGGGGATGGGACCCTAAAGAGACGTGGGCACTTGTGACGATTTTGGTCTATGCGGTCGTAGTGCATTTGCGATTTATCAAGTCTATCTACAACGAGTTCAACTATGCCGTCATCTCGTTGTTAGCGTTTACGTCGGTGTTGATGACCTATTTCGGGGTGAACTACTATCTGGCGGGACTACACTCCTACGCTAAAGGAGATCCCGTACCCGTACCCGATTTCGTTCCATTGACATATACGATTCTCTTTTTGACTATCGCTTTGGCGATGCTAAAAGACTTGAAATTCCATCCAAAAAGAGCGAAAAACCATTTTTGGATGAGTGTTCTTTTTATCGTACTTCAAGGTGGAAACGTGTTTGCTACCTATGCCAGCCAAAAAGACGCCATCGTTTTGGCTGCCGGCATCGTCGTAGAGTTTTTCCTCCTCTTTAGCGCGTACAAATTCTCCGCTTCGATGGAAAAGAGCTAAATGGGCTTTAGCGGTTTTCCCAAAGAAGCGCTGTCTTTTTTGGACCAAATCGGCAAAAACAACGACAAAGAGTGGTTCGAAGCGCATAAAAACGAGTATGAGCGCTTCATTCTAGAGCCATCTAGAGCGTTCGCCCAAGAGATGGGAGAACACCTTATGGCACTCGAGCCAAATATCACCTTCGCTCCAAAAATCAACCATTCCCTTTTTCGCATCTACAGAGATATTCGGCGTATGGGTAACGACAAGCGCCCTATCAAGGAGCGCATAGGGTTTATCTGGTGGCAAGGGGGAGGTAAACGGCTGCAGAGTTCCTCTTTTTATATGCATTTCGATAAAAACGAACTGCAGGCTTATGTGGGTGTGCGATGGTTCGAAAAGCCGATGCTGGACGCTTATAGAGCGTTTTTGCAAGATGAAACGAATCGCACTCGTTTGGCTGGTGTCTTGGAGGAGATAAACGCAAAAGGGTATGAGACTATAAAACCCGCTTACAAGCGCTATCCAAGAGGTTTCGATGCTACGATGGAACACGCGCATCTTGCGTTGTACAAAGGTATGGCGACGTACAAAACCTTTCGTAGCACTTTGGTGTGCGATGGGGAAAAACTCATCGATACGCTTTATGGGGTGTATGAAGATATGCTATCATTACAGCGTTTGGTTTACGAGATAAGTACAAAGGTGAAGAGTTGAAAAAAGAAGCGGTAGTTCTTTTGAATATGGGGGGTCCAAACGACCTTAGCGAAGTGGAAGTGTTTTTGAAAAACATGTTCGCCGATGAGAACATCCTTGCGACAAAAAGCGCGTTTTTACGTAAATTGATAGGGGGGATGATAGTCCACAGCCGCGTAGCGGCGGCACAAGAGGTGTATGAAGAGCTTGGAGGGAAGTCCCCCATAGTCGATCATACGAAAAACCTTGTCGCTTCGCTCCAAAGCGCTCTTGGAGAAGAGGTCGTAGTCGATTTTGCCATGCGCTACACTCCGCCTTTTGCCGATGAAGTATGCCAAAGGCTCGAAGAGGAAGATGTACGAGATATCTATCTTATACCGCTTTATCCGCAGTATTCCACGACGACGACGAAGTCCTCTTTGGAAGATTTCATACAAGCGTACGATAAAACAGGCGGAAATGCGCGACTTCATTGGGTGCGTAACTTCTACAGAAACGAGCAGTACAACCGTGTCATAGTGAAAAAGATACAAGAAGCACTCGGCGATGAAGATGCAAGTGAATTCGAGCTTGTCTTTTCAGCACATGGACTCCCCCAAAAAATCATCGACAAAGGGGACCCTTACCAAAAACAGGTCCAGCGTCATGTAGAGATACTCAAAGCGAAACTGCGACAAGAAGCGCTCGAGTTTGCGGGTATCCATCTTGCGTATCAGTCGAAAGTAGGACCTATGCGGTGGCTTGAGCCCTCTTTGGAAGAGAAATTACGCTTGTTAAAAAACAAAAAAGTGCTCATCTTTCCCATCGCTTTTACGATAGACAATTCCGAAACCGACTTCGAACTTGGTGTGGAGTATGCAGAGATAGCCAAAGAGCTTGGTTTTAGTCGCTACAAAGTGGCTCGCTGCCCAAACGACGATGAAGGGTTCGTACAAGCCTTGAAAGCGATATATTTGGAGCTTCGATGAAAAAAATCGTCATTTTCGATATGGACGGGACGCTGATAGATTCGAAAAAAGATATAACTCTTTCGGTGAACTACGTTCGAGAGCGCAACCACAACCTACCGCCTCTAAGTGAAGAGGAGGTAGTCAAAGCCATAAACAAAAAAGAGCGTAATCTCGCGTGGATTTTCTACCGTACCCAAACATACCAAGAGCGAGACAAAGTACTGTTCGAAGAGCATTACCACAAACAGTGTGTGGAGCATCCTTATCTTTTCGAGGGGATCAAAGAGGTTTTGAAAAAATTGAAAGAAAAGGGTGTCTTGATGGGAGTGGCTACGAATGCACCAACACCGTTTGCAAAAAAGATGCTCGCTCATCTGGGTGTAGATAACATGTTCGTTTCGATCGTGGGTGCGGACATTTCCAAACCAAAACCCGATCCCGATATGGTTTTTCAAATACTACAAGCGTGTAACTACCAAAGAGGTGATGTAGCATGGATGGTTGGGGACAATCAAAAAGATATCGAAGTAGCGAAAAACGCGAATATAAACGCCATATATGCCGCTTGGGGTTTTCAAAGCGATGTTGTTTGGAAGGTTAGAGCGCAAAATCCCAACGATATTTTGGAGATAGTGCTTTAATATGTTACAATAGTCGAATATAAATTCAGGAAACGATATGTTCGATATCTATATGTTCATCTCTTTTGTTTTGATGGGGCTTATCTTTCTTCGTCAGATTTCTATTTACAAAGAACCAAATAAAATCAACTACTCTCCGTTACTGCTTGGAATCGGTGCGATCGCTTCGGTGATTCACTTTATTATCGCTCCATCCTCGCAAGATGTCATGTTCGTTCTAAAAGGTTCGTTCATCCCGTTTCTCATAGCGCTCATACTCTACATCATCACCAATATTATGCACCAAACACAAAGAGCGCAGCGTGAAAGGTTGCAACATGAATTTACTCTTGAATTGATTTCGGAGTTGAATGGACTCAAAGAGTTCACCGAAAGTCTCGAACAAAGGATGCTCGCGTACGCCAAGGAGGAACGCAAAGTCCGTGAAGAGTTCGCTTCGAAGTTCAACGAAGATATTCAAACCCTTGGAGAGCTTCTGCAAAATCAGCATGTATTCGCTTCGAAATTCGAAGAGCTTCGAAAATGGCACAAAGAGTTACAGGAGCTTTTTATCAACTTCACCGAATTCAAGCTTCCGGAACTCGATGGAATCGTACATAAACATATCGAGATGCTTCGTATTTCCAATCAGCAGGAATTCGAAAAAATCACGTCGTATCTGGAATCGACTCTCGGCACGAAAAAGCTTCTTGTCGATGAGCTGGAGTCGCTGAAAAAAGAGTTGAGAGGTATCAAAGGTATTTCCAATGAGATCGCCGACGAGATAGTGAGTCAAAGCGGCAGAAAAATGCAACTTGTCGTCGATGCGATGGAAAAAGAGTTCGTTTCCTTCTCGACGAACCTTCAGGGACTCAAAACCGCTTTGAGTGAAAGCGAAGGGAAAATAGAAGCGATCAAAACACAAAGCGAGTATGTGATTCGCCAGATGGTGCTTGTTTCGAAAAAGATGGAAAAACTCGAAAAAGAGAAAGAGGGGCTTGATGATATTTCCGCAAAATCGGCGTATTTGCTCGAGCGTATTCAAAAAATGGAAAAAGAGTACGCAAAAGTAGCTACGACGATAGCGAATATAACGCTCGAACTCGAGAAAATAGGCAAAGAGTATGTCGAAACTTTAGAGGAACAAACCCAAGAGGTGTTGCAGCAACTACCTTATGAAATACGGGAGATAATCGAACAGCTTCGCGAAGATTTGAATTCGCAAAGCAATACCGTTTCTCAACATATGCAGCTTCTTGCAAAACAAGCACAGCTTCAGTACGGAAGCGGATACAAAAATGACTATGAGAGTTAAGAAGAGATGCAAATAAGAGTCTATTACGAAGATACGGATGTGGGCGGAGTTGTTTATTATGCCAATTATTTGAAATATTGCGAGCGTGCAAGAAGTGAAGTGTTTTTTCGTCGGGGATTGATGCCTTATGATTCAAAAGGGCACTTTTTTGTCAAAAATCTTTGTGCGGATTACAAGGCGAATGCCTTTTTGGGTGATATGCTCGATGTTAGTGTGGAGTTGCGCTCTATGAAAGCGGCGTCTTTCGTGCTGTATCAAGAAGTGAAAAGAGGGGATGAAGTGCTGTTTTCGATGGAGTTGACGTTGGTGTATGTTTCCCATGACCAGAAGATAAAGCGTTTGGGCAGGGAAGAAAAAGCTCTTATAGAAGAGATGTTCACTCCTCCTCGTTCGTAACAACTGCCGGTTCGAACCGTACAAAACGCGCTATGCCCGGTTGTACGAGCTCGATAGGGTAGTAGAGCTGATTTTCTATCATGTCGATGTCGTATTCCCTTGGCAGGTTGGTGATTTTACTGAAAAAATAGTCCATGCCGACCGTCGTTGCGTAGTTGATCCAGTCATAGCGGATATCGTTGCCAAGTAGTGCGTTGGAATGGGTGAAAACCTTGTTGGTTTTGGTAATAGAGTTGGCTATTATCATGTTTTTTCTATCGTCGTATTGCGTGATGGAAAAAATAAGTGGATCGTAGTTTATTTGGGTGGAGAGGGTATTTGTCGTGTTGATATCGTAAAGGGTGAGTTGTGAAAGAATCATTCCGCTTTTGACAAGCGGTGTATTGAGAAATACGGTCGAGTCGTTGAGTTTGTCGTTGTCTTTGAGTTGGTTTTCCAAGTTCGTCGTTCGAGAAGCGATTGAAAACTTGATAACTTTTTTTTGCGGTTGAGACTCTTCTTGCGGCATTGTTTCATACTCTTGTGTTTGCGTATCATCTTGGAAATCCGGATGGAGAAAAAGCTCCTCTTCTATGGCGGTGAGTTTCCGCCCGATAGGGGAGCGGTCGTAGAAAATAACCAATGTAGGTGAAGCGTTTTTCAAAAGTACTTGGCTTTGTGCTTTGTAGTCGATAGCTCCGAAGTAGATGTTGCTTGCACTCGTTTCTACGTCGTTTTTATGGATGGTTGGAAAGAAAACGTTCGCTTGCGGGTCGAGAGATATAAGATTTTTCGCTCCCTTAATGGTCATGGGTGCTATAATGTAGCCAAACCCTTCCGATTCTATTTCTTGGAGCGCTTTGTCGATATCTTCTCTCTCTTCACTGTTTATGGTGAAGCTTTTCATCTCGAAAGAATCGTTTCTTGTCATCAGGTAGGTAAAGACGGTGTTCGTTACCGTCGTCGCGTATTTGCCGATTTTTTTATAGGGGAGTAAAAGAGCGAATTTCAACCCATAAGAGATGTTGGAGCTTCCAAGATTGAATACGGCGATGTAGATGTTCTTGGCTTCTTGAAGCTCTTTGGACTCGAGTTGTATATCGTTGGCGTGTGCCAAAAAGGAGAAGATTTTGTTGTTTTGCAGTTCCTCTTTGAGGCACTCCTCGTCACATGGATAAGGATCGAGGTTCATCACGTATGTTTTGGGTAGCGGGATGCTCGATATCAAAAAAGCTTCGGCTTGAAGCAGTGCGGGAAAAAACAGAAACAAAAGAACGATTTTTCGAACCATTCATACTCTCTTTTTTTATCGGTATTATAGCAGAGTTTTGATAGTTTTTAGGTCGTTGAAAACTATTTTTTTCATATCGGGGTTTCTAAGTAGGAAACTTGGATGGTATGTTGGGACGAGTTTCGTGTCGTAAAGCTCCATGACGTGTCCGCGTAGTTTTTCGAATTCCCCTTTTTGAGCGGTAAGGTTTTCAAACGACTCTTCACCCAAGGTGACTATCACTTTGGGAGCGACGAAGCGAATTTGGGACAGAAGATAGCTTTTGCATGATTGCCATTGTGTTTCGTAACGCGGTTGAAGATGCAGCGGTTTGCACTTTATGGTGTGGGTGAAAAAAACCTCTTCCAAAGTGAGTTCCAAGACGTTTTCTATCATTTTTTGTAGCATTTCACCGCTTCTACCGCAGAAGTAACTGTTGGTGTTGTCTTCAAGTTGTGAAACGGTATGGTCGATGAACATGATTTTCGCGTTCGCATTGCCAAAACCGGGCATACTCTGTGTTCTACTTTTACTGAAATCACACAGATGACACGTGGCGATTTGCCGATGTAGCGAGGGGATGTCTTTTGCTACTTCGTCCTCTTCGATTGCATTGAGTTCCAAAGTGTCGGTGTAGTCATAGCCTATAGCTTTGAGTCTGTAAAGGTTTTGGAGGATTTTTAGGTTTTGGTACGATTTCATCGAAAAAGTATAGTGAAAGTGATGTTAAAAGAGGGTTAAACAACCCCAAAAGGGGTCTTGTTGCCAAGTGCTTATTCAGCTACTTCTACGACAACCGGCGTAGATTCCCAGATACCGTGTTTTGTACAGTAACCGTGAGCGACAAGGTTGAGTTTGCTTTTTGTCGGTCTGATGTTGAAAGTAACTTCGGCATGAGATTTTTCGTTTCCAAGAGTTCCCGGAACGAATGTCGCCATAGCGAGTTTAGTATCACCGTCAAAAAGTGTGATGCTTTCGATGTAGTGGTCGAAATCGTCAGGGTGAGTGTACTCTTGACCCATTTTGACATTTACCGCAAGCATTTCACCTTTTTTCGCTTCTCCCAAAACGGTGATGAATGGAGAGTGTCTATCGATAAGGTCTTTTTTCGCTTCTCTATCGATTTGGCTGATATCTTCGTATTTGTTGATTTTTGGCATGGTGTATCCTTTTTGTTGTGATTTTGATAGCGGTATTATACAGCTACTTTCTTTGAACGAAACATAAATGGAAGCGGTTTTAGAGACACTAAGAAAAATTTAAATTATTGATACTATATTATGCCTTATTGCTTATCTTTTGTGAAAATTTTGAGATTTATTTGAAAATCCATATTCGATTTTTTTGATTCTGATATAATTGTTTTAAAAAAAATCAAAGGTGTTAAATGGCGATTGCTAAAGAGGAGATAGAGAAGTATATATTTGATCCAAAAAATCCAAAGCAGTGCAAATCTTATAAGCTGTTAGCTAGAATTGCAAAGAGAGAAAATGCGGTTTTCTTTTCACCTGATTTTTTGCAGTATTTTTTAGGGCAGACACTCCTAAACGGTAAGTTCAAAGATGAGCTTTGGGATATACCAAATAACTACGACAAACTCTCCTTTTCTCAAAAAATCGACTTATATATAGAACAACTATCTCAAGCGGAATTGGATGAATTCAAGAAGAGTATAGAAGATGAAGAACTTCCGTTAAATAATATTTTTAGGTATCCTTTTTTTAAAAAATTTATAATGCCACAACCAAATAGCATTCTTCGCGCTCCTTGTAATATTATTCTCAGACCGGTAGAAAAAGAAGATTTTATAAAGTACACTAAATCGGCACTCTTTTCTAGCGATAGAGCTTTTGAGCTTTTTTGCTATTATCCACAAAAACCCTACTTGGATAATTTTATCATTTTTTCTAAAAACCATTTTTCAATCCTTCAAGCAAATATCGAAAAATCATCTATATTTATCACTTTGGAAGAAAATATAGAAAAGTTTTTAGAAAATGAACATAATAATGTAAAACCAATTTTTTTAAAAAAAATAGAGGATGTAGATACTCTTTTAAATGTGCTTCAAAAAGATATACAACAAGAAAAACATGCCTCTAAAGCACAAGAGGAGATAGCTTCGATAGATTTAGTTCGTATCAAAAACTTTTATAGTATAGAAGATTTGGAGATGAGAAATCTCAAAGATAAAAAAGAGGTCTATATTGTCGGTGAAAACGGGGATGGCAAAACTCTTTTGCTTCAATCGATAGCTATAGGATTAGCCGGGATAAAAGAGGGGGATGTCTTTGATCTTGTAAAAACACAGAATGAAGCGACAATAGAGGTTGTAGATAGCAAAGATATACAACACACCAAAGATGATGCCGCATACGAATATATGGTTGCATACGGAGCTTCAAGATACAATAGTTGTCAGATGAGAGAGGATGAAGCGGGATATTTGACTCTATTTGAAAACAGATACGATCTTAGAAGTCCGGTAGAGTGGTTACAGTATTTAGACCATAGTGAAAAATCGAACAAAGAAAATATCATCTCTGTTGCAGAGGCGAAGCAGCTACTTAACGAGCTCCTTAATAAAGATGTAGATATCGAAATTACACCGGATAATGTTACATTTGAAGAAAAAGGCTCGAAAGTGAGTTTTGAGCAGTTATCGGCTGGATACAAAGGTGTTATAACCATCATGTGCGATTTAATAGCGAGATTATATGAAAAACAACCCTATGTTAGAGATATAAAGGATTTTAGGGGAGTTGTTCTTATAGATGAGGTTGAATTGCATCTGCACCCTAAATGGAAATATAACTTTATGAAAAAATTGAGAGATGTTTTTCCTCATATTCAGTTTATAGTAACGACACACAGTCCTACTGTTATTTTAGGTGCAAGCAAAGAGGCTGTTTTTTACAAAATCTATAAAGATGATGGAAAAATCACTATCTCAAATCAGCTTCCAAATGAGGGGTACACAAACAACTCATTGATATCTTCTCCACTTTTTGATTTGGAAACAATTTCATCGCGTGGATATAAAGAATCTATAAGTAGTGATGATTATATCTATAGCAAAATCCATCAAGTGTTAGCGAATAAGATAAAAAACGATGTAAACATAAGTGAAGATGAACTATTAAAACAGATAGAGGAAGAATTAGCAAAGATATGATAAAAGTTGAAAAAAACTTTGAAGATGTTCCAGCTATATTAAAAGATAAATCAAGAGAAGAGGCGTTTGATAAAAATATAGCTGCTGCTTCTTATTGCGATGATAAAAACAGATATAAAGTTGCTTCTGTCTTAAACAGGTTGAAAGAAATTTACCACTTGAAGTGTGCGTATTGTGAACAAAAACTTTTAGATGCACCCAAACATATAGAGCATTACAGACCTAAAGATATCTACTACTGGTTGGCGTATAGTTGGGATAATCTTTTACTTTGTTGTGGAAGCTGCAACAGCTCAAAGGGGAAAAAATTTGCCGTCAAAAACACTCCGGTAAAATATAACGATGAACCTTTTTCTCAAATACATGATTTGGGAACAAAATACGATGAGATTGAAAAACCGATGATAATAGATCCGGAAAAAGACGATATTTTGGATTTTATAGCTTTTGATAATAATGGAAAAATAAGCTCAAATGATGAACGAGTGCAACACACGATAGAAAAAGCTTGTAACCTCAATAGAGATGAACTTGTCGAACTTCGTTTAGAAATGATTACAGACTTTATAAATGCAATGAATGAACATTACTTTTATTATCTGAAATACAAAGATATTTCAAGATTTTGTCCTGGAGTTAAAGCTTTTATCCAAAGTTGCAGAGTTGAAAATGAATTTTATGCTTTTAGATACTTTGTATGTAATAATATTGAGATTTTTTTTCAAGATAATAAGCCTCTTCAAACAATAATGAAAAGATTGTTCAATACTTTAAAAAAAGCTTAATTTATCCCTTTTTAACCACTTTTTGGATAAAATCGCACCAATTTTATACAAGTGAGTTTTGAATGAGGACGACACTTCTTATCGAGATAGGGGTAGAGGAGCTTCCGGCTATTCCGCTTCTAAAAGAGCTAAAAAACATAGAGAAAAAATATTTATCGGTTTTGGAAAAGTATGCGCTTGTAAGCGAATTCGAGTTCTATTATACGCCACGAAGACTTGTAGTGTGGCATAGAGAGTTTCCACTCAGACAAGAGGATAAAACAGAAGAGTTTTTCGGAGCACCCAAAGCCATAGCGTTTCAAGACGGTGAGCCGACAAAAGCTGCGCAAGGGTTCGCACGCAAATGCGGTGTGAGTGTCGAAGAACTCGAGTTTGTCGTAAAAGGGGGCAAAGAGGTTCTTTACTATAAACGGGAAGTTAAAGGGAAAGATTCCAAAGAACTCCTTGGCGAGATAGTCAACGAATGGATAAAATCGCTCGATTTTGGGAAGTCGATGCGTTGGGGCAGTTTGAGTGAGAGTTTCATTCGTCCTGTTCGCTGGGTGAACGTGCTTTTGGGTGATGAGTGTGTCGAAGTGGAGCTTTTTGGTGTAAAAAGTGCCAAAACGACGCGTGTGCACAGACAAAGCAGTTTCGAGCCTATCGAGATAGAAGATGCCAAAAGCTACTTCGAAACACTGAAAAACGGCGGTGTAACGCTGTATCAAGAGCAAAGAAGGGAAGATATACTCCAAGGTTTCAAATCTTTGGAGCAAGATGCAGGTGTCAAGATAGAGATTGATAATGCATTGCTCGATGAGGTCGTAGCTATCACCGAACATCCTACACCGCTGCTTGGAAAGTTCGATGCGGAGTTTTTGCAACTTCCTCCGGAAGTTATCATCACGTCGATGAAAGAACACCAGCGCTATTTTCCGGTTTTCAAAGAGGGTAAACTCGATAACGCTTTCGTTGTCGTTTCCAATGCCTTGACGGACGATTTTAGCGAAGTGATAGAAGGCAACGAGCGCGTTTTGCGCCCAAGACTTGCCGATGCGCTCTTCTTCTACGAAAACGACTTGAAAAAAGGGCTCGTTACGGATGGACTTGAAAAAGTGGTTTTCATGGACGGACTTGGAACGCTCAAAGAGAAGATAGAGCGGGAAGAGAAAATCGCTTCGATACTAGCACAAAAATACGGAGTCGATGCGGTAAAAACCAAACGAGCTATCGAGCTTGCCAAAGCGGACCTTTTAAGTGAAATGGTGTACGAGTTTACCGAACTCCAAGGACTTATGGGGTATTATTACGCTTTGGCGCTTGGAGAGGATGAAGAAGTCGCACTTGCAATCAAGGAGCAGTACATGCCAAACGGGGAAGGGGATGACCTGCCTTCTACTTCGCTTAGTGCCGTTGTCGCGCTTGCCATCAAGCTCGATACCCTCATAGGGCTTTTTAGTATAGGGATGATACCTACGGGTTCTCGCGACCCGTTCGCACTTCGCCGTGCGGTTATCGGCATAGTGCGAATAGTGAACGAATATGGCTTGAAATTCGATTTGAAAGAGGATTTGAGCGAGCTTGCCAAAGGGTACAAAGAGTTCGACCTCGAAGTTTTGGAAAAATTTATTCTCGATAGAATAAGAAAGTACTACAAAGTCAACCCTTCCATCGTCGAAGCGGTTTTGGTAACGGGAGAGAGAGAACTAACGGCGCTTGATAAAAAGATAAAAACGCTCGCGTCGGTCGTTGCAAGCGAATCGTTCAAAGAGATAAGCGCCACGTTCAAAAGGGTCGCGAACATTTCTACCGATGTCGATATATCTAAAGAACTTGTTATCGATGAAGCGTTGTTGCAAGAGGAAGCGGAAAAAACACTTTTTGACGCTTACAAAGCGGTTGTAAGCAAAGAGTACGAAAGTTACGAAGAGGAGCTCGATGCGCTTCTTGGTCTCAAACCGCAGCTCGATAGATTTTTCGATGACGTGATGGTCAACGTCGAAGATCAGAAGCTCCGCCAAAACAGAAAGAATCTTGTAGCGTCTATCTACAAATCGATATATAAAATAGCCGATATCAAAGAAGTGAGCGTATAGCTCACTCTTTGGTTACGATATAGAGGTTTTCATGACCTATCCCTTTGAGGATATCCATGACGGTTACGAAGTCTTGGAATTTTGCGTTTTTGTCACTTCGAAGAACGACGGTTTGCTCCTTTGGAATAGAGGAGAGTCTCCCTTTTAGCTCTTTTTCTCCCATTTTCTCTTTGTCTATATAGATGTCTCCGTTAGCTTTTATGTAGATTGTTAGCTCTTTTTTCGGTTTTTCTTTCGTCGCTTTTTTCGCATCGGGCAACTCTACCGGGATGACACCAGTTTTGACGAAAGTCGCGGTGGTTAGAACCATCACAAGCAGTACGAGCATGATATCGATAAACGGTATGACGTTTATCTCGTCGAATTTTTTCCTCTGTTTTTTACAGCGTGCCATCTATCGCTCTTCGTTGAGTATGTCGTAGCGTGTAAGAATCTTCTCGATTTTTCGTGTCAGGATTGTATAGAAAACGATAGCCGGAATCGCCACGATAAGCCCCATAGCGGTCGCTTTGAGCGCCATGGCAAGACCGGTCATTATCTTTTTCGCATCGACCGAACCGATGTCGCCGAGTGTGTAGAATGTCAACATAATCCCCAAAACCGTTCCAAGCAGTCCTATGTAAGGAGCGTTCGAAGCGATGGTGCTGACGATGTTTATATTGTCGGTGAGGTCGAGTTCGAGTTCGTCTCTGTTTTTATAGTTTTCTACTTGTAAACTTTTGTAAAACATCATCCGCTCTATAAATATCCAAAGCGCAACGATACTAAGAAGGATGAGAATCCCGATAATTCCGTAATCCACAAAGTCGGTCGCATAGCTTAAAAGTGTGTTTTGAGTCAATTTTTGTCCTTGAATTTCATCTCTACTCTCGTTCCTTCGTTTTTCTTCGAATGGATCGAAAGTTCTATGGAGTTTTTATCGCAAAACCGTTTTACCATAAAAAGCCCGATCCCAAAGCCGGGACTATGTTTTTCTTGTTGGTAGAAACGATCGAAAATCTTTACAAGTTCCACTTCGTCGATCCCTTCACCGGTATCGGCTATAGAAAGGGTGTCCAAGCTGAACGTAACGGTAATTTTACTATTTTTTGGTGAATATTTAACGGCGTTGTCTATAAGATTGTCTATCGCTTTTGAAAGCCCTACGGGATCGCCGATGAGCGTTTTTTCCTCGGTATAGAGCTCTATGGTGTGGGAGGGGTAGATGTTTTGAAGAAAATTCACCCGTTTTTCGAGCAATTCGTCTATGCGGAAGCGTTCTTGAATCTTTTGCGTCGTTTGGGTTTTTATGAGGTGGTCGAGCTCGTCGTAGCGCTCTTGAAGCATCTTTGTCGCCTCTTCGATTCTTCCAAGACGTTTGAGAAGTTTTTGGTCGGTTTGATTTTTTCTTACCATCGAAAGGTTGGTTTTGATCGTCGCTATGGGGAGGTTGAGTTCATGGAGCGTTTCGCTAGAGAGCGATTTTAACTCCTCTATATAATCGAGTAGAGGTTGTGTCGAAAAACGCGCTAACAAATACGCGCTCAAGCCACTAAGCGCTATAAGTACGCTGCCACTTGCAAAAAGGGAAAAACCCAAAACGTCGCGCAGGTAGTAAAAAAGGGCGATAAACCCTAAAACCGTTACAAGGTAGAAAAACGCTATAAGGATTTTCAGGTTATAAAACAAGTTTGTACCCTATGCCTCTGATATTTTCGATGGTGATTTGCGGGAGGTGCTTTTTAAGACGGTTGATATAAACCCGTATGGCTCCTTCGCTGCCGGATTCGCTCGTATTCCAGATAGTTTCGATTATATGCTCTTTGGGCAAGGCTTTGTTGGCGTTTTGTAAAAAGAGTGAGAGGAGGTCGTATTCTTTTTTGGAGAGCTCAAGCGGTTCGTTCCTAAAGAGAATCTCACCGTTTTCTATCGTAAAATCACCTACTTGTTTTGGAGCTTTTTGCTGTGTACGGCGAAGAAGCGCTTGGATACGAAGCAGGAGTTCTTCATTTTCGAACGGCTTCGTGATGTAATCGTCCCCGCCGACTAAAAAACCCTCTTTGAGTTTTTCCTCTTTTTTGTGTGATGTCAAGAAGATGGCAGGAGTCGTATCTTGTGCGCCTCTAAGCTCCTTAAGAAGAGTTACACCATCAAGCAAAGGGAGGTTGATATCGAGCAAGTAAAGCGAGAAACGCTCGTTGAAGGTTTTCTCAAGCGCTTCTTCACCGTTTATGGCCAAAGTCACTTCGTACCCTTCCTCTTCCAAAAGGTCTTCGAGCGTTTGGGATAGGAGGGTATCGTCTTCGACGACGAGAATTTTACTCGACATTCTCGATAGACCATCCTATGGCTTGATTGGCATACATCGGGACGACATCGCCGTATTTGGCAGGGACGATGAACTCTTTTTCCACAAGGGTAACCTCTTTGAACTCGGGACAAATCCCGTAGATGCTTTGTGCGTTGTCGCTGACGAACGCTTGGAGGTTGTCGAGTTTGCCGTATTGGTCGAAGATTTCACAAAGAAGCTGCAATGCTATAGGTGCGCTAAACACGCCGGCGGCACAATGAGAAGCTTCTTTCTTGTTTTGGGGGTGGGGTGCGGAGTCGCTTCCAAACATCACTTTCGGGTGCGCTTCTAAGGCGACGTTTAGGAGTGCATCAAGGTCTTCGGGGCGTTTGGCGATAGGCTTGCAAAAATGGTGTGGCATCATCATTCCACCTATGACGTCATCGAGAGTGAGTAAAAGGTGGTGCACGGTGATGGTAGCGTAGAGGTTGTCGTATTTGTCGAGCATCTCTACCGCGTCCTTTGTCGTTATATGCTCCATGACGATTTTGAGCTCTGGAAAGTTCTTCGCCAAAAGCTCGTAAACGCTCATAAACTCTTTTTCTCTATCCATCACGAAACCGGCACTTTCTCCATGCACACAAAGCGGTATGCCAAGGTCACTCATAGTTTGCAAAGTCTCTCGCATAGATTCGATGTCGAAATCTTTCACTCCGCCGTCGCTGTTGGTCGTAGCACCGTCGGGGTAGAGTTTGATGGCGAGAATCTCATCGCGTACATCTTCTAGGAACTCTTTAGAGTAGTTTTTGTAAAACAACGTCATATAAGGTTCGAAATAATCGTTCGCTACGGCAGCGGATATCCGCTCTTTGTAGCTTGTTACGTCCTCTTTGGAAGTCACGGGCGGAACGAGGTTTGGCATGACAAGCGCTCCGCTGAAACTGTACGCGCTAAGGGGTGCGACGGTTTCGAGCATCACACCGTCACGTAGATGTAGGTGCATATCTAAAGGCATAATAAGCGTATGTGTTTTCATAAAAAAGTCCTCATTGAATTGTCGTGTAATGATACACTATATCAGTTAACCGATTTTTTTGTATAATTTTATCCAATTTCTAAAATAATAGGAGATTATATGATAAAACGTATCCCATGGTGGGTTGGCGGCATCGCGATGGCTTTGCTGTTGGTTTTTACTTTTAGTGTATTCGGGGCGAACAGACCTATCGGTGCTTCGACGTACGTACCGTATTTCGCCGGTATTTTGTTCGATCTCGATCCCCAAAAGTATGTATATTTGAAAGAGATTCACAATCCCGGTTCATGGGAAGGCGTATTTTTGCTCGGTGTGCTTGTCGGAGCTTTTATCAATGCGATTTTCATCACCAAAACGTTTCGTTTCACCATCGTACCTGATGCTTGGAAACGGTATAAAAACGATTCTGCCGCTTCGAGACTTTTTTGGAGTTTTGTTGGTGGTTTTTTCTTGATTATCGGTGCGAGAATGGCGGGGGGATGTACAAGCGGACACTTCCTAAGCGGTGTAACCCAAACGGCGTTTAGCAGTTTGATTTTCGGCGGCGTCGTGATGGCGAGTTTGATAGTTACCGGAAAACTGTTCTACAAAAAAGGTGGCAAAGATGATGTATAGTGCGCAAGACGGCATGATCGCAAGATTGGAGAGCATGTTCGCTACCGTTACCGATGAGGGGCACGGGTCGGTTTTGCTCGTTTTCGTTTTGGGGATTGTGTTTGGTTCGATTATCCAGTACACCAAAGTACACAAGTTCGAAAAGATAGCCGGTTTTTCGGTACTGAAAGACACGGTTGTGCCGAAGATGCTCTTTTTGGCTATCGGTTTGGCAAGTATAATGTTGTATTTCATGGTCAAGATGGGGTATGCGTCTTACCACATAAAACCGATGATTTTGGGTGGTTTGATTATCGGGGGGACGATATTCGGTGCATCGATGGCGATTTTCGGTAAATGTCCCGGTACCGGTCCGGTTTCTGTTGCCGAGGGGCGCATAGATATTATGGTCGGAGCATTCGGCGGTATTTTGGGCGGGCTTTTCTTCACCCTATTTTACGAGCCGATATTCAAACCTTTGATGGGGCCGAATATGGGAAAACTCTCCATCTTGAACACTTGGAGCGATTCTCCGGTAGTTATTTTGATATTCGGTATCGCGTTGGTTGCCGTGAGTGTCGCGATCCCATTGGTCGAAGAGATCGACAACGACGATATAGGCTATAAAGAATAATTCTTCAAGCGCGCGAGCTTTACGCGCGTTAATAATTTTATAATCCAACCTTTATAATCTTTCTTTCTTGTAACACCTTTTTAGTTTACAACCTATTTTTGCGATAAATCTTTCGTTCAACAAATATGTCATCGATGCGCTCAAAGAGCATAACAGAACCATTCGTTCGTTCGGTTGTGGAATCTACAAAAGCACGGTGACGATTTGCACTCTTTTCGCCATACAATCAAACAGGTGGCTAAAACGAAAAAACCGGCTGGGAGCTTTCGAAGTGGGACGTGCCGGCCTTGTAACACGGGGTTTGGTTCCTGTGTTCGATGAAAGTGGGGAGTTGGAGAAAGTTTCCCTACAACTCAAAGATATCGCGATGCGATTGCAACAGGAAGTGGATAAATTCAAAGTGTAAGGAAGCGCTTTAGCGCTTCCCTTTTTTGTGGGTTATTTGTAGAAGCAGTTCTTGCTCGATCTGCTTTGGGAGTTTGCCATCAGCTGCAAGGTCGATCATTTTGTGCAAACGCTGTTCTTGAAATTCACGCTCTTTTAGTTCTTTTTGATGTTCGAGGCGCTCTTTTTCGAGTTGCACTTCTATTTCTATCTGCCTTTTTTTATGTTTGTACCACATGTAGAAGACAAAGAGTATAATCAAACCGAATATCGCAGCGATGATAAGTAGGATGTACGAGCTTTTTTCTTTGACTTTGGCATCGATTTTTTTCATCTCCACCTGAGTAGTTGCCGTTTTGATGCCGAGCTCTTTTTGGGTTTGGGTTTGGAGTTTCGCCACTTTTAGGTCTTTTTCGGCTTTGATTTTCTCCACTTCCACTTTCGTTTTGGCTTCGATTTTCGCCAGTTCGATCTTGTTTTTGCGCTCAAGCGCTTGTTCTTGCGCTCTCACAACAATGGAGTTGGGGTTGATACCTTCTTTAGTATGCATCAGTTTTGGATGCTTCGAGGTGTCACTCCCACAGCCTGAAAACAACGTTAAAGAGAGTAGTATTGTCGCTATCGAGATATTTTTCATAACGAAATGGTACAATATTAGTACTAATATGAGATAATTCGATTATGATGATACGCCACTTTTTCTTACTTCTTTTTAGTTGTGTTACTTTTTTATCCGCTTCGGAGGTGAATGTCGCCGCAGCGGCGAATTTGACCTATGCGTTAAAAGAGCTAAAAACCGCTTTTTTGCAGACCCATCCACAAGCACATCTGCGTTTTACCATAAGCGGAAGCGGTAAACTCGCTACACAAATCAGTCGCGGAGCGCCGTACGATATATTTTTAAGTGCGAATACCGCTTATGTGCAAAAGCTTTACGACGGCGGTAAAACGTTGCAAAAACCGCGTGTGTATGCAAAAGGCGCACTTGTGATGCTTAGCGTCAAAGAGCGTGATTTCTCCAAGGGTTTGGCACTGCTAAAGGATGATACCGTTTACAAGATAGCCATAGCAAACCCCAAAACGGCACCGTATGGAAAAGCTTCGGTGGAAGCGTTGAAAAACAGCGGACTTTACGAAGCACTAAAACCGAAGTTCGTATATGCCGAATCGATATCGCAAACATTGCTTTACACGCTAAAAGCCGCCGATGTCGGGCTTATCGCCAAGTCGGCTCTTTTCGCTCCCACGCTTCGCCGCTTCAAAGAGGGGAAAAACTACATAGAGATAGATTCCAAACTCTACACCCCAATCGCACAAGGCGCGGCACTTTTGCACCACGCGAAAAACAACGCTTCCGCACAAGCGTTCTATGCGTTTTTATTTAGTGCAAAAGCGAAAAAGATTTTTGAAAATTACGGTTATAAAGTGGAGCGTTGATGCAGGTTGATTTCACCCCCTTTTTACTCTCTTTCAAGCTGGCGTTCGTTACGACTCTTTTGCTTTTTTTCATCGCTTTGCCGTTTGCGTGGTGGCTTTCGCAAACTCGCTCCAAAACAAAACCGTTGTTCGAAGCGCTTAGCGCTTTGCCGATAGTCCTTCCCCCTTCGGTGCTCGGGTTTTATTTGTTGGTGCTTTTTTCCCAGACTTCCCCTTTGGGTGTTTTTTTGCAAGAACATTTCCACATAAGCCTCGTTTTCACTTTTTGGGGGTTGGTGGTTGCGAGCATGATGTATAGTTTTCCGTTTATGCTTCAGCCTCTTCAAAGCGGTTTTGAAGGTTTGAAGCAAGAAATGATAGAAGCGAGTTACGTTAGCGGTAAAGGGAAACTGACTACTTTGTTGCGTGTCGCTTTGCCAAACATCAAACCCTCGCTTCTAACGGCACTCATAGTTACGTTCGCCCATACCGTCGGAGAATTCGGTGTAGTTTTGATGGTGGGAGGAAGCATCCCAAACGAAACGAAAGTCGCTTCGGTCGCCATTTACGAAATGGTAGAAGTGATGGACTACGACAACGCGCATATTTACAGTGCCGTGATGCTTGTTATCAGTTTTTCGGTTTTGCTTGGGGTATATGTTTTCAATCATCGCTACAAGCGACATATTGGGGCTTTTGGGTCATGATTTCGGCATGGATTGAAAAAAAGGTTTCCAAAGAGTTCTCGCTTGAAGTCGAATTTTCCATAGAGGAGGGGAGTTTTGTCGCCATTGCCGGAGAGAGTGGTAGCGGCAAGACGACACTGCTTCGTGTACTGGCAGGGCTTGAAAACGCCAAGGGGGAACTCAAAGTAGGGCAGACTCTTTGGCAAAGCGAGCGTTTTTTTCTTCCGACACAAAAGAGGGAAGTGGGATTTTTGTTTCAGAACTACGCGTTGTTTGAGAATATGACCGTAGAGAAAAACCTCCTTTTTGTGCGAAAAGACAAAGAACTAGCCGAGCATCTTCTACAAACCGTAGAGTTGCAAGAGTTGAGAAAAAAGTATCCTTCCCAATTAAGCGGTGGGCAGAAACAGCGTGTCGCACTTGCTCGAGCACTGATGCGAAAACCCAAACTTCTTTTGCTTGATGAGCCCCTTTCCGCACTCGATAGTGCAATGAGAGCAAAACTTCAAAACGACATCTTACGCTTGCACAAAGAGTTTAATACCACGACCGTTATGGTTTCTCACGACCCAAGCGAAATATACCGCCTCGCATCGAAAGTGTTCGTACTCAAAAAAGGGAAGATAGTCGATGAGGGCACTCCAAAAGAGGTGCTTTTGAAGATGCAAGGAAGCCAGAAATTCACATTTAGCGGTGAAGTGCTCGAGATTTACAAATCGGACGTCATCTATGTCGTCGTTGTCGCCATAGCACAGCAGATAGTCGAAGTGGTTGTCAGTAGCGAAGAGGTCGGTAAGTTCTATGTCGGTGCGAAAGTGAGCGTAAGCGCCAAAGCTTTTGGCGCGAACGTGGAGTTGATAGAGTAAAAACTTTTAGAGTAGCTCTTGCGCTTGTTTGATAAGCTTGTTTATAGCTTCTTCGTAGCGTAACGCCTCACTTTCTATAGTCGATTCGAAGCGAGTAACCAAAACCGGTGTAGTGTTGGAAGCTCTTACCAGTCCCCAGCCGTTTTCGAAGTTGATGCGCACTCCATCGACGTCTATGATACTTTCGATAGCCGGAAAATCGCTTGGCGGGTTTTGCAAAAGCTCTTTTACTTTGTCGATAACGGCAAATTTTTGCGCTTCGGTGGTTTTTACTTTTATCTCTTCGGTGGAGAACACTTGAGGGAGTTTTGCAAGCTCCGCATCGAGGTCTATCCCCTCTTTGAGGAGTTCGAGCATTCTAAAGGTTGCGTAAATAGCGTCGTCGTATCCGAAATATCGGTGTTTGAAAAAGATATGGCCGCTTACTTCACATGCCAAATCGGCTCCGGTTTCTTTCATTTTCACTTTGAGGTTGCTGTGCCCTGTTTTGTACATGATCGCTTTTGCGCCCCGTTTTTCCAACTCGTCATACATCACTTGGGAACATTTGACCTCCCCGATGACGGTCGGTTTGTCCATCACGAGGGAGTATAAAAGTGCCATCATATCCCCTTTGATATTGTTTTTGTGTGTCAGTACCGCTATTCTGTCGGCATCGCCGTCGTATGCAAAAGCGATGTCGTACCCTTTGGCAAGTTCAGCTTTGACATCGGCTAAGTTTTCCTCTACTGAAGGGTCTGGATGGTGGTTTGGAAAAGTACCGTCAGGCTCTACATAGAGCCCTTTGGCATCGAGTTGGAGTTTTTCAAAAATTTCCGGTAAAACAACGCCTCCAACCCCGTTACCGCAGTCATAGACGATTTTCGTTTCCATCCCTTTTAGATGGGAGAACTGTTCGACGATGTAGTCGATGTAGTGCTTTTTGGCATCGATTTTTATAACTTTTCTATCCGCTTTTGGGACTTCCTTCATCGCTTCGCACTCTTTGCCGAGTGCATATATTTGCTCGCCGAAAAACGGTGCTTTGTCGATGGTGATTTTAAAACCGTTGTATTCGCTTGGGTTGTGCGAACCAGTTATCATCACGCTTGCACTTGGAGTGATACCATCAAAGGACTGATAGTTGCAGAAGTAGTTTACCGGTGTTGGTACCATCCCCATATCGAGCACCGTTTTTCCACCGCCGTTTAGACCGGCTACAAGGTACTCGAACAATACTGGAGAATGGCTTCTGGCATCATACCCCACCGCTACGTATTCCCCTTGTATTTTCTTTGCAAGTGCGTAACCAATTTTGGTGACGCTTTCTTCATTCAACTCTTTTTCGAAAATCCCTCTAATGTCGTATTCTCTATATATACTCATACTTTTCCCACATTTAAAATTTTCGTGGTATTATAGCGAAAAAATTGACTGACCTTACGCACCATATCACACACTGAGCGAAAGGAGAGGCGTCATAATGCAAGGCGGAAGTTCTTCATCGTAGCCGTAGCTACGCTGAAGGTTTTCCAACGAAGTCAGTATGATGCCTATCTTTCCGCCCTTTGGGTGGTTTTTGCGACACGCGATTGCTTCGTTACACCTCCTCGGCGTAGCTACGGCTATGCTTCGTCGGTGTGTCTTGCACTCACATATCGCAAAAATCACTAAGTGTGCGATATGGTGCGTAAGGTCAGTTATTGAGGATTGAAATATGCCAAAGCCGAAAGAGAAATTTTTAAAAGATTACAAACCAAGTGATTTTACCGTTACACAGGTCGATTTGGACTTTGTGATAGAAGATGAGTATGTCGATGTTCTAAATGTCATGCAGATACGGCGTCAAAATAACGATGCAAACGATTTGGTGCTCGATACGCTCGATTTGGAGTTGCACAAGATTTACATAAACGGTGTGGAGTTGGAGCAGGAGCGTTTCGTAGTGGATGGGGAGCGTTTGATAGTCAAAGATGTTTTCGATGCGTTCGAATTGACGATAAAAAATAGAATATACCCATATAAAAATACGGAGCTCGAGGGGCTGTACAAATCGGGTGAAATACTCTGTACACAGTGTGAGCCGGAAGGGTTCAGACGTATAACCCCTTTTATAGACCGTCCCGACGTGATGGCGAAATACACCGTAACCATAATGGCGGATAAAAAGCGTTTTCCCGTTCTGCTCAGTAACGGAAACAAAAAAGAGCAAAGGGAGATAGGGAACAAACTTGAAGTTACATGGAACGACCCGTTTCCAAAACCGAGCTATCTTTTCGCGCTCGTTGCAGGAGATTTAGGCAGTATTGGCGATACCTTCGTTACAAAAAGCGGCAATGTTGTGGAGTTGAACATCTATACCGATAAAGGGAACGAAAGCAGATGCCACTACGCCATGGATTCGCTCAAACGTGCGATGCGGTGGGACGAAGAGAAATACGGCAGAGAATACGACCTTGAAATCTACAACATCGTCGCGGTGGATAGCTTCAACATGGGTGCGATGGAGAACAAGGGGTTGAATATCTTCAATTCCGCTTACGTACTTGCCGATAACGAAGTGGGTACCGATCGTGATTTTATGGGGATAGAGTCGGTAATAGCACATGAATACTTCCATAACTGGACAGGCAACCGCATCACTTGCCGCGACTGGTTTCAGCTGACACTCAAAGAGGGGCTTACCGTTTTTCGTGACCAGTGTTTCAGTGCCGACATGAACTCCTACGACGTACAGCGCATAGAAGATGTCAAAGCGTTGCGCGAACGCCAGTTCGTCGAAGACGCATCCCCTATGGCGCATCCCATTCAGCCAAAAAGCTATATTTCGATGAACAACTTCTACACCGCGACCGTCTATGAAAAAGGTGCGGAAGTTATACGCATGGTGCATACCCTTTTAGGTGAAGAGGGGTTTAGAAAAGGGATGGATGTTTATTTCGAGCGATACGACGGCAAAGCGGTAACGACGGAGGACTTTTTATGTTCTATGGAAGAAGGAAGCGGAATCGATTTGACACAGTTTCGCCTTTGGTACGACCAAAGCGGCACGCCGAAGCTTGAAGTCGAAGAAGTGTTCGAAGAGGGTACGCTTACACTCACTTGTACACAAATAATTCCAAAAAGCGTTGAGGGAAAAGAGCAGCGTGAGATGTATTATCCGTTGAAAATAGCGCTTTTTACCCAAGATGGGGAACTCAAAGAGGAAAGAACGCTTACCATTAGTAAAAAGAAAGAGTCGTTTTGTTTCGAAGGTTTCGATGCAAAACCGCTTGTTTCGCTCAACCGCGATTTCAGTGCACCGATAATCGTGCGTTTTCAAGCCGATTATGCAAATATAGCCAGATTCGAGCATAACGGCTTTGCCAAGTACGAAGCGTTGACACAGTTTGGTTTGGAGACGGTTGCAAAAATCGTCGATGGCGATGAGGTGGACGAAGCGTTCGTTTCCCTCTACGGTGAGATTCTTACAAGCGATATCGAACCGCTCTTTTTGGCATTGCTGCTTGAACTTCCATCTTTGACTAGCGTCATTGCCGATAAAGAAGATGTGGACATAGAAGTATATGCAAACGCGCTTGAAAAGCTTGAAAAAACGGTAGCTTTACGTTACGAAAAAGAGCTTTATGTATTATATAAAGATAATCATGAGCCAAACAACAACGAGCAGACAAAAGAAGCAAGGGGTAGAAGAGCTTTGAAAAACTTCGCTTTGGAGATGCTTGGGGTGTTGAAAACCGAAGCGGTTTTCAATCTTGCAAAAGAGCAGTATTTCAGTTCAAAAGCGATGGGTGACAAACTTACGGCACTCAAAGTGCTCGACTCTATAGACCATATCCAAGCCAAAGCGATGTTCGATGATTTTTACGACCGTTACAGCGACAACCAACTTTTGATGGTGAAATACTTCTCCATTTTGGCTTCACTTGACAACGAATTCGTGTTGAGTCGTATCATAGAGCTTGAAAAGGACAAAGCGTTCGACAAAGAAGTGCCGAATCTCGTGCGTGCACTTTATGGAGCGTTTGCAAGAAACCTTAAACAGTTTCATAAAAAAGACGGAAGCGGATACAGCTTCATTGCGAAAAAAATCGAAGAGATAGATGCTATAAATCCACAAATGGCAGCGGCACTTTCGGGAAGCTTCAAGCTATATAGAAAACTTGGTGGGGAAAATAGGGCGATAATCGAGAAAGAATTAAAAAATATTATGGACAATATAAGCTCTGATAATACATACGAGATAATTTCGAAAACGCTTGCCGATTGAATGTGATAAAATGAAACATTATCGAAAAAATTTAAAAAAAATTAAAGTTTTTTGGATTTATAGTTAGAAATTAACGCTTTTTTGATTATAATAAACCTGATATATTTCAATATGAGGAAAAATATATGGCACGATTAGTTGTTCTTGGTGGCGGTGTTGCAGGTCATACCGCAGCTACATTCGCGGCGAAATGGTTGGGTTCTCAACACGAAGTTGTTGTTGTAACTCCAAACTCCAAATGGAACTGGATTCCATCGAATATCTGGGTCGGTGTCGGTCAGATGACACGTGAGGACGTTACGTTCGAACTTGCGCCGGTTTACAAAAAAGGCGGTATCACTTACAAGCAGGCAAAAGCTGTTTCGATCCATCCAGAAGGTGGTGAAAATCACGAAAAATCTTTCGTAACTATCGAATATACCGGTCAAAACAAAGCCGGTGAAACAGAAGAGGTCGAGTTCGATTATCTTATCAACGCGACAGGTCCGAAACTCAACTTCGGTGCTACTCCGGGTCTTGGTGAAGGGAGCCAAATAGGTGAGCATACCGTCTCCGTTTGTACTGCAGACCACGCGGTGCATGCTTCTCAAGAGCTTAAAAAGGTTTTCGAAAAAGCCAAAGCGGGTGAAAAGCAAAAAATCCTTATCGGTACGGGTCACGGTATGTGTACATGTCAAGGTGCGGCTTTTGAGTACATCTTCAACATCGAGCACGAAGCGAGAAAAGCGGGTGTGAGAGATAACATCGAATTGAAGTGGATTTCCAACGAACCGTTCCTCGGTGACTTCGGTATGGGCGGATTGCACATGAAAGTGGGCGGTTACGTCGTTTCTTCCAGACTGTTTGCAGAGTCGCTCTATGCAGAAAGAGATGTCGAGTGGATTATCGGTGCGCATGTAAACAAAGTAGAAGCCGGAAAAGTTCACTACGAGCTTCTCGATGGTAGCATGGGTGAAGAAGAGTTCGATTTCGCGATGCTTATTCCACCGTTTGCCGGTGTAGGGCTTAAAGCGTACGACAAAGACGGCAACGATATTACAGATACCGTTTTTGCACCAAACGGCTTTATGAAAGTCGATGCGGATTACACTCCAAAACCTTACGAAGAGTGGAAAGCGAGTGATTGGCCGAGAACTTACCAAAACCCGACATACAAAAACCTCTTTGCAGCGGGTATCGCGTTCGCTCCTCCGCACATCATCTCAAAACCTGCAAAGTCGCCTAACGGTACGGTAATCAACCCGACACCTCCAAGAACGGGTATGCCTTCTGGTATTATCGGTAAAGCGGTTGCACACTCTGTTTGCGATCTTATCACAAAAGGTGAAAACGCTCACTTGCATGAAGCTTCTATGGCGGAAATGGGTGCGGCTTGTGTCGCTTCAGCCGGTAAAGGTATCTTAGACGGTCAAGCGGCGGCTATGACGGTTTACCCGGTCGTTCCTGACTTTGATAAATATCCGGGTACCGGTCGTGATACAGACTATACATTCGGTGAAATCGGTCTTGCGGGTCACTGGATCAAGCATATCTTGCATCACCTGTTCATTTACAAAGCGAAGCTCAATCCGGGCTGGACTATGATCCCTGAATAAGCAGAAGAGAAAAAAGGAGAAACTAATGAAAGTAGAAGAACTCAACTTTGCAAAAGAGAAATTCAACACAACTATGATTCCGGGGAAAACAGCCCGTTTTTTTAGAACTTGCCTTATTTGGCAGTTCATTCGATTTGTCGTGATCAACATCAAAATGATCATCGTCGTTGGCAAAAGCCACTAAAAACTATTCGAGCCTATCCGCACTTTAGGTGCGGATTTATCGCATTCTCTTCATCTATTCAATCCACGAACTTTTCAAAGGTGACAAAATATGGTACGCGAAATTATCACATATCCACAGCAACCCAGTCTTGAATTCGGTGTCAATGTCAGAAAATTCGACGAAGAGTTGTTTTCTTTGCTGGACGATCTTAAAGATACTATCAAAGAAAACAACTTAGATGGGCTTGCGGCATTTCAAATAGGTAACTACTTCAATGTCGTCGTAGTCAAAGATGAAAACGGGGATTTTATAGAACTTGTCAATCCGCGCATTATCCGCCATAGCGATAAAACCGTAGAAGAAGAGAGTACGGCGTATTTTCCCGGACTTAGCGCTCAAGTAGCACGCTATAACGATATTTCGGTCGTATATCAAGACAGAAAGGGTAACGACAAGTCGCTACAAGCAAAAGGGAAGCTCGCACGTGTGATTCAGCGTAAAGTGGATTATACGTTCGGTGGTAATTTCTTGACGAAACTCTCCGCAGAAGAAAAAAAGCGTTTTGAAGAGAAATTGGGTGGCAAAAGCGATATAGCGGTAGGAGGGGTGTGTCCGACAACGTTCGTTCGCGATAAATTCATGCTTGGGGCGAATATACTGACTGCATTGATGATTGTAAATTTCATCGTTTCTTTTTTCGTTTCCGATACGTTGAAAGAAACGTTGTGGAACGTTCAGCTTTATAGCTCTTTTGGTGTAGTCGGTTTGAACATAGCATACTTTTTTTACGGGCTTTACGAAGGGCATATCTATAAGCAATGTACAAGTTGTCAAGTGGGCAATTTTATAGGAAGCGTAGCTATTTCACTGGTTAAATTGACCGTTATAATGTTGCTTTCATATTACTTTATGTAATATACTTGTATGAAAGATAAACATTATGTAAAAGCACTTCAGCCTTATTGGGAGAAATTTCAAAACGCCAAAGAAGAGATAGTAGTAGAGTGGGTATCGTTTTTCCCGGTTGAGAAAATTTTTATAAAACACTCCATAGAGAAAAACTTTTTCATTACGCGTTTTGCAAACGGAGTGTTCGATTATTTTATGAGAGTGATAGCCGAAGAGGTTACAATAGGTCAATGTCCCGTGATGGAGCAGTTTTTGCATTTTCTCAAAGATGTCGATATCTCCTCCCAAGAGCTTTTTGAGATTTGCACCCATTTCAAACGCTCCATGATAGACTTCAGCTTCGAAAACGATTTCGCTTCCCAAGACGTTTTCAACGCCATAACGCATATTTTCGATCGGAACTTCTCTTCTATCTTGCAATACTACAGCGATACCATTTATGCAAAAGAGCAAGAAATCATCAAAAATATGGAGCTTTTGAGCGAATATAAAAAAGCGATAGATGAAAGCTCGTTGGTATATAAACTCGACTCTTCCCAAAATGTCAATTATGTCAATCGTAAGCTTTTGGAGCTTAGCGGATACGATGCGGATGAAATCATAGGCAAACCTTACGACTTTTTGTGCTACGACGAAACACAAAAAGAGAGGTGCGAGAACATATGGAGCGAGATAGAACAAAACGGTATCTATCAGGGGATCGTAAAAAATAGAAAAAAAGAGGGTGGGTATTTTTATTTGCAAGTGACGATACTGCGAATTTTCAACCCTTACGAAAACGACATCGAATATATGGTCATCGCATATGACGTGACGACGCTCATAGATGCGCGTATAGAAGCGGTCAAAGCTTCGGAAGCCAAAGAGTACTTTCTCTCCAACATGTCCCATGAAATCCGTACGCCGCTTAATGCCATACTCGGTTTCGTTTCGCTTCTTTTGGATGAAGAAAAAGACACGGTTCACAAAAAATATCTCCAAGTTATCGCAAGTAGCGGTGAAAATCTGCTTGGTATCATCAACGATATACTCGATTTTTCCAAAATCAGAAGCGGTGAATTCGTCATAGAACCGAGGAAGTTTTCCGTTTACGAAGAACTGGAAAACGTGCTTGAACTTTTCAAGGCATCGGCGCTCGAAAAACAGATACATATCGAATCCCGTTTCGATGAAAATATGCCAAAAATACTCTATGGGGATATTTTACGTATCAAGCAGATAGTTTCGAATTTTTTGAGCAATGCCGTCAAATTTACCTCGCAAGAGGGGAAAATAGTCTATAGCGTCTCGTACGAAGATGGAGTGCTTGAAGTTGACGTTACCGACAACGGTATAGGGATAAAAAAGGAAAATCTACAAAACATCTTTCACGCTTTTATGCAGGTAAAGCAAGAAAACGGAGTGTATGCAGGTACGGGTCTAGGGCTTTCTATCTCCTATCAGCTCGCAAAACAGATGGGAGGCGAGATTTTCGTCGAATCGATTTACGGTCTTGGAAGTAGATTCGGTGTGAAGATACCGCTGGAAGCTATCGATACCGCTTCGATGGATGTAGAGCGAAAACAAAGCTCTTTTGGCGATTTCAACCAAATACGCTTCGATGCTAAAGTACTTGTTGCCGATGATAATGAAGCAAACAGAGAGCTTATGTGTGTTTTTCTCGCTAAATTCGGCATTGAATGTGATGTCGCAGAGGATGGTAAAGAAGCGGTGGAGTTGTACAAGAAAAACCGCTACGACTTACTTTTGATGGATGAACAGATGCCAAGGATGGACGGCACGCAAGCGCTGCGAGCCATTCGCTCTTTCGAGCGTCAACATACTTTGGTGAAAACTCCCATATGTGCCGTAAGTGCGAATGTGATAAAAGGGGACAAAGAGTTCACGCTAAAGAGCGGATTTGACGATTTTTTAGGCAAACCTATCGATTTGGAAGAGTTTCAAAACGTTTTGAAAAAGTTCTTGTCGCAAAAAAGAAGCATCGACGTCGTGGTTGCGAAAAACACACAAACCGTAAGTAAAAGCGGACTGCGTTTAATCGGGCTTGAGAAACACAAACTACTAAAAGAGTTGGCACTAAATGAAGAAGAACTCGGAATGCTCCTTGGGGTGTTTTTGAAAAAAAGAGACGCTATTCTTCCTCAACTGCAAGAAGCGATACGAAAGAGAGATTTGCAATCTATCGCGAAGCTCGCTCACAACATCAAAGGCTCTTCGGGGAACTTTCGTTTAGAAGATGTGCAAAAAGAGGCAAATGCAATGGAGACGGCGGCAAAAGAGAGCAACGAAACGTTTGCCTATGAAATCTCTTTTGCCAAAATAGAAAAAAGACTGATGTCGATTCAGGTTTTGGATTAGAAAAATCTTCCTTGTTTTTCATTCTCGAGCGGCTTTTTGCGCTCGTTTTTCAGCCACTGTTCAAGGTGGGCTTCTATCACTTTGCTAAGACTCATTTTGTAGCGGCTTTTGGCGTACATCATTGCCTCGTCCCATACCTTCTTATCTATGACCAAACTTCTCGTGACTTCGTTTTTCGGTTTTATCGGCAATGTTTACTCCTTATGCCGTTTGGTTTTGGAGAAGATCGACAAAGCTTTTGTAGCTTTGGATAATCTCTTCTTTTTTTCTGTTTTCAATGTAGAATTCTATCGCTTTTTTGCCAAGACGGGGAATTTCGTTTTTGACAGCCCAACTACTGACCGTTCCTTCGGGAACTTCCAAAACTTTGGCGAGCTCTTTTTGGGTTATGCCTATCTCTTTACAGAGTTGTTTGACGATGTTGTCTTTTGAAGCACCCCGTTTTTTCGTTCTGTTTGGGTGTTCCACTTTGACATTTATCTTGTTTACCGCTTTGACTTGAGTTTTAGGTAAAGTTGACGGCGCGTTCTTTTCTATCCATTGTTGTACTTCTTTTGCTTGAAGAACCCAGTCTTTGCCGAAATACTTCACCACCTCTTGAGAAAACTGACGCGCGTAGTTGGTTGCGAATTCTTCGTCTTTGGAGATTTTATAAAGGATGGCAAAAGAGAGTTGTAAGCTTGCCGAACCTAAAAAACCCCAATCGAAGTTTTTCGAAACATCGAATTTGTCGTAGTACGTAGGTAGCTCCACCTCCCCGTAGGTTACCGACTTGACTCCAAAAAGTGTTTTATGTCCTTTAAAAACATGGTTATTTAATGTTGCTGCCATTTGTTTTCCTGTTATTTGTTTGGCAGTCATAAGCAAATAGAGTTCCAAATTATTTGGATTTTAAAATTTCGTACTCTATTTTGTTTTGTTTTAAAAATTCTATGTACTTTCGAAACTCTTTATCGATTTTTTCCTCGTCATAACCGGCTAAGGAAAGTTCCACTTCCCTTTTGTTCTCTCGTAAGATAGGAAGAGAAGAAAGCTCTATATCATGTGGGGTTCGTTGCATCAAGGAGATAAGTTCGTTTTCGCTCGTTTGGGCTTTGAACGTGCGTCTGTGTTTGGTTTTTTGCGTTATGGAAAGGATATTTTGGAGTATATCTTCCACCATCGGGTGGGACATTTGAGGAAAGCCGGGCATAAAGAAAAAACGCTCTTGCAGGTAGAATCCGCTCATATTGTTGATGGGGTTGCGTAAAAGTTTCGCACCTTTTGGGAGGTCTGCCATATGGATGCGATGGGGGTAGGCGTCTTTACCGAACTTTTCGACAATCGCTTCGAAAAAAATCTCGTTTCGCTCAAGTGGGTGGTCGGTAAATACTTTCGCGGCTATTTCACGTGTGAGGTCGTCTGGAGTCGAGCCGATACCGCCAAAACTAAAAAGGATGGAATCGGGGTCGTTTTTGATAGTTTCATACACTTTTTCTATAAGCTCTTTTTCATCTTTGATAACGAAAGACGCGTACATCTCAAGCCCTTTTTCCAAAAGTCGTTCGAGCAAAAAATCGAAATGTTTGTCTTTGCGTCTTCCGTTTAATATCTCTGTTCCTATGATAACTGCGTATATGTGCATCGCTCTTTCCGTTTGTAGAATTGCCTAATTTCCGATAGAATATCGAAAAAATAGTAAAGGTGCAATATGAATGTACAAGAAAAACTGAAAGAACTTTTGCAAAAGCAAGTTATTCCCGATATCGAAGATGCTTTGGATGAGATTTTCGAACAAATCAACGACTTGAAAAATGCTGACGATGAAACGAAAGAGGACGTAAAAGAGCTTCAAGAATTCAAAGCGGATTTGCAAGAGATTGTCAAAGATATCGACAGCGGAGATTTGAGTGATGAAGAAGCTCAAGAGATTATAGACGATATCAAAAACGCGATGCAAGAAGGGGAGGCTTAGGTCTTTACCTCTTTTTTGCAACTCCATTCCTTTGTAAAATCTTCTTCTTTTTTCCTGCGTGTATGTCGTTAAACAAAACTTATGGCGAAATTGGATAAAATCGCTTCATTATCGATTTTAGAGGATTATATGAAAGATACCATCAAGATTACGGGTGCACGAGAAAACAACTTAAAAAATATTAACTTGGAGATACCGAAAAATTCGCTTGTCGTCTTTACGGGGCTTTCTGGCAGCGGTAAATCGACATTGGCTTTCGATACCCTTTATGCAGAAGGGCAAAGACGCTACATGGAGAGTCTCTCAAGTTACGCCAGACAGTTCTTGGACCGTATAGGCAAGCCGGAAGTGGACAAGATAGAAGGTCTTACTCCCGCGGTTGCGATAGACCAAAAAACCACCTCCAAAAACCCCCGCTCGACCGTTGGAACAATCACCGAGATTTACGATTATCTGCGGCTTTTGTATGCAAGAGTCGGTGTGCAACACTGCCATAAATGTGGCAAAGTGATCTCGCAGATGAGTGCAAGCGACATCGTCAACGAGGTGCTTAAACTCCCTCAAGGTGCGAAGCTTGTCTTGATGGCACCGCTTGTAAGGGAGAAAAAAGGGAGTTTTAGCGACTTGTTGGAATCTTTGGTGCACAAAGGGTATGTACGCGCACAAATCGATGGTGTGATGGTGCGTTTGGATGAAGAGATAGAACTCAGCAAAACCAAAAAACATACTATCAAAGTGGTTATCGACAGAGTCGTGGTCAAAGAGGAGAACAAAGAGCGGATAGCAGGAGATGTCGAAAAAGCGCTTAAAGAGAGTTACGGAGAGCTTGAAATCGACATCCTCAACGCCGAAGAACTTGGACTGAAAGAGTCCCATTTGCACTATTCCGAGCATAATGCTTGTTTTGATTGTAAAATAAGTTTCGATGAGCTCGAGCCCCTTAGTTTTTCGTTCAATTCCCCCAAAGGCGCTTGTAGTGAATGTGACGGGCTTGGACTGCGTTATGCGCTCGATCTTGAAAAGATTATCGATCCCGATTTGTCTATAGAAAAAGGGGCTATAAAAATCGTTTACGGTTTTAACAAAAGCTACTATTTCAAGTTTCTTACCGGTTTTTGCGAAGCGAACGACATAGATATCAAAAAACCTTACGGTGAGCTCGAGCCTCATCAGCAAAAAGCGATCCTTTACGGTAGCAGCGAACCTATAGAGTTTTTATGGAAGCGCCACCGTGTCAAGCGTGTTTTCCCCGGAATCGTTCGCATCGCGTACGATATGTTCAAAGATGAAAAAGATTTAGCCGACTACATGAGCGAAAAGGTGTGTAACGTCTGTAGCGGGCACAGGCTTCGTCTGGAATCCTTGGCGGTGAAAGTGGGTGGCAAAGGGATAGCCGAAATCCTCGATATGCCCATAGCCAAAACCTACGAGTGGTTCAGCGATGAGCGAAATTTCGACTACTTCACCAAACAACAAGCGCTTATTGCCGCGCCGATTTTACGCGAGATTCAAGAGCGGCTCTTTTTCCTCTACGATGTCGGGCTTGGGTATTTGACGTTAGGTCGGGACGCTCGAACCATAAGCGGTGGAGAAGCGCAGCGAATTCGTATCGCGTCGCAGATTGGAAGCGGACTAACCGGCGTTATGTACGTTTTGGACGAGCCAAGCATAGGGCTGCATGAAAGAGATACGCTCAAACTCATAAAAACCCTTCGAAGTTTACAGGAAAAAGGCAACACCGTCATCGTGGTCGAACACGACAAAGAAACCATCGCCAATGCCGACTTCATCGTCGATATCGGTCCGGGTGCCGGAAAATTCGGCGGCGAAGTGGTTTTTAGCGGAACTTTGGCAAAACTCAAAAAAGCTAAAACCCTTACTGCCGACTACATGACCGAACGCAAAAAGATAGAGTATTTTTACAGACGTCCGCAGGAAAAGTGGATAGAGATAAAAAACGTCACCATCAACAACATTCAAAACCTCTCCACCAAGATACCTTTGAAAAACTTTGTTTGTATTACGGGGGTGAGCGGGAGTGGAAAGAGTTCGCTTATTTTACAAACCCTTTTGCCGGTGGCAAGAGAACTGCTCAATCATGCAAGAAAAGTGAACAAAGTGCAAGGGGTGGAAATAAACGGACTTGAGCAAGTCGATAAGGTGATATACCTTGACCAAAGCCCCATAGGTAGAACCCCGCGAAGCAACCCGGCAACCTATACGGGAGTGATGGACGAGATACGAAATCTTTTTGCAAAAACGAAAGAAGCGCAGATTCGCGGCTATGGTGTCGGGCGTTTTAGCTTCAACGTCAAAGGGGGGCGGTGTGAGAAGTGTCAAGGGGAAGGAGAGATAAAAATCGAGATGCACTTTCTCCCCGACATTCTTGTCAAATGTGACGCATGTAAAGGGCGGCGCTACAACGACCAGACACTCGAAGTGCACTACAAAGGGAAAAACATCTCCGATGTGCTCGATATGAGTGTCGAAGAGGCGTACGAGTTTTTCAAAACGATTCCAAAAATCGAAGCCAAACTACGCACACTTCTCGATGTCGGGCTTGGGTACATAACCTTGGGTCAAAACGCCGTTACACTCTCCGGGGGTGAAGCGCAGCGTATAAAACTTGCCAAGGAGCTAAGCCGAAAAGATACCGGAAAAACTCTCTATATCCTCGACGAACCGACGACGGGGCTGCATTTTGCCGATGTCGATCGGCTTACGAAAGTGTTGCACCATTTTGTCGAGCTGGGCAATAGCGTACTGGTTATCGAGCACAATCTCGACATGATCAAAAACGCCGACTACATCATCGACATGGGACCGGAGGGGGGAAGCGGCGGCGGAGAGATAGTCGCTGTTGGTTCACCCGAAGAGTTGGCGAAAACTTTCGAGCGAACGGGAAGTTACACCGGTAAATACCTCGCGAAGGAGCTTGACGTATAATCGCATGAAACAAAGTTTTTTTCGCACCTATTCGCTCCAAAGTGTGCTTATAGCCTCGTTCTCGTTGCTGATAGTGGTCGTAGCGGCGATGCTGATCGTCTCGAACTACTACTTCGGAAAACAGATAGCACTTAAATCGATAGAACAATCTATAAAAGGTGTCGAAAACAACGTTTTGTTCAAAGTTCGAAAAGATGTTGAAAGTTTGGAACTGCTACTAAAAACATACGGTGATTCTACCGTTTTGCTCAAAACTCCTTCGATGGAGTTCGAAGAAGCGAAAGTGAAAATGCTCAAACGCATTTTAAAGCTCAAAGTAAATACCGACCAAGTTTACATCGCATATCCCGATGGAACGTTTTTCAAGTTGTCAAGGGTGAAAAACGGGTATATAAACGTCATCGTCCAAAACGGGGCGAAAAAAGATATCTATTTGGACGAAAAACTGCACGTGTTGCGAACGACGATATGCAATCAACCTATGTACGACCCAAGAAAACGGCAGTGGTACCAAAAGGCGACACGCTCGCAGGGTATGGTTTTCATACCTCCGTATCGGTTTTCCGGCTCGGGTGAAGTCGGTATCACCTATGCGACGCAGATGCAAAAGCAAGGGGTCGTTCTTGCAATAGATGCCAATCTCAAAACACTTGACAACTATTTACGAGTACTTCTTACGGAAAATATCGACGATCTTTTTTTGTTTCAAAAATCGGGTGAGATACTCATAGATGCCAAAAGGGATGGAAGCGGTAAAGTTCCATCTGTATTTTTCGAGAAAAAACCTGAAAAAGTGTTTTTCTACAAACAAAACTCCAAGCCTTACGTAGCGGTTTATACGGAACTTTTTCCAAACAATTTTTTGGCTGTGAGAGTCGATCTCGCACAGGTGCTGCACCCTTACAAAACTATCATTTGGCGCTCTTTGGTGATGGCGTCGATATTGTTGTTTGTCGGCATTGTGCTTGTTATACTCATTTCGAAAATGCTCACGACAACTTTGGGTAAGCTTGTAAAAGAAAACAAGAAAATTTCCAAGCGGGAATTCGAAAAGGTCGAGCTTGTCGCTACGAATATACGTGAACTCCGCTCCCTTAGCCGCTCCCAAGTGAAGATGGCAAGAGCGATAGCCAGATATCAAAAACAGCTGAAATCGCTTCTTGATTCGATAGTGCAGCTCATAGCCAAAGCGATCGATGCAAAATCGCACTATACTGCCGGGCATTGCGAACGTGTACCGGTATTGGCGGAGATGCTTCTTGATGCTATCGACAAAGACCAAGAAAAATTCGCAGATTTCACTCTTGGGGATGAAGAGGAAAAAGAAGCGTTCAAAATAGGTGCTTGGCTACATGACTGCGGTAAAGTGACGACACCGGAGTACGTCGTGGACAAAGCGACGAAATTAGAAACCATCTATAACCGCATCCACGAAATACGTATGCGTTTTGAAGTGCTTTATAGAGAAGCCTACATAGAGTACCTCAAAGCGTGTATGGAGGGTGAAGAGCAAGAACGGGCCAAAGAGCGGTTGCGTCAAAAACAAAAAGAGCTTCAAGAGGAGTTCGCTTTCATCGCCGAATGCAATATAGGCGGGGAGTTCATGGACGAAGAGAAAAAAAGGCGACTTGAACAGATAGCCAAAAAAGAGTGGATTCGATATTTCGATGACACTTTGGGGCTTGGGGAGATAGAAAAAAGACGTTATACAGACTCTAAAAGCTCTTTACCCGTTACCGAGAGGCTTCTCGATGACAAACCGAGCCATATCGTTCCAAGAGAGAACTTCGACTACGAAGAGTACAAGCGCTACCGTTTTGTTGAGCCTGTACCTAAACATCTCTACAACTACGGAGAACTTTACAACCTGTGTGTGGAAAAAGGCACGCTTACACCCGAGGAGCGTTTCAAGATAAACGAGCATGTAATTATGACAATCAAGATGCTCGAATCGATCCCTTTTCCAAAAAAGATGCAACATATACCAAAATACGCCGGAACGCACCATGAAAAGCTCGATTGTAGCGGCTATCCACGTGGGCTTTGTGGCGAAGATTTGGGCATCCCCGAGCGAGTCATGGCGATAGCGGATATCTTCGAAGCGCTGTGTGCGTCCGATAGACCGTACAAAAAAGCCAAAACGCTTTCTGCCGCACTTGAAATTATGAGCTATATGGTAAAAGAGGGGCATATCGACAAAGATATTTTCGTTTTCTTTTTACAGCGCGGAATTTACAAACGGTATGCGACGAAGTTTTTACAGCCTCGACAGATAGACGAAGTGGATGTGGAATCGATTGTCGATTTTTTGGAGCAGTAGATGAAGAAGTTTTTTACAATCGTTTCGTTGGTACTTTTTAGTTGTGTAGCGGTAGCGAAAGAGCGTCCAAGTGTTGGGCTCGTTTTAAGCGGCGGCGGTGCGCGAGGAGGTGCTCATGTAGGAATTTTGAAGTTCTTGGAAGAGCATCGAATCCCCGTCGATTATATCGTCGGGACGAGTATGGGGTCGTTCATGGGAGGGATGTACGCAAGCGGATACGATGCAGATGAACTCCAAGAGTTTTTAACCAATACACGTTGGAGCGAGTACATAGCGACCGACATCCCAAGAAAATACATCCCTTTTCGTAGAAAAATACTCTCAGCAGGCTTTCCGGGGTATTTGAGTGTGGGGATCAACGGAGCGAACAAAGTCGCATTGCCTAACGGCATCTTCAAGCGGCAATTTATGCTCGAGCTTTTGACGAAAAAATTCGCCAATGTTTTGCGCATAAAAGATTTTCATCACCTCCCGATCCCCTACGCCGCAGTCGCTACCGACATTGCCACCGGGGAAGCGGTGGTGTTAGATAGCGGCAACATAGCCAAAAGTGTGTACGCTTCGATATGCGTACCGGGAGGTTTCGAACCGATCACCATAAACGGGCGGGTTCTTGTCGATGGCGGTATTTCGCAAAACTTGCCTGTAGAAACGATGCGAAAACTGTTCCATCCCGATTATATCATCGTCGTCGATATCTCCACGCCGTTTGACAAGACCAAAGCGTTCGATTCCTACGAAGAGGTGATGTCGCAACAGCTCGATATCTTGACGCGCAAAAACGTAGAAGATACCATCAAATCTTTGCGCCCCAACGAGATTTTGATCGAACCGAAACTCGATGGTTACAGTTTTCTCGATGCCGACAAATACCCGCAAATTATCCAAAAAGGGTACGAAGCCGCACGTCAGGCGCAAAGTCGCATAGTTTTTCTTTCTATCGGCGAGCAGGAGTATGAAACATACAAAAAACGGCATAAAACGAAACCGAAAACCACTTCGCCTATCGTCGAAGCTATCGAGATTCGAAACGACACGTTCGTCTCGAATGAAACGATTCGAAGTTACATCACGCAGCCAATCGGCAAGCCGCTTGATTTGAAAAAACTCCAAAAAGATTTGAATTCGATATACTATTTACTCTATTTCGCCTATGTCGATTTCGAAGTGGTGCAAAAAGAGGGGAAGACGACGCTTGTCGTTTTTACCAAACCTAGCTGGAACGCGCATGGGGACATACGTGCCGGCATCGAGTTCGAAGACGACTTCAACGGGCATAGCGATTACCAAGTGCGCTTGGAGTACAACAAGTACAATCTCAACCCCTATGGAGGGGAGTGGCGCAGTAGAGTCGAGTTCGGACGCGTAAGGATGCTCAAAACGGAGTTGTACCAACCTTTGGATATAAGGCGTCGATTCTATTTACGTTCGAACGCCTACATAGACAAGATAAAATACTACGTCGCTCCAAATTTTGTAGAAGGTGTCGATGAGGCAAAAAACGACCAAACCATTCCCATCGAGAGTGACGATATAGGTGCTATGCTCGGTTTTGGGGTCAATATCGGAGATATTTCGAGATTCGAAACGGGAATCGATATAAAAAGGGTGGAGCCTTCAGTCGATATTTTTCTCAAAGAAGGAGACGATATAACGTTTGATACCTACTCCCAAAAACAAAGACTCTCCGATATCTATGTAGTAGCGGAAATCGACAGTTTGGACAACCCGTTTTTCCCAAAAGACGGATACAAAGGGTATTTGAAATATTACAAAGTGGTCGATATCGTCGAATCGGGGTTGGAGTATTCACAGCTTTTTGGTGAGATTTCGGGTGTCTATACGTTCGGTAAAGCGACACTCGTGCCAAAGGTCAAGTTCGGTACTACCTACAACAGCCAAGACCTTCAAGATGCGAACGACATAGCGGCGTTTTACAACTTGGGCGGACTTTTCAACATCTCCGGTCGCACCACCTACAACAAAACGGGGGACAACCTCTACTTCGCTTCGTTGAATTATCGTTATTTGTTCATGTCGAACCAGTTTTTAAGCTCTTTGACATCGGAAGCGTATATAGGGGCATCGGTAGAGATGGGGAAAGCGTGGTACGAAAAACAAGATTCCGCTTCGCTGAAAAACGCGCTTTATGGAAGCAGTATCTATCTTGGGATAGACACCGTTCTTGGGCCGTTTTATTTCGCATACGGCTTTAGTGACAGACGACACCAAACTGTCTATTTTTCTTTAGGAAAATCGTATTAGGTATAATTCATGTATCAAAAGGAGATATAAATGGAAAAACGTACGAAAATAGTCGCTACGGTTGGACCCGCTTCCGATAGCGAAGAGATGTTGCTTAAGCTGATAGAAAACGGAGTGAATGTTTTTCGGCTCAACTTCTCCCACGGTGACCATGCGTACCATTTGGAGAATCTAAAAAAGATTCGCCGTGCAGTCGAAAAAAGCGGGCGTTTCGTCGCCGTTTTGCAAGATATAAGCGGTCCGAAAATCAGGGTAGGGGACTTACAAGAGCCTTTCGAGCTTAAAAGCGGCGATATTTTGGAGTTCGTTTTGGACGACATCGTCGGCGAGAAAGTCCAAGAGGGGCTGTATAGACTGACGATAAACCAAAAAGAGATACTTCCAAAAATCAACGTAGGAGAGTATATCTACCTTTATGACGGTATCATCAGAGCCGAGGTGATAAGCAACGACGGAGAAAAGGTGCTCGCCAAGATAGAAAACGACGGTCTGCTCACTTCACGCAAAGGGGTGAATTTTCCAAACAGTCGCATCGATATAGAGGTTCTTACCCCAAAAGATAAAGAAGATATCCGCTGGGGTGTCGAAAACGGGGTCGATTTTATGGCTATTTCGTTCGTTCAAAACGGAAACGACATGAAAAAAGCGCGCGAGCTTGTAAGTAGCTATGGTGGCAACACCAAGCTTGTCGCCAAGATTGAAAAGTTCGATGCGGTCGAGAATATCGACGAAATCATAGAACAAAGCGACGCGTTGATGGTAGCGCGGGGAGATTTGGGTATAGAAGTGCCCTTTCACAGAGTTCCCATCATCCAAAAAGAGCTTATTTTCAAAGCCAACGAAGCGAGCATCCCCGTCATCGTCGCGACACAGATGCTCTTGTCGATGACAAAAAACGAGCGTGCTACCAGAGCGGAGATAAGCGATGTAGCGAACGCAGTGCTTGATGGTGCGGATGCGGTGATGCTTTCTGAAGAAAGTGCCATCGGGGTTCATCCCGATTTGGCTGTGGAGACGATGACAAGCACCATCAAAGATGCCGAAAATATCTACTACCACAACCGTTTTGATTTTTACGACCGATACGACGAAATGGACCTCATAGACGAAAGTGCCGTTCGTTTGGCGGACGATTTGGAGGTCGAAGCGCTTCTTTCTGCCACGACTTCCGGCGGTTCTGCTCGAAAACTCTCGCGTTACAAACCGAAAATGCCGATTTACGCCATAACCCATGATGAAAAAACAGCTCGCGAACTCGCTCTTAGCTGGGGGATAGAAACGAAGTTCATCGTTGAAAAAAGCTCCCTTGGGAAGATTTTGAAAGATTTGGTTTTACAAGCAAAAACGGAAGAAAAACTTGACTTTTCAAAGAGATACATCCTAACAGCCGGCAATCCGACCGGCGTTGCCGGCACGACGAACGTCATACGGATTTTGAGTCAGAACGAATTTAACTACTATCTTGCGGAGGAGTAGATGGCAAAAGTTGTTTTGGAAGTAAACGACAAGGAATTGGAGCGTTTTTTGGGTGTCGTAGAGGCACTCAAAGAGGGGATGGTGCAAAGTATAGAGGTAGATAAAAAGCGCTCATACAACAAACCAAAACCGATAGAGCGCGTAGAACCTTTACAAAAAACGCCCACGCCCGTAACACCGACGACAGGCAAATACATAGACCCCAAAACATTCAAAGAGCGACTAAGGAAAAGAAGATGATATGCACCAAAGAGGATTTTGTAAAAACATACGAGTTTCGCCATGCGTGTAAAACGTTTTGTAAAAAAAAGGTTATAAGCGATGAGGATATCCGCTACATTTTAGAAGCGGGTAGAATGGCTCCAAGTTCGTTTGGGATGGAGGGATGGAAGTTTTTGGTCATAACCAACCAAGAACTGAAAGAAAAATTGCGTCCCCTTTGTTGGAATCAAGCCCAAATCACCACTTGTAGCCATCTTGTTGTCATCTTGGCAGCCATAGACGCACTCAAACCAAGCAGCGGTATAGTGCAAAAACGTTTTGAGCGAAGAAGGCTTTCCAAAGAGCAAGAAGAAGCATACATAGAGCGTTACAGCGAGTTTTTGGCTCAAGAGATTGCCGATGATGAAAAAATGTTCGCTTGGAGTGCCAAGCAGACCTATCTTGCCGCGATGCAGATGATGCTGGCTGCCGCTACGCTCGAGATAGATAGTTGCCCCATAGAAGGTTTTGAGAGGGAGAAAGTGGAAGAATTGCTTGAAATAGATACAAAAGAGTTTCGTGTAAGCTTGCTGTTGCCGTTTGGGTATCGCATCTACCCGCAAAGCGGGCATTTACGACGCGATTTCGATGAAGTCGTGGAGTTTATCGACTAATTTTGTAGCGCTTCGACCCAGCCTACCATCACTTGTGTCAAGGCGTCGTTCGGCGCTTCCAAGAAAGAGATGACGAATTTGTCTTCCATCTCCGTAATCGCGATGCTTCTTGGTCTGACTGCAGGTACGTTTGGATGGGCGATCTCTTTACCGAAGCAGAAAATGACGTTTTTGACATCGACGATTCCTTCGGCTACTTGATGCTCTTCTTTTGCCGTCGTGTATGCATAGTGATCGAAAACGGTGATGAAGCCTGCAACGGGGTGTTTTTCTATTTGTTCTTTGAAATACTCGACAAGCTCGTCGATGCTTTTTTCTTTCGACATAGTTGTAGTATAAAGAGGAAATTTGTCTTTAAATAGTAGTTTTTCCATATGTAACTTCTCCTGATAAAATTTATCGTTATAGTATCAACTTATCATAAATATAAGATAAACAGAATTTTTTGATACGATGTTCAGGTTTTGTTTAAGCAATTCAAGTCAAGCCAAGGTATGATAAGAGGCTTGACTTGAACGGGGAGTTTAGAGGGTTTGAAGAAAACGGGTCATCATCCTTACACCGGCACCCGTTCCGCCGTAGACGTTGACGTCCCAAGGAGTTTCCGTGTAGGCACTTCCGGCGATGTCGAAATGGAGCCATTTTTGTTTGTTCTCTTCTTTGATGAAGTTATCCAAGAAAAGTCCGGCGGTAATCGCACCCCCATACGGTTTGGAAGCGATGTTGCAGATGTCGGCAAGTTCGCTTTTTAGGAGTTTGCGTAGGTGTTTGTTAAACGGCAAAGAACCGGTAAGCTCACCCGCTTCGTTGGCCGCTTTTGCGATGGCATGTTTTAGTTGACTCGAATGCCCCATGATACCGGTTGTGTATTGACCGAGTGCTACCATGCAAGCACCGGTAAGTGTAGCGAAATCGAAAAGATAGTCGCTCTCTTTGGCTTTGTCTTGGGCATAGTCGAGTACGTCGGCAAGCACCAAGCGACCCTCTGCGTCGGTGTTTCTCACTTCTATCGTCTTGCCGCTGCGAGACTTGAGCACGTCGTCGGGTTTGTAAGCGTTTCCGCCTATCATATTCTCAACCGCACCTATGAAAACGTGCACTTCGATATCGAGTTTGAGCTCACTTACGGCTTTGATGATCCCTAGCACCGCACACGCTCCCGCTTTGTCCATTTTCATAGTTACCATCGAAGTTGCAGGTTTGAGACTCAGACCGCCGCTGTCGTATGTAAGCCCTTTACCGATCAAAGTCACTTTTTTGCGAGCGTTTTTCGGTTTGTAAGCTAGGTGGATGAGACGAGGGGAGTAGGTCGATGCGCGTCCAACGGCTAGCATCGCTTCACATCGCTCTTTTTGCAACCGTTCTTTGTCGAGAATGTCGCATTGAAGTTTGTTTTCTTTGGCGAGTTTTTTCGCAAGCTCGGCAAACGTTTTTGGGTTTATCTCCTGAGGAATCGTATTTACGATATCACGAGTGAAATTGGTCGCATTGGCTACGATAAGGGCTTCTTCCAAAAGGTTTTCAAGCTCTTTTTGTTTCGAGGAGACAAGCTCGATTTTGAGTTTTTTCGATTTTGGTTCGCTTTTGTATTTTTCGAACTTGTATCCGCCAAGGACGAACCCTTCGACGACTGCTGCGAGTGTTTTTTTATCGACGTTGACGCTTATCTTTTCGAAGTTGCTGTTTTTTACGGCTTTTATCGCTACGGCGCTTGCGGCTCTTATCTCATCGCTTTGTTTCGACTCGACACCGACAAAAAGCAACCCTTTTTCATACAAGAAACAAGAAGTTTCGCTATCTGCTTCGAATCCCGCTTTTTGTAGTGTTTTGTTGTATCTGCTTTTTTGCAGTTCTTTTTTCGTTATAAATCTTATTTGTGCTTTCGCGTCACTTTTTTTTGTAAGTTTTATATCCATTGTTACTTTTTTCTCCTAATCGAAATGTAGCATCTCTTTTGCTTGAATCATGTCTTTATCGCCGCGACCGCTTAGGTTGACGATGATGAGTTTGTCTTTTATGTTTTGCAGTTTTTTCAAGTACGCCACCGCATGGGAGCTTTCAAACGCCGGAATGATCCCTTCTCTTTGACTGAGCCATACAAACGCATCGAGCGCTTCTTCGTCGGTGATGTAGTCGTACGTTACGCTTTTGTTCTCTTTGTGGAAGGCGTGTTCGGGACCGATACCGGGATAATCGAGCCCTGCGGAGATGGAGTGCGCTTCGAGGATTTGCCCGTCTTCGTCTTGTAGCAGGTAGCTCATTTGCCCATGAAGCACACCCGGACGCCCCTTTTGCAAGCTGCATCCGTTTTTATCGTCTATCCCAAGTCCTCCGGCTTCGATACCGATACACTCCACCCCTTCATCTTCCAAAAAGTGTTGGAAAATTCCGATGGCGTTGCTTCCTCCGCCGATACACGCTATGACACAGTCGGGCAAACGCCCCTCTTTTTCCAAAATCTGCGCTCTTGCTTCCCATCCGATGATAGCTTGGAAATCACGCACCATCAAAGGGTAAGGGTGGGGACCTGCAACCGTACCGATAATGTAGAACGTATCGCGCGCGTTTGTCACCCAGTGGCGGATGGCATCGTTCATGGCGTCTTTGAGGGTTTTGCTACCGCTTTGGCAAGCGTGCACTTTCGCACCCAGCAGTTTCATACGAAAGACGTTGAGCTCTTGGCGTTCGACATCTTTAGCTCCCATGAATATTTCACATTCCAGTCCCAAAAGCGCCGCTATGGTCGCCGTTGCCACACCGTGCTGACCCGCACCCGTTTCGGCTATGACTTTTTTGTATCCAAGACGTTTCGCCATCAACCCTTGGGCGATGACGTTGTTGACTTTGTGCGCTCCGGTGTGGTTGAGGTCTTCACGTTTGAAATAGACTTTCGCACCCAACTCTTCGGAAATGTTGTGCGCATAGTACAGCGGAGAAGGACGCCCGACATAGTCTTTGAGGTAGTAGTCCACCTCGCGCCAAAAATCTTCATCGAAGCGGATTTGCTCGTACTCTTTTTCCAGTTTCAAAAGTGCAGGCATCAACGTTTCTGGAACGTATCTGCCGCCGAAAATATCAAAATGCCCTAAAGAATCCGGGTCGAACTTACTCGGTTTTGGTATATACATCAATCAACCTCTATCAGTGTATAAACGGATGTTTGTTCACTTAAATTTTTAATGCCGTCCAAAAAGGTCAGCCCTATGATAAAACATGCCTCCACGCACTCGGCATCGGCTTGGGTTATGAGTTTGGCAGCTGCGTTTGCCGTACCTCCAGTCGCAATGAGGTCGTCTATAAGAAGCACTCTTGCGCCTTTTCTCCCTCTAAAAGCGTCTATGTGGATTTCTATCTCGTCAAAACCGTACTCCAAAGAGTATTTTTGCGAGATGGTCGTATAGGGAAGTTTCCCTTTTTTACGGATAGGAACGAACCCTATGCCAAGCATCTGTGCCAGCGCCGCACCAAAAATGAACCCTCTAGCGTCGATTCCGGCTATGAAGTCGAGATTTTGCCCTTTGTAACGTTCGTAGAGATGGTTCATCGTCACGCCGTAAGCTTGCGAATCGTTCAATAAAGTGGTGATATCTTTGAAGACTATTCCCGGTTTTGGAAAGTCGGGTATGTCTCTGATGGCGTTTTGTAGAATCTTTTTTTCAGTAGGTGAGAGTGTCGTCATACGGTTCCTTTGTATAAAGCACTTAGAGCAGCGCTTCTATGCGGCTTTCAAGTGCTTTGATTTTGTTTGTGAGGCGTTCGACCTCTTGGCGGTGTTTGGAGTTTCTTTGTTTGAGTACTTTCATTTCGTTTTTGAGTTTGTTCAGCTCTTCACTCAAGATGTCCACGTTTCCAAGAGCGCGTTGGAGCTGGATTTGGTACTTGCGTATGAGTATTTCCGCTTCTTGCAGCGTCATTTTCATCAAGTCGTTGCTTTTTTTCTCTCTATGGGTGATGCTTTTGAAGTAGAACATCTTGATAAAAAGAAATATCGACAATACCGCAAGTAACGTCAGTAGTGACCATTCTCCAAACATCTCAAACGCTCCGTCGTTTTAGTTGCACGATATCGCTTCTATCTTGGCGACACGCCCTTCGTGTCTGCCCCCTTCGAAATCCGCAGCAAGCCATGCGTCGATGATGGATGCTGCAACCCCTTTACCGACGATGCGCTCCCCAAAGCACAAAACGTTCGCGTCGTTGTGCCCTCTAGCGACCGTAGCGGTGTAGGCATCGTGGCAAAGTGCGGCACGGATACCTTTGTGGCGGTTTGCCGCCATACTCATACCGATACCGCTTCCGCAGATGAGAATCCCTTGGCTGTTGTCATTTGCCAAAACCGCTTCGCATACCTTGTTAGCGAAATCGGGATAATCGACTCTATCTTTGCTGTATGGCCCAAGGTCTTCGACTTCGAACCCTTTTTCTCGCAAATACTCCACCGTCCAGTCTTTCAAATCGACTCCGGCGTGGTCCGTGGCTATATAAAATTTCATATAATCTCCTATGTAAGTAGTAATCGTAAAATGGTCTGTACCGGTTTAAAAAGCAAATAGGTACTAAGCGGTGTCATCAACACAACAAGTACTATAATCATACCATAAGGTTCGTATTTTGCAAAGAATTCGGCGACTTTGTAGTACCTGAATTTCATCGCCAAATGTTGGATGAAGTGCGCTCCGTCGAACTGCGGTATAGGCAGTAGGTTGAACACACCCAAAACGACGTTGATGATGATTGTCTGCATGATAAACAGATATAGCAAGATATACAAAAAGCTATCTGCCGTGGTAGGGGATGGCATAATGGTAATGGCGATGCTTGCAAAAGCGGCAAGGGTGAAGTTGTACACGATTCCCGCCAAATCGACTTGCATCGCGGCGTTGTAACCGCCGTTTCGCTCTACCGTGTACATATTCACAGGTACCGGTTTCGCCCAACCAAAGAGGATACCTCCGTCTTGTCCAAAAAGCAAAGGGAGAAAGTACAACATAGCCGGAACGATGATGGTTCCGAACAAATCGATGTGAACAAGGGGGTTTATGGAAAGACGACCCGCGTTTTTCGCGGTCATGTCGCCGTATTTGTAAGCGATGTAACCGTGCATGATTTCATGCCCGATTATCGCTACGGCAAGCGCTAGAACCGAAGCGACGATTTTTAAGATATCAATAAAGTCCATGGTCGTTTTTGTCCTGTTCCAAACGCTCTTGTCTGGCACGTTCTATGTACTCTTTCGTCTCGAGCGTCGATGGAGTTTTGAACATTCTGTCCCATCTGATTTCGTAGTTTTTATCGATGCTGAAGTACACGAACCAAGGTGTGCCTTCTAAGTTATCATACGGTACGGCACCCCAAAAACGGCTATCGTTGGAGTGGTCTCGGTTGTCACCCATCATAAAGTAACGCCCCTTTGGCACTTCGATAGGACCAAATTCGAAAATGGGGAGCGGATAGCGTCCGTTGTTGATGATTTTTTGGTCGTGATGGATACCGGGGTGTCGTTTCATGTAAGGGTTCTTCACCCAAAGTTTCCCGGCGAAATCGACCGTTTCGAACCCTTTGTAATGCTGTTTGATGTAGTCGTTACCCTCACGAAAGTGGATGTAGAGTTGTTTGTCATGTACGAAAAGTTCGTCTCCGGGGAGTCCGACACAACGTTTGACGAAGTGGGTTTTGGTATTCATCGGCGGGCGAAATATGACGATATCGCCTCTTTTTGGCTCGTCCCCATCGACAAGTTTGAGCGATTTACTCCAAGGGATGACGGGGATTTCCAAAAACGGAATGTAGGGCATAGGGATACCGTAAGCGAATTTTTTGGCAAAAAGGTGATCCCCTATAAGAAGTGTGTCTTTCATACTTCCTGAAGGGATACGAAACGCTTGAGCGATGAAAAAGATGACAAAAAGTACGATCACTATCGTACCGGTCCATGAATTGGACCATTTGTAAAATTTGTAGAGTTTCTCTTTCATCTACGCTTCTTCTTTTACATGAAGTTTCGCAGCTTTGAGGGTGTTCGAGAGAAGCATCGCTATGGTCATAGGGCCGACACCCCCCGGAACGGGAGTGATGTAGGAACATTTTTTCGAAACGTTTTCGAAATCGACGTCTCCGACAAGTTTACCGTTTTCCGCTCGGTTGATGCCGATATCTACGATAACGGCTCCCTCTTTGACCATATCTTCTTTTATAAGGTTGATAACACCTGCCCCGACGAATATCATGTCCGCATTTAGCGTGTGTTTTTTCAAGTCATCGGTAAAAATGTGGCAAACTTCCACCGTCGCGTTGGCGTTTAGCAGAAGTGCCGCCATCGGTTTACCGACGATGTTGCTTGCACCTACGACGCAGCAGTTTTTCCCTTTTACGTCGATGTCGTATTCGCTCAAAAGCTCCATGACACCAAGGGGAGTACACGGAACGAACCCATCCAGCCCCGTCGTCAGTCGTCCGACGTTGAAAGGGTGAAAACCGTCCACGTCTTTTTCGGGAGCGACAAGTTCGAGTAGTTTTGTCGTGTCGATATGCGCTGGAAGCGGCAATTGGATGAGGATACCGTCGATGTTTGGGTTTTGGTTCATCATCTTTATAGTTTCTTCTATCGCCTCTTGGGAGATGTTCTCCGGCATTTCATGGGTTACGGAGTAGAAACCGACTCTATCGCACGCTTTTTTCTTCATGCCGACATACGCATGACTTGCAGGATCGTTCCCTACAAGTATGACCGCAAGCCCCGGAACGCGACCTGTGGCACTTTTTAATTCTTTCGTTTCGAAAGCGACATATTCTTCTATTTTCTTCGAGAGTTTTTTTCCGTCAAGTATCTGCATTTATCATCCAAACAATAAATTTTCGATATTATATCATTTAGAATTTAATAGGAGGCTACATTGCGATTTTTACTTTTGTTTTTGCCTTTGAGCCTTTTTGCCGAAAGCAGTTTCATAACCCAAATGGAGTATTCGTCGCTCTTGTACAAAAACCCGCGCGGAATAGGGTGCCACAAGTGTCACGGTCTCAAAGGGGAAGGGAAGCTTATAGCCAAATACAAAGAAACCAAAAAGCTCAAAAAAGGGGAGCAAATATACAAAGTGAAAGTCGATAGAGAATTTCGTGCACCCGCTATCAACAAGCTCGATTACAAGACTTTCCGAAACGTCTTGCTTGGCAGAGTGAGCGGAATGCCTAAATATTACCTCACCGAAGGGGAGATAAAAGCGCTTTATTTCTACCTCAAGCAGGTGAATTTGGAGAGAAAAAAATGATAATAGACCAGCCGCTTCTGGGGCAGATTCAAGAAGCTTATGAAAAGAGAGATTTGAAGCAGTTGCAAACTTTTTGTTCTCCGACATACAGAGAAGTCAACAAAAATGAAAACTATAGAAGCGTTTTGATGCTTTCATGCAACAACGTAAAACATCTCAACAAGATAGAAACACTCGATGCCGAGTGTATTATGCTCAATCTCGAAGATGGAGTGAGCGAAGAGGAAAAACCGTTCGCGCTTGTGCTTTGTGCGATATTTCTTTCACGTTTGCGCCGATGTAGTAAAAAACTTGTCGTTCGTGTCAATTCGCTCGATACGACCGGATACGATGAAATAGCCTATTTGAACCAGTATATGCCAGATGCCGTGCGAGTGCCGAAGATTCGAAACGAACAAGAGGTCGAAAACGTTCTCGCACTTCTGCATGACGATATCGAACTGCACCTTTCGATAGAAACGAAAGAAGCTTGGCACAAGCTAACGAGTTTGCGCCGTTGCGAAAAGGTCAAAACGTTTTATTTGGGCATACTCGATCTATTTGCCGATATGGGGCTTTCGCAACATCTTATAACCAAGGAAAATCCGTCGATTCTTTACATACTTCCTAGATTTCTACTCGAGTGTAAAGCGATGGGCGTCAAACCGGTTTCTTTCGTTTATCAAGAGTATAAAGATTTAGACGGCTTTAGGGAGTGGGTCGAACTTGAAAAATCGATGGGCTACGATGCAAAAGGGTGCATTTCTCCAAAACAGGTGGAGATAGTCAACGATGTTTTTGCAAGACCGAAAGAGGAGATAGAACGTGCTAAAGAGATAGTGCGCTTGTTCGAAGAAAAACGAAGTGAAGGGATAACCGGTTTTAGCCATCCGAAATACGGTTTTATAGATGAACCCATCTACAAAGGCGCACTTGCGATTTTAAAACTTTAAAACGGTAGAAAAGTTGTAGTCGCTACGTGAGCTAAAATTTCGAACTAGCCTTATTTGCCGATGGCGGCATCGAGGATAGCCATAGCGGCGAAGTAGTTGTAGTAGTTGATGACCAAGTTCGTTTTGGCGTCGATGTATCCTTGTCTGGCTTCTTGGAGTTCTATGTAGTCCGAGAGGCCGTGCTCGTACTGTTTGGAGACTTGTTCGAACTTTTGTGCCGAAAACTTCAAGAGGTTTTCACTAAGGCGCACATCCTCTTTGCTTTTATCCAGCGCAATGTAAGAGCGTGTTACCTCTTCTTTGATTTTCAGCATCATTTTTGTCAGTTCGGAGCTCTTTTTTTGTTCGAGAAGTTTTTGTTCTTCTATTTTCGCTTCGTCACTTCCCCCTTTGAAGATATTCCAATTGAGATTCGCAGTTAGGGAGTATTGGTCTTTATCGAAAAGTAGGTTGTACTCTTTTGCATCGCTTCTGACGTAGTCGGCATTGAAATAGATACTTGGATAGTAGGTCGATTTGGCGTTTTTGACAAGCTCGTGTTGTGCTTGGATTTGGTAACGCTTGTTTTGTAAAAGCGGACGGTTTTGGTATGCGTACGCGATGGCTTTTGCAAGGTCGTAAGGATAAGTCGGCAAAGAAGCGTACAAATCTTTGTTCAAATCGATTTTTGTTTCATAGACGTCGTATTTGTAGCCTATTTTGGAAAAACCGACGATAGTGTCGAGTTTGGCGAACGATTTTTGTAAATCGTAGCGGGAGTTTTTCAAAGCTATCTCCGCTTTGACAACTCTTACTTGTGCATCGCTGATGTCTATTTTCGTCCTGATGCCTGCTTCATAGTAGCGTTTCGAGCGGTAGAGCTGCGCTTTGTTGAGTTTGAGATTCTCTTCGTTGACGGTTATGAGCGACTTGTTTTTGAGTATATCGTAGTACGCTGTCTTGACATCCCGTTTTTTTCGCAGTATCTGTTCTTGGAGCGTGGCGTTAAACGCTTTGGAGAGGTTTTCGTAGTTACCGACGATACCCGATGTTTTTCCAAAATCGTACAGGAGTTGTTTTAGCGTAAGCGAGCCGGTGAGAACGGTGTCGTCGTCGCTGAAGTTCTGGGGTGCGGTTTTGGAGTTTATGTAGGTGTAGTCGGCACTTAGATCGAGCCTTGGCAAATACCCTCCATGGGCTTGGTCGTAGCGTTTTTTTGCAGCTTCGAGGTCGATAGAGGAGATGTTGATATCGGGTGAGTTTTTCAGTGCTTGGAGTACGAGTTCATCGACCGTATAAGTTTTCGCTTGCAAAAGCGTAACGCCCAAAACAAGACAACAGAGTAATTTTTTCATAGCGACTCTCTCCTTTTTATCTCCTCTTCGACACTGACGAATTTTTCCCGCATCGTTTCAAGCAGTACATAAAGAACCGGAACGAAAATGGTCGAAATGAATGTCGCACTCACCATTCCAAAAAGCAAAACGACACCGATGGATTGTTGCGTTATCGCTCCCGCACCCGTTGCGAACGCAAGAGGGAAGATACCGAACAAAAACGAAAGTATCGTCATCATAATCGCGCGAAAACGGAGTTTTCCGGCGTTGATGGCGGACTCGACGATGCTAAAGCCGTTTTCTCTTTGCTCCTTGGCGAACTCGACGATAAGTATGGCGTTTTTTGCCGCGAGTGCGACAAGCAGTACCAAACCGACTTGCGCGAACGTGTTTAGCGGTAATCCAACCCACAGCAATCCACCGACCGCTCCCCCTATGACCATAGGTACCGAGAGAAGTATCATAAACGGTAGAATCCAGCTTTCATACTGTGCTGCCAAAACGAGGAATACGACGATGGTAACGAAAATGACGACGTATATCTGTGCGTTGCCTGCTAACTTCTCTTGAAAACTCATACCGCTCCATTCGAAGCCGTATTGAGGGGGAAGAACACGTTTGGCAATCTTTTCCATCGCGTTCATCGCTTCTGAAGAGCTATGCCCAGCAGCGGCGACACCGTTTAGCTGTATGCTTCGGTAGATGTTGTAGTGGGTGAGGTTGGAGGGTCCTTTTATCTCTTTTACGGTGATGATGGAGCTAAGTGGAACCATTTTGCCGTCTTTGTTTTTGACAAAGAGTTTCTTTATGTCCTCTTTGGAACTTCGGAAATTTCGATCCGCTTGTAGAAAGACACGAAACACCTTACCGAATTTGGTAAAATCGTTGATATAAACGGAACCGAAATACGCCTGCATCGTGGCGAAAAGTTCACTCATATCGACTCCAAGCGCGTTGATTTTGTCTCGATTGAGCACCAAGTCGTACATCGGATAGTTGGTGGCGAATGTAGTGAAAACATACGCGATGCTCGGGTCTTTGGCCGCTTCTTTTATGAGTTTGTTCGCGTAGTACTCCAAGTTTTCCAAACTTCCGCTTAGGTAGTCTTGGAGTCGAAAATCGAACCCGCCTACACTCCCGATCCCCGGAATCCCCGGCAGATTGAACGCAGACACTTTCGCATCGCTTATCGAAGCGGTTTTTCGCATGATTTTTTTGATGACGCTATCGACGTCGCTACCGGGTTGTGTACGCTCACTCCAGTCTTTGAGCGTTACATACATCGCTATGGCGGAGCTGTCTATGGAGGAAGTGATGACGTTGTATCCCTCTATCGATTGGATATTGGCTACTTCCGGGATCGTATAGATAAGTTTTTCGACCTCTTTTCTCGTTTTTGATGTCTGCATAAGCGAAGTACCCGGAAGTTGATTTACCGAAACCAGACACACCCCCTTGTCTTCGCTCGGTACGAACGCCATTGGAGCGATGGTGAAAAGATAGTAGGTGAGGTAGAAAATACCCGCAAAAAGTGCTACCATCATGTAGCGCATCTTGATAGTGAAGGTAATAAGCTTTGTGTAGCTTCTTGTAACGGCATCGAGTATTTCGTCGAATTTTTTGAAAAAGATGAACTTCTCTTCTCCCTGTTTTCTCCGTTTGATGATGATAGAAGCAAGAGCGGGAGAGAGGGTAAGGGCGTTAAGAGAGGAGATCATAACCGCGAACGAAATGGTCAGTGCAAATTGTTGATACAAACTCCCCGTAATCCCCGGTAACATCGAAACCGGTACGAAAACCGCGACAAGCACGAGGGTCGTGGAGATGATAGGCCCTATGAGCTCTATCATCGCTTTTTTCACCACTTGCGCAACGCTTAGGTTAGGTTCTTTTTCCAAAATGACTTCGACGTTTTCTACAACCAAGATAACATCGTCCACGACGATACCGATAGCCAAGATAAGCCCAAAAAGGGTTAAGAAGTTGATGGAAAAGCCCGGTGCCAAGTACATGATACCAAACGTACCTACAAGCGAGACCGGAATGGCGACCGAAGCGATGATGGTCGGTCTCCATGAACCCAAGAAGATGAAAATGATGAGAATGACCAGCGCTACGGCGGTAAAAAGGTTGAAAACGACGTTTTTGATGGCGACTTTGACGTATTTGGTCGTATCGTACGGGATGGAGTAGGTTACCCCTTTTGGAAATCGGCTTTTAAGCCGCTCCATCACTTCGCCGATTTTCTTTCTGATTTCGAGTGAGTTCGCACCGTTGAGCTGAAATACACCGATGATACCTGCGGGTTGTTTGTTAGAAAAGGAGTTCCAATCATACACTTCACTTCCGAGTTCGACTCGTGCGACATCTTTGAGGTGGATGAGCGAGCCGTCTTGTTTGTGTTTCAAAACGATATTTTCGAACCCTTTGACATCACTTAGTCTTCCGTTAGTCGTGAGGATGATGTCGAGTTTTTGGTCTTTGAAAGTGGGTGGAGCGCCTATGCGCCCAAGACTTGCCTGCATATTCTGACTTTTGATCGCGTCGATGATGTTTTTTGGAGTGAGCCCCAAAGCGGCGACTTTGTCCGGGTCGAGCCATATGCGCATCGCGTATTTTTTCTCGCCTAGATTTTCCGCTTTTCCTACCCCTTTGATCCGTTTGAGTTCATCGAGAATCTGGATATTGATGAAATTGGAAAGGAACTCGGAACTGTAATGCCCATCACCCGTTATGGAGATAATACACACCAAATTCGGGGATTCTTTGGAGATGGTTACCCCTTGCGATTTGACTTCCGGCGGAAGCATCGGTGTCGCTTCGGAAACTTTGTTCTGTACATCGACTGCGGCGATGTCGAGGTCGTAACCGGGTTCGAAATAGACGTTTATGGTACTACGACCCGTTGAAGTGGAGCTCGATTCCATATATATCATGTTCTTCACGCCGTTTATCTTCTCTTCGAGAACCCGTGTGACGGTGTCTTCGACGACGTAGGCGTTCGCACCCGTATAAGTCGTCGTAACGGAGACTTTCGGCGGAGCGACGTCGGGATACTCGGCAACAGGAAGCACGCCAAGACTTACCAGTCCGGAAATGATGATAATAAGCGAAATGACGATAGCGAGGATAGGGCGTTTGATAAACGTTACGCTAAACATGAATCAGTCCATCTTTTTGGGTATGAGATTGTGTCGCTTCAAAACGGCATCGATACCTTCTTTGTCGGTAACGTCGGTCGCATCGACTTTGTTGCCCGGTTTTATTTTCATCAAAGAGGAGACGATGACGCGCTCACCACCTTTGAGCCCTTTCGTGACGCTTGTGTAGTATTTCGTCGAATATCCGGTTTGTATATCGACCCTTTTTACGCGGTCGTGTTCATCGACGACGTAGATGTATTTGCCGACTTGGTCGTTGAGAATGACATACGGAGGAATCATTATAAATTTTCTCTTGTCGGTCAAAAAGATGTTGACATATACGAAACTACCCGGTATAAGCTCTTGGTTTGGGTTGTGTATGGTCGCTCGCATCGTGATGGTGGAGGTGAGCGGATCGACGACGTTGTCGGAAAAATCGACAAAACCGTTGAAGCGTTTGAGCCCAAAAGGGGTGCTTAGTTCGACAAACGCGTACGGTTTCTTTTGAGTCGCCAAGTGATTGAGCAACATCACGTCTTGTTGACTCGGGGAGAAATAGGCATAAATAGGATCGGTCTTGACTATGGTTGTGAGTACCTCTGCGGAGTTGGCGTCTATAAGGTTTCCTACATCGACCCGTCTAGCGCTGATTTTCCCGCTTGTCGGCGCTTTGATAAGGGTGTAATCGAGGTTGAGTTTGGCTTCTTGGATGTTGGCTTTGTCCCCTTCGATGGAAGCTTTGAGTTTGGCGACTTGCGCTTGGTACTGTTCGAGCGTAGCTCTTGGAGCGAGCCCCTCTTGGACAAGCGGTTCGTATCTATCGACGTTCGCTTTTGCAAGAGAAAGTGCGGCAATATCTTCTTGGAGTTTCGCTTGTGCGGCTTGGAGCGCGGCTATATACTCGTCTTGTTGTATTTTGAAAAGTTTTTGCCCTTTTTTGACATACTCGCCGTCTTTGACGTACCGTTTTTCGAGTATTCCCGAAACTCTCGAGACGATATCTTGTTTGTTGCTCGCTTTGGTACGCCCCGTATAGCGCATCCAAATAGGTACGGGTTTGTTTTCGACCTTTATGACGTTGACGTTGTAAACGATCTCTTTTGGTCGTGTCGTGGTTTGTTCCTCTTTGGAACAGCCGACGAAAACTATCGACGCTATGAGAAGGAGTGAGTGTATTGGATTCATCGTTGCTCTTTTTCAATTATAATTACACGCAGATACTATCATAAAAACGCTATATAAAGGATAAAATGTGAATAAAAATTTAGAACAGTTGTATGCACAGGAGATTCTTGAGGGAAAAATAGACCCGTTTGAAGTCGATTTTGCCGAATTTGTGAAAAAATTTCAAAAAAAAGAGCTTATAGGGTTCGAAGATGTCGGTGAAGATGTCGGTGTCGTTGCGAAGTACCTTTTGGAAGAGGATGAGGAGTTTTTGCTTGACGATCTCAAAGGTGCTTGGCAGGCGCAACACTACATCGACATAGCCGAATCGATGCTTTTTGACGAACTCGATACCGACATGGCGAAAATCGTCATCAACAAAGCGCTCGGTATCGCCGACACGAGTGAAGAATACGTCAATATAGCCGAGCTTTTCATCGAAGAGTTCGATGACAAAGAGCGTGCGAAAGAAGCGTACAAAAAGGGGATAGAAGTCGCGAAAGAGACGACCGATCTCACTTTTGTTGCTGATAGCGTCGCCGATGTGGACTACCTCGAGGACAAAGAGTGGGCGAGGGAGATATATCAAGACGCACTCGCTTTGGCAAAAGATGTGTACGATTTCATCTATGTCGCGCGTTCCGTTTCTACGCCCGATTATTTAAACGACAAACAATCCGCCAAGGAGATCCTCGATGTGGCAAAAGGGATGGCAGATGTGCAGAATTTGGAACAGAACGTACGACTTGCACTCTCGTTTGCCGATTTTTGCGACGACAGAAAAACGGCGAAAGAGTATTTCGTCAAATCGCTTTCTTTAGCGCAAAACTTCGATCATTTTTTCAGGATTTTACAAAATGTCGCTCAAGCCGACATGGGAGATGATTTTTTCAAAAAAGTGATGAAAATCACCTTGCTTTCGATGAACGAACAAAACCAAAAAAATCTCGTAGCGCAGTTGGTAACGGAGTATCTCGAAGATGAAAACCTCGCTGCGTATCTAAGAACAAGTTCCGCAGAGGAGATTATGGCTTTGTATTCGAAAAAAGATTTGGAAGATTTGAAACTGGAATACGCTCAGAAGATACTGGCGAACGAAATCGATGCGAAAAAAACGAGCTTTAAAGAGTACGTAAAAGGGATTGAGTAAGTAGGAGGTGGTACCACCGGGCGGACTCGAAGTGGTGGTTAAAGTCCGCATTTAAGGGGTGTTTGGCGTTTTTTCTACTGCAAAACCTACTGCATAAACGGAAAAAATCGAGATTTTTTTTCTGCGTGTTACCATCCTACGCACCCCTGACCCACTTTTCTATTTCCGTTTTTTTCCATAACCTTTTGTTGCCAAACATAACTGGTTTTGGGAAGTCGTCTCGATTGACCACTTCGTACACTTTTTTAATACCAATGTTAAGAATTTCTCTTAAATCTTTTGTGTCGTATAGTAGTTTTTTGGTTTCCATACAATCCTCCTCCTATAATACATATACACTTTCCATCACTCAAAGAGGATGGGAAATGTAAAAAAGTTGTGTTAGCATAAAG
>JALWGC010000005.1 GCA_027038835.1 Helicobacteraceae bacterium | reverse complement strand
GGAGATGTTTTTCAGTTCCACATGGGCGTCTATCTCTTGTTTGAGTGCTTCACGTTCGCTCTTGAAATCCTCTGCGAACACCGACGATATCAGTACCTCCACTTTCTCTCTCATGGGGTCTCCGAAAGCGAAGCGATAGTCGCGACAAGGTCGCTTGGCGTCAAGGAGAAGTTCGCCCCCTTATACGCCAAAGCCAGTTTCGTATGCGCCAAAGATGCGCTCATAGCCGCTTCAAGCGGAGTGTAGCCTTGAGCTAACAATCCCGCTATCAAACCGCCAAGCACATCGCCGCTTCCCCCCTTTGCAAGCTTGGAGCTGCCAAACGGGTTGATGAAAAAAGCGTCGTCTTGGGCGATGATGACATTCGCACCCTTGAGCACCAAAACCGCGTTCGGGTATTTTTTACAAAACAGCTCGGCATACTCAAAACGCTTTTTCTGCAACGTCGCGACATCGACATCGGCTATGCCAAGACGAGAAAGCAGTGAGGAAAACTCTTTTGGATGGGGAGTGAGAACGAGGCTTTTTTTCCCAAGAAGTTTTTCGATTCGCTTCGAGTGAAACAAGTCGGCATCGACTACCGTCGGGATGTCGTTTTCGACGAACTCGTCGAACTCCTCTTCGCTCCACACTTCCCCAAGTCCCATCCCAAGCGCTATGGCGGTCGTGTTTTTTGGCAAATGTTGCGAATGGAGCAAATCATGGGGCAAATGGATATTTTGGCAATCCACCACGCTTACTAATGCACTCCCTATCCTCAGTGCACTCAATGCCGCCAAAATCGCCGCACCGCTTTTCTCTCCGGCAATCACCGCGGTATGCCCGAAGCTTCCCTTGTGGGTGTTTTGCTTGTGTCTAAAAGGGAGCTTCATATCGCCAAACTCCAGTAACTGCCAGTTACTTTTGGTTTCGTACACCTCTTGCGCTACACCAAGCTCTATGCGCCTCACTTCCCCGATGAAATCTTTGGCTTCATCGAGATACATCCCCCGTTTCAAAGCTCCCATCGTCAAGGTGGTATCGGCTTTGAACGTGTCGGTTTCACATTCGCCGCTTCTGCTCAAACCGCTTGGTACGTCGCAGGCTATTTTGTAGCTTTGCAGTGCGTTTAGCCATTGCATAAGATCGCGCAAGGAGTCGTTGAACACTCCGCTAAATCCCGTTCCCAAAACCGCATCGACGACGATGTCGAACTCCTCTCCAAGTAGTTTAGCAGGCTGGAGTCCGACCTTTTTCGCCCGCTCGAGCTGTAAGCGGCACATTGGAGATTTCGGCTCTTTGGCAAGGTAGAGTGTTACGTCGTACTCTTTGTGCAACATCCGCCCCAACGCGATTCCGTCCGCCCCGTTATTACCGCTTCCCGTAACGATAAGCAAGGAGCTCTTTTTTGGAAACTTCTCACGTATGAAATCCGCCATCCCATCAGCGGCATGCTCCATCAGCAAATCTTCACTCAAACCAAACGCTTCGTAGCACCGTTTGTCCAAAAAAGCGACATCCTCAAACAGATTCTGCATCCACACCCCCTTTTTTACATACGGCATACCCGTTTTTCGATTTCTTCTTGATAGAATACATAGCTATATCGGCTAAATTGACAAGTGTATCCATATCGGTAGCGTCGTCTGGATAAACGGCTATCCCTATGCTTACCGTTACATGAAGCTCTTTGTTTTTTCCTAGAACAATCGGCTTTTCCAATACATCGAGTAGTTTATGCGCTATCGCTTCGGCAATCTCTTTTTTTTCGATATTTTTCAAAACGATGACGAATTCATCTCCGGCATATCGCCCGACGATGTCGGTATGTTTGATAGAAGAAGTTGTTCTCTTCGCGATTATCTGCAACACCATATCACCTACTTTATGCCCGTATGTATCGTTAATCTCTTTGAAGCCATCGACATCGAGAAACAAAAGAGCGATTTTCGAAAACTCCCTGTTTGCTTCATAAATCGCTTTTTCGAACGCATCGAAAAACGCTTCGCGATTAAGCACCTTGGTCAACGGGTCTATTCGCGCTTTTTGGTAGTACCTCTGCGCTATCTTCTCCAAAACTTTTTGATGTTCGTACTCCTGCGTGATATCGCTGAAAAAGAGCACTTCATACCACTCCTTGTTCCCGGCAGGCAACTCTTTTGTAAAAACTTCATACCGTTTTTTACTTTTTAAATGAACACACTCTATAGAACCGACTTTACGCTCCACTTCTTTACACTGGTCTGTAAACGTTTCGTATGTTTTTCCTATAATATCCCCGAAATATTTTTTCGCGCTTTCGTTCTCTTCGACGATTTTGCCCGTCTTATCTTTGACCACCATCGCAATACCTATCTTGTCGATAGCTTCGAGATAGACAGATTTCTTTTGATACATCAAAGAAAGTTCTTTCAAATTTTCTTCCACTTTCAAACGCTCTTGTATAAGCAGTACATGGAGTTTTCTGTACTCTTTGGAAGCTCTAAGCGCATACGCGAAAACGACTATCATCGCAGCGAAAACATCATAATAGTAGTGATCATCGATAACTCGCGTTACGATATGGTACGCCAGCGCTATGTTCATAGGAACCGTAAAGGCGAAAAACATCGGCAATATCGGTCCGACACTTAGAATCGACCCAAACGTCAAGCCGACAATCACCGCATAGAAAAAGTAGTAATACATCGGCGGTACATACACCAAAAATATCATTACAAACGCCCACCCGATACCGGCAACGAACAGCGAAAAAGTGTACATACGCAAAAAACGGGTCGCTTTCTCGTAGTTTACCTCGCTATCGGGCATCTTCAAAAATTTTTCACTCGTATAGATACGTACGGCGAACAAAACGATATGTAAACCGACCCAGATAAACGGATATGTCTTAGGGACAAAATCGTAAAACTGGTGTGCGACTATCGCCATGATCGCGATTTGCCCCATAATGGCACTTTTTACTCGTTTCATAGCCAAATGCAGTAGTTCGAATTGCATTTGGTTCTTTATTTGCCACATAGACAATCCTTAAAAATATTTCTCCATTAATTATAATATATTATTACTTAAAAAGAACAACCTCCGTGTCTATAATGATGTTGTAAAACTTCCAAAACAGTCTCGGCGATTCGCTCCGCTTCTTCGATGCCCACCCCACTCCTCTTGCATCGTTTCACAACCTTCGTTTTGATAAGCAATGAGGCATAATTATAGTACATTTTTCTTTTCGTAGTATAATTTTTTCTAAAAAAAGGAACAGTTATGAGTCTTTCACGACGCGACATTCTAAAAGCATCTTTGGCTGCTGCGGCACTTGGGTCGGTCGATGCGTATGCGAACACTTCGAAAGAACCAAACGCAACACACCATGTATTGGCGGCGGACTTGCCGAAAAAAAGCAAGAACCATCCGCGTGTCGTCGTTGTGGGCGGCGGCTGGGCAGGGCTTTCTTTTGCCAAAGAGCTCAAGATAAACGTCCCAAAAGCGGATGTGATTTTAGTCGAGCAGCGCTTCGAGTTTATGAGCTGCCCTATGAGCAACCTTTGGCTGGTAGATAAAGTCCAACTCGACTACCTCGTTCACGACTACCTTCAAGCCGCTCGCGAGAACGACTACACCTACTTTCAAGCAAGCGCGAGCGGCATCGACAAAAAGAACAAACTGCTTTTGACCTCCAACGGAGCTATTGAGTACGATTATCTCGTTCTTGCACCCGGCATAGATTACGACTACGATTTGTGGACAAAAGGGGATAAAACACTCGAAAACAGACTCCGCAACGAATACCCGGCAGCCTTCATGCCCGGAAGCGAGCACATGACGCTGAAGAAAAAAATACACAACTTCAAAGGCGGAACGTTCGTTCTCACCGTACCACGCGGCAACTACCGCTGTCTGCCAGCACCTTACGAGCGAGCGTGTCTCATAGCCGATTTTTTCAAAACCAACGGTATCAAAGGCAAAGTGCTGCTTCTTGACGAACATGAGGGAATCACCATCAAAGACCACGGTTTCTCGACCGCTTTTAAAGAACTCTACAAAGATTACATCCAATACGAGCCCAATTCGATTATAGAGCATATAGACCTTGAGAAAAAGATCGTAACCACCGAGTTCGACGAATTTCATTTCGACGACGCCGCTTTCTATCCCCCTATTCGCGCCGGAAGATTGATAGAACACTTAGGTCTTGCCAAAGACACCATCTACAACCGCAAAGAGGCAAACATCGACATATTTACATACGAAGCCAAAGGGAAAGAGAACAAGAACATCTTCGTCTGCGGCGATGCTCGTCCGATGGGGTTTTCCAAATCGGGCAACACCGCCAATACCGAAGGGAAAAACGTAGCCAGAGAGGTCGCTGCGCGCATCTTAGGTAAAAAACACGCTTGGGAAAGTCCGGTAACGGTGTGTATCTCCGATATCTCTTTCAATCCCGAACGGGGTATTTTCATCCACTCCGAATATGCGTTCAACAAAAAAACCAATCAATTCGAATTCGCCACTCCCGTAACGGACGAAGTGTGGAAAGGGGAAGAGGGGCTCAATAACGCCAAGTCGGTTTACGGCTGGGCGGAATCGATGTATGCCGATATGTTCCAAGGGGGCTTTACAAAAAGCTATATCCCAAAAAGTGGGCAAAAAAAACAATAGTTCGGTTGTCTTACGAAGAGTGAAGCTCCTTTGGTAACGCTAAATTCAAGTAGGAGTTTAGCGGCAAGCCTAACAAAAAGTCTACGCTTTTATGGTTACTTTGTCTCCGACCGAGACGACACCGCTGCCAAGAGCTCGCACGAACACCCCTCTGTCGTTTTTTAGAAGTTTGGGTAATTTGGAGTCTATTTGCGAAAGCCCTTTACAAAGGGTGCAATTTTGCGTTATTGCAAATCGTACTTCCCCGATTTCCAGCTCATCACCGGGTAGAAGGGTATATGGGTCTATATCTATGTAGATGTTTTCTCCCAAAAGCCCTTCTTGAAGTTCTATACCGTTTTGTTTGGCTATTTCGTAACTTTTGATACTGGAGAGCAGTATGGTTCTGTTTGGGTCTTTTGCGTAGAATTTGTCTTCCAAGACACCCTGCGGGTCAACCTTTATACAATCGCATTCTTTTCTTGGATTTTTCGGATCACCCGTAGAGATATACAGCTTCACTACGCGACCTTCTCTTGTTTTCACCGGTGTATCCTTTTGTGTTCTTTAGAATCGACAGCCGACTATCGAGTCTAAAAAGCACCCTTGTAGATGTAGCGCCAAAGCGCTACCTAAAAGCGTTACTTGATTTTCGCTTTACCAGATTTCTTTTTACCTTTGAGGTCAACCCAGTTCATAACGAGTTTGTCCCCTTTTTTGATACCTGCGGCTTTGAACTCGTATTTAACGATAGGGTTTTTAGAAAGGAACTGGCTTGTGCTCGCATCGAACACGACTTTGCCGTTTACACTTCCATCCCAGTGTGTGATGAAGTTCGCGTTGTCGCGGCTTCCGGTTTTCTTTTGTGCGATATCGTATGTCATCATAGCGTGTTTCGCCATCGCTTTTACTTTTACTACGTCACCTTTTAGTTTCGCTTTTATTCTCATAATACCAACCTTTTTCTATATTTTTATCGAAACGGAGTGAAGATTAACCTTCACAACCACCGAGTGCAACTTCAAGAGTTTTCTTACCGAAGTAGAGTTTACCGTCTTTACCTTCAGCTACCGCATATACGGAACCTGATTTTTTCATTTTGATTTTTACCGAGTTTTTAGGTACAGTCATATCGTTTTGTTCGAAAACGACAACACAGCTTTCAGGGTTTACATCTTGAAGGAGCGTAAACGTTTTACACTCGACATCACAGCTCATATCTACAGGTACGGCACCACCGTTACTCGCAACGTCCGGAGTTTTTACCGTTACGTGCGCTTCGGTAGCATCTGCCAATGTTTTTCCATAAAGCGCTTTTAGAGCGTCATCTACGCTCTTCGCCGTCCAAGCGTCCGGTTTCGTTTGTCTAAAGTCAGTTGCCTGAAGTGCCGGAGCGAGAGCCGCTGAAGCAGCAGCAACCGCACCAAGAGTCAAAAAGTTTCTTCTTTGCATGTTTTTTCCTTTGTTAAGATTTAATTATTTGCTTTTGCCGACAATATAGTCGACAACAGATTTGAATTCCGCATCGCTGAGCGTCGTACCACCTTTTGGAGGCATAGCTCCTACACCTTCGATACCTTTTTTATAAACGGTATCCATTCCCTCTTTAATGTACTTCGCCCATTGCGCTTTGTTACCGATAATCGGAGCGTCTGCCGCACCGCTGTCGTGACACATAGCACAAGACGCTTCGTACGTCGCTTTCGCTTTCGCTTCCGCACCGCCTCCGTTTTCCTCTTTTGGAAGGTCTCTCACTTCAGAAAGCGGCGGCAGGAAGTTTTTCTGTTCGATTGTGATGTGCTGCACTTTCACTTCTTTGAGACAATCGTGCATACATCTGCCGTCAGCCAATGTCTTCGCACCGTATTCATGCGGTGTATTGAGAAGCTTTCTAATGTTGTCCGTACCGTTTGGTCCGTTAAGGTTCGGTATGAACCCATTGACGTTTGGCATCTCTATTTTACCGAAATTATCCTGATTCAATTCAAAATCTTCATCTTCGACCACTTCACCGTCAACTTTGAGTTCGTTGATGCTAAGCATATAAGCGACAAGCGCATACACTTCATTGTTGGTCAAACTTTTTGGATGTGGATGCGGCATACCTGTTTTGATGTACCACCATGCCGTACTTGGATATGGCCAGTATGAACCGAAAACACGTATCGGACCATCATCATCTGGATTGAGTCTTTGGTTTTTGAGCGTTTCATGAAGCTCGTAAGCGTTACCTTTCGAGAGTGCCGGGTAGATACCGATATTCGCGGCTCCACTACCGAAGTCACCGTGACAAGCGACACATTTTTCCTCATATATCTCTTCACCCTCACCCACGGTTCCATGACCTTTTGGGAACGGCCCGTTGTACATGACATCGACATCCCAAGCTTTGATTTCGACAGGAAGCGCTTCTCTACCTTTGTTGTAAGCGATTCTGCTTGCTTGCTCGTTTACATAGTAAGGTCCTCTTTTCCCATCGACTACCGGATAGTAAACACCGCCATCAATCACTTTTTTACCGTTGAAATCGTAAGTATGACTTGCGACATACTTCGTAGAACCTTCGGAACTACTCGATGCGTCTGGATTGCTTCCCAAACATCCGGCAAAAGCGACAGCCGCCGCGACCGCTGAAGTCGCTATGATTTTCTTATGAGATAACTTGAACATTGTTTACCTTTCCTTCCGCAGTTACTTCCCAAGTAGCTACTGCATTTCTGTGATATACCGATTCGACACCCATAACCGATCTTTCTTCTTTGACAGTCGGCTGGATACGTCCTGCATCGTCATATGCACGGCTTGAGAGGAGCAGTTTTTGCCCTTTTTTGAACTTGTGCATAAAACTGAATCGTGTCCAAGCTTTTGGCAACACAAGACCTTTGAGGCTCGCTTTTTGCCAGTTCACGCCGCCATCGAGCGAGATATCGACACCCTCGATAGTACCTTGACCGCTCCATGCAAGCCCTTCGATTTCGACCCATTCACCATCTTCAAGGTCTGTCCACGGTTTTTCAGGACATGGGCTTGTGATGATCGAGTTGACTTCGAGCGGATAGAAATGTTGAATAGCTTTTCCGCTTGGTTTGAGCGCGGTATATTTCGCAGTCTCTTCCTTGGCATAAAACGGTTCTTCGCCGAACTCGAGACGCTTGAGCCATTTGACACAAAGGTTTCCTTCCCAACCCGGGAGAAGAAGACGTACCGGATACCCTTGCTCAGGGCGAAGCGCTTCACCGTTTTGACCATATACGAGCATCGCATCGTCAAGTACTTTGTCTATAGGTACGGTTCTTCCCATTTCGGAGTTGTCGCTACCTTCTGCAAGCATCCATTTCGCTTTCGGGCTAAGACCCAAATCTTTGAGGATATCTTTGATGTAAACACCCGTCCATTCCGCACAACTCATCATCCCTTTTGCGAACTGGATAGAGTTGAACTGCGGTCCTCTCCACTCCGGACCACCGTTTGCGGGACACTCGATAAAGTGCACGCGGCTTACGCTTGGGTATTTCTTGAGCTGATCCAAAGTAAGAACGATCGGCTTTTCGACAAGTCCGTGAATCATAAGGCGGTATCTGTTAGGATCGATATGCGCTACCCCACCGTGGTCACGGTTGAAGAACAAACCGTTTGGCGTAAGGATTCCGTAAAGATCCTGAATAGGACACATAGCGATAGACGCCTGCCAGTTACCCGATGCCAATAGTTGGGCGTTTCTTCTTGTTACGTTATGCTCGTATGGTGAAGGCATACCGTATCTGTTCTTCGTGACGGGATCGCCGAGCTTCGTCCCCCAAGGCACCTCTTCTACGATGTTCGGGTCACCTTTTTCTTCCGCAAGCGCGTTCGTCGCGGCCAAAGATGTCCCGGCAATTGCAGTGACGGAGAGTGCAGCACTTTTTTTGAAGAACTCTCGTCTGCTGGAAAGCTCCACTTCGTTTTCGGACGAAACAGGAGCGTTTTGAGTTTCTTTGATATCCATCTTTTCCCCTTTTGGTATTGATATTTTACATTAAAGAGGTTTAGCTACAAACACTACTTTAATCGCGGACAACTCTACGAGGTGTCATAAAATAATATCAGACACAATTATACTCAATTAAGCTTGTACAAACCTACCGTATAGGGATTAAGTGAAAGCTTTGTTACCAAAAGAAACAGCTTTGTGATAGATTTGTAATAAAAAAGAAAGACTTATTTTAGATTATAAAAAAAATAGATACAATCCATAATAAGCTTTTATGCTATGGAAAGCAAAACCACAGAATCGTTCGTTTTGTCTTCATAAATGAATATCTTGAACCCGCTGTAATCGATCTCTTTTATGGTATCGGTATCGAAAAACGGAGAAACTTTGTACTTATGGAGTTTCGTCGGGATGTTGAGTATAATCGTATCGAGATAAAGCTTGAAGTTCTTCGCATCTTTGCATCCGAGTTGCTGCACCATCTGCGACAAAATCGACTCCAACTCCTCTTCGAATTTTTTGCTAACGAGAATCCGCATCACAACGCTCCTTGAACTTTTTATCGCTCTCTTCCACATAGCGGAGATACTCTTTTAACTCGAGCTCCCCCCGTTCGTATCGCGAAGCACTCTCCCGTACCGAATCGAGATAACGCCGAAGCGCTTCTTCTTGGCTCGATTCTTGTTGATTTCGTGACAAACTCACTCCTCCTCTTCCTCTTGATTTGTTTGCGCTTTATTGGCTGATTTGCAACAGATAGATACTTATCGACTATTTATTTTGGCAATTATATAACAAAAAATCTTTTTTGTCTATAATTTTTTTTTATATTCTTGTAGGTGGAGAAAAATGGTAACCTTGCGCGAAATCGATTCCAAGCTCTTTGACTATCTCCAAAATCTCCTCGTTTTCGACAAACTCCGCGACGGTTTTTAGGTTCATGTTTTTGGCAAACATTACGATGCTCTCGAGCATATGCCGTTTGCGCTTGTTTTGTGCGACCTCTTTGACTATGGAGCCATCGACTTTGAGAACGTCTATCTCCAAGTCGGCGAAGTAGGCGAAATTGGAATACCCGCTTCCAAAATCGTCTATATAGACCAAAGAACCGAACGAATGCACCCTTTCTATAAAACGCTTGATAGCGTCCATCGTATGCAACTCCTCGCTCTCGAGCAGTTCTATATCTATTCTATCGGCTATGATGGAGTGGTGCTCGTACAAATCGAATATCTCCTCAACCAGCTCTTCGTCCAAAATATCGGAAACGCTAAGGTTGATAGAAAATCGGTAATTTGGATGCGCGGCGGCGGCTTTGAAAGTTTTTTCCACGACGATTTGGGTGATATCGTGATAAAGGTGTGTTTTTTTCGCCACGTCCAAAAATAAAAACGGGGAGATAACCTCATCCCCTTCGACAATACGCACAAGCGCTTCGAATTTTTCTATCTGCATCGTTTTGAGGTTGATTATCGGCTGAAAGAACGGCTCTATCCTGTCCTCTTTGACCGCCTGTTTGACAAGGTGGATAACATCGATGTTGTTTTGCGCTTGAGTATGCAGCCCCAAAGCATCTTCATACACGATTATCTTACGTTTTTTCGTTCTTTTTATCGATTTCAACGCCAAGTCGGCATTTTCAAGAAGCGGAGGTTTGTAGTTCACCGCGATACTCACGCTTATTTCCACCTCCTCTTGCAAATCTTCGAAATCTCTATAGTTTATCTGCTTTTCGAATATTTTCGCATACTCGACAAGAGTGTGTTCATCGATGCCGTCGTACAAAACGACGAATTCATCGGCACCTATTCTATACACCTCGACTACACCCTTTTGAGTCGAAGCTACCCTCTCTATGAGCTTGGCTACTATCCGCAGCAGTCTATCTCCCGTCTTTCCGCCGAAAATATCGTTGATATCTTTGAATCGGTCTATATTCATCAGCACAATACCCGGAGCTTGCAGTAGCATTGTGTCTTTTTCAAGCGCTACTCTGTTTTTCAAGCCGGTAAGCAAGTCATGGGTCAAAGAGTGGCGCAAAATGTTCGTCGTATCGACAAGTTTGGTGTGCTCTTTTTTGTAACGCACCAAAACCACTATCAAATACACGAACGTGAAAACGAACGTGAAAAAGAAAATCGCGGCGTAACTATTTAGCAACTCCTCGTCTTCGACATAGAGTCGCGCGAACTTTTTCGCTATGCGTTTGGTTGTATCGAAAACCTTGTTTTCATCGAGCTCTCGTTTTATGGAAAGAAGAACGGGAAGGTTCTTCACAACGTAGTTTACATGCAGATTGTAGGTTTTGATGAAATCTTGCAACTCTTTGGAGTATGTCGGGTCGTTTCGAAACAGATACCCCTCTTTGGAAAGGTACTCTATATCGTCAAGCCGTTTCGCGTACAAAAGCGACTGTGTCGTCTTGACAACTTTTGGCAAAAATTCCAAAAGAAGATGCTTCTCCTTGATTTTCAAAAGGCGAAATTCATAGTCGGTCAGGAACAAAAGCGAGTTCTTGACAGAAGCGTTGTACATCAGATAATGTTGCGTTTTGGGAAAAAGTGAAGCTATCTCTTTCTCGAGTAGCCCCATCTCTTTTTTCAAAGGAGCGTACTTCCTCTTTGCAAGCAGTTCGTTCGAGGAGAGTTCGTCGTATGCCTTTTGAAGACGCTCCATTTTGCGGTTGATAGCATCGTTGTTGTTGTAAGCGTATATGAAGTTTTGCAAAATCAAATAGCGAAACTCTATCGCTTCGAGCTTGGTTTGATCGAGTGCGAGAAGAAACTCTTTTTGCTCTTTGACAAGCTCCTTTTGCTTCGTATAGAAAATATAGAAGCTCATCATCGCTCCAATCCCTACGACAAAAACGACGATGAACGAAACGTACTCTTTAACTTTACTATTCATCGAGTATCTCCGGAAGTTCACCCGTTAGCGTATGTAAAAAACTCTCTATCGCTTCGGCGTCGTTTGTGTCTATCTCCATTCCGAGGTTGTAGTGCGCCATCGCTTTTATCGCCTCTATGAGCCTTTTGTACCCGCCGTCATGGAAATATGGAGGACGTAAAGCGACGTTGCGTAGCGTGGGTACTTTGAAAACGTTTTTATCGATGGGGTCTTTCGTTACGGCGTAACGATCCGGATAAGAGCGCGCGTTTTTGTAAGGGAAGAAAATACCGATTTTGGCAAAAGAGTTTCCTCCCACATTGATGCCGTTATGACAACTGATGCATCCGTATCGCTTGAAAAGGGTGAAGCCCTTTCGCTCTTTTTGCGAGAGTTCCGCTTCGCCCCGCAAAAAACGATCGAATTTCGAATCGGGCGTAACGAGCGCTTTTTCGAACTCGACGATAGCATCGATGACGTTGGCAAACGTCACTCCGTCATCGTAAAGTTTTTTGAAACTGTTTCGGTATGTTTCATCGCTCTTGACGCGTTCTACGACAAGTTTTGGGGTCATGTTGTGCTCGACGGGGTTTAACAACGGACCTTTTGCCTGCTGGTACAAATCTTTCGCGCGACCGTTCCAAAACTGCCGGAAGTTAAATACGGCATTGAGTACCGTAGGGGAGCGGATATCCCCTTCTTTACCGCCAAATCCGACCGATACGGCAAGAGAGTCGCTTCCACCGGAGTGAACGTTGTGGCAGCTTACACACCCTACGGAGTTATCTTTGGAGAGGGAAGTATCGAAAAACAGCCTCTTTCCAAGGAGCGCTTTTTGCTTGTCGTAAACGACCCTTTTTGGAATAGGCACAATCGCCTCTTTCGCTTCGACAATGAAAACGGCACACATGAAAAGAAGAAAAAAAAGCCTCATATGGCAAATTGTATATTAGAGATTCTTTAACCTCGCTTTTTTGTAAAAAAGTTTCAAAGATTTTTCACTTTTATAATCGATTTTGTAGCTGATTAGGGAAAGATACGCCAAAGCCTCCTTTGGGCTCACTCCGCTTCGCAAAGCCGCCTTTTCAAGCAGATAGCGCGGAATTTTCAAACTGGAAGCCTCACGATAAAAGCCGTTTTCGATCCTTTTTGTCAAAGGGGTCTTTTCATGGGCACAAAAAAGCGCGAAAACGAAAGGCAGCCCGTAGCGCTCGAACCAGCGTAGAGACAAGTCGATATAGTCGTCGTTCGCAAGCGCGTAGCGCAACGCCTTGTCTCCGATGAGCACCTCCCCTTTACATCCAAGCACCTGCGCCAAAACGTTGGAGGTTTCGGAATCGCTATCGAAACGCTCATAGGAAGCGGGAACGACCAGAACGCTTTTTACCTCTTTTTTGGCGATTATGCCGAGCTTGGCTTTTTTGCACCCTTTTGCTTTGATACTGGAGATATACGCCGCGTTTATACGTCGCGTTCGAAACCGTCTGTTGATGACGGAGGGGACATCTTTGTAGTGTTCGAGAGTCTGTTTTTGACCGCTGTGGCGAAGCGCTCTTTTGATATATACATGGAAAGGGAGGAGGTTGAGATACTCTATCTTACCGAAAAACAATCTTTTCCTTTCGTAACGATTGGCATAATTATCCCGGATTTTGCATTAGAGTTTGATAAAAGATACGCCGATGCTTTCTAAAGAAACATCCTTTCAGGAACGCTTCGCTTGTTTTGTGCAAGGGGCGTTTAGAGAATTTGCTTGACTTTGCTTATGCTTTTAGCATATAAGCAAAGCTGTACGAAGCTAAAAATGCAAAGCAGTTTGCATTTTTTTAACGCTTCTCCCCTTTTTGGTAGTCCAAAAATTCTATGAATGTCCATTGTGCAAATGATCGATGTAGGTTTACAAATTTCTAATGCAAAATCCGGGATTATACAAAACTTAACTTATGTAAGATATAATTCGCCAAGAACGAAAACAGGAAACTGAACATGGTAACGGTTGAATTTTTAGGACCTATAGGCAAAGAACCTATACAACTCGATATAACGAACCTTTTGGAGCTTTCCCAAAAACTCAAAGAGGATGAAAGCCTCAAAGAGTGGTTGGAGTGCTCCGCAGTAGCGATAAACGACAAAATAGTCGCCTCCAAAGACCACCCGCTGCAAGACGGGGATAAAATCTCCCTCTTGCCTCCGGTATGTGGAGGCTAAGATGCTAGAACTCTACGAAGGCGCACTCGATGTGCCCGAAATATTGAAACGGTGGTACGAAGAGGAAGCCAAAAGCAACTACGGCGCGTTCATTCCGTTTGTGGGTACGGTCAGAGCCGAAAACGGCATCGAAGGGCTTAGCTTCGACATCTACGAACCTATTCTTACAAACTGGTTCGACGCTTGGCAAGCAGAAGCGAAAAAAAGGGGAGCGCTGCTGAAAATGGCACACAGCAAAGGGGATGTTCTTTTGCATCAAAGCTCCTACATAGCGGCTGTCTTTTCCCCTAAGCGCCGCGTCGCACTCGAGACGATAGAAGAGTTCGTCGAAGATTTCAAAGCCAGTGCACCCATTTGGAAATACGACTTGAAAAACGGTGAGCGCATCTACGCAAAAGAGCGCTCCACCGCCATAAAAGGGAGCGGAATACTTTCATGAGCAAACAATTCATACCTTACGAAACGAGCCTCGATATGCTCGAACTTTTAGATACCGGCAATACCAAGACACAGCGCGTAGCGATAACCGAGGCACTTGGCAGAGTCCTTGCCGAAGATATCGTCGCATCGCAAAACGACCCCCGCTTTCCAACCGCTTCGATGGATGGTTACGCCATCCGCTATGAAGACCAAGAACTCGGTACGCTTCGCGTTCTTGGGGACAACCCCGCCGGAAACGACGAACAAAGAACGCTTGAAGAGGGGGAGTGCATCAAAACTTTTACCGGTTCTAAAATGCCTCAAGGCAGCGACACCCTCATCCCCATCGAAAACGTAACCTTCGAAGAGGGATACATCAAAATAAACCAAAGCGTTCCTCGAGGCTTCTCGGTACGCCCCGTCGGCGAGGGGTATAAAAAAGGGGAAGTGCTCATCGCCAAAGGGACGAAAATAGGCTTTGTGGAAACGGGAGTGATAGCCGCTCTTGGCAAAGTGATGGTAAGCGTAGCGCAAAAACCGCGTGTAAGCGTTTTAGCCACAGGAAGCGAAATCCTCGACCTTGGCGAATGTAGCGACAACCCTGCCGCTATTCGCAGCTCCAACAACTACACCATCGAAGCGCTTTGCAGAGGTGCGGGTGCGGAAGTGTTGCAAATGGGAACGGTCAAAGACGACAGACAGAGCATTTTGGAGCAGTTCCAAAACGCCGTAGAGAGCAGCGACATCGTCATCTCGACCGGGGGAGTGAGTGTCGGAGACTACGACTTCGTCAAAGATATCGTCCCCGCTCTTGGCTTCGAAGTTGTATTTCATGGGGTCGCCATCAAACCGGGACGCCATATCATGCTCGCCCAAAAAAACGGCAAATTCATCCTCGCTCTACCGGGATTTCCTTACTCTTCGAGCGTTACGACCATCCTCTACGCTCTACCGCTCATAGCGAAATTCCAAGGCAAAGACAGCGCTTACAAAATCGTCGAAGCGAAATTGTGCGAAGATTTCAAAAAACGCACCCCTTTTAGCGAGTTTCGCGCTTGTAACGTCTGGGTCGAAGATGGAAGCTACTATTGCGATTTCAAAGGGAAAAAAGTCGGCAGTAGCGCCATCCTTGTCAATATGCTAAACGGTGCAGGATTGATGATGGCAGGAAGCGAAGACGCGTTTTTGGAAAGCGGCACGATGGTCCGCGTCATCGTTTTGGAGGGATTTTGATGCGTTTTTTACATATAGACCCTGCCACACGAACCGTAGAAGAGCTTGATTTGAAACTCGAAGCCAACACCCTCTATACCTATTTCAGCTCCATTTTGATAGACGAGCTCCCCACGCTCGGTGGACACACCATCTACACCGACGCCAACGCACTTTCGCAAAACAAACCCGCTTATTTCATAGGGGAGCAGATAATACTCGGCGATGCGCTCGTACTTGGTAGAAACGGTTTCGAAGAGATAGATGCGACCCTCTCCAAAGAGGAGCTTGCAAGACTCGTCAATTACAATATAAGCGATTTTTACAAAAACGCTTTATCTCTTTTGAGCAAAACCGATGAAAACCTCTACAAAGCTTTTTTCGTCGAACATAACGGCGAGGAGATGGAACTCAACATCGCATGGGTGCTTTACTTTTTCAACATCGCCGACGAACGTACAAAAGAGTACTTCCTGACTCACCTTGAAAAAACTATCGAAGAGAAGTCGGCAATAACCCCTTTTATGCAAAAAATGGCCTCCGCCGCACTCAAAGCCGCCGCTTAGCGGCTCTTTTCCCTTTTTATGTGATATTCGCACTCGTCGCTTCAAGCGCTTTGATGCGGTAGCTTCTGCGATGCAAGTCGCAGTAACCGTGCCGCTTGATAAGCTCTATATGGCGTTTGGTTATGTACCCTTTGTGGTTTTGGAACTCGTACTGCGGATAGAGTTTCGACGCCGCTATCATATCTCTATCACGCGTTACTTTCGCCAAAATGCTCGCAGCACTCACCTCTTTGACTTTCCCATCCGCTTTTACCATCGTTTCGAGATTTTTCACTCCAAAAGTCGTATTGCCGTCAAAAAGATACCTTTGGGCTTTCAAAACCTCCATAATCTCTTCCAAAGAGTTTCTCATACACCGCGAAAGCCCAAGCTCGTCTATCTGTTTTGGGGAATGTTTGACAATATGAAATCGGGAGGAGCGAACGATTTTTTCATACAACTCCTCCCTTTTTTTGGCTGAAAGTTTTTTCGAATCGTCCAGTTCTTCCAGATTTTCCAAAAGCACGCATCCAGCTACGACCAAATCCCCCGCTATCGGACCTCTACCCGCTTCGTCAATACCACACAGTACCATTTTTTTTCACTTTATTACTTGATTTATTATAATTTTACTGTATAATACCAAACAAATTTCATGGAAGGACACAAAATGAAGAAAATTGCGGCATCGCTCTTGGTAGCTGCTTCCCTTTTCGGAAGCGATTACAACTACGAACTCACACCTGTTGTAGGGTACGACATAGCGGAAGGGAACATCAACCTCGAAAACTACCTCACTTACGGTCTTGAAGCACAATACAACGGTGTCGATTCGGCAATCAAACCGGAACTTAGCGTTTTGTACGCAAAACCTGATTACGAAGACGGCTACACGGGAGACACGGACGTTTGGCGTGTAGCACTTAACGGAGTGTACGAGTACGACAAAAAAGGTGCTATCATCCCGATGGCGAAATTCGGTGTAGGGTATGAAAATCTCTCCGACAACAAATCCGGTAACACCAACAGCCTTTTCGGTGATGTCGGCGTAGGAGCGAAGATTCCGTTTACCGACATGATAGCGCTCAAACTCGAAGCTATCTACATGGCGAAATTCAACAACTTCAGATGGGACAACAACCTTGTAGCACTTGCGGGGCTCAACATCGCTTTTGGTGCGAGCGCGCGACAAGTCGAGGAAGTACCGGTCAAAGAAGAAAAAGTCGAAGAAACTGCAGCAGTCGCAGCCGTACCTGTAGTGCTTGACGACGACAAAGACGGTGTACCTAACGCAAAAGACAAATGTCCTCTTTCCAATGCAGGGGCGAAAGTCGATGCAAACGGTTGTGAATTTGACAGCGACAAAGACGGCGTGGTCGATTTCATCGACAAATGCCCCAACACTCCTGCAGGCGTAGCGGTAGATGCAAAAGGGTGTACACTCGATAGCGACGGTGATGGTGTCGTCGATTCACAAGACAAGTGTGCAAACACACCAAAAGGGCAAGAAGTCAACAGCGACGGTTGTCCACATGAAATCAACCTCCACATCAACTTCGAAAACGCTTCGGCAAAAGTTGATAGCGCTTCTATGGTTAATGTCGATAAAATGGCGAATTTCTTGAACCTCAACAAGAACTACAGCATCAAAATCGTCGGTTACACAGACAGCAAAGGAAGCGCAAGCTTCAACAAAAAACTTTCTCAAAGAAGAGCCGACGCGGTTAGAAAACTTCTTATCGAAAAAGGTGTAGAGCCTTCAAGAGTAAGCGCGGAAGGTAGAGGAGAAGCCAACCCGATCGCCGACAACGCTACCGCAGAAGGTAGAGCGCAAAACAGACGTATCGAAGCGGAACTCATTAGAAAATAGTCCCTCCCCTTGGGGCTATCGCTTCTTTTTCACTCCCCCAAAGCCCAAATATCAAACGGTACCATCTCCACTTTCGAAAACGGATGGGAGAGCTCCACCTCTTTGCTCATCGTTACCGCCGTCACTTTCAGTATGTTGTTCGAAACGAGAAACGATTCGAGCGATTCGAGCTTTTTAAAAAGTACCCGCTCGTCCGCAAACGGCTTGGCGAAGATTATCTCATGGGCTTGTGGCACGAAAAAATCCACCCCCTCGACATAAAACACCTCCTCTTCCCTTCTATAAAGCTCCAAAAAAACCATATTTTCAAAAAGGCGCGTGAAGTGTTTGTCAAGTGAAAGTGCGGTTTTTAGAAAGATATCGCCAAGGTAAAGACGCTTGATCGCTTTTGGGTGCTCGTATTTGGGCAGTTCCAAAAAATAACGCTTCTCCAAAAGGGACTTGTATGCGGCGTAAGTTTTGTCTTTGGAAATCTTTCGTGTTTGCTTGAGCCGTTCGTATATGGTATATGCAGAAAGCTCGCTCGCGCAATATTTGGCGATGAATTTGAGCATATCGAACTCGATATCGCTTAGACATAGACGCAGTTTTTGCTGCAAAAACACGACCCGCTCCTCTTGTGCAAGGCGGTGCATCGCCGGCAAGCCGCCAAGTTGCAGATAGTGGTTGAGTGCGGTGGAATCGAACTTGTGCTCATACGCCAAAAACTCTTCGTAATCAAGCGGCATCACCCAAAGCGTTTCCAAAAAATCGTTTTTCAAGCGCTCTTTTGGCAAAAGGATAAGTTGCGAAACATTGGGGATTTCTATCTCCTCTACATAGTTGTCAAGAACGAGTGTTTCTATCTTGTTGTCGTAGCAGAACTTTTTTAGATGCCCGTTAAGCTCCGCCACCCCAAAACGCTCATCATCACAGTCTATGTAAAGGTAGCTGTTTTTTTTCAAGCCGCTTAGGTAGTTCTTGACCAGCTTCGTTTTACCGCTTTGGGTTATGCCGTAAATCTGGTAGCTTTGCGCATCGAGCGTGAGTTTTCTATCATGGTAACGCTCCAGATGGATATCGCTTCTATACAGCTCTTGTAGTAAAATCTCCATAAGGCATTATAACTTAACTCTTGTTTTACCGTTTGGGAAGGTTGCTTATGACGATTTTTGCCAAATAGAGCGCTTTGGAGCGGTGTGATAGCTCTTTTTTGACATCGCTTCGAAGTTCCCCCAACGTTTTGTCAAACCCCTCGGGTATGAATATAGGGTCGTACCCAAAGCCGTTTAGACCTCTTGGGGTGGTGACAACATCGCCGTACATCCATCCATGCACCGTTTGTATGCCGTGGCGACTCACTATCGCCATAGCGGCGGTGTAGTGAGCCTTCGAGCCTTCAAGAGCTTTTTTTTTCAACTCATCGACAAGTTTTTGGAGGTTTTCCCCATCACTTGCATCCTTGCCGGCGTATCTCGCGCTGTAAATCCCCGGTTCGCCGCCTAATGCATCGACACTTATGCCGCTATCGTCCGCCAGCACGACGACATCTTCTCTCCCCAGCGCGTCGTACACCGCTTTTGCCTTGATGATGGCGTTTTCTTGAAACGTCGCCGCATCTTCGACTATCTCAAACGCCTCTATCAGCTCCGTATATGGTACCACTTCGTACTCTTGGCAATATTCCCTAATCTCTCTTACCTTCCCTTTGTTTCCCGTCGCCAACACTATTTTCAAAACTTTTCCTTAAAATTTTTATTCTATTTACTTATTTGCACGTTTTTAAATCGCTACTGCCATATAATTGCAATAGCATTTTACCATAAAAGGATTTTTATGATTAAAAAAGTTTTGCCCCTTTCACTCATAGTGGCGTTACGATTTTTCGGGCTTTTCATTGTCTTGTCGGTACTTTCGGAGTACGCGAAGGAGATGCCCGGAGGGAACGCGTTTTTAGCGGGTATCGCTCTTGGCGGGTACGCTCTAACCCAAGCGGTGTTTCAAGTTCCATTCGGAGTTCTAAGCGACAAGATAGGTCGTAAAAAAACGCTGCTTATCGGGCTTTTGATGTTCGCGGCGGGTTCTGTCGTCGCGGCTTTGGCAACCGACATCTACACGCTACTTATCGGGCGTTTTCTCCAAGGTGCAGGAGCGATAGGAAGCGTTGTAACCGCGATGATAGCGGATCAAGTACGCGAAGACGAGCGCGCGCACTCGATGGCTATCATGGGGATGGTCATAGCGCTATCTTTCGCCGCGGCGATGATTATCGGTCCGACGATAGCGGGTATCTACAGTGTTTCGACCCTCTTTTGGCTCACGGCGGCTCTTGCGCTCTTTGCACTTGTCATCCTTTTTACCGCCGTACCCGAACCTCCAAAAATCGTGCACCACTACTCCGAAGAGGAAGCCAAAATCAAAGAGGTGTTCAAAGACAAAGACTTGGTTCGCATGTACATCACGTTCTTGTTTCACAGCTCTACGATGGCGATAGCGTTCTTCCTCATTCCGATCCTTTTGAAAAACAAGTTCGGTATGGCGGAAACGGAGTACTGGAAAGTCTATCTGCCGGCGGTTGTCTTCGGTATTTTAGCTATGGGGCCCGCAGCGGTATTTGGGGAAAAATACGGCAAAGGGAAACAGGTGTTCATCGTCTCGGTCGTGTTTATCATCCTCTCTTTCGCACTCATGGGCTTTAGCAGCAGTTTCTTCCTCTTTACTGCCGGAGCGGTCGCGTTTTTCATCGGGTTCAACATGTTCGAACCGCTTTTGCAAAGCTTCGTCAGTAAATTCGCCAAAGTACACCAAAAAGGCGCTGCGCTCGGTGTTGCGAACACGTTTGCGTATGTAGGGATATTTCTTGGAGGTGCTATCGGTGGATGGCTCTACCAAGTCGCTAACGAAACCGGTGTCGCCATAGCGGTCATCATCTTGAGCGTTTTTTGGATCGTCTGGATTGTCGGTATGCGTAACCCAGCTTTGCGTGCGAACCTCTTTTTGAGTATGGAGGAGTTCGATCACAACAAACTCGAAAAACTCAAAGGGCTCGAAGGGATCAACGACTTCTACACCAACCATACCGAAAAGATCATCGTCGTCAAATACGAAGAGGGGCTTATAGACGAAGAACGAATCAAAGAACTGCTAAAATAGTTTAAGCCGTTTTGTTGTAAAATGTTCTATGCAAAAGTTTTTTAAGCGTTACAGGGTCGATCTTCTCGTCTCGTTGATATTTTTGGTCATATTGGAAGGGGGAGCTTACTGGTACTTCTCCAACCTCAAAAGCGAGAAGATCGCCTCGTTTGAAAAACGAAGCCTTTCACAAAACAAACTGCTTGTCGATACCGTTTCGCAAGGGTTGCAAAAACGCGCCGACCTCATCTTCGACCTACAGATAAACCAACCTTCCGTTTTGTCGCTAATGGCACAAGCCAACGACCCCAAACTTCGAAACATCGCTCGAAAAGAGCTCTATACACAGCTCTTGCCAAAATATAAAACTTTACAACGATACGGCCTCCGCCAACTCCAATTCCACCTACCCAAAAGCGTCAGTTTTCTACGGCTTCACAAACCGCACAGTTTTGGAGACTCCCTAAAAGGGATACGCTACTCCATCGACCTCGTGAACGAAACGAAAAAAGTCGCCAGAGGCTTCGAAGAGGGAAGAATCTTCAACGGTTTTCGAAACGTCTATCCCCTTTTTTACAAAGGGGAGTTCGTCGGTACGGTCGAGATATCCTTTTCTATCGATGCCATAGCGAAAACGCTCGAGCAAAACAAGCAAAATTTTTACGGTCTGCTTATAAAGAAAAATCTCGTACAACAAAAAGTTTGGAAAGAAAATCGTAAGTATTACCTCGAATCCCTCTTGAGCAAAGATTACCTCTGGGACAAAAAGGCGTTTTCAAGTTTACAACACTATACCGATACACGAATGTTCCTCGACGAACTTCGCTCCATCGAAAAAACACTCCAAAAACACGCGGCAAAGAAACTCGATGCCAATAAAAGCTTTTTGCTTCCATGCAGCACAAAAAGAAAAAATTACGTCATCGTTTTTTTAGTTTTGAAAAACATAGCCCACAAACCGGTCGGCTATATCGTCAAACTCGAACGAAACGATTTTTTCGCTCAAACGAAACACTTCGATGCAACGACACTCCTTTTGACTATGGTAAGCAACTTTATACTTGTCCTACTGCTGTTTCTATTTCTCAAAACCGAAAGAGATGCCAAAGAAGCGCTGATTTTACGCTCCAACTACGACCCGTTGACAAACCTGCTCAACCGTAGAGGTTTCGAGACGAGTTACAAAACAGCCTTTACCTCGCACAAAAGGAAAAAAGCCCCTTTTAGCCTCCTCTTTTTAGATATAGACCATTTCAAAAAAATCAACGACACCTATGGACATGATATAGGGGACATCGTACTAAAAAAACTCGCGCAAATCTTGAAAAGCAACCTTAGAGAGTCCGATATAATAGCACGCTGGGGCGGCGAAGAGTTTGTCATAGTGCTCAACGACACATCCGCAAAAGCGGCAAAAGAGGTCGCACAGAAACTACGAAAAGCGATCGAAAACTTCAGTGAAAAACCTCTTCCGAAATTTACCATCAGCATTGGCGTTACCGACGGAAGTTTCGAAAAATCGCTCGATGAGCTTGTCAAAGAGGCCGACACGGCACTCTATGAAGCCAAAAAGAGCGGTCGCAACAAAGTGGTAGTTTACGAATCTTAATTCTTTTTAAGCATAAAAGATTTATAATCAATCATTAGCCACAACAAGGAGGCGGAGATGAAAGTAGGAAGCTCACACAACGCAGCTTTGCACCAAATGGGGCTGCACAAGCAAAAAACCGAAAAACAACTCGAAAATATCGCCGATGGAAAAAAACTCGAAATTTCCGATGCCGCCATGATGCAAATAGCACAGGCTCTATTAAGCGATGCGAACGTGATATCGCAAGGGGTTCAAAACGCCAACGAGAGTGTCGCGATGCTGCAAATAGCCGACGGGGTGCTCCAAAACGTATCGCAAATGGCGACGCGACTCGAAGAGATAAACGTGCGCGCCTCCTCCCCAAGTTTGAACACCGACCAAAAAAAGATGCTCCAAAGCGAATACAACGCGCAAACAAAAGCGATAAACGACGCACTAAAAAGCGCTTCGTACAACTCCCAGCCCCTCTTTGGCAAAAGTTTCACCACCTCCATAGGCAAAGGGGAGATTAACGTCGATATCCCGAATCTCGACACCTCCAAGCTCTCATTTGGCGACAACGACGCACTCAAAGCCTTTAGAGAAGCTCTAAGCGACGCCGTTTCAAGCGTTGGAGCGGGGATAAACGATTTTGCAAGTGCCACAAACAACCTTTTTGTCGCCAGAGTGAACACCCTTGCGGCTTACAGCCAAATAGCCGACACCGACATCGCCCAAAGCGTAAACAGTATGAAAAATGAAGACCTCCTTACCCAAAGTACGCTTTTCGCACAGGCTCATAAAAACACTCTCGACCGAGAAAGGATGCATGCGCTACTTGCATAAAAAGGAGCGCTCCCTTTTTCATCCCCCTTTCTCTCCAAATAAACACATTTTTATCAAATTGACGAAAAAGTTGAGAGTTTTATTGACTTTCTTCGTCAAAAGTAGCTATAATGACGATGAAAATAAATCAAATCTGGAGTTTTATCGTTACTATGGCTATAGCCTATATCCGTCCCGACAAACATTTTGGTTCCGCTTTCGATCAACTCAAACTTATCAAATCGTACGCTTACGCAAACGATGTAGAGATAACGGAGAAGTTCATCGAACAAGCTGGTGGAAACGACAAAGAGCAAAGACGTCTCAAAGCGACACAGTTTTTTCGCGCACACCCTGAAGAAACCGTTGTCGTAGCGGATATCTGGGTATTTGGCGAAAATATCGAAGAGATAACACAAAGCCTCAACTGTCTGTTCAAAAACGACCTTACGATACACCTCGTACAAAAATCGGTCGTCGTCACGAAAGACAGCAGCGCGATGTTCGTCCTTGGACTGCTCGATAACGCTCGCCAGATGTTTCTACAAACCAAAGAAAAAAGGGTCGGACGTCCTAAAGGGAGTCTTTCTTCGTCGAAATTCGACATCTATCTCGATGAGATCATGGGGTTTATCGAAGAAGGCAAAAGCGTGAGCGAAATGGCGCGACTCCTTGGAGTAAGCCGCAGTTCACTCAAAGACTATATAGAATCGAGAGAACTCAAGAAAATCGCAAAGGAGAATTTTTTGCTGAAAAAAGATGAAAATAAGGAATTAGAAGTGCTAAAAACGGTACAATGTCCCGACGAAATCATTGAAGAGAAACAACTCGCTAAAGCCACAAAGAAAGGGGAAATGCAATGAGCAAAGCCGAAACGGTTAAAAAAACACACTGGAGACCGAAACGATACGTCGTTTATATCATCGCAACGGTGGTAGCGCTGGTACTACCATGGATCAAAATAAACGGAAACCACTTCTTCCTACTGAGTTTCGACAAGATGAAACTCCACCTTGCCTTCGTTCAGTTCGATATGCAAGAGCTTTATCTGATGCCGTTTTTGCTGATGATACTCTTTATCAGTATTTTCGGTATGACGGTATTTGGCGGAAGAATGTTCTGCGGATGGGTATGTCCCCAAACGGTTTTTCGCGTCATTTACAGAGATTTGATCGAAACGAAGATTCTCAAACTTCGCAGAAGTATCAAGAACAAACAAAAAGAGCCCGATTATTCCAAACCGGAAAACAAGGTCAAGCATATCATCGCTATCGTGATCTGGGCCGCTTTGGCGATCATCGCGGCATCCGATTTCATGTGGTATTTCGTTCCGCCTGAAGATTTCTTGCAATATATTCAAAATCCGGGCGATCATATGGTGATGATCGGTTTCATTCTCGGTGTAGCGGCGTTCTTGGTTGCCGATATCGTCTTTATCAAAGAGAACTTCTGTATCTATGTTTGTCCTTATTCTCGTGTTCAATCGGTTCTTTACGACGAACATACCATCATGGCTATCTACGACGAGCACAGAGGTGGTAAAATCTACGATGAAGAGCACCACAAACTCGCCAAAAGCCAAAAAGAGGTCAAAGCGATCAACGGTGACGATGCACTCTGTACCGCTTGTGAGAGCTGTGTGAAGGTTTGTCCTACCCACATCGATATCCGTCGCGGTTTGCAGCTTGAGTGTATCAACTGTCTTGAGTGTGTCGATGCCTGTACCGACGTCATGGCGAAGTTCAACGAGCCGACACTCGTCAAATGGTCGAGCGAATACGAAACACTCTACCGAAAAGGAAAAACGAAATATTTCAGACCGAAAATCATCGGTTATATCGTCGTTCTTCTCATTATCATGGGTGTTTTGGCGAAAATGGCTGGAACGAAAGAGTACATGCTTCTTAACATCAACAAAGAAACGCGTGCTTACTCCATAAAAACGGAACCTAGAGGTTGTACTCTCGGTAAAGATGCGAACTGCCGTTTCAGAGTCGATAACGCATACGAATTCTTGTTGCAAAACACACAAAACGAGAAGATGAAATTCTTCTTCGAAGTGACACCGGACATCCCTGTAAAAGGTAAGATTTACATCAAAAGACCGACAAAACCGTTTAGTGTCACTCCGGGAATCAAAAAGAAAAAGATAGTTATCCTCTCTACACATGACATGCTCGTCAATAACGGTAGAGACGACACTATCATCCCTATCACTATCCACGCTTACGCTTTGGATAAAAACGGAAAACCGAGCAAGAAAATATCGGTTTACAGAAAAGCGCGCTTCGTCTTCCCTCGTGCCGACCTTATAAAATAACCCCTCCTTCTACTTCGGCTTCGCGCCGAAGTAGCCATTGCACTTATAGTTTCTCAAAGATTTTCCTGCTATAATTCGATTTATCACATTATTATTGCATTTTCTTATAAGCTTTCCTTGGAATTCTTATAAGATTTCGTAATGAATCATATACCAAAAGGAGATTTATGGCTTTTTCACCAGAAAATAGAAAAGGTACCATAAGCGGAATCGTATTTGTCGCGCTTGTCGCCGCATCGGCGACTTTCATAGCGGGACTCGAACCTGTCAAAGCGCTGAGCATTTCACCTCTTGTCGTGGGTATCGTTATCGGTATCTTCTACGCAAACACGCTGCACAACCACTTCCCCCAAAGTTGGGAAACGGGAATCGTCTTCAGTGCGAAGAAAATTTTACGCTTCGCTATCGTTTTTTATGGATTTAGACTCACTTTTCAGCAAATCGTCGATGTCGGAGCTGCCGGAATCACCGTTTCTGCTTTGATGCTCACAACGACCTTTTTGCTTGGTACATATCTCGGTATGAAAGTGTTCGGACTCGATAGAGACACATCCATGCTCACCGCATCCGGTGCGAGCGTATGTGGTGCGGCGGCGGTCTTGGCGACCGAGCCGGTACTCAAAGCCGAGGGGCACAAAGCCGCAGTCGCGGTTTCGATGGTCGTACTCTTTGGAACGATCTCTATGTTTTTGTATCCGGTGCTTTATGCCGCTATCATAGAACCGGCAAGCGGATTTTTGCACATGACCCCTTCACAGTTCGGTATCTACGTCGGTGGAACGATCCATGAAGTGGCACAAGTCGTCGCCGTACCGAACTCCGTTCCGGGCGCTCCGGAGGTTATGGCGAACAACGCCGTCATCGTCAAAATGACACGTGTCATCATGATCGCTCCGATGCTTATCGTTCTTGGTATCTACCTTTCCGCTCAAGCGAAAAAACAAGGAGGAGCAGGAAGCGGAGTCAAACTCGTCATCCCTTGGTTCGCGGTTTATTTCATCGGGGTTGCCGGATTCAACTCTTTGCACCTCATCCCCGAAAACATCGTACACCAAATCAACGTCATCGACACATTCTTGTTGACTATGGCGATGACCGCTCTTGGTATGCAAACGAGATTTTCGAAATTCAAAGGGCTCGGTCTCGCACCTCTTTATACCGCCGGAGCGATGTTCTTGTGGCTCGTTATCGGTGGATTTGTCATCACAAAAGCGGTAACGGCGGTTCTATAACCCTTTTTACCTCTTTTTTCGCCGCCGTTTCAAGGCGGCGTTTTTCAAACCTCCACATACCCTCCCACCCGATTTGGTAAAAAAAATGATATAATCCACTAAAAAAGTGGAGGAAATCATGGAAGCATCCGCAGTCATCGCTTTGGCTCTTGTCATAGCTATCGCAATCATCATCGTCAAGGGGGTGGTTATCGTACCGCAGTCCTACGCCTTTGTCGTCGAACGCCTTGGAAAGTACAACAGAACGCTTGAGGGGGGTTTTCATATTATCATTCCGATTCTCGATTCTATCCGTTCTCGCTTTACGAAACAAGAGCAACTCATCAACATCCCCCACCAAAACGTCATCACCCGCGACAACGTCAACATCAGCGTGGACGGGATAGTGTACGTTCAAGTCGAAGATGCCAAAAAAGCGACCTACGGCGTGGTCGATTTCAAAAACGCACTTGCCAATCTCGCCACAACCACCTTGCGCGCCGAGATAGGACAACTCGCACTCGATGAAACCCTCTCTTCACGCGACACCCTCAACCGTAAAATCCTCTCCGCCATCGACGACGCCTCCTCCAAATGGGGCATAAAAACGATGCGTGTGGAGATTCGCGATATCTCCGTCCCCGAAGAGATAGAAGAAGCGATGAATATGCAGATGAAAGCCGAAAGGGAAAAACGCGCCATCGAACTCAAAGCCCAAGCGGAAAAAGAAGCGATTATCAGAGAAGCCGAAGCGGCAAAAGCCAAAGCGTTTCTCGAAGCAGAAGCGATAGAGCGTAAAGCCGATGCCACGAAGTACGAGCAAGAGCGTGTGGCCGAGGGGCAGTACAAAGCGATGCGCATCATCAACGAAGCGATGAAAGACAACCCGCAAGCCGCCGAGTTCCTCCTTGCCAAAGACCGCGTAGAGGCGTTTAACGAACTGGCGAAAAACCCATCCAAAGACAAAGTGGTCGTACCGTACGAAACGACACAACTCATAGGCTCTCTTAGCGTCCTTGGAGAGTTTTTCAAAAACCCTAAAGGGATGTGATGGAAGCGCTTGCGTATTATTGGCTCATAGCGCTTGGGGTCGTTTTGATAGGGCTTGAAGCGCTTACCTTTTCTTTCGTTTTGTTTTTCATAGGGCTTGGGTTTGTCAGCGCCGGAGTCGTAAGCTATTTCTACACATTTGACAGCCTAAGCACCCAAAGTGCATTCGCGTTTATTTTGGCGTTGCTTTATGCCGTTGCGTTTCGAAAAAGGCTAATAGAGCGCATCTCCAAACCACATGAAGAGGAGCAAAAACCTCTCAAACGAAGCGGTATAGGTGTTGTCGAAGAGGGGATGGTGAAGTTCGAGGGAACCTACTGGGAGAGCCTTGACGACCTCGATGGTTTCAAGGACAAAGAGAAAGTCAAAGTGATAGATGTCATAGACAACAAGGTCAAAATCGCCGCGTTATAGCTTTTAAAGCATTTTTTGGGTAAAATCGGCTCAAAAAAGTTAGGATACGAACGTGAGTGCAATAGCGTACAAAATAGGCGACGAGATAGTCGATACACAAACAGCCGAAGAAAAAAAGATTCAAGGGGAAGCGATCGAACTTGACGATTCCCCAGAAGCGCTTGAGGTGCTTCGCCACTCCACCGCCCACTTGATGGCACAAGCTATCAAACACCTTTACCCCGATGCGGAATTTTACGTCGGACCGGTGGTCAAAGAGGGTTTTTACTACGATTTCAAAACCGATGAAAAGATAGGGGAAGAGGATCTCAAAAAAATCGAAAAAGAGATGCTTAAAATCGCGAAGAAAAAATACCCTATCGAAAAATACACCATCTCCAAAGCCAAGGCCATAGAGAAGTTCAAAGACGACCATCTAAAACAAGAGGTGCTCAAAAACATCCCAAGCGATGAAGTGAGCATCTACGCTCAAGGGGATTTCGAAGACCTCTGCCGCGGTCCACACCTCCCTAACGTCGGACTGATTCGCAACTTCAAACTGACAAAAATCTCCGGAGCGTATCTCGGGGGAGATAGCAAGAATGAAATGCTCACGCGAATCTACGGCATAGCGTTTGCGAACAAGGAAAGCCTCAAAAAACACATGGAGATGCTTGCCGAAGCGGAGAAACGCGACCATAGAAAGATAGGCGCTCAAATGAAACTCTTCACTTTCAGAGAAGAAGTGGGAGCGGGATTCCCCATCTGGTTGCCGGCAGGCGCGAGAATGAGAAGCCGTCTTGAGCAACTCCTCTTCAAAGCACATAGAAAACGAGGCTACGAGCCGGTTCGCGGTCCCGAGCTTCTTAGAAGCGATCTTTGGATGGTTTCTGGACACTACCAAAACTACGGTGAGAACATGTACTTCACCAAAATCGACGATGTGGAGTTTGGCGTCAAACCGATGAACTGTGTCGGGCATATCAAAGTATATGAAGACGAGCTCCACTCCTACCGCGATTTGCCCATCAAGTACTTCGAATACGGCGTTGTGCATAGACATGAAGCAAGCGGTGCGCTACATGGGCTTTTCCGTGTTAGAGAGTTCACCCAAGACGACGCGCACATCTTCTGCCGCGCAGACCAGATAGAAGAACAGATTATCGAAATCATCGACTTTATCGACAAAATCATGAAAACGTTCGAGTTCGAGTACAAAATGATGATCTCCACCAAGCCGGAAAAAGCGGTCGGAAGCGACGAAGTTTGGGAGATCTCCACAAATGCGCTCAAAACCGCGATGGACAAACACAACCTTCCTTACGACATCGACGAAGGAGGCGGCGCGTTCTACGGTCCGAAAATCGACATCAAAATCACCGACGCTATCGGGCGTGAGTGGCAGTGCGGAACGGTTCAGCTTGACTTCAACCTCCCTGAGCGTTTCAAACTCGAATATAACGCCGACGACAACGAAAAAGTGCAGCCGGTAATGATCCACAGAGCCATCTTGGGTTCTTTCGAGCGTTTCATCGGTATCCTTACCGAACACTACGCCGGTGAGTTCCCGATGTTTATTGCTCCCACACAAGTAGCAATAATCCCTATCGCACAGACACATAAAGAATACGCTAAGGAAATTCAAGGTAAACTTATAGACATCGGTGCCGATGGTGAAATCTACGATAAAAACGAATCGCTCAACAAGCGGATACGCACCGCGGAAAAAGCGAGAACGCCTATGCTCATCATTTTGGGTGACGAAGAGGTGGAGAACAAAACCGTAGCCGTTCGCGACAGACGCACCAGAGAACAATACACCCTAAGCGAAGAGGAGTTCCTCGCGCTTATACAAACCAAAATAAACGAGGTTCATTTTTGAGTAAAAAGAAGCAAGACAACGTCATCATGAACGATGACATCCGAGTACCTGAGGTAAGATGTACGATAGACGGAGGTGAAAACTTAGGAATCATCTCGACAGACGAAGCGATGGAAAAAGCTAACGAACTTGGTCTTGATTTGGTGCTCATAGCCCCGCAAGCCAAACCCCCCGTCGCGAAGATAATGGACTATGGCAAGTACAAATACCAAGCAGAAAAAAAACTCAAAGAACAGCGAAAAAATCAGACGAAAATAGAAGTCAAAGAGATAAAGCTCTCGGTAAAAATCGCTGAAAACGACATCGCGTACAAAGTCAAACACGCACGTGAATTTCTCGAAAAAGGAAAACACGTCAAATTTCGCGTTTTTCTAAGAGGACGCGAAATGGCTCACCCAGAAGCCGCAAAAGAGGTGCTCGAGCGCGTCTGGCCGATGGTCGAAGATATAGCCGATATGGAAAAACCGCCGAAATTCGAAGGGCGATACTACAATATGTACGTAGTTCCGAAAAAAGAGCTTAAAAAATAACTTCACAAAGGGGAAGCGGTGCGCTTGATTTTTCTACTCTTTCTTGCCTTTGGTATCGCTATGGCAGATGATGGCGCGTCGGCGGCACACTTCTCCTCCATACGCCAAGCAGGCTCCATTCAAGCAGGTGGAGTTGTGGGCGATAACGTCGTTTATCTTTACTGGGACAACGACGCTGCGAAAATCGATGACACGAAAACACTCGATTCGATGGCGCAACAAGCCAAACGGCAAGTGTGCGCGTCGGCTGATTCGAGAATGATTCTTGAGAAGCTCAAAAAACAGATACTTTTTATCTATCCGGACAAAACCAACAACTCATTCACAATAATCACCATCACAAAATGCAACTAATCACAGAATTTATGTTCTCTTTAAGTTAAATATTTCTATAATTGTGTAATTGTAACGGAGAAAAAGCCAAACCCGTCGTGAGACGGGGACGGAAAGCCATGGGTCTCAAACGAGATCGCCAGGTTGCCTAACACACTTCCTCGATGCGCTTGAACGCTTTTTCTCTCACTCAAAACAAATAGCCATTAAAATAGAAAAACGATACGGTATTTGTTTCCACTAAGGAGAAAAAAATGGACGCTTTGACAAAAAAGCTTATCGCCTCTTTGGGCATCGCTATACCCCTTTTGGTAAGTGGATGTGGCGCCGGCGGCGGTGAAGAGGGTTTTTCCAACGACAATGCGACGCTAATAACGGGTGATGGAAACACTACGAATCTACCCGATATGCCAGCAGATAACAATATAACCGCCGGCGGCAACAACGGCAACAACGGCAACAACGGCAACAACGGCAACAACGGCAACAACGGCAACAACGGCAACAACGGCAACAACGGCAACACAGGAAACACAGGAAACACAGGAAACACAGGAAACACAGGAAACACAGGAAACACAGGAAACACAGGAAACACAGGAAACACAGGAAACACAGGAAACACAGGAAACACAGGCAACACAGGCAACACAGGCAACACAGGCAACACAGGCAACACAGGCAACACAGGCAACACAGGCAACACAGGCAACACAGGCAACACAGGCAACACAGGCAACACAGGCAACACAGGCAACACAGGCAATACCGGTGGCGGCACAGAAACAGGAACGGGTAACGGAAACAATGGTGGTGGCACAGGTACGGGAACTACCGACAACAACACCACACAAACAGATACTACCGATGACCAAAACGTTACCGATACCAACACGACCCAAACGACAAACGACGACAACGCCACCAATGTCGATAGCAACGACGACGCGGCGAATCAAACCGATGGCATCGTATACAAAAAACTCTCCGACACTCTCTATATCAACGACAAAAACAATGTACTGGTGTACATAGACAAAGACTTGAACAAATCCGAAAAACTTATCTACAACTCCGAAAAAATCAAATCTATCACCAACAAAATATACGAAAATTTCAAAGACGATTACGATTTTATCTTCTTGATAACCAACAACAAAACAAGACCCGCTTCGGTAACCTACGCTGGGGTATTTCAAAAAATCAAAAACGACGTCAAAGGGATTGGTGCTTCGATGTATGATTATACTTCCCGTTACGGCTCGAGCGGTCGTTTGATGGGGGTTATGCACTTCGCTTACAGAAAAGCCATCAACTCCGGTCCAACGCTCCATGAAATCTCCCATTATTGGGCGAACAAGTTTAGATTTAGCGAAAAAGACGCCAACGGTTACAGACTCGGCAGCGGTTCACACTGGGGGTATAACGGATTTTTCGGCGGAAAAGGTCAGCTTGGCGGTTACGACGCGAATACGTTCAAAGATGAAAACCTCAGCTTCGATAGCAACAAAACCGGTAAAACTTGGCATCTCTACAGCGCAGCTTCTTTTGGATGGAACGCGAACGGAGGGAACTCTTTGCCATACAACGACGTCGAACTCTACCTTATGGGGATGTTACCCAAAAACGAAGTCAAAGATATGCTCATATCCAAACCTTGGGGCTCTCCGACGTGGCCAAGCGTCAACGACTACATCCTAAAACACAACATCCAAACCTCTGGTAGAAAGTTCTTCATGGCTCAAGAGGTAGTTCGTAAATCATGGTCGGATATCTTAACAGAACACAATGTACCCGATAGAGAACCCGATGTCTCGACATCGAAAAAACATTTCCGTATTTTGACCGTTTTGCTCGATACCAAAATGCCAAAAACCTACGAGGTCAACTCCGTCAGTACACAGATGAACAAACTCGCTTTCAAAGGGGACGACGGTGACGCGCATAGCTACAACTTCTACGAAGCGACCCGCGCTAAAGGTAGCTTGGAAGTAACGAACATCGACCAAAGCTTGAAAAAACCAACCCAAGAGGTGGTCGTGGAGGAAAAATTCACTCCACAAACCATCACTTGGCACAACCTTACCTACAAAACGATCAAATCCCCATATACCGGCCGAATATGGCTCGATAGAAACTTGGGGGCGACACAAGTTTGTACAAGCTTCAAAGATGAAAAGTGTTACGGTTATCTCTTCGCTTTTGGACGTGATTTCGACGGGCACCAACTACGAAAAAGCGACATTACCCAAGAGCGTTTTGACACACTCACTCCACAAAGCGACAAATTCGTCGTTCTTGGTAACAGCTATCCGGTAGATTGGGTCAACAAAGGGGTGGACGACGACCTCTCTTCAAGAATGGCGTTTATCCGCGATACGACCGGCAGCGGTATTTGCCCCAAAGGGTTTAGAGTTCCGACCATAGACGAACTTAAAGACGAAACTCTCAGCAACGAAGTACGCGATCCGTTTCCGGGAACTTCCATCCAAAGCAACTTCCTCAAGCTCCCTTTCAACGGAACACGCCTTAGCCAAACCAACAAAAGGTATATCTATCGCGCAGGAGAGCAAGGCTCTTACTGGAGCAGCACACTTTTTGAAAGCGACAAAGGCAACGGAGTGCGCCATCTACTCTTTGAAAACGGTGCTACGCTGACCTATCCGTCTCGTTATCTCAGTAACGGTGAAGGTATCCGCTGTATAAAAGAATAACCTAAAGTGGGTTCGAAGCGTTCTCATCGAGAAGCTCTTTAGCTTCGAGCCGCGGCAAAGGAGTTTTGTTGTCGTACTTCGTAAGGTTGTTGTGTTTGATAATTTTGATAAGCTCCAAAGGGTAATCTTTCCCTTTTTCGGAGTATTTATGCAGCATCATAACGATTTCGAACGGGTCGTCGCTGAAATAGCGCACTTCACGAAAACATTTGTACGCTTTGTTCGTAGCGAGTGTTTTGTAATACCCCCGTACCGAGGCTTCAAGCGTGAGGTATCTTCTAAGGCGTACCGTCTTTCCGCTGCTTCTTGTCACATTCGCGGCAATCGAGGTTTTAGGGTCTTCGCTTCTACTCCAAACACCGAAGATGTTGTTTGCCTCAACGAAAAATCTCGACGTCCCCCACGCACTTTCCATCGCCGCTTGCGCTATGGTGATGCTCATTGGGTGCGGTTTTATCCGCTTGAGCAAATCGAGTTCGTCACTTGCTTGGTAGTATCTTTTTAGCTTTTGCACCCGCTTCTTGTTCGTGCCGTTTTTGATATCTTGCAAAGTTTGCAAATAGAGTTTACGCAACCTTGCATCCACCTTTTTGACAGCTGGAACGACCAGCTTGTAAAAACGGTATTTTTTCGTCTTCAAAGGCAAAGTTTGCAAATAGCGTATGTATTTTGAAGAGGTGGCATCACCAAAGCCTATCGATGCCGCTAAAAGCAAAAAGAGCAATTTTCTCATCTAATACACCTTGAGGATATACTCGTCGTTACTCTTTCGTATTTTGTAGATATAGCGCCCATCGAGCTCTATAACGGCTCGGTAGTACCCTTTGTGGTTTCCAAACGTAATCCTTTTGAAATTCCACGCCCCTTTGAGTGTTTTGGTTTTAAACGAGGTGTCTTTTTTGAAATCGAGCACGATTCTATCGGGCTTGACCAGTTTGAAATGGCGTAACAAACGATCTTTCGTAACGAATTTGAGCATCCCTTTTGCAGCGTACACGGTTATGAAACCAAGCGAACCGAGTTTACGAAGCATCGCTTCGTGCTTTAGAACTTTTTCTCTGCTGCGTGCGTTTGTCGCTACTTCACGTGTGTCACTTTTTTGCTTGTACCCCAAATAAAGCTCTTTATGCCAATCGACCCGCTTGTCGATACTCACTTTCTTCGAAGCAAGAGAACCGTCGAGATTTTCATATGTTAGCGTTACGCTTTTGAGGATTCTGGCGCTACTTGGCAGATGAAAGGTTTGTGATGAAAACGGAGGTTTTTGTACTATCTCGTTTGTCGTGTAAGTCGGCGTTTTAAGGTCTTTTGGAGGGAAAAAGGGGTTTTCTCTGGCACACAATGCGCTTGAGATTATCGCAACCGTTATGAAAAATCGTACCATCTATTCTCCCCCTTCCGTATCGCCGGAAATCTCTTTGAGTTCGAAATACTCTTTTTGCAGTTTCGCGTTTTTTTGTTTGAGGTTGGATATCTCCTCTTGGAGCGAACTTTCGTATGTTTGCAAGTTGAGCAAAACGTTTATGGAGTTCTTGCCATAGAGAATGATCCCTATATAAACCCCCATCACTATCACAAGCACCACAAGGAGAAGAAACGTTTTATAAGAGAGTCCGAGATAGCGCTCGATTATATCGAGCTCCTCTTCGAACTCGATCTCCTCCTCTTTGATGCTCATAAATTATCTAAAAAGAGACTTTCCGAGATATTCGCTGTAGAGAATCTCTTGTTCTATCTCTAAAAGGCGGTTGTATTTCGCCGTTCTCTCGCCTCTGGCGGTCGAACCGGTTTTGATTTCGCCGCAGTTGAGTGCGACTGCGAAGTCGGCGATGAACGCATCTTCACTCTCACCGCTTCTGTGGCTCATAACACATTTGTAACCGTTTCTTTGTGCGAGTCTGACGGTCTGCATCGTTTCGCTTACGGAACCGATTTGGTTGGGTTTGATCAAAATCGCATTGGCAACACCTTTGGCGATCCCTTCGGCCAAGATGTTCGCGTTGGTAACGAAAAGGTCATCACCGACAAGTTGTACTTTGCTTCCCAGTTTTTCGGTAAGGAGTTTGAAACCGTCCCAGTCGTCCTCACTAAGTCCGTCTTCGATAGACACGATAGGGTATTTCGCACAAAGATCGACATAATAATCGACAAGTTCGGCACTTGTGACGACTCTGTCTTCGCTATCGAGCTTGTACCCTTTTTTGTAGTCCCCATCGACTACGAGTTCGCTAGCGGCGACATCCAAAGCGATGGCGATTTGCTCACCCGGTTTGTAACCCGCTTTTTCTATCGCTTGCATGATCACTTGGATAGGCTCTTCGTTGGAGCTGAGATCGGGAGCGAAACCGCCCTCGTCACCCAAAGCGGTGTTGTGGTTGGCGTCTTTGAGAATTTTTTTGAGGTTATGATACACCTCCGCACTCGCTCTTAGCGCTTCTGCGAAGTTGTCAAAACCTACAGGCATAATCATGTACTCTTGGAAATCGACCGAGTTGTCTGCATGACTACCGCCGTTGATGATGTTGAGCATCGGCGTAGGCATGACCATCGCATTCGCACCGCCAAGATAGCGATAAAGTGGCATTTTCAAGCTTTGCGCCGCCGCTCTGGCAACCGCCATCGAAACACCGAGTACCGCATTCGCGCCAAGGCGTGAGTAGTTTTCTGTTCCATCGAGTTCTTTCATAGCTGCATCGACGATAGCTTGATTGAACGGGCTCATCCCTATAAGCGCATCGGCTATCTCTTCGTTGACGTTATCGACCGCTTTGAGCACACCTTTGCCCATGTATCTCTCGCCGCCATCACGTAGTTCGAGCGCTTCACGTTTTCCCGTACTCGCTCCGCTTGGAACGATAGCGCTAGCAACCGTACCGTCGCTTAGCTCCACCGTCGCTTTTACGGTCGGATTCCCGCGTGAATCCATCACTTCCATAGCTGTAACGTTTTCTATAAACATTGACTGTCCTTGATCGATAATTAGTTATATTTGCGATTATACTTAAAATTTTGTAAGAAAGAACTAAAAACGGCTAAATCTTCTTTTTTACCACAACGATTTCGCCGCATAAAAAAGCAGCATAGGGAGAAAAACCAAGTTGAAAAACGTCTTCCCCACATACGCTATGGCAAGGTTCAGCAATGCCGAAACGATTCTTTCCATATGGTCGATGTAAAACATGGTTATCTCTTTTATCTGCTGCGCGGAATCGCTCACCGAACCGCTTATCTTGCTCCAGAAACTTTGATTCTCGGCAAGCTCCTTGTGGGTGGCTATCTGTTTGTGCGATGCAAGCGATAAAAAAGCGAGTTCTTTTTCTATGGGCGGGTTAAATACCGCATCATTTGCATAATGGCTCACCAAGGCGCTAAAGGGGATGAAAAGGCGCAGCACTATCAAAACCAAAAGCGTTTTTTTCAGCACATCGCTTGGAAAGAGCAGATACACCAAAGAAAGCAAAACAGCAAGCACCAAAACCGCATCGGTTTTGGAGATTTCAAAAAGCGCTTTTTGCGCTCCGAAAATCCACAGCGAAGTGGTAATGAGCGTAGAGAAACGCTCTATGGCGTCATCGATCGGATCGAGCACCTCACCAAGAGCGAGGTTTCCCTCTACTGCGACCCCCACACTCATACTGCTGTGCTTGATGATCGAAACCGCACCGTTCATCGTCCGAAGTGTAGCGTAAAGTACGGCGGTGGATTTTAGGGAGTCGTCTATGTATTTTTGGCTGTATTTTTCATATAAAGGGGCAGTTGCAAAAACGAAAAACGTAACAAAAGCGAGGATGAATCTGCCCCACTTTTGCGTAAACGTCTCGATCGTTTCTTCTATTTTGGTTCGTCCAAGACGTTTGGTTTCTTGCTTAGTCTTCATCACTTTTGGCGATCTCGTCGTCATCCATCACCATAAGGGTACTCATCCCCATGGCGACTTTGATTTTCTCTTCGATCTCTTTTGCAAGCTCGGTTTCTTCTTTGAACTTCGCTTTGACGTTTTCACGCCCTTGACCCAATTTTTTATCGCCGTAGCTGAACCACGCACCGCTTTTGTCGATGATGTCGAGCTTGACACCGTAATCAACCAGTTCCCCCTCTTTGGAAATCCCCTCACCGAACATGATGTCGAATTCCGCTTGTCTAAACGGAGGAGCGACTTTGTTTTTTATCACTTTGGCTTTGACGCGGTTACCGATTTGCGTTTCACCTTGTTTGAGCGAAGCTATACGACGAACGTCGATGCGTACCGACGCATAGAATTTTAACGCGTTTCCGCCTGTGGTGGTTTCGGGTGAGCCGTACCCCATCGTGGCTATTTTCATACGGATTTGGTTGATGAAGATGATGGTACAGTTCATCTTCGAAAGTACACCCGTTAGCTTTCTCAGCGCCTTGGACATCAATCTTGCCTGAACACCGACGTTTTGGTCGGTCATCTCCCCTTCGAGTTCGCTTTTTGGTGTCAGCGCCGCGACCGAATCGACCACGATAAGATCGACCGCACCGCTTCGCGCGAGCGTTTCGACGATATCGAGCGCTTGCTCACCGTAATCGGGCTGGGAAACAAGCAGATTGTCTATATCTACGCCCAAGTTTTTCGCATAGACCACATCAAGTGCGTGCTCGGCATCTATAAACGCGCACACACCCCCTTTTTTTTGCGCTTCGGCGGTAATCTGCAATGCGAGCGTCGTTTTACCCGAACTCTCCGGTCCGTATATCTCTATGACTCTCCCCTCGGGTATCCCCCCGATTCCAAGTGCGAGATCGAGCCCGATAGAACCGGTGCTGATAGACTCGATAGGGGTTATCTCCTTGTCTCCAAGGCGCATCAAAGCGCCTTTTCCAAACGCTTTGTCTATCTGTTTGATAGCTAAATCGAGTGATTTTTTCTTGTTTGCATCCATCGTTACTCACTTCCTTTTCTTGTTCGTATTATAGCGCAATCTTTTTTCGTTTAGTTAAAAAGTTGACAAATTGCAATCTAATTCTTAATTCATAACTTCGAACGTTTCGCTTCGCGTCGTATCTTGCAGCATGACCACTTTTACGCTCTGAGCTTCTTCCACCTTTTGTAATCCTTCTTGGAAGTAGGCAACGGCATTGCTCTCACATAGCGGCGTAAGCATCCCCGAGCCCACTTTTCCGCCTCTAGTCGGGGTAAAGACGCCGTTGTGTACGTTTCCTAAAACGATGTGGGTTCGTTTCCCTCGAAAACGCAGCTCCTGCGAAATCGTCGCTTTGGCGGCGGTATGGTAGCATCGCTTGCTCCCTTGAAGTGCGTACAGTACGGGAAGTGCGAGCGAATGGGTAACGACCATCGTCGTTAGCGGATTGCCCGGCAGTCCCATCACGAACACATCACCCATTTTCCCCATCATAGTCGGATGCCCCGGTTTGAGCGCGACCCCATGAAAAATCGTCTTCAAACCGCAGTCGCAAAACGCTTTGTAGATGTAATCATGCTCCCCCTTACTGATCCCTCCGGTGGTGAGAATCACATCGTACGATTTGATGCTTTTGAGGTACGCAAGCGTCGTTTCGTAGTCATCGGGCATACTGCCAACATAGACCGCATCGAAGCCGAACGAACGAAGCAGCGAGGTGATACCGAACGCATTGGCGTTGTAGATTTCATCTTCACTTGCTACTTCCCACGGTTCTTTTATCTCGTTACCGCTGGAGAGCACGGCTATCTTGATGGGCAAGAACACTTTTAGCGCGACTATCCCCTGTGCGGCAAGTAGCGCTATATGGGAAGCTTCCAGCAGCGTTCCTTTGGTTATAAGGGGTTTTCCGACACTTGTTTCTTCCCCTTTTTTACGAAGGTTCGCGCCCTTTTTAATATCGCTTGGAAGCGTTACCTCATCGTCGGTTATCTCACTACATTGTTCAAACGGGGCTATGGTGTCGGCATCGCTTGGAACTTGCGCGCCCGTCATGATTTTGTAGCACTCTTTTGCTTGGAGTGTCGCTTGTGGCACTTCGCCGGCGAATATCGTCTTTGCCACACGTACCCGCTTGCCTACATCTTCGTAGCGAAACGCGTATCCGTCCATCGCGGAGTTGTCGAAAGAGGGGAGATTCTTTTGCGCCGTTATATCTTCGGCTATCACTTTCCCCAAAGCCTCGTCAAGCAAAACCGTTTTGGTCTCTTGCTTGATGTTTACCGCGTCGATGGCGCTATGGAGCGCATCGGCAAAAGAGTGTGTGTCGTGTTGCAAAACTATCTCCTACAAAAGCATAATTTTGGCAAGTCCCAAGAAGCTGAAAAATCCCATGACATCGGTTACGGTGGTAAGCACGACCGAACTTCCGACAGCCGGATCGACTTTGATTTTTTTCAAAAACAGCGGTATGATGGCACCGAAGAACCCTGCCATCAACAAGTTGATGATCATCGAAAGCCCAATCACCACGCCAAGAAGCGGCATGCTAAACCATATCCACGCTATGGCACCCATGACAACGGCGAAAATCGCCCCGTTCATCAGCGAAATGACCACCTCTTTTTTGATGATGCGTATCGCATCGTCGGTGGAGATTTCCCCAAGAGCGAGCTGGCGAACAACGACGGTAAGGGTTTGTGTACCCGCATTTCCCCCCATCGAAGCGACTATGGGCATAAGCACCGCCAAGGCTACCATGGAGTCGATCGTATCTTGAAACAGACCGATAACCAAAGAGGCCAAAATCGCCGTTACAAGGTTGATACCAAGCCATATAGCACGTTTTTTTCCCGCTTCGAGAATGTCATCGTCCTCTTCGGCTTCGTCATCGACCCCGGCAAGGTTATACATCTGCTCGGTCGCGTGTTCGTTGATGATGTCGTAGATATCGTCGGAAGTGATACGCCCAAGGAGATGCCCTTCGCTATCGACGACTGGAATAACACTTAGATCGTAATGTTCGAAGTAGTGAACGACCTCTTTGATATCCTCTTTGTCGTACGCTTTGATAGGCTCGAAACTCTCTTCGCTTTTTTCGATGTTTTCCTTGATAGTCTTGCTGAAATCGAAAATAAGCAAATCCGCCAAACTGATGGCGTACTTGAGATGATTTTCCTCATCGGTTATAAAAAGATTTTGAACGTTTTCGAGCTCGTTGCTTTTTTTGAGTTTGGCGAAGCGTTTGATGACATCTTCGACCACTTCGTCTTCACGGGCGGTGAAGACTTCGGTTTGCATGTACGCACCCGCTTCATCCTCTTCGTACTGCTTGAGGGTTTCTATCTCCTCTTTGTCCTCATGGTCGAGTTTGTCGAAAACCTGCTCGGCGACATCCTTGTTGACATCTTCGAGCTCTTCGAGGAACTCCACCTTGTCGTCCGACTCAAGCTCCTCAACAACCTCTTTGAGCTCATCGACGCTCAAGTTTTCGACGACGTCGTCGAAGTATCTATCCGGTAGTGCGAGCGCGACGTCTCCAAGGAGCGATTTGGGGATTTTTTTGACCGACGCATCGAACTCGTCGTCATCAAGCCCGCGAAGCAAATCCGCGACTTCGCTTGCGTGCATCTCGCTTTCGTCATGTGAATTGATGTATTCGTAAAATTTATTTAGACTCATTGTTTTTCCTGAAAAGTTATACCAAACCCAATTAAAGAAAAGAGTGGGAATTTACCACTCTTTAATTGGGTTTGGTATTAATTTCAGGCGTATTATAGCTTAAAAGAGGTTTGTTTGTGCCACTTCCGTATCACTTAAAGGGGTTGTTTTTTGATTACACGCAATTTTATGCTCCATATCGACTATCTCCAACCCGTTAATATGCTCCAAAGAAGCAACGGTCGAGTTGCGGGCGTTTTGGTGTTTTAGCAAGTAGATGGAAAAACCGTTTTCATGTAGCGCCAAGCGGGTTTTGAGCGCTGTTGAATAGGTGGTCAGCACACCGTCGTTTTTCATCGCTTTGGCTATGTCGCCAAAATACTCCACCGTCCACAAAGTCGGGTTGTGCGCCGGACTGAACGCATCTTGGTAAACGATATCGAATCGGTTTTCAAAACCTCTGACATACTCTCTGGCATCGCCTAAAAACAGCTCGATGGAGATGTTTTGGCTTGCATACACCCCCTTTGACGCGAGAGATTCGACAATCTTCATGTAGGGCGAGAACTCTTTTGGGTAGGCAAATCCCCCAAGTGAAGCGACCAGTTCGGCGTCGATTTCGGGTGAATAGATGAAAAGCTTGGTCTTGGGTGCGTTTTGTGCGTAGTGATGGAGTGTCGCAAGGGTATTGAGTCCCAAACCGAAACAGATATCGAGAATATGCAGCTCGTTTTTGTTTTTTTTGAGCTCGAATGCCGGCAGAACGTGCTTTTGCAAACTTTCGTTGAGCGCACCGTCTTTTGTCGAGTGGTAATGTTCTTCGAACCGTTTGGAATACGCCGTGAAACTTCCGTCTTGCGTTTGTGCAAGCGTATGGTTCGGGCTTAGTTCTTCAGCCATGAAAGATAACCTTTTTCAAATCAAGAGCAAATGTAGTTCCTTTTGCAACTTCGCTTTGTACCTCGATGGGTATCTCCATCTCCTCACACAGTTTTTTGACTATATGCAGCCCAATGCCGATTCCCCTCTCCTGCTCTTTGTAAAACCGCTCGAAAATCTTGTTTGGATTGTAAATCCCCTTACCGTTGTCTTGTATGAGCAATTTTGTGTCTTGCAGCCGCACTTTGACAAAACCGTTTTTGTCGTTGTATTTCGCCGCGTTGGAGAGGAGGTTTTCGAGTATCCGCTCACATGCACTTTTGTTGCACTCAAGCGGCGTTTTCGGCACGTCGTTTTCGAACGTAACGTGTGGGTAGTTTTTCTCCAAAAGCGCTATTTGCTCCGCTACCGATTCACGCAAATCGAAACGCTCTTTTTGGAGCGCATGACCGCTTAGGTAGGAGCGCAAATTTTTTTGCAAAGACAAAACGCTCTCGACTGCCCCTTCTATCCGCTTTATCTTCTTGTCGTCGGGATGTTTTTGTTGCAACATCGACGCGTTTAGGCGCAAGATGGAAAGGGGCGTGTTGAAATCATGGAGAATATCTTTGACGAACTCTTCGGTCAGTCGCAAAGCCTTTTGCAAAGGCCACAACGCATAAAACGCAAAAAGGAGCGAAACAAGCGCGACCACCCCTAACGAGACGAGAAATTCGACCAAAAACTTCTTTTCAATCTGCGTTTTTTTCAACGCGTAATGACGGGAATCCAAAGAGATGACAAGGAGGTTCTTTTCGCTTCCGGGTATGGGGAAGTAGCTCCTTGGCGCACCGCCGTCTTTGTAGAGCTTGTATGTTTGGAGTTTCCCTTTTTTCGCAAAATCGAACCGAAACTCCTCACACCGAAGCGTGTAACTGCAAAGGCGCATGGCATCAAGCAGTTTCTCATCGAGATTTTGCAGCGCTTTTGTGTAGTTCAGATAGAAAATCACCCCAACAAGGAGGGTCTGGGAGAGGAAAAACAACAAAAAGCTTTTTAGCAGCGATTCTTTCTCAACTTTTTTCAAGGATGTATCCTATCCCTCTGATATTGCGGATGGGGAGCGAGGTTTGCTGTTTGAGCTTGTTGATGGCGACTCGAAGAGCGCTGTCGGATGGATGCGACAGACAATCGTACAGTGTCGTTTTTTCCATCGTTTGACCGATATTTCTCAAAAAAACGTCGCACAAACATTGCCCGACTTCCCCAAGAGCGAGCAAGCGCCCATCTTTGTAGAGTTCTCTCGTATCTGGCAAATAGCGAAGGTCTGCGAAAACGATTTCGTTTTTGGGTTGTGTTTTGAGCTTGGCATCGATGCGAAAAAGCAGCTCCTGCGGATAAAACGGCTTTTTGAGGTAATCCTCTGCACCGATTTTGAACGCTTTGGATATCGTCTCCAAATCGATAAGCGCGCTTATGAAAATAGTCGGGGTGGAGTCATCCGCTTTTCTCAGCGCTTCAAGGAGTGAAATGCCGTCCATATCGGGAACGTTGATGTCGAAAACATACAAGCGGTAATCGTTCTCGTAGGTCGCGTCGATGGCGTCGTTGCCGGTATGCACGGTATCGATGCTATAACCGTTTTCTTCAAGCAGTTCCGCGATGGTTTGTGCCAAAACGGCGTCATCTTCCAAAAGCAATATATCTTTCATCAGTAATAATACCCTATTTTGAGCGAGAGATAATTTTTACTCGCGCTGTCGCTGATGCCGTAAGCGTATGACGCCGAAGCGAAAAAATGCTCATCAAAAGAGTAGTAGCCGTATATCGAAGCGGTTTTGATATCTTCCACACCCTTGTAGATGCTTTGACTTTGGTTGTACGCGCCGCTGCAGTAAAGCTTCGATGTCGCATATACGCCAACCCCTGCCGAAAAAGCGTTCGTGTTTTTGTACGAAACCGCGACCGGTGTTCCATCTGCCCCAACCACTTCGACATCGTCGTCTCCGACAAGAGTGTAAACGTAACTACCGAAAAAGTTCAAATTCTCTTTATTGTAACTCACGTTCAAAGAAGCGCTGTAGTCGGCATTGTTGTTTTTCAGGTTCGATTTGTACGTAGGGAGAGAAACACCGCCGCCAAACTGCACCATCAACTCGTTTCGTATCCACCATTTGTACGCACCCCCTACGAAGGTATCGTACAGCCCGGAATCGCTATACCCGCTACCGTCGGTAGTGAAATAAGACGTGGCAAGTTGTGCGGAAAAATTTTTGTAGTAGTAATCGAGCTGAATCGAAGTGGAATATGTGTCGGTTTTGTTGAGTGTTCTTGCATCGGAATCGTAATAGGATGCCCCCAATATAATGTCGTAATGGTGTGGCGAGAGGAGTGATTTTTTCGTACAGCCGTTGGTATCGACCAAGTCGCTAAGAGGGGTGTTTGGGCATTTGTCGTATGCGTCTTCCACACCGTCAAGGTCGCTGTCGCTGTAACCGTACACCGTCGATACAAACACGAAAACATACAATAGCGATACAATCTTTTTCAAAATGCTGTCCTTTTCATTCAAAGAGGGGCGCTCCCCTCCTTTTCGTTCTATCTATGCTCTTTCATGTTCGGTTTGAAGTTCATATCGAACCCGCCTTTTTGTTGTATATTGCCCTTGGGCATATGCACGCCCCCACCGTTTTGTTCCATTTTCGCACCGAAATGGCTGCCGATTTGCTGATGGTTCATCTGCTGCATCGAATGGATCTCTTCGCTGACTTGCATCTGCATCCCCTGCATATGCTCTTTTACTTTCATGTGCATCGCTTCGTTTGCGTAGATGGCGGCGTTTTCATGTGCAGAAGCACCCTTCTTTTCTGCGTGCATCTGCATTTGCGCTCGCATCTTCGCTATGGCTTGGCTTCTTTGTTTTTGATTCATCTGCATCAAACGCATCTTGAACCGGTTCATCATCTCGACCCGCTCTTTTGGAGAGGCATGCTCTATGGCGGCTATTTGCGCATCGACGCTGACTTGCTCCACGGCAAAAGCGAGCGTCGAAGCTCCCCACGCGGCGAGTGCGGCTATGAGATATATCTTTTTCATTTTCGACTCCTCGTATAATAAATTTAATCAAACCTACATCCCAAAAGAGTAGCAGTTTGATAAATTTTTAGTTTCTTCGGTAAAGTTTTACCTGTTTACCAAGAACTAAAACAACTTACAGTTAAAGAGTTG
>JALWGC010000004.1 GCA_027038835.1 Helicobacteraceae bacterium | reverse complement strand
TTGGTTTAATGTGTGGAAACACTTTCCAAAAACTTGGGAATATATGAAAAATATCGAGCAAAGATTGCTTGAGATTGGAAACGTAAAAAATCCATATTGGTTTAATAATCATCGAACTTGCGCTGATTTGGAAAAAGAGTTTGAAAAAGCGGATAGACAAGGAACGCTATTTGATTTTTCCGATGAGCCTCTTAAAGACTGCTTTTGTAGGATATGAAATGACCGAAAAAGACGCAATTCTCATTAGTGCCGCCGCGAAGTCCATCGTGTTTTTTGTGCGCAGAATACTTCGTGCCAAGCCGACAAAGCAGCAGATGGATGTTTTGGTTGCCATAGATGAGGGGGCTAATAAGATAGCTATCAAGAGCGGTCACGGTTGTTTTGCCAAAGGGCATAAGGTTATGTGTTATGACGGCTCTATCGTGAATGTCGAAGATGTAAAAGTCGGCGATATTCTTATGGGTGATGATGGTGCTCCACGCGCCGTGCTTGAACTCAAAAGAGGCAAAGAGGAGATGTATGAATTTGAGTTCAATAGTGGCGATACGCATATTTACAACGCTTCTCATAAGCTTGTTTTGGTGGCAACTCAAACACACGGCAGACAAAAAAGAGGTGATATTGTCGAGGTTGAAGTAAAAGATTGGCTTAATTGGAGCGATAGAAAAAAAAGAACTCACGCAATATTCAAAAAAGGCGTAAATTTTCCAAAAAAAGAGCTGCCTATCGACCCTTATTTGCTCGGTGTTTGGCTTGGAGACGGAGCTACGAATGCAGGGCAATTAACTATTGCCGACAAAGATGCCTTGATAGTTGAAAATTTTGATGTAAAAAATGTAAGAGAGAAAAAAAGCAGTTGCGCAAGATACACGATTACGGAGCTTCAAGCAACTTTACGCAAAAACAATCTACTTGGGAACAAGCATATACCGTTTGAATACAAAACAGCCTCAAAAGAGCAAAGATTGGAACTCCTTGCCGGTTTGCTCGATACTGACGGGTATCTAAAAAGCAAAAACGAGAGTTACAGCTATGAGATAATTCAAAAATCTAAAACACTTGCAAACGACATCGTTCATCTATGCCGCTCACTTGGTATTCACGCAAACATCAAAGAGGTTGAAAAAGTTTGTACGAATACAGGAAGCAAAGGCATTTACTATCGAGTAAATATAACGAGGAATGTGTGGCAAATACCGTGCAGAGTTGAGAGAAAAAAAGCTAAAAAGACAGGAAAAGAGCAAAGAGTAGAGCTAAATTTTGGAATAAAAAGCGTAAAACCTCTTGGAGTCGATGAGTATTACGGTTTTACAATCAGTGGAAACCATCGGTTTTTAAGTGGAGATTTTATCGTTACGAGAAACAGCGGTAAATCGACACTTATGTCTTGGATAATTCTTTGGGCTTTGAGTTTCAAAAAGGATTGTAAAGTGCCTATGACTGCGCCATCGGCTCCACAGCTTACCGAGATACTTATACCGGAGGTGCGGAAATGGTGGAATACTTTGCCATCTTTACTCAAAGATAGAATTGTCGTTCAGACGGAAAAGGTTGTCAATACCGAAACAGACGCGTTTGCGGTTGCAAGAACGGCAAGGAGAGAAAATCCTGACGCGCTTCAAGGCTTTCACGCTACGAATCTCTACTTTTTGATAGACGAGGCTTCGGGTGTGCCGCTTGCCATCTATGAAGTCGTCGAGGGGGCTTTGACTGGGGAGAACTCCTTTGCGATGCTTACTGGAAACCCGACAAGGACGGAGGGGTATTTCTACGACGCTTTTCACAAAAACGCTTGGCAATGGACGCGCTTTACGTTCAATACCGAAGAGAGCGAAAACGTCAGCAAAAAGGCGATAGAGCAGTACAAGAAAAAATACGGTGAAGACAGTGACGTTTACCGTGTGCGTGTGCTTGGAGAGTTTCCAAGAGCTACTTCCAATGCAGTCTTTACTGTTGCTGAGATAGAGGATGCCATAGCCAGACCGCTGGGCGAAGTCGATACGAGCGGTGCGGAGGTCTGGGCTTTGGATGTGGCGGACGAGGGGGATGATACTTCGGTACTCGTGAAGCGAATTGGGAAACACTTTCACTCTATCAAACGCTTTAGAGGCTTCAACCAAGAGCAGCTCAAAGGGATGCTCCTCCTTGAATACTCCAATGCAAAAATCAAGCCAAAATACATCTTCGTCGATGCGGTCGGTGTCGGTGCTGGGCTTGTTTCCGCTTGCCACAATGTCGGTCTCGATATGGTAGTTGGAGTGAAAGCATCCTACAACGCCATAGAGAAAGAGATCTACTACCGAAAGCGTGCGGAGTGGTTTTTCAAGCTCAAGCAGATTATCGAGGATGCGAAGATACCAGACGATGACGAGATGGTCGGAGAGCTTGGAGCCATCACCTACTACTACACCGAAAAGCAGGAGATGGCTATCACGAAGAAGCGTGAGATAAAGAACAAGCTTGGACGCTCTCCCGACGTGGCGGACGCTATGGCTATGAGTTGCGAGGAGTTTTTCTATGTGCAGGATGAGTACGACGATGAGTATGACGAAACTCCATACGGAGACGATACGACGGCAAGAACATACGGAGGTGCGGCGTGGAGCTAAAAAGTGTCAATAAGTTTTTTGTCTCGAAGCTTGTAAAGGAGATGCCTGCAAGCTTTATAGCGATGCTGAAAAAAGAGAAGAGCGACAAGATACCGCTCTCTTTCAACAAGAAGAAAGCATCTTTATACCTTATACAGCTTCTGCACAAAAACGGCTACACGATAGACGAGATATGCGAGATGACTACGCTTCGACGCGGTGTCGTCAAGCAGAAGATAAAAGCGAGACTCACACGGGGTATCAATAACACGTTCAAATATCTTCCATACGAAGATATAAAGCGTTACTGCGACGAGATGCCGCGCAATCTTGTCGTGCATAAAAGCGAGATAAAGAGACTGCTTGCAAAAGAGCTTCTGCGCTCTGGGATGGAGACGAAAAAGGTCGCAGGCGCGATTGGGATAAGCCAAAGAAGCTCACAGAGAATAAAGAGGGAGATGGGATTGTGAACAAGAAACAGCAGCTTATAATGAAGATGATGGACGAGTCCAAAAAGGGCTTCGATAAGTACAAAAAAGAGTTCGCCATACTGGAAAACGGCTTTTTGAACGTTCTTAGCGACGAACTTACAGCCAAGCTCGAGGAGCGAGGAAAAAGCGCGCTCACGCCGAAGATAGTAAAAGCGAAGATACGGCGCATAGTCATAGGGATACTCAAGACATACTTCGAGAACGACCGCTTCGCACAGCTAAAAAGCATCTTCGACGACGAGAGCGAAGATGTACCGAAGCTTCAAGAGGCGCTCGACCACTGGATAGACAAGCGTATAAACCTCTACAGCCGCATAAAACCTATGATGTACGATGCCTGCATATACGGTCTTTGCTGCGCGAAGATTTACTGGGTGAACAAGACGATGAAGATAAACAGAGTGAAGATACGCGACATCTTCTTAGACCCCAACGCCGAGAGCGTTTTCGATTTGCAGTATGTCGTCCACCGCACGTTTTCCACAGTCGGCAAGCTGACAAGACAGTTTGGAAAAAAGAAGCTTATAGAGCAAAATGCTGGCAATACAAGCGACAGCTTCGGCGGTGTGAGCAAGATATCGACAGAGTTCATAGGAGATGCGACGCGTGTTTTGGTGCACGATGTGTACAGACTGCAAGACGGCAAATGGTACGTCTCGACCATCATCGGTGAAAACACGTTCTTGCGCACCGACGAGCCTCTAAAGGACGGGCTTCCGTTTGTATTTGGCATTATCGATCCGCAGTTCACTACGATAGCGGAGAAAAACATCGTCGAGGCGTACGGCAGCTCTTTGGTAGAGCCTATGATACCGCTCCAAGACGAATATACGGTGCTTCGCAACCAGCAGATAGACGCGACAAACGAACAGCTCAACGTCAAGTTTATGGCTACGAAGATGGCAGGTCTGAACTACAAAGACATACTCTCGAACAAAAAGGTCATAACCGCAAACGACCTCAATCAAGTAAGAGAGCTGCCACAGCCAAATATCAATCAATCCATCTTCAACGCCGACAGACTTGATACGGAGATGCAGGAGGTAAGCGGCGTTACGAAGTTCAATCAGGGGATGCACGATAAAAGCCTCAATCAGACCGCTACGGGTATGAGCATCCTCACTCAAGAGGGCAACGAAGTCATAGCCGACATCATACGAAGTCTCAACGAGAGTTTCTTCGAGCCGCTCATAGCGCGTATGGTGAAGCTGATATACAAGTATGACGAAAACCCGCTGCTTTACGGCGTCGATAGAAAAAAGAGCATACGTTTCAAAGTTTTTATCGACGCTGGAGCTGGAGCGACAAACAAGGAGGTGAAACTAAACAATATAACGACAGCGGAGCAGACTGCGCTGCAAATCGTCAATGTAAGCGCACAGCTTGGTGATATAGAAAAGGCGAAAAAATACCTTGAGGTGCTCGATGAGCTTTATGCGCAGAAGCTTGCGACAATCGGGCTGAGAAACGTTGCGAAAACACTAAAGGAGGATACAGATGGAAGAGACAGAGATGCAGACACAGACGACGCAACTTCAGGAGCTTTCGGAGCTTTTGGAGGAGCTGGAGAAACTCAAGACCAACAAGGCTTGGAAATGGTTTACGGCGGAGATGACGGACAGGTTCAACAGCCTCTACAATGAGGCGTTAAACGGCGACTACTCTCCTGAGGTGCGAATAGCGAGGCTTGAACAGCACAAGGCGTTCGCGTATGTACTCGACTGGATGAAATCGAGTGAAGAGTTTTTGAAAATGCAGATTGAAACGACAAAGGAGGAGAACGATGGCTAAAGTAAAAACGCAGAATGAAGTAAAAGAAGAGGAAAAAGTCATGGAAACACAAACACCGGAAGTAAAAGAAGAGGATGGAGTGCCAAAAGATGAAACTACAAACAGAGATGAAAGTAAAGAGCAGGTTCAACACGACCTATCAATCGTCGAGGTTTACGAAAAAGCGCAAAGAGGCGCGAAGTTCAGACGCAGAGGTTGGAGCAAGCAGATTGGCGAAGTGTATGTTACGGTACTTCGCGGGGAGACCAAGCTCTCGCTTGTAAAAGGAAAAATCACCATCCCGTACACGCCGTCGCACGACGACGCGGTAACTGCGGATTGGTATGAAATCGCACAAGAGGAGGAAAAGTAAAATGCCACAGCCACAAATAGACCCGACACTATATCAGGAAATCGAGGGCGGACAAGAGCCGCAGATGACGCCGGAGCAGATGATGGCAATGCAGCAGCAACAAATGATGCCGCCACAGCAGCCTATGCCTACACAGCCGCAACAACCGCAGCAGCCAGAACCGCAAGGAGAGCCTGATATAGAAGAGGCGAAAAAGATGCTCGGCATCGACCAGACGCAAGAGGCGCTTGCGCAGATGCAGGAGAAGATGAAAGAGCTTGAAATCGAAAAGACAAAATCGGCAGTAGGTGCGAAATACCCGGACATCCCTTTCGATGCGGTGGAGAAAGAGATAGAAAAGGTCAAAGCGATCAATCCGCAGCTTGCCGATGCGATGCTGACAAACCCGGACGCTATGGAGATAGCCTACAAAGCGGTGCAGGCTTCGATAAAACCGCAGGAAGAACCTGACAAGATAACCGACGGCGATGGCAACGGGGATGCCGACCAAAACAGTGAACTCGAAGAGAGGATAAAAAAAGGTCAGGCAAACGAAGCGGAGCTTGGAAGCTTCATACTCTCAAGCATCTCGTAGAACTCAGGGAGTTGGCTAAGCTCCCCGAGTGTAGGTTAGTGCTTGAGTGCGAAAATCAAGTAGATCAACGCAATTACAAGATAACCTACGGTGTGGATATCCAAATGCGGGAACATTTTTCAACCTTTTTGGCAGTCTGACCCCATACCCCACCCATCTACAAAAGCATAGACCATAACGAAAAAAAGCCCCACCAACCACAACGGCTGATGGGGCTTGGACGCCTAAAGGTTATGTTCCCGCATACTTTAGACATACACACACAAGACCGCCAAGTCTTGATAATGTAATTATAGCACAGAAGTTACACGATGAGTAACGCAAACTTTACAACAACTTCAAAAAAAACTCAAAATACGACAAAACTGACTTTTAAAACACTCTTGAAAATATCATAATTTCGTTAGACAATAAAAAAATGGGAGAAGCAAATGGCATTGACAACCTACAACAACAAGGTCAATCAGAAGCCCTCGATACTCGACGCCATCATCTTGCAAGGTGCCAAGAAAACACCTTTTTTGGAGTGGTTTGGACGCGGGAAAGTGAACGCACCGAAGCATAGTTGGTTTATCGACAGATACAGAGACGCGCAGGAAAACGCGAACCTCGAGATAACCGACATCGCCGAAAACACGGTCGATACGAAACAGATGGTCGATAACGTTACACAAATCATCAAAAATGAGTTTGGTTTGTCTCGTAAAGAGCTTGACAACGCACGTTACGGTAAAAAAGAGTGGGAGTACCGCGTCGGAAAAGTCGGAGCGGAACACGCCAAAGACCTTGAGTATGCGCTGCTTGGACTGCATAACGCAAGTGTTTTCGATAACTACACAGTCGGAAGCGACACACAGGCTTCAAAAATGGCTGGAATCTTCAAGTATATACCGACTGCGCACAGACAGGACTTCAAAGACGGCAACGGCAACGCTACAGAGTTCACTTACGACAAACTGAGCGAAATCCTACAGCCTGTTTGGGAGCGCGGCGGCATAGAGGATGAGAGCTTTATGCTTGTATGCGGTACGAATGTGAAAAAGGCTATCAACAAGTTTGCCGGAGACCAGTATTTTAGAAATCTCAAAAACGACAACGGGTTCGATCCGACGCTTTATGAACTCGAGACGGACTTCGGTGCAATCAAGGTCAAGATGCACAGACTCTTCAACACGTCCAAGCTCTCGGACAAAGTGCTTGTCGGCAAGCTCAACGAAGCGCGCATTATGTTCTATACGGATACGGAGTTCACAGAGCCTCCAACCTCCAAAACGGCGAGGTTCGGTCGCTACTACACCGACCTTACGCTCGAGGTGCAAAACGCCGACTACTTCGCTTGCGGAGAGGGTATCAAGTAATGACGCTTGGTGAGGTGAAAACCCTTGCTGGGGTGTTCCTACAAGGCGACAACTCCAAAGCGGAGATAGACGACCTCATCGTGAAGTCCGCTATCTACGAAGTGGCTACACGATGTGAGCCGCTGAAACTTCTAAACGAAGTTGATGATAGTGCGACGGATGTGTTTCGCAAGCTTCTTGACGACACACTTTATGTACGCAAGCCAAATATCGGCGGCGACGATGACGAACTCGACATAGATACCGACTTGCAAACGGCGGTCGTGTTCTTTATCTGCGCCTATTTGTCGTTCAAGAACAAGGACTACTACGAGAAAAAGGCTGAAAAGGTCATCTCCATCTACAAAACGAACAATCTGAACGTGAGCTGAGTATGACACAAGAAGAGATGGAAGCTCTTGCGCAGCTTATGGCTGAAACGATAAATGAAAAAATACAAAAAGAGCTTGCAATATACTGCGCAAAATGCAGAAAAAGAAAAAAGAGTAAAAGAAAAAAACGCAAGTAGCCTCTTTTTTGGCAATCTTGGTTGTTGAAACAGAGCCTATATGCTCGAAAAAAACAATAAAAAGGGAGAGACATTATGGCAGATAATGTTACAACAGACGAACTCGAACAGGCATTGCAGGATTTAGCCACTTCGCTTGGTCAATCCACAAAAGAATATGTAGAGGGGCAAGGTTTTGCCAAAGATGCGGATCTGCAGACGGCTATCGCGAATCTACAGGGTCAGATTACGGCTATTACGGAGATGGAGGACAACGACCACGTTTCTTTGGCTGAAAAAATCGAAAAAATCAAAGAGGTTCTTTCCAACGACGAGGGCGTAGTCCAGTCCATTTTCTCGCTTATCCAAGAGAATAAACAGGCTATCGAAGACGAAACTACAAGAGCTACAGATGCGGAAGCGGCACTTCAGGCGCAGGTGACAGCTGTTCAAAACAAAGCTAACAGCAACGAAACAGCTATCGCGACAAATGCAAGTGAAATCACCGGTGTAAAAAGCAGAGTGGATGCCTCTGAAGCTACGCTTACGACTCTCACGGGTGATGAATCCGTAGATGGTTCCATCAAGAAACAGATAGCCGATGAAGCGGCAAGAACGAACGTCGCAATCGCGACTGCGAAACAAGAAGCTATCGACGAAGCGAAATCGTACGTCGATGAAAAAGTCGGAAGCGACGTATCCGGTCTTGGCGATAGAGTAAGCGAACTTGAAAACGCAATCAACGACACTACGGATGAAAACGGCAATCTGGTAAAAGGTATAAAAAGCCGTCTAAGCGATGTGGAAGCAAGAGCGGAAGCGGTACTTGTCGAAGCCAAAGCGTACACGGACTCGAAGATGATAAAAGCTTCTTCTATGGATATCTGCGGTATCGGAAACAAGTTTAGATCGGCGCTCGGACTTGCGGACGCTACTTGTGGCGGAAACGGAGAGAGTGGCGATGGAGCTGTTATCTAAGCGCTTCTCTCTTAGGCTCTCTTGCGGGGGAGCTTACAGAGCGAAGCTCTAAAATGTAAAGGAGACGAGATGGGGTTGTATAAAAAAGAGGTGCTTATCAGACCGAACTCTACAATCACACAAGAAGGTGCAATCGACTGGACTAAAAACTGGCTGGATAACACTTTCCAAGAAGTTGATGAAAACAAGAACGACGACGGAAGCTACAAAGACTACTTCTTCGCCGACATTTTCGACTCAAGAACAAGTGAAATCTTGAGAGTTTATACAGATGCCTGTAAAGCGAAATATGATATGGATGTAACGCAATTTGGCATCATAACGAAAGAGCCTACTTATATCGAAAACGATGTGGAAGCGACGGTCATCTAACATTAAAATCAAACAAAAGGAGAGAAAATGCCAATGACATACAGATTGGAAAAAGGGAGTGAGCTTACTCACGAGGAAATGGATGCGAACTTTAGAACGCTTGAAAGAGGCTTGATTGTAAAACCTATTGTTCAAAACGAAAACGGTGTCATACCGCTTTTGGACGCAAGAGATGTTCAAGCGCCGTCCGATGGGACAAAAAACCTTGCTCTTTTGTTTATAAAAATCGAGGGTTTAGAGATAACAAAAGCGACAGACTCTACCGAGGATATCGAAGCAAGCTCATATACCGGCTTTGGTTGGAGCGACGGATATTACAGCGCGGAAACTCCGTCCGTTTTTGATGACAAGAAGCTCGCGATACTTTTCCATATCGACGCTGACGGAAAGGCGACTATCGCGAGCGATGATGCAGGTTTGGGTTATATGTCGAATCTCGAGTTTGTTGAAATCGAAGATGGACTTTTTGGAGTAAAACCGGTTGAGGATGGAAAACTTGCGGTAGGTACTATCACTGTATCTACTTTGGAGTTCGTCGATATTTACGAGCTTGGTGCGAAAGTTTTACCATAATGAAAATAACGGCACTCGTAACGAACTACAATAAGCCAGAAGCGATAGTGAGACGCTGCATAGACAGCATCAAGAGTGCCGGATTGCACTGCATTTTGGTAGATGATGGAAGCAAGGAGCGTGCGTTTTTGCACTCGCTTGGGTGTGAACTGCTTCTACTTCCAAAGAACATCGGGCATTACAAGGCGTTTCGCGCCGGTCTTGAGCTTATTGAAACCGAATACGTTATGCGAATTGATTCTGACGACTACATAACGGGTGTTCCCGATATTTCAAGCGGGTTTGACGCTTATATAAACAATGTGGACAACAGAGTTTCGCTTGACGCAGAGGAGATGATAGCAAGACCATACGCTGCACTAAACGGAATAACGGTAAAGACCGATGTGCTTAAAGACGTGTGGTTTACTGGACTAAGGGGTGCCGGAGACCTTGTCGTTTACGTAAAGCTTATTCTTAATTATCGTTGCAAGATGAACGACGAGTGCTTGTATGTATATGACAAAAAACACAGGACAATCACTCGTCGTCCATTCAACGAGAGGCAAAGAGACATAAAGAGAGCAAGAGAATTTGCTATGAAACTATTGGAGGAGAAAAGAGTATGAGCCGTTATGTAGAAAGTGGTTATGTTGAAAGTGGTTATGTTGATGGGGATGTCGATTTTGATTCTATAAAGACGAAAAAAGTACATTTCGTCGTTGACAATCAAGGACTTTCGTCAAGTTCGATACAGAATATTTTGGAGAAAAAAATCGGAGAAAGCTATAAGGACAATATAACGGTTATCCTCGGAGATTCTTTGAAAGTCGCGGAAAAGATAAACGATGAATTTGAAGTGAAAGAGATTGCCGGCAGATTGAAAGAAGCGGATATAGATAAAATTGCAAGCCGCATCCCCACTACGGAAGAAACGGCGGATTCGTTGTTGCAAATGGAAGATTTCATTTTTAGTATAGCAAGAACGATTGCGTCTGAAAGAAGCTTTATAGACAATGTGGCTGATTTGATTCTTGGACGATTGAATGTAAGAATCGTTGCGAAAAACGGTGACGAGTTAGCGAGTTCGCTTGTGTACGATAGCGACACAAATTCATACAAGCTTGATTACGACACTTCATTACTCGATGGAACGGACTACGAAATAATCATCAATATTCTTTAGGGAGTTCATAGTGGCAAAAATAAAAATAAGAGATATGCAGGGTAACGAGTTCGTTATAGATGAAAAAGAACTTGTCAACGAAACGGCAGAATTGCAAATAAAAGCCATAGGTAGGCACTATAAAGAACATAAGCTCGATATAAAGGTAGATATTGAAAACGGAAAGGTTGAGATAGGGAATATCTGTAATGAAGGAGTTTTTGAAAAAATAGTTCCTAAGAAATTGTCTATATACGAGAAGCACAAGTACTCTCGTCCAGAAGAAGTAGCTATCAGAACAGGTCCTGTTTTAAGAGACGCGATGCGTGGCGGTTGGCTTCAGTATTATTGTACAGATGAAGATTTTTATCAATTCTATGATTTTGAAAACGGATGTCCTGAATGCGCCGATGAAGTTTTTGAATCGGATTTTTGTAGAGACTTCGGTATAACTATCGAATACAATCCAACCGATATTGCGGAAACGATAACAGCGCTTAGTGCAAAGTTGGATAAAATAAAGAAAATAATCGATACTTTGTTCGGTTTTGCAATAGACAATCCAGTATTTCCATCCAGCAACAGTCCAATACCGGGGAGTTTTTGTATCGTATGTAGGCACGATGGGAAAGAACTCTCTTCGATGAAAATTGACACAGATGGAACACTTCGATATTGTGCTATAAACGATGCAGAAGTAGTTTTTTTCACAAGTGTCGCAAACTATATAGCGGAAAGCTACGAACTCGGCGTAAAACTTGAGCTTATCGGTGATAGGTATTTTACAAACACTTTTAGGCAGCGTATTGCTGGATACGAAAATACAAGAGGTAGTAGAATAGACTATCTCGATTACAATCTTATGAAGAGGATAAAAAGTCTGTTCATAACAGCCGGCTATCTCGATGAAGCTTTCGTCGATGCTATGCAGTATGCCGCACAAATGCCGAATCTCGACACGTTTGTCGCTACAGATTCGAACTTGCAAGTGATTAAAAAGATAAAAAGCGGTGATATCGCAGGTGCTCTTGAGGCTATGCACGATTACGGTATGAGTTACGTTTCGATAGAGAACCTAAAAACGAACCCGACATTAAATGCTCTTGGAACTGAAGATGATTTTAATTGCAAAGAGATTGATGGGAAAGAATTTTCGCTGCTTTTGGCGCTTTGCGATGCTTTGTTTACCGACAAATGGAGCGAAACGGTATTGAAACATTCGGACGGAAGTGAAGAAACTTTATACGGATTGAAAAACATTTTAGGTAATTTTCCGAAACTCTTTGGCGAGAAAAGAAACGTCGTTCCTACAAAAAGTTTTACGAAAATAGTGTCGTACAACAGTACGATGACGAAAAAATACGTAGATTCTTTAGAACTTGCAAGTTTTTCAAGCGTTGAAATTGAATATACTATAGATAAATACGGTAAAGGGTGCGCAAATCCGTCGGTTGACACGCAAGCTCCAAAAACCTACGATATAAAAAAAGATGAAAGTGAAGAGGAAGCGATAACCGATTTCTATGAAGCACTCGAAGAAGAAACCGGAAAAAAAACTATCAACATAGATATAGTTCCTCCGTGCGGGCTTATAGTTGATGCAATAAAGAACGGATTCGACTTGAAAATCGAAGATAACACTACGTTGTTCTTGGAATACAAAGAGAAGAACTACGCTACGTTTCACAAGCCTTTACCGAATGAAATTATGGATGCGCTCGACGTTGTTACAATCAACGTAGGAGATGAAATCGGTCTTGGCGATATAGTCGGTAGTATAGGTGATACGATAAAGCATATCGTATCATCCGACACGAACGTAGAAAATTTTTTCGGTAGAAGCAAAATATCCGGTGGCATAGGAAACGTGATGGGGTACCCAAGTGGTTTATACAATGTAGAAACGATAAACGGCGATACTTCAATACTCGACGACATCAAGAAAAAAGGGCTTTTGAAGTCGTGTATAGAAAACAATGTACACGATCTTTTTGAAAATAAAGACGGCTTGATGGAATACTACAAAGAGATGTTCGATTTCAGATGCGCCGACGATAGCGACGAGCCTTTGAGATATATGCCTAAAGTAAAGGAAAACCCATCAGAGTTACCCGATTATCTGGAAGAGATAGATAAAAGTTTTTTAAATGCCGTTAAAGATTTCGTGTCGTTTTACAACGAACAAGAAAACGGCGACAGAGCAGTTGCGCATCTTGAAAACGTGTTCTATCACGTTGTCGAAAAAGGGGAAAAAGTATATTTCTGCCTTTCAGACGAGGAGAACGCTTCCGGTGAGCGTATAGTATCGTATTTTATCGCTTTGGAAGAAAACGAAAATGCAATAGGAAGCGTCGAAATAAAACAACAAGATGACGGATACACTTTTGTCGGCGACGGGAACGTTTTTCCACCAAAAGAATATAGCGGGTACGATATCGCAACGCAGATACAAGCGTGTGAAAAAGAGAACGAGGAAAACGCGTATATAGATTATACCATTACGCAAAACGAAGATGGAAGTATAGAGGTTGCTTATGTGAACAATTCGAGTATCGAGCCGAATTTCTTTTCGATAGGGAAATACATAACGGAAATACCGGAAGAGGAGTAAGAATATGTCAAAAGTAATACCACTCGATAGCGGATATGCGATAAAAGCGAGAAGAGGTTTAATAAAAATTTACCCATCTACGAGAGGAAACAGCAAGAGGATTACGATAGGAGTCGGCAATGCGACGATAACGATAGACCCATCTGTTTTGCGCAAAAAGCAGACCGTGTTTATGCGTGCTTTGATAACGGATGACGCAGATGGAACATATATAGCTCCTCTTGATTTCAACTATTCAAGAGGGGTTAAAAACTACACGTCGGCAACTCAAAAAACAGTAAGTATAAAAGGCAAAACGCTTACGGTAAAAAAGCTGGACGGGTTTGTAGATACAAGCAAGAAAAAAGACAGCAAAGCAAAGTGCCTACTTACGGCAGATATACCGAACGATACACACGATAGGAGGATTTTACAATGGTAGTTCCGTATAGGGGAATCACTTCGGTAGTAAAGCAGGTAGTCGCTATGGGCGACAAAATAGCTTTTCTCTCAAACGGAAAAGTGTATGTCAGCTTCGGAAAAGAGTTCTACGATGTCGATATGGGGGATGTTGTCGGCGATAGCAGAGATGTCGTAGAGTTCACGATATCCGGTAAAAAATCTATAATCGTCAGAAATGCGGACGGTGCGGCAAGAACGGTTACGTTCGTCAACAAAACTCCAGTTTACGGTGATATCGAGTTCGGTGTATTTAGAGTAGCCGGTGGAAAAATACTGAAAACAAACGGTAATTATGCCGTATCGGACGATGGATTCATTCCTCTTGCATCCGATGGAAGTATCGATATGATACCGTATCCAAACGCAAGAGCAAGCCGCCTTTCGGTCGCTAAGAAAAATTTAGACGATGTTGTTTACATAAAAGACGACACAAGCGAGATTAGAAAAAAGATGACGTTTGACGGCAGTGTTTACGAACTCGATATGCACGGAACGTTAAAAAAAGACGATAAAGTTATAGCTAACGACGTGGTGGATATGAGTGTGTTCAGACAGACGGAAAGTTACGGTTATGTATCTGGAAATTTTCCTAATGCGGACAATCCGATGGATTGGAATTTCGTCGTGAAAAACGAAACGAAAAGACTACTTGCACAAAACGGTGCTTCCTCTGACTGGATAGCGGAATACGAACGTTTTATGGACAATTTTGCGCAACACCCCGGATGTATGTGGGCAGGGGCTGGAACACAAACCGGAAAAACATTGTCGCTTTCACCGTGTATTCACACGTACGATACAATAAACGGGAAAAAATATGTAACGAAACTTGTTTATATAAAGAGCGACGGGAAGCTTTACGATGAAAACGCTCAAGAGCAAATTGTAACCGACGGCGGCGCGAACGGGTTCAAGGCGTTCTATGAGCAAAGCGGTACGAAAGACAGCATAATCGCAGTAGATACACCTGATACAACAAAAAGATTTGCCGATATCAGTCCATTTTTCTACAACGATGAAGTCGGTGTTATGTACTAAGTGTCGGAGGCGACTTTAAACACCTAAAAAACTCAAAAGGGAGATTTTATGAAGATTTACGAGCCAAGTCAAAATTTTCAGGTGGTGGTTTCTACAAAAAAGACGTTGATAGGCGGCGATACATCGAAATTTACTGTATCGTATGCACCTATCGACGACCTCCTTAACAAGACTGCAGTCGCTGGGGGAGTGAGTGAAATCGTAGAGACAGTCGATAGTGCTACTGCCCATACTGCAACTGTAAGCGGTGCTGTTTCGTATGGAGCAAGAGTGATAGTTGTCGATAGCGGTCATAATGTTGTTGCTGGCGATGTCATCGAGTACGCAACCGGTCTTTACGCTTATGTAACAAAAGTTACTGCAACGAAACTCTATTTGAGAACGCCGGTTAGAGCTGCGATAGCAGACGGTGCTACTTTGACTCAAAAGGGTAACACGGGTGTTTACGAGACTGCTGATATCTCTATCGCAAGCGAGGGAGAGTATCTTGTCACTATCGAAGCGCCGGAGTATGGGATAGTTGTCGAGGATAGAATACGCATCTACGACACGACTACTGCACCTGTTGCAGATACGGACGCTCCAGTTTACAGCGAGATAGCCATAGCGTACTGATGCTATGATAAAGCGCATAGACACCTCCGGTCTTACACGAGGTAGCGATACGACTATCGCTATCTTTACCTACGATAAGCCTACAGTTGATATCTACTTTTTCGATACGGCAAAAGAAACATACGAAACGCTCGATTACACTTTGGAGCAAAACGGCACTTTTTATAAAGCAGCGACAAAACTGCCTTTTAAAGACGGGTTCTTGTTGGCTAAAATAAACGGAAAGTATAACGTTGTAAAAAAGGTCGGAAACATAATACCGACTTTTATGATGGGATACAAGCGTGGCTATACGATAGAGTATAAACTGTATAGTACGGACGGGTCTTTAAAAAACAGTGGCGTGTTAAATGAAGCTATCGATGGCTTCTACTACTGCTTTACCGACTATGATGCTGGGTATATTGAAATGTTGAAGCAGAGGATATCGCTTGCAACTATGCAGACGAAGCTTGAGTACGATGTAGCTCTTGGAGAATCGAATTTCGGGAACGTAGTGCTTGACGACTACGCTCTCGATGCAATGCTTGGCGATGTTCGCCTTGGTGATGTGAGCCTCGATGGCTATACGCTCGATGTGACGTTTGGGGATTCTACGATAGAGGGATAGAATGAATTTTGATATTTTGAGAGAAACACTTGCGGTTACACTCGATGAAATCGCTTTCAAAAAAGATGAAAACGGTGAAGAGACATCGATACTTTCAAAAGCGCAATCGAATTTGAAAGAGTATCTTGAAGAACAAACGAGCATAACCGATGATGAAAAGGCAAGGCGGTATGCGGAGTTTCTTACAAACACGATAACGAGTGTAGTTGCACAGGCTATAACTATTGCAGGCGATGCGCCGCTAAAAAACGCTCAGATAGCGACAGAGATGCAAAGAGTCGTTTCTATGCAAAAAGAGGACGCGATAAAAGAGGCGCAATCTGCTAAAGATTTACAGGTAAAAGACGCTCAAATAGCGGTTGATAACCAAAAGATATCTTCTATGCAGAACGAAGATAGAGCGAGGGTTAACGAAGTAGCGGCAAAGGTCGCAAGGACGAAATACGAGATAGAGACGCTCCTGCCTGCGCAGGTAGCGACAGAAAACAAAAGAACCGAGATGATGACCGAAGATATAAACTTGAAGCGCAAGGAACAGGCGCTGAAAGATAAAGAAATCGGCATCAAAGACATAATGGCGCAAGTCGAAGCCGAAAAGGTTCCGCTTATGCGCTATCAAGCTGAAAACGAACGTATAAGAACGCAACTTACAAAACAGCAGATAGGCGTTGCAGCTATGGAAGTGCAGTACAAACTTGCACAGATTAAAGCTATTCAAGATGCGGCACAGTTAAATAAGGAAATAGAGCACGAGAAAAACGAAACACAGCTGAAAATAGCGGAACTTTATGCGCTGAGGTAAAAAAAATGTTAGTAGATAAAATAATCGAAATGATAAACATCAAGATAGACGAAACGGTAGCGGAATATAAAAATACCAAAGAGAGTAAAGATGCAGATGGAAATTATATCACGCATCCACTCGAAAACAAAACTGACGACGAAAAATTCGACGCTATCTACTTTGGCTTGAGAGAAGCGGCTCTAAACGTAATACCTGTAACGCTCATAGAAACGAACGGAAGCACTGCGGACGAATTTAGACCGCTTGATGGTTCTCGGTATATAAAGGTACCGGCATATCCAGCAATAGGGAACAATCTCGACATGGACGAGGGCTTGGTATATGCTGTACTGTACAAAGCGTTGACGTATTTATGGAAAGGATACGCAAACTACGAGACAAAAGCCAACGCTATCTATGCAAACTACAAAGATGCTATGCGAGACTACTTTTTGTTTATCGAAGATAGCGACAATACAGACGAAACACAAATCCATTTCAGATACTCTCCCGATGGCATTTCGTGGCACGACAACTTTGTCGATGGCGACATATACATCTCTTTCAAACAAGGTGATGGAGTATGGAGCAAAGCGATACGGTTTGTAGGCAAAGACGGTGAAGCTGGAGGCGAGTCAGGCGGCGCTTCCACGTTTTTGGATTTGAACGACACGCCTGCTTCATACGAAGCGTCGAAAATAGTTGCGGTAAATAGTGATGGAAGTGCGCTTGAATTTATAGATGCTCCAAGTGGGAATGGTGGAGCGAACCCAGACTTCGACAATATGACAGGTACTGAGGATGCACAAGGTGATGTCGTTATCGATTTATCGTACGCAAATGGAAACAGGGCGTTTCACTATGTGAATTTCACCGCTGACGGAACACTTGACATTTCAAAAGCGGATGGAGAAAATTACGATATGGAAGTTGGAAGAATCTACACTTTGCAAATATTTCCAAATGGCAATACCGTAACGATAAATTTCGATGCCTATGGCGACACTACGCTCGATGCAGACTCCACAAATATTTTACAAATAGTTTATGACGAATGGGATATCTATGTGTTATCTAATAATAAATATGTATAAAAATCGTTATAATTGTGAAAATGTTTCAAGAAAAAGGAAAAAGTATGAAAGCGGTGTTGTCGTTCTTCTTTGTGATATGGAGTGTAGCTATGGCGCAAGAGGTTAGCATACCCTATCCACACCCTCGATACGATGAGGACTTGATAGCAAAAGAGATAGTAAACGGAACCTACTTAGCTTCTATACAAATGATGATAAAGAATACAAAAACAGGCGAGGAGCGATATGTAGCAGTGCCCGATAGCCCAGACATTATAGATGATGCGCAAGCTTCACGGGAGCTAAACGCCAAAGACGCAAGGGAGTTCGACAAAGAGGTTGAAACGTACGATATCGACAAAATTAAAGAGCTTTCCGTCTTGCCTGCCAAACGCAAAGCCGGTTCTACGCCGCCTCAGATAATCTCGGGCGCTATGTGTCCTCAAGGACTTGACTATGTTGGAGAAACAGACTTGGTTTTTTCATACAATTCGGTCGGTTCGCACGGACTTGGGTTTATAGACGATTCGATTATATCTTACAAAAAGACGAAAGACAATGGAGACCCGTACGAGATAAAAGGAAACGAGTTCACGTTCTATTCTACATACGGAACACAGACAGAAGCGCTATTTACGCTGAAATCGGACGATTACGGATATATTCATAGTATTTTCTCCTATGGCAACGAGCTTTACTACACGGCGCTACTCGATAGCGATTCGAAAGTACATCTGCTAAAGCTCAATTTGAGCACGCTTGCCAAAACGGACTTGCTTGTTATGGATAACGATTATGCAAGATTTTTGGTGGAATACAACGGCGAACTTTTTATCCCCTGCGAAGACAACGATGGCGTATATGTTCTCAACATCCACACAGGGAAGAAGTTTCACTCAGGTTACAAAAGTAATGTAAACGGGTACGCATTTACAGCGTTTGCGAGAAATGTATTTCACTACGATTTGGCTGCTTTCGAGATTGACGATACAGGCTTGCACAAGATAGACGGGTGTATAAAAAAAGCGACAGGAGTGTCGAGATTTGACTATATACTTTCCTATACTGCGCCAAATAGATGCAACTACAACGACAGATACGGTATAACGCACGAATACCCAAGGATAGAAAACGTAACTTTTTTCAATTATCTTGGAGATGTCAAAGAGGGCTATGTCGCGATATCGAAAAACGATACGCTTGCATACTCAAAAGATTTTATACATTTTACAGATACAGGCGTCAAAGTCGATGTCAGGGGTATAAACTACGCATACATCACGCACGACTACATCTACGTCGGAAATATACACGTCAAAGTATTCAAGGTAAACGGATGGGCTTACAAAGCGCCACGTTCGGACGTGGCTGAAACGATGATAAAATCGGGATTGAAAAACGGTGTCGGCGATATTATCGCTACGGAAAGAAGATGAAGTTGGAGGTTTGTTTATGAATTACGATTATATGAAACGAAATGACGGCACGACAATCGGGAAAACTTGGAAAAGCGGGAACGTTATAAATATGGAGTTCGCTCCAAAACGGTACGAGACAAGACCACATCAGTTTGGCAAGCCGAGCGTTCAAGGATACAACGGTGTGAACAATGGTGCTATTGGGTACATAGGCGGCATCGTGAAGAACAACAAACAGGGTGTGAATACGCTTGTAAGCGACATAGCACAAAGAGGAGTTTACAATCCGTTTGCGCACAAGGCTAAGGACGCGACAAGCGCAGAATGGTTCAACGAAGCTCTTGGAAACTTGATGACGCGCAAACGACAGCAGATGGATATGGAGCGCAGGCGTGTTCTTGGAGGAGTTGTCGGCTCTATGATGCGAAATCAAGCGCAAAACGCAGCGACACAGGCGAATGTGAACATAGCCAATATGCGAAGCCAAAACAGAGCGAACGAACTTCAAGAAACGAAGCGCTGGCACGATGTGATGGGCAAATACTACGGTGCGCTTGGGCAGGCAGCGACCCAAAAAGCGAATGCAAGAACAGCTCCAAACGAAGCGGATATGCAAAAGGTTTACAACAAGCGTTGGGAGATTGTGGCGAAGAATCCTGCAAGTGTTATTCCGGGGATAAGTGGTTTGCCTAAAGAACAGCAGTCTATGGCTATAAACTACTATGTGAGAACAGGAAAAGCTCCAAAGGTGTATGGAACAGGATGGGGTGATGGCGACCCAAGAGTAGTTTTTGACGACGGTTATGAACAGCAGCAAATCGCACAGCCAAACGACAGCCAAACGACTACACAACTACCGCAAGGTATGGTAGATGTAAAAGTCGGAGGAGACGGAAGAAAATACTTTTTAGGCAAAGATGGGCACTGGTACGCTGAATAAACGACAAAAACGACTGTAAAAAAACTTCAAATTTTGCAAAGATAGCACTTAAAAAAGGTGCTATTTATGCAACGTGTTACAGACCCGAATATCCTCAAAGAGCTAAACAGCTCAAACAACCAATCTCAAGCACAACAAAAACTAAAAAGAGTCACCGATCCAAATATCCTTAAAGAGTTGAACAAGCCAACACCGCGACTAAAAAGGGTCACCGACCCAGAAATACTCAAATCGCTCAACACAGACAGCTCAACAGAAAAAAGTTTCCTGCAAGGCTTTACCCACAATTTCGATGAATATGCGGCTTCGTTCAATGCCGGTATGAACAAACTGCATAAAAGCATCTTCGGCAAAGAGGGAGAGTTCTTTAAGGCTAATCAGGATTACTGGAACAGACAGAAGCATCTCAACGAGCTTGAAACCTATAAGCACCCGTGGGCAAGGACTGCCGGTGAAGTGATACTCGACCCTATAAACTTAGCCCCCGGCGGTGTCTTTACCAAAGGTGCAAAAGCCGGAAGAATTGTTAAAAGTATGGCTGGAGGTGCTGGCGTCGGCTATGGAACGATGGCGTTTAAAAACTATGGCGACCAAAGTAAAACAGACGAGCAAAAGCAAGAGGAGCGCGCCTTTGGCGGAGGTGTTGGAGCGGTCATCAACGGCGTGATAGCCACAATTACAAAAGGAAGAGTGAAAAACCTTGTCAAAGAGGACATCGACCACAGCAAAGTAGATACGGTGCTTGACGACCTTGCAACAAGACCCGAAGCCTTTGGGCTGAGCAAAGCGGAGGGCGATGCGATAGCGCAGGAAGTGCAAAACCGCTTCAAAGTAGAGCCGCAGTATAAAACGGAGCGACCTTTTGAGTATGAGCCGGAGCAGATAGTAGAGCATCAAGGCAATCAAGGTAATGTGCTTCCATACAAAAACGACCTTTGGCAAAGAATGGCAGATGCCAAGAAGCATCAACGATACAAAGAGCTTATAGATATGCGTCGTGATGTAGCGGCAAAAGATACCTATGCCCCTCAAAAGCTTGTCTCTCCAAGAGATATACGAGGTGTAAACTATGGCAAAGGGTGGGAAAACGAAGTAACGCCTGCAATCTACGAAAAGAATTACGACCACGATTTTATGCTGACAAAAGCGGATATAAAGAAGCTTGAGAGCGGCAGGATAGACGATGAACTCTTGAGCAAGATAGAGACAGATTTGGGTATGCTTGACAACAGTCCAGAGTGGAGCAAGAAACCTGAAAACAACTTTATAAACGAAAAACCAGACGATATGGATTGGGATGATTGGGCAGAGTTCAATACTATTTTTTCAAATGGCGGAAGCAGTATAGGGCACTCACTTGCCGGCGGTGTTGGTGTGGGTACGCTCAACGCTTCAAATGCGATACTCGACCCAAAAAGCGCGGATGAAAACGGGGACGGGTTGCTAACGGGCGATGAGCTTGAGGACAAGTTTATACACGGCTTCTTAGCCGGTACGCTTGGTGTGGGAGCTATCAAAGTGCTTAGACATACCAACCCGAAAGCTTATGAAAAAGTAAGAAGCTACATACTCCAAAACTTCAACCCTGACGGTACGGCTAAGGGGGGTGTAAGAATTGGTATGTTCGTCGGCTCACATCCAAAAGAGATGGGAAGCTTTAGCGATGTCACTACCGGTGCTACAATGCGGGAGATTGATGATAGTGGGGCGAAGATAGAGAACATCCATAGAGGTTCACACGCTCTTAGCGACATACTCAAGCACGAGGAACTTTTCGAGAAGTATCCGCAGCTAAAAGATACAAAAGTGACTCTCAAAGAGATGAAAGAGGGAAGCAACGGCTACTTCGACCGAAATACAAACGAAATAGTGCTCAACGCAAATATGAGCAAAGACGAAATAAAAAGCTCCCTGCTGCACGAATTGCAGCACGCAATCCAGAACAAAGAGGGATGGGCTACTGGCGGAAGCGCACAGCAGTTCTACAACGATTTCAAAAACAAACTCAACCTTTTACGATACGAGCTTGAGTTCGAGCCTGACGACTTCATAAGAGATAAAAAGCTCAAAGAGCTTGAGGAGATAGAGCAACTTGCAAAAAGCGGTAAAGACAAAGAGCTGGCGTTTGATAAGTACCAACGCCTTTGGGGAGAGCAACAAGCAAGAGCCACGCAGTACAGAAAAGATATGACACCACAGGAGCGAATGAGCGAAGACTGGACGCAAACGCTTGCAAGAGAGGAGGGAGAGTACAAAGAGCCGATAGTGCAGTATGATAATAGCGGTATAGCATTACACGCTAAAGAGCTTGAAGAGAAGTATCTAAACAAGCGAAGCGATAGGGTTTTGGAGAATGAACTTTTAAAGGAAGCAAAGCAACTTCCAAGACCAAAAAGTTTTGATGAGTTTGCAAAAGATTTTGGCACTTACGGCTGGACTAAAGTAGAAACTCCAGTAGGTAATGTAAAGTTGAATGTCAAGCAAACATACGAGCATTTTATGGATAACACGCATTATCAAGACAGAATGTGGCTTACAGGTGCTTTCAAAAGCTTGCTTGAAGACCCTTTGTTTGTAGTAAAAAACCCAATGAAAAAACAAATTGAATTTTACAAACCGTTTAAAGACAAAAACGGAGCTGTTCATTATATTGGTATCGCAAAGGGAGATGATGGAAAATTGAAGTATATAACATCTTTCGATAGAGGTATAGGACAAATAAAGAATATGATTAAATCTACAGATGGAAATTTGATGTATTTTAAGTATTCCCGCAACGCCGGAAATAGCGTCGCCGAATCTGGCAAAACATCCGCAACAAAAGGTTGGGACAACGGGAATACTCCTGAAACTATACCACAAAACAACGGAAGTGTCAAACTCGGTATGTTCGCAGGCGACGCACCAAAAGGCGCTCCGGAAAAACCAAAAGAGTACGCCGCCCACCTCAAACGCATAGCCTATGAACGCATAAACAAGGAGTGGAGCGACATATCGCACGGGATAAAAGGAGAGTTTAAACGCCTCTTTACCAACACACTAAGCGGGAAGTATCTCTATAGACGTGATGCGGTAAATGCGGTAAAGACAAAACTTGAAAACGATGCTATCTATCTGCACGAGAGTTTGAAGCAGTTGCCACAAGCGGACAGAGAGCTGTTGCATAAGTACATAGTAGGCGATGTGCCTCCAAGCCAAGTACCGGAGAATATACGCGCAGTCGGCGAGAATATGCGAAAGAGTGTAAGCGAGCTGACAGACCAGATAGTGGAAGCCGGCATAATGAGCAGGGAAGCGGTCGATGAGTGGGGCAAATACTATCTTAAACGACTCTACAAGAAGCACTATACGAAAGAGAACGGCATCAGAGGCATCTTTGGCGGAAAGACATTGGAGAAGCTGCACGAGAGAGGAGCTGTAAAAGAGCTTGGCAATAAAGACGTAGCGGGGTTAAATGAGCTTTTAGAGCCTCTTGGCGTGGATGCAAGCGGGTACAAGAGCATAGATGAGTTTATGGCGCAAAACGAGGAGCTTTTGAAGCGCCCTATGCGTGAGGGCGGCGTGCGCATAACGAAACTGCCAAACGGCAAGTACAAGGTAAAGCGCGACTATACTTTCAAAGAGCGCAGCGAGATGGAGGAGATACGAGACGCTGCCATAACCGTACCTGAAACCATAATGAAGCTTGGCATCCTTGCAGAGCACGCGAAATTTTTGCGGGATGTAGAACACATAGACGGAGCGGTCGTCAATGAAGAGTTGGCAAAAGGTTTGAGCCACGCGGAGCTTGCGAACGCAGGCTATACAAAACTGCCAAACAACGCGAAGTACGGCGTGCTTGCCGGTAAATGGGTGCGCAAAGACGTAGCGGACGACATCGACGCTATGAACAAGCACTTTATAGATGCAATGCTTGGGGAAAACGGCAGCGTTTTGGCTGAAAAGTACAACGACTACCTAACCCTATGGAAGAAGTCCAAGACTGTTTGGAACGCACCGGCACACGTGAACAACTTCCTTTCGAACCTCTTTTTGATGCAGTTGGCGGGAGTAGGATACAAAGGTATAGGGGAAACTTTTGCAGATGCAATAAAAGCGCTTTTTGGAATAGAAAACACATTAAAAAATCTTAGCACATACAAAATGCTTGCAAAAAAATCTATGATAGGCAGAGCGAGCCAAGAGGAGTTGCAGCATTTGGCGAAGATGCAAAAAGAACTGAAATATGTCCTTGAGGCGGAAAACTTAGGGATGCTTAACCAAAGCAGGCTCAATGAAATTATGCAAAACAGTGTACGAGGCTTCAAGGGTGCCGATGGAGTGCTTAGAAAAGCTGATGATTTCGTCTCGAAACTCTATCAGTCAGAAGATGCGATAAACAGAGTAAATGCCTACAGAATACTAAGAGAAAACGGCTGGAGCAAAGAGGAGGCAAAAGCGGGAGTCGAGAGCATAATGCCAGACTACACGCAACCGCTTCCAAGAGGGTGGCAGCTTGCAAGGGATACGGGGATAAGTCCGTTTATCGCTTGGAACTACTACACCGTGCCAAAAATACTCAAACTTATGAAAACAAAAGAGGGAGCGTTTAGAACGGCGCAGGTGCTTGGCGCACTCGGCTTTTTCTCCTATGTTATGAGCGGTATGTCGCCAACAGAGCAGTTGCCGTTTGCCGATACCGATATGCCGGAGTGGATGAAAGGGAAATACCTCCCTATAGGCAGACAAGGGGATGAGGTAACAACCCTGAAAGTGGATCGCTTTATACCGCAACTACAGATGATGCAGCCTCTAAACTACATAAGAGACTTGGGAAGCGGTGTACCTCAAAATCTCTTTGTCAGTCTTGCAATGCAGAAGAAACTCTACAACGGCAGACCGATAACCTATGCGAAAAAAAGCACAGGAGACAAAGCATACGACTACGCCAAGCACTACATCACAAACTTCGTGCCTCTCCCGCAGGAAGCCTATAATGTGTGGGATTTGATTGATGCAAACGCAAGAAGTAAAAGAAGAAGAAAAAGCGACAGCGTTACCGAAGCGAGGACGATACCACAAAGCGTCGCAAAGCTTCTTGGGATAAATACGATAACGTACAACAAAAGAGCGCTCAAAAATGAGCAGAGGCGACAAAAATGACTTTTAAAGGTTTGCTATATGCGATAGCATTTTTATAAAAAAAAGAGTGAAACGATGGAAGAAAGAATAGCTTTGCTTGAAGTGAGAGTCACAGGGCTTGAAAAGGCAAAAGACGAGTTTTACGAAATGAAAAACTCGATAGCAAGAATGGAGATGGTCGATAACAACATTTTCGACAAGCTCGGCGTAATAAGTTCGAAAATGGAGCAGCATAGGGATACGTTCGAGAAACACGATGAAAAAGAGATGGAGAAGTACAACAGTATCGACAAACGTTTGGCAAGACTTGAAAAAGTGCTCTATATGGGCATAGGTGCAGGAGTTGTGTTTCAAATGCTTAACTCGCTGCATCTTTTGAAGATTGGAGGGTAAAAATGTTTGAAACGATAGGAAAAATCTTCAATCCTGAAAAACTCGCGGATGCGGTTATAGATACAGGCGATGCAATCTTCTTCACTGACGAAGAAAAAGCGAAAATGAAGCTTGAGCTTCTAAAGCATTATGAGCCGTTCAAGCTTGCGCAAAGACTGCTCTCACTTATATTCGCTATAAATTTTATCGTCGCGTTTTGGGTTGGCGTCGTCTTTTTCGTTTGGTTTCCAAATCTTGCAAGCGGTTTTCTTGGGCTGGTAAAAGCGTATGATTTGGGCTGGATAATGCTTGCGATAGTTTCGTTCTACTTCACAGGCGGTGTCATAAATACCGTAAAAGGTATAAAAAAATGAAAAGTGAAAAGTTCAAAATATACGAGCTTGTTCCTATGGAGCTTTTCAAGACGATGCACGAGGACGTGCTATGGAGAATGTTCGATTCAAAACTTATCGAGACGATAGATGCGATAAAAAGGAAGTTTCCTAAAGGCTCTATCATTATAAACAATTACTATTGGAACGGGGATAGAAACTGGAGCGGGCTTAGAACGAGAAAAAGCAAATACTACAGCGAAACTTCTCAACACTCACTCGGCAAAGCGGTGGATATGATTTTCACTCAATATAATGTAGATGAGGTTAGGCAATATATCATCGACAATCAGCACGAGTTTCCTCACATCAAAGGGATAGAACTCGATGTGAGCTGGCTGCATATAGACACAAGAGAGCGGGACGATCTATTGCTCTTTAGAGCGTAAGTCTGGGAATGTAAGTGTGTAAAGTATAGTGCCTGCGACAAATAGTAAAAATCCGTAACCTATAAGCGAACTCATTTTTATTCCTTTTCAAGCTGTTTTAAAAGTTCGTTTTCGTTTTTGTCTATTTTTTTAATTCTTATTGCTACAAAAACGACAACTACAACACCTGCTATTCCTATTGCAACAAGACCAACATTTGTTGTTTGCTTTACAATTATAGAGTAAACAATGCCCGTCAATCCAGTCAAAAGAGCTAACAGGATATTAAGATAGAATTTAGCATATCTCTCTAATCTATCTATCTCTTTTTGCAACTTCTCTTTTTTTCCCATACGACATTATAGCACATTAAGGTTTTCGCAACTCATCAACATAATCACTCCACCACTCCATAAGCTTAAATCTCAAGTCAAGAAATTTTGCTTTGTTGTAAACCGCTCTAATGCTGTTTCTATCGGTATGTGCAAGCTGCAACTCTATTACTTCGCTTGGTATGCCGTGAATGTGTATGTTTTCGTGCAGTAGTGTCGATGCGGTATGTCTAAAGCCGTGTCCGGTCATTTTATCTTTGTAACCTAATCTTTGAAGCGCTTGGTTGACTGCATTTTCACTCAAAGGCTTCAAGGTAGTAGTTGGAGAGTAAAAAACGTATTTACTCTGCTTGAACTCTTCCGTTTGTTTGAGCAGTTCTATCACTCTATCCGTAAGCGGTACTATGTGGGCGTTATCCATCTTCATCTTTTCTGCCGGTATCGTCCAAGTGCGCTCCTCGAAGTCTATCTCGCTCCACTCCATCATACGCAAGTTGGCAGGTCGAACAAACACATAAGGGGCTATCTGTAAAGCTATTTTAACAAGAATAGAGCCATAGTAGTTGTCTATGTCTCGAAGCAGTTGAGCAAACTCTTTTTTGTCTGTAATGTGAGCATAGTTGTTCTTCTTGCTTGGCGTTTGCAGCACTACTCGTGTTTGCACTCCAAACAAAACATTTGTCTCGACGATGTCGTTCGCTACTGCAAAGTCGAGTATGCGTCTTGCCAGTGCAAATACTCTATGACCTTGCTCTATGTTTCCTTTTGCTTGTATAAGCTTCGCTATGTCGAGCACTGCATTTTTATCTACTTCTGCGATAGGCAGCTTCGCTATGCTTTTTAAGTGCATATTGTATCTGCCTTTTTCCGTTACTGTATATCGCTCCGACTTCTCTTTAGCCATTTTTTCAAAAAATAGGTTTGCCACTTCTCCAAAGGTTATGTTTTTATTTTTTGCTTTTGTAAAAGTGCGCTTGTCTTTTGCGCTTGCCTTAAAAGCATCTCTCTCTTCTCTTGCTTCCTTTAGAGATACATATGGATAATGCCCTATCGTTTTAGTGCTTCTTTTTTTCGTGATAGGGTTTACATAGTCTATCATCCAAATTTTGCTTCCGCTTGGATTGACTTGAAGATTTAGCCCACCTCCGTCTCGAAGATAAAATACTTTATTTTTGGGTTTCGCTTTTTTGATTTTCGCATCCGTAAGAGGTACAACAACTCTTGCCATTTTCTACTCCTAAAATTGCCAATCTACTGCAATAGTGTTTTCTACTGCATATTTCTACTGCTATACTACTACAAAAAATAATTGATTGCAAATAATATGACAAAGTGTAATTTAGTGCGGTTTAGTAGGCAAATAAGTCGGATAAAGCCCTATTTTAGGGGTTTTGAAGCGTATTAAAAAGTTAAAAAAATGATTGAAAAGCAAGTGTTGGGAGGTGGTTCTGGTGGACAGGGTGGGATTCGAACCCACGGTGCCGTGAAGCACACTCGCGTTCCAGGCGAGCAGATTCGACCACTCTCTCACCTGTCCGTAACTTTTGAGATTGCAATTATATCTTGAGTTTGTTTTCTTTTAGCTTAGATATGGTATAGTTATTGAAAATTATACCAAACCCGACTAAATACTAATGGAAGTTGATATGAAAGCATGGTACAAGGCGAAAGTCTGCAGGAGCTGCGAGTAGAATCGGGGCTGGTATTAGGTGTTAAGTTATGGATATTGAATTAGTTATTAAAAGTGTCGTCGGACTGGTTGTCATTTTGGCGATTTTGATCATGGTGTTTTTGCTCCCTATGAAACTCGGTTCGAAAAAGGAATCGCCAAAGACGAAACACCAAAAACCAAAACCAGACAAGCCGCAAGAGCAAAAATTGACATTCGAGCAGATTCGCTCCATCATCAAGAATAAAAACTCCTCAAGCGAAGATTTGGCGTTGGCCGTGGATCAATTGGTGAAACATTATGCGACGATTACTCCGAAAATGGGGATCCGCTCTCACCCCGATTTCGACAAGTACGTCGAAATTATGATGTATCTGGTGCGCCATCGCAACACCAACAAAGATTTGATACTCAAGCTCGACAAAGCGCTTACGAAGAACAATCCACAATACAGAGCCGAGCTTAACGACACACTGACCAAAGCGCTCAACTCAAGGGGGATTTAAAAAAGGTCCGAATAATCGTAAAGATTTGGGTCGATATAGATTTTATCTTTTTTAAGGATGAAGCGCTCTTGGGTTTTTGTTAACTTGGTGATTTTTCGAAGTAGTTTTTCCCTTTTTTTCTTGCTTGGTTGGAAATTTTTGAGATATTTTTTCAAAGGGACGGGATTTGGAGTCGGTGTCTCTTCGATTTGCGCTTCGAAATGTTCCTCTTCTACCGGCTTGGCTTCGAGAAGAAAACGGGAAGAGATGCTTGAGAGGATGCTTTTTAGCTGTTCGTCTTTTTCTTTGTATATCTGCTCTATCCGTTTTCGCTCCTCTATAAGAAGCCGTTCTTTTTCTTGACGTAACGTTTTTGTTTCGTTTTCGAGCTTTTCGATTTTTTCTCTTAGCTCTTTGTTCTGTTCTTCCAAAACACTATAGAGCTTGTCGGCGTAGGGGTTGGTACTTTTTGGTGTGGATGGGTGCCTTGTTTTTGCCGAAGGATCGAGCAGAACGAATTTCGTAGCACCTTCGACGACGGCTTGAAGCGTGCCTCTGCGTATGCGGTTGTGGATAGCTTCTTTGGAGATACCGAAATGTTTCGCCGCTTCCTCTATGGTCATCTTTTTCATTCACTACCTCATATTTTCATATACAAGCGGAGCGTCCCACTCTTGGGAGCGGATATGGCGTATGACTTTTTGTAAATCGTCTATCTGTTTCCCTTTGACGCGGATGGAGTCCCCTTCTATCTGCGCGGTTACTTTTAGCTTCAACTTTTTTATTTCCGCGACGATTTTTTTCGCTTCTTTGGCTTCGATATAATCGACTATCTTGAATGTCGCTTTGCGTGTCCCTCCGCTTGCGTCTTCGACTTTGAGTTCGTCGAGGACTTTCGAGGAAAGCCCCTGTTTGAGCAGTTTGGCTATGAGGATATCTTTCAAAGCGTCAAGCTTGTTATCGCTTGCGGCTACGAGGGTTAGGACTTTTTCTTTTTCTCTGTAGTTGATCTCATAGGGAGTTCCTTTGAAGTCGTAGCGGTTGGCGACCTCTCTTTCGACAAGGTTGAGTGCGTTTTTCAGTAGTTGCAAGTTTATCTTTGCGCTGATGTCGAATGAATGCTCCTTTGCCATTCATAACTCCTGAATTTTTAGTCGATTATATCAAAATATGTTAGAATTATGCATTAAGTCTAAAAAAAGGCGGATAGAAATGAAACTATTTGGAACAGATGGAGTGAGAGGGGAAGCGGGAAGTTTTCTAAGCGCTTCTTTGGCTATGCGTGTGGCTATGGCGGCTGCGGTGTACTTCAGGGACAAAGCGAAAACGAATAAAATTTTAGTCGGTAAAGATACTCGCAGAAGCGGCTACATGATAGAAAACGCGATTGTAAGCGGACTTACGGCAATGGGGTACGACGTGGTGCAGATAGGACCTATGCCGACCCCGGCAATCGCGTTTTTGACAGAGGATATGCGATGCGATGCGGGGATAATGATAAGTGCTTCGCACAACTCGTTCGAGGATAACGGCATCAAGTTTTTCGACGATCGTGGGGATAAGTTCGCCGCAAACGTAGAGGAGAAAATCGAAGCTATCTATTTCGATGAGAAGCTCATAGAGGAATCGCAAGCGACCGGAAAGTCGATAGGTAAAGCCAAGCGGATAGACGATGTGATAGGTCGCTACATCGTGCATTTGAAAAACAGTTTCCCAAAAGAGCTGAGTCTAAGCTCCATGCGCATAGTGCTCGATACCGCCAACGGTGCGGCGTACAAAGTAGGTCCAACCGTTTTGGAGGAGCTTGGAGCGGAAGTGATTGTGATAAACGACAAACCAGACGGCTTCAACATCAACGAAAACTGCGGAGCGTTACATACGAACGAACTGTGTAAAAACGTCGTCAAATACCGCGCCGATATCGGGATAGCCTTTGATGGAGACGCCGATAGAGTAGTGATTGTCGATGAAAATGGGGAAGTGGTTGATGGCGATCATCTCATCGGTGCGTTGGCGAAATATATGCATGACAAAGGGGAGCTCAAAGGGGGAGGTGTCGTCACTACGGTTATGAGCAACCAAGCGCTCGAAGACTATCTTGGGAATTTCGCTATCAAACTGTATCGTAGCGATGTCGGCGACAAGAACGTGCTGGAGGTGATGAAAAAAGAGGGGATCAACTTCGGTGGAGAGCAAAGCGGTCATGTGATTATGCACGATTTTGCCAAAACGGGTGATGGACTCGCGACCGCTTTGGCGGTGCTTGCATACTTGGTCGATACCAATCAAAAAGCTTCAACGGCACTGCGCCCTTTTGCGCTCTATCCGCAACAGCTTGTCAACCTCAACGTCAAAGAGAAAAAGCCTCTTGAGACGATCGATGGGATAGGGGAGATGGTCGAAGAGATCAAACAGCGCGGTATGCGCCATCTTATCCGTTATTCGGGAACGGAAAACAAGTTGCGTATCCTTTTGGAAGGGCGCGATGCGAAAATGATGAACGAATATATGGAAAAACTAAGAGAGTTTTTTCAAAAGGCGCTGAGTTAGTGGAACGTGCACGTTTTTTCGCGGTATTGCTGTTGCCGCTTGTCGGGGTGTTCATCGTCGATCAAAACATCAAACAGATTTTTTTGGATGGATATCGCTATTTCGGAGAGTGCATCGACCTTACTTTGGTATTCAACAAAGGGGTGGCGTTTTCGATGTTCGCGTTTTTGGAAGAAAACCTCAAGTATATCCAGTTGCTGCTTGTAAGCGGTGTGTTTTTGTATATTTTCTACCTTGGCAAGCTTTGTTACGCTTTGCCTTCTGGCATACTGCTTGGAGCGGCACTTTCGAACATCTACGACCGGTTCGTACATGAAGGTGTGGTCGATATGGTCTATTGGCATTGCGGATTCGATTTCGCGGTGTTCAATTTCGCCGACGTGATGATAGATTTTGCGGTGGTTTGGTTTTTGGTTTTGAACTTTAAACCAAATTTATGTAAAGGGAAATAAAAGCAGAATTTAGGTAATATTGCCAAAAATAATCCCCAAAGGGGAGAATATTCACCAAAGGATATAGATGGAAATCAATGTCAACAAGATAGACAATGCGAATGCCGAGATAAGTGCGGTTATAAAAGCCGACGAAATAGAAGCGAACATTAACAAAATAGCGAAACAGCTTTCAAAAACGGCGAATGTTCAAGGGTTTAGAAAAGGGAAAGTTCCTGTAGCCATCATCAAAAAGATGTACGGAGAAAAACTTCTTCAAGATGCCGAGAGTGAAGCGCTAAGAGAAGTGCTCAATAGCGGTTTGAAAGAGCTTGGAGTCGATAACGGCGAGTTAATCGGCGAGCCTACCATCACGAAATTCGACAAAAAAGAAAACGGCGATATCGAAACGGAAGTCAAAATCGCGATTCGCCCCAACATCGAACTTGGCGAGTACAAAGAGCTTGTCGAAGAGTTCGAAAAACCGACAGTAAGTGAAGAAGAGCTCGAAGAGCAGCTCAAAGAGCTTGCGGAACAAAACGCGGAACTCAAAGAGCTTCCTAAAAACCGTGTCGCAAAAGAGGGGCATGTCGTAAATATCGACTTCGAAGGTTTCCTTGACGGTGAGCCGTTTGAAGGTGGAAAAGCTGAAGGGTACGACCTCAAACTCGGTTCCAAACAGTTCATTCCGGGATTCGAAGAACAAATTTTGGGGATGAAAAAAGATGAAGAGAAAACCATCAAAGTAACGTTCCCGCAAGATTACGGCAGCGAGAAACTCGCCGGTAAAGAAACCGAATTCAAAATCAAACTCAACGCTATCAAAGACAAGGGAGAAGCGAAAATCGATGACGATTTGGCGAAAAAACTTCTTCCGGGACAAGAAGATGCGAACCTTGAAAAACTCAAAGAGTTGCTAAAAAGTCAGCTTGAAAACGAGAAAATAGCCAAACTTTACAACGAAGAGAAAAAACCGGCTCTTTTGGAAAAACTTGTCGAGACGATCGAGTTCGATCTTCCTGAGTTCGTTGTGGAACAAGAGATCGACTTGGCTGTGAACAACGCCGCACGCGATATGAAAGAAGAGGAGATCAAAGAGCTCCAAGAAAATCCGGAAAAACTCAAAGAGTTCAGAGAGCAGTTCAGAGAAGATGCGAAAAAAAGCGTCAAAGCGACTTTCATCATCGATGCGCTCGCAAAAGATATGGGAATCCAAGTAGGTGAACAAGAAGTGATGCAAACTATCTACATGGAAGCGCTCCAAAGCGGTCAAGACCCGCAAAAAATCTACGAGCAGTACCAAAAATCGGGTTACCTTCCGGCTATCCAGATGGCGATGACCGAAGATAAAGTGCTTACGGCTATCCTTGATTCGAAGCTCAAAAAAGAGGACTAAGATGAGCTACGTTCCTTACGTTATCGAAAAGACGGGTCGTGGAGAGAGAAGTTACGACATCTACTCCAGACTTCTTAAAGACCGCATCGTTATGCTTAGCGGTGAAGTCAACGACGCCGTGGCTTCTTCGATAGTAGCGCAGCTTCTTTTTTTGGAGGCTGAAGACCCGGAAAAAGATATCTATTTCTATATCAATTCACCGGGCGGCGTAGTCACTTCGGGGATGGCTATATACGATACCATGAACTACATCCGCCCCGATGTAAGTACCATCTGCATCGGTCAAGCCGCTTCGATGGGTGCGTTTTTGCTCTCAAGCGGTGCGAAAGGGAAGCGTTATGCACTCGAGCATGCGCGTATAATGATTCACCAACCCTTAGGGGGTGCGCAGGGGCAGGCGACCGACATCGCCATCCAAGCGGAAGAGATTTTGCGCATGAAACGCGAACTCAATGAGATTTTGGCAAAGAACAGCGGTCAAGATATAGAAACGGTGGAAAAAGATACCGACCGTGACAACTTTATGAGCGCCAAAGAGGCGGTGGAGTATGGGCTTATAGACCAAGTTCTCTCCAAAAACACGATAAAAGAGTAAAAGGAGCCGTCATGCCGCCGGTTTTTAGAGGAAAAAGCAGAAGAAACATCGCTGCTGTCGAATCGGATGAAGAGCTTACTTTGGAAGAGGAGCAAAGCGCCCAAAAAGAGGAGAGAGACGCCGACTTGGAGCAGTATGCCAAAGAGGTGCTCGCCGCTCTTATAAGGGACAATCTCCCTCCGACTCCGAACAATTTTTCCCTCTATTTCGACCGGTTGCTCGATAAAAAAAGCGAGTCGTTCAAAAAGCAAGTTTTGTCTATTTTCGAGCTCGAAGAGAGCAACGATGCCGAAAACACCATCGTCTTGGAGCAAAACCTTAAACAAGGGTTTGCAAGTATCAAGAACATCCTTTCTCTCACTGCAAGTTTGTACAAGAACCTCACAATCGTTTCGAAGATTCTCGACAAGCGAAAAAGGGAACTTTTGGAAGTCTCGGACAGCCTTGGTGTCAAAAGCGTAGCCGAAGCGTTGGAGGGGGACATAGGAAAACTCAATACGATTCTCAAAAAGCAAAGCGTACAGATGAAAGAGCTTTATGAGGAAACCGGCAGCGTTATCAAAAAGGTGGAAGAGGAAAGCATTTTCGATAATCAATTCGGAGTGTACAACAAGCGTTATCTTTTTGCAAAAATCGAGAAAGAAAGCGAACTCATCAAAGAGTTCAAACACGACAGTTCGCTTATAATGCTCGAACTTTCCAAAGAGTTAAGAAGTTCCATCCACAATTCCAAGATAATCATGCTGATGACTCGCACCATTGCGAGGTTGTTGCTTAAAACTTCCAGACGAAGCGATATCATCGCCCATTACGGCAAAGGGATTTTCGTGATGCTTTTGAAGCATACCGACATAGAGAGTGCGAAAAAAGCGAGCGAGAGACTGTGTGATTTGGTCGCAAACTCCAACTTTTTCCTTGCCGATAAGGAGATACCGCTCAAAGTCGCTATCGGTATAACCAAAATAGACCCTGCAAACTCCGTCGAAGAGACGATAGTCGCTGCGATGGACGCCATCGATGCCGCGTACGAATCGGGTGCATGTTATGCGGTCAAGATAAAAGAAGCAAAAAAAAGTGAGTAGAGTACTATGGTTTTAGATATTGTAGAATATCCCGACAAAAGGCTCAGAGAAAAATCGAAAGAAGTGAAGAGTTTCGATAGCGAGCTGCATACTTTGTTAGACGATATGTACGAAACTATGATGAGTGAGAGCGGTATAGGGCTTGCCGCCATTCAAGTCGCAAAACCGATTCGCGCACTTATCATCAACCTTCCCGACGAGGAGGGAAATCAGGACAAAGAGAATCTTTTGGAGATTATCAATCCCGTCATAGTGGAAAAAGAGGGGGAGATTTTCTACCAAGAGGGGTGTTTGTCGGTTCCGAACTTTTATGAAGATATCAAGCGGTTCGAAAAAGTGGTGGTGAACTATCAAGACAGAGAAGGAAATACCAAAACTCTCGAAGCCGAAGAGTTGCTCGCTATCGCCATTCAGCATGAAATGGACCATCTCGAGGGGATACTCTTCATAGACAAACTTTCTTATGCGCGAAGAAAGAAGTTCGAAAAAGAGTATAAAAAGTTCCAGCGGGAACGGAAGCAGAAAAATACGAAAAAAAGTGCATAACGATGCGATCTCTTCGTTGCGCTACATTGGTGGGTGTCGAAGCGAGAGAGGTTGTCGTCGAATCGACGCTGACGAAGGGGCTTCCCTCCTTCAACATAATAGGGATGGTCAGCCAAGCGATCAAAGAAGCCGGCGAGAGGGTCAAATCGGCTCTTCTCTCAAACGGTTTCAAGTTTCCCCCTAAGCGGATAACCATCAACCTTTCTCCAAGCGAACTTTCCAAAAGTGGTAGCCATTTCGACCTTGCGATTGCGCTTTCGATAGTCTTGGAGCAGCTTGAGAGAGAATCGAAAGAGTGGTTCGTCTTTGGTGAGTTGGGGCTTGATGGAAGCATCAAAGAGAGTTCCGCCATCTACCCGATTGTGCTTTCTTTAGCTAACGCGCAACTGCTCAAAAAAGCGATAGTCCCCAAAGAATCGTTAAAAAAGCTTTCTAAAATCCCAAATATCGAGCTGTACGGTTTTGAAAAACTCGCTGAAGTGGTCGATGCATTTGAAAACGATGCGTTTGTGAAAAACGGCGACCAAAAACCGCTCGATGCGCCAAGTATCGAAGTTGAAGGGAAGCGTTACTATTTTCTCCAAGAGTACAAAAACGATTTTTTTGACATCAAGGGGCAAGAGGTCGCCAAAAGAGCAGCACTCATTTCTGCAGCGGGCTTTCACAACCTCCTTTTAGAAGGTAGTCCGGGGTGTGGAAAGAGTATGATAGCGCAAAGATTGGTGGAGATTCTACCGCCGCTGAGTTTAGAGGAGATTTTGGAAATAAGCAAAATCAAGGTACTTAGCTCCAAAGAACCGGACTTCCTCCCAAGGCGACCTTTTAGTGCGCCGCACCATACGGCGACTCCGGCAAGTATCTTTGGAGGGGGGAGTAAAAACGCGAAAATCGGGGAAGTCGGGATGGCGCATTTAGGAGAGTTGTTCTTCGATGAGTTGCCCCATTTTAGCAAAAACGTTCTCGAAGCGCTTCGTGAGCCTATGCAAGATAGGGTGATACGCATCTCCAGAGTGAACGCGAAAGTGGAGTACGCAAGCGATTTTCTCTTCGTCGGTGCGATGAACCCGTGCCCATGCGGCAATCTTTTGGATGAAGCCAAAGAGTGTCGGTGCAGTGATTTGGAGATACAGCGCTACAAAAACCGCCTTTCAGAACCGTTTTTGGACCGTATCGACCTTCATGTGACGATGCAAAAAGTCGATGCCAAGGATAAACCGACAGTTGACTCCAAAGAGTTGCACCAAAAGGTTATAGAGGCGTTTGTGTTTGCGAAGAAACGGGCTCAGGAGCGTTTCAACGCGTCACTAAGCGATAGCGAGTGTGAGCGGTTTTGTGTTATGGATGAAGAAGCGAAACGGGTTTTGCAAACTGCGACAGAGCGTTTCGCGCTTTCGTTTCGTTCCATCAAATCGCTGCAAAAAGTGGCAAGAACGATTGCCGATTTGGCACAAAGCGAAGTGATACGCAAAGAGGATATGCTCGAAGCGTTGAGTTATCGAAAAAGGGAGAAGAGATAGATACACTAAAATAGTGTATAATCATCGTTATGAATTACAGAGAAATAGCACAAGAGACATTACAGATAGAAGCCGATACGCTTTTAGAAGCTAAAGAACATATTTTCGATGAGTTCGACAAAGCGGTCGAATTGATTCTTTCATGTAGGGGGAAACTTATCGTTACGGGAGTTGGAAAAAGCGGGCTTATCGGTGCTAAAATCGCCGCCACACTTGCAAGTACGGGCACGCCGAGTTTTTTCCTCCATCCGACCGAAGCGCTTCACGGCGACCTTGGGATGATAGGGAGTGATGACATCGTTTTGGCTATTAGCTACAGTGGAGAGAGTGGAGAACTAAGCTCGATACTGCCCCATATCAAAAGATTCGATATACCGCTGATAGGGATGAGCAAAAACAAAAACTCCACTCTTGGCAGATATAGCGACATTCACATCCCCATAATAGTACAAAAAGAAGCCTGCCCGCTAGGGGCTGCGCCGACAAGTTCGACGACGCTGACGTTGGCTCTTGGGGACGCACTTGCGGTTTGCTTGATGAAAGCCAGAGATTTCAAAACCGAGGATTTCGCCTCCTATCACCCCGGAGGCGCACTTGGCAAGCGCCTTTTTGTCAAGGTCAAAGACCTTATGCGCACACGTGACTTGCCGATAGTTTCCAAAGACGCCACGATGCAAGATGCGATAGTGAAGATGAGCGAGGGGCGACTTGGAACGGTGCTGATTGTCGATGAAGAGGGAAGATTGCAAGCGCTATTAAGCGATGGGGACGTACGCCGAGCGCTTTTGCAAGAGGGGTTCGAGCTAAAGAAAAACGCGCTTATGTACGCGACGAAAAATCCAACGACTATCGACGATGAAACGATGCTTGCAAGTGATGCGTTGGTGTTGATTGAGAGCAAAAAGATTCAACTGCTCGTCATCACCGACAAAGAGCGCCACATCAAGGGTGTCTTGCACTTGCATACCTTGATAGAGGAGGGGATATCGTGACAAAAGAGAAGATACAACTACCAAAGAGAGATTATGAGACTTAACAAATTTATAGCGCATTACTCCACTTTTTCGCGCCGCGAAGCGGACAAAGCAGTGCAAGAGGGGTATGTGAAAGTAAACGGTGAAACAGAGACCAACCCGGCGCGCGACATCGATGAAAAAAGAGACGTCGTGTATATTAGCGGTAAGAAGGTAAGTCCGAAAAACAAATTTACCGTTATCGTGTACAACAAACCAAAAGGGGAGCTTGTTACGAAAAAAGACCCAAAAGGCAGACGCACCATCTACGATTCGCTTCCAAAAGAGTTCAAACACTTCAAACCCGTCGGTCGGCTCGATTTTGCCAGTGAGGGGTTGTTACTGCTTACCGATAGCTCCGCCATCGCTACGGCACTTATGGAGTCCGATTTGCAACGGGTGTATAAAATCAAGATAAAAGGGGAGATAACCCCGCAGATGGAAAAAGCGATGCTTGAGGGGTTGGTGCTTGAAGATGCCACGAAAGGTGCGCATAAAAAAAGTAAAATCACCTCTATGACTTTCAAGCCGTTTTTGGGCTATACCATCGTTAAAAATCAGCCCAACTACTCCATTTTGAAAGTCGCCATAGCAGAGGGGAAAAACCGAGAACTTCGCCGTTTTTTCGCCTCTTTCGGTACCGAAGTGGTAGATTTGAAACGGTTGGAGTTCGCGGAGATAAAGCTCAACAATCTGCCAAGCGGGAAAACCCGCTATCTGGAGCGAAGCGAGTACAACGCCCTACATACATTCTTAAAAACACAAGGAGTCAAATAATGCAAAAATTGAAATTTCCAACAAGCCATAAAACGCAGGTGATGGATATAACGAAAGAGGTCGAAGAGATGGTTATAAAATCGGGTGTCAAAGACGGACTTTGTGTCGTAACGACACCACACACCACCTCAAGCGTATTTTTGTTCGAAAACCAAGACCCGGCACTAAGACGAGACCTGCTCAATGCGCTCAACCGTGTGGCGCCGACGGATGGAGAGTACTTTCACAAAGGGGAAAACGCGGCGGCACACCTAAAGAGTTCCCGCATGGGCAACTCCGTAACGATACCGTTGGAGGAAGCGAAGTTACAGCTTGGAAAATGGCAAGGGGTGTTTTTTGCCGAGTTCGACGGTCCAAGACAAGAGCGCGAAGTGTATGTCAAGGTGATAGCGGGATAGATGGATTTTAGCGCTTTATTGCGCCCGAAAAGTCTTGACGACTTTGTAGGGCAGACCCATCTTGTAGCCAAAGATGCTCCGTTTCGCACGCTTGTAGAGAAAAACGCCCTTGGGCATAGCTTCTTCTATGGACCTGCGGGTGTAGGCAAGACCTCTTTGGCTCGGGTTGTCGCCAAAGAGATGGGGGTCGATTTTTACGAATTCAACGCCACTTCACTCAAGGTCGAAGAGCTTCGAAAAGTGTTTTCGCGTTACCAAAACGCACTACTCAAACCGGTCGTGTTTATCGATGAGGTGCATCGCCTTTCGAAAAATCAGCAAGAGGTGCTATTGCCGGTTATGGAAAAGAACGAGGCGTTGATTTTGGGTGCTTCTACCTCCAACCCTTACTATTCGCTCACCTCCGCCATCCGTTCGCGCAGTATGCTGTTCGAGCTTCGAGCTTTGAGTGAAGAGGAGCTAAACAGCCTACTTGACAAAGCGCTTGCGGCGTGTGAGTGCGTGGTAGAGGGGGAAGCGAAACGCTATCTTGTCAAAAGCAGCGGCGGTGATGCCAGAGCGATGCTCAAACTTTTGGAGTTCGCTGCAAATGTGAACCAAACGATAGACGCTACATTGCTTCGTTCTTTGCGCCCCACTTCCCTTGGACGGGGAACGAGCGAAGCGGATGAGCATTACGACTTGATTTCAGCCTTTATCAAGTCGGTTCGCGGAAGCGATGTCGATGCAAGCATCTATTATCTTGCCAGAATGATAGAAGAGGGGGAGAGTGCCGACTTTATAGCAAGACGCCTTGTGATACTTGCAAGCGAAGATATAGGGCTTGCCAACCCTCAAGCGCTCAATCTCGCCGCTTCCACTTTAACGGCGGTTTCCTCCATCGGATTTCCCGAAGCGCGTATCGTTTTGGCCGAATGTACCCTCTATCTTGCCGCTTCACCAAAATCCAACACCGCCTACAACGCCATAAACGCAGCGCAAAAAGCGGTACGAAACGGTGATTTGCTCCAAATTCCGCCAAATATTACGCACAACAACGAAGGGTATCTGTATCCACACGATTTTGGAGGGTATGTAAAACAAAACTACATGACACAACGAAGAAGTTTCGTGCAATTCAAAGAAAACGGATATGAAAAAAAGATAAAAGAGTGGTTCGAGCAAATAAAAAAGTTGTAGTTGGTGCAAACGCCCAAAAGGGGTTTGCGAAGCGACTTACTTGAGTGCTTCTTTTGCCTCGGCGACTACTGCGCTAAAAGCGTTAGCGTCGTTCATAGCCATATCGGCGAGAATCTTTCTGTCAAGCTCGATGCCTGCTTTTTTAAGACCGTTGATAAAGCGTGAGTAGCTGATATCGTTGAGTCTGCAAGCTGCGTTGATTCTGATGATCCAGAGTTTTCTGAACTCTCTTTTTTTCTGCTTTCTATCACGGAAAGCGTAGTACATACTTCGCTCAAGCTGTTCTTTCGCTTTTCTGAAGTGTTTTCTTCTACCGCTATAGAAACCTTTAGCGAGTTTGAGGATCTTTTTGTGTCTTCTGCGTCTTACAACGCCTGTTTTTACTCTTGGCATATTTTTTCCTTTCTTTACCTATTTGCGTTTTGCTGTAGGTGCCACTACTTTGGTGGACTTGCCCACATGATGTGGAGGGTTGAATCTAAAAACTAGGTTTCCCTAGCAGATCATCTCTTTTACGTGCGCTACGTCAGCTTGGTGTACATGTTTTGGCTGATGTTGCACTCTTCTTGTTTTGGCGTCTTGTTTTGTCAAGATGTGGCTTCTAAATGCGGTTCCTCTTTTGATTTTACCGCTTTTTTTCACTTTAAATCTTTTGACAGCGCCTTTTACCGATTTCATCTTTGGCATCGAGTTGCTCCCATAAAAAATTCTCTAAAGTCGTCAAAAAGATAAGCTTTCGACGGACTTTAAGGGCGAAATTATACCAAAAAAAGTGTAAGTTTAAGCTTAATGTGCTATTCTTATGGTATGAAAAAAGAGCAGATATTCCATGTTTATCGCCATGTACGGTTTTTTATCAAAGGATTTTTCGATAAAGAGTTGACGCTTTTTGCCGCCAGCTTGAGCTTTTACACTATCTTTACGATAATCCCGTTGCTTATGATAGTGATGTCGCTGGTAACCTCTTTACCTTCGTTTGGGGATATCTATCTGAAGTTGCAAGAGTATATATTTTCCAATCTTATGCCGGTCAATTCCGAGATAGTGATGAAACAGATAAACGGTTTTTTGGCAAATTCCTCCAAGCTTGGAGTGATCGGAACGGTTTCTGTCATCGTCGCTTCGATGCTGTTTTTTCAAAATTTCGAATATATCGCCAACAAAATCTTCCATGCGCAAAAGCGCTCTTTGTGGGAGAGTGTCACTACCTACTGGACGCTGATTACACTCACGCCTATAGCGATGGGGGCGAGCTTTTACGTAACTGCGAAGATTGCGGCGATGATGGCGCAAAACAGCTACACTTCGGGCATAAACATTCTACCGCTCATCCCCTATCTTATCACTTGGGGGTTGTTCTTTATCATCTTTCAAACTTCCGCAAACACGAAGATAGACCCAAAAGCCTCGGCGCTGAGTTCGTTGCTTAGTGCTTTGGTTTTCAACGTAGCCAAAAACGGTTTCGTGTTCTATGTCGTTATGAACAAATCCTACACTACGATGTATGGCAGCTTCGCGATACTTATCTTTTTGTTTCTATGGATATATATATCATGGATACTTTTTATATACGGGTTGAAGTTGTGTCATATATTCAATCTATATTTTCAAAGAAAGGGGAGCGAAAAGAGTGAATAGAGAAAGGGTATATAATTTAGTCGAATCGAGCTGGTTCAAGAATTTCATTTTAAGTGTCATTATATTCAACGGTATCACGATGGGGCTTGAGACTTATCCGTCTATCCAGCGAAGTTACGGTGATACACTTTTACTTGTCGATGAAATCATCGTCGCTGTTTTCGTCGTGGAGATAGCTCTTCGCATCTATGCGCACAGATTCGCTTTTTTCAAAAACGGCTGGAGTTTGTTCGATCTTTTCATAGTGCTTATATCGGTCGTTCCTGCGACCGAAGCGGTTTCGGTACTTCGAATTTTAAGAGTTTTTCGACTCTTTCGAATCGTTACCGTCGTGCCGCAGATGCGAAAGATTGTCAAAGCGCTTTTTGGAGTGATACCCGGAATGGCGTCGATTGTCGCTTTGATGAGCGTGATATTCTATGTTTCCGCGGTTCTTGCAAGCTGGCTGTTTGGGCATGAGTTTCCTCAGTGGTTCGGTGATCTTGGAAAATCGCTTTATACCCTTTTTCAGGTGATGACGCTGGAGTCGTGGTCGATGGGAATAGCGCGTCCGGTTATGCAAACGCACCCTTATGCTTGGTTGTTTTTCATCCCGTTTATTTTCATAGCGACGTTTATCATCATCAACTTGATCGTCGCGGTGGTTGTCGATGTCATGAAGGACCTTGGAAGCCATGATGACGATGAGGTGGAGATCGTTTCGAAAAAAGAGATACACAGCTTACGCAAAGAGATAGCCGAACTCAAAACGTTGCTTGAGAAAAAACTTTAAGCGGTTTCTTTTTTTCCATAAAGTACAAGCAGTTTTATACATATCATAACCACTATCACTTCGAAAAGAGCCGCCAAGATGAACGCGTAGTAGTGAAGTTTGTCTATCGAGTCGGCGCTGTATGCCAGTGTCGCCATCGCGATAAGGAGCGTAAGGGGCATCGAGTGGGAGAGCCCGAGTAAAATCGAATCGAGCGTTCCGAGTTTTTTGATAAACACGAACGATGCGAAGATACGCATCGCTATCATTACGATGGAGATGACGAACGCCGTGTAGATAAGACCGTCCATGACAAGAGCGTTGAGATCGAAACTGTAACCGATGTAGATGAAAAAAACGGGGATCAAAAACCCAAATCCGAAAGAGGAGAGTTTTTGTTCGAGGTCGTGTTTGTGCTCGAAGAAAGTAGGGATGAAAATACCCGCCAAAAACGCTCCAAAAGCAAGCTCGAGATGTAAATACATCATAGCCGCGACAAGAAGAAAGAAAATCGCCATAGAGAGACGGATATCTTGTTCTTGGTTGTCTTTGTGGGGCATCAAGATAACGGAGAGTTTTGGAAACCACCAAAACAGAATCGTCATGCTTTTGAATATGAAAAACATCACCGCCAAGAAAGCACCGAGCAAAAAGATGGTTTTTGCGAACTCGAAACCAAACCCGTTTTGCAAGGCGGCCGAAGTGAGGGTCAAGATACCGATACTGGCGACTTCGCCGATGCCGCCCGCTATCATCGAAATTTCGAGCCAAGGGGTTTTGCCGTACTCTTTCGAAAGGCCGGCTACAAGCCCGACGGAGATAAGCGGTAAAAGCACCATAAACACTTTGCCGAGATTGAAATAGAGGCTAAAGGCTACAGAGAGGATATAGAGAATAACAAGGTAGAAAACGACCCTTTTTAAAATCGTGTTCGGGATTTTGATAAATTTTTTCAAATCGATTTCGGTACCGGCGATGAACATCAAATACAAAAAACCGAATTCACTTAAAACCTTGAAAATCTCTTCGTCATGGATAAAGCCGTAATATCCAAGAAGAGAACCAAGCACGATCTCTATGGGGGTTGTCGGTAAACGGAAAATCTTCGCAAAGAACGGACTTAGCAGTATAACCAGCGCGACCGAGACGATAAGGGTGATGCTTGAGCCGGTATCCTCCATCTTTTTACACCTTCGTCGCTATCTTCAGTCCTAGTTTTTCGATAACCTCTTTGTCTTTTTCCGGTTTGGCGCCCGGTGTGGTGAGGTAGTTGCCAATAACGATAGAGTTGGCTCCGTAGTCGAATATTTCGCTCCAGTTTTCTCCAAACATCAACTCCCGCCCTCCAGCTACCATGATGCGCTGTGCGTTTGGAAGAGTTTGGCGTGTTAGGCGAACGAGTTGGAGCGCTTCTTCTCTTGTTAGCGGATTTGGCTGTAGATGAAGGGCGGGGTTGTGGTGGTAGAAGTTTATCGGTACGCTTGTCGGGTCAAGCTCTTTTAGCGAGTTCAACATACTCAAACGGTCTGTGTGTGTTTCTCCAAGTCCGAAGATGCCGCCTGAGATGAGTACCAGCCCCGCTTCGTTCACGTTTTGGCATGTCGCGAAGCGCTCTTCCCATGAATGGGTAGAGCAGATTTTGGGGTAAAATTCGCGCGAAGTTTCCAAGTTGTGGTTGTACGCTTTGATACCGTTTTTTTTCAGCTCCAAAAGCTGTTCTTTGGTTGCGGTACCGTTACAGGCGATAAGCCGAAGCCCAAGTTTTTCTTTTTCGATGGTGTAGGCGACTTCGCTGACAAATTCAAGAACTTTGTCATCCAGCCCTTTGTTGGAAGTGACCAGACAAAAACCAAGCGCGCCGTTTTTACGCGCGGCACGTGCTTCTTCAAGAATATCCCCAATCGGTTTTTGTTTGTAGCGCTCGATATCGGCTTTGTAGCGTACGCTTTGGGAGCAAAATTTACAATCTTCGTTGCAAGTACCGCTGTTGATGTTGCATATAGCGCATAAAAAAATCGTTTTATCTTTCAAATCTATACTCTTTTGTTGAAATTTCGTTCGTTTGTATATCTTTAGCGAAGTATTGTACCAAAAATTGCTTTGTATCTATCTCTAAAAGTACCGATTCACTTTTTGGTTTTTCCCTTGCGCATACTTCGCCGGGATTGAGAAAGAGGGTGTTTTGCACCTTTTTTGCTTCGAAGATGTGGGTGTGTCCGTATATCACGATGTCGCTGTCGGGGCTAAGGTAGTAAGGCAGGTGCATCAGTTTGAATTTGATATCTTCGATTTTGAAGTAGTAGGGTTCTTTGACGAGATTGAAGTCGTTGTGGTACTGCACCATATGCGCGTCGTTGTTGCCGTAGACCGCCACATAGGGCAAGCCGGTGTTTTTGATGTACTCGATAGTGTCGTACTGGCAAATATCCCCCGCATGAACGATGTAGCGTGCACCGTATGAGATGAGGCGGTCTATCGCGTCTTTGGCAAGAGAGAACTTTCTGTGGGTATCGGAAATGAGCGCTATTTTCATATGTATCACTTTTTATAATTTTTTGTAAAACTTGTCCCGTTTTCCTATAGCTAAAACCAAAATGGTTATTTTCTCCTCTTCCACCTTGTAAGCGAGTCGAAAACCTGAAGTTTTGAGTTTTATTTTATATACATTTTCAAAACCGCTGAGTTTGTCTTTTGGAACTTTTGGGTTTTGTAGCCTTTCTTCGAGTTTCTTTTTGAAGTGCTTGGCGACAGTTTTATCGAGTTTTTTCCATTCTTTTAACGCTTTTGGATGGAAAGCGAGTTTATAGTTCATCTAAAGAAACCTCTATGGCATCTTCGTCGTCTGTAAGTCTTTTTTCTACCTCTTTTGCGAGATAATAATCCTCTATTATCTCCATCATCCGTTCGTATTGTTTGCTTGGAACGAGATAAGCGCTTGGAATGTTATGATTGAGAATCGCTATGGTTTCATCGCCTGCTTCTTCCAAAAGTTTGGTGGGCGATTTTTTCAGTTCCGTAATACTTGCGGTATAATTGGAAAAGATAGCATTCATTTTCATACCTTTTTTAGCACTTATTATAGCATAGATTTACTTTTCTATCTCCTCCGCAGGAGTCCTCGTTTTGCATTTGGTACACTCGTACACCTCTTTGTTTCTGTAGGTTCGTTTGGCTAAAACACCGTCGCACCCTTCCTCTTTACATTTGATGGTGGTGGGCTCGAACTTGGAGATGAACTTACATTTAGGGTAGTTTTCACACCCCCAAAAAGCACCCCTTCTGCTGGTGCGGTATATAAGCTTCCCGCCACACTCCGGGCATGGTGTTTGTGAGACTTTCTGCTCGCTTTGCAAGCTTTTGGTATTTTTACATTTTGGGTATGCGCTACAAGCGAGGAATTTTCCGTTTCTGCCTTGTTTGACGACCATCTCAGCGCCACATTTTTCACATTTCTCACCTGCGAGTTCTTCCTCTTTCTTGTTCGGGCTGCTTGTGCCGTCTTCGTTTACCTGTTCGGTGTATTTACATTTTGGAAATCCGCTACAAGCAATGAATTCGCCGAACCTCCCTTTTCGTAGCAAGAGTTCGCTACCGCATTCGGGGCAGTTCCGCCCTATCGGTTTGGCGCTTTTTTGGCTTTTGATGTTCTTTTTGCCCTCTTCGATTTTTTCCATGAACTCTTTGTAAAAATCAAGCAGAAGTTTTTTCCAATCGATTTTCCCTTCGGCTATTTCGTCGAGTTTTTCCTCCATTTTGGCGGTGAATTGGGCATCGACGATATTGGCGAAGTTCTGCTCCAAAATCTCGATGACGGTAAAAGCGACTTCGGTTGGAATAAGCTGTTTTTTCTCCACCTCTACGTAGGTTCGACTCATAAGCGTAGCGATAGTCGGCGCGTAAGTTGAAGGGCGTCCTATCCCCTCGGCTTCCATCTTTTTGATAAGACTCGCTTCGCTGTAGCGCGCAGGAGGTTCGGTGAAGTGCTGTGTCGGTTGTATGCTTTGTATTTGCGCGTTTTCTCCTTCTTTGAGTGAAGGGAGGAGTTTGTCTTTGTCTTCGTTGCCCATGACACGGTAGAAACCGTCAAAAAGGAGCTTTCTTCCCGTTGCTTTGAACTCGGCGGTCTTGGAGCTAAACGTGATGCTTTGTTGCTCGAAAAGCGCATCTGCCATTTGGCAAGCCATAAAGCGTTCGTAGATGAGTTTGTAGAGTTTCGCTTCTTCGGGTTTTAGGTACTGCGCGGCGAGTTCGGGCGTGAAATCGAGCATAGTTGGGCGGATAGCCTCATGCGCTTCTTGTGCGCCTTTTGCTTTTTTGGTGTAGTATTTTGGTTTTGGCGGGAGGTACTTGCTGCCATAGCGCTCTTCTATGGTGGAGCGAACCGCGCTTATGGCTTCGGCAGCGAGGTTGAGCGAGTCGGTTCTCATGTAGGTGATAACCCCGCTCACCCCTTTAGGTGTCTGCACCCCTTCGTAGAGTTTCTGGGCGATGCTCATCGTTCTTTTAGGGGTAAATCCGAGTCTGCTTGAAGCGTTTTGTTGCAAAGTCGAGGTCATAAACGGCGGTGGTGTGGAGGTTTTTCGCTCTCTGGTCTCGATTTTGGCTATGGTGAAGCTTTCGTTTTGGATCGTTTGCACTATCTGCGAGGCTTCTTGCTCGTTTTTGATCGAGAGTTTGTCCATTTTTTTCCCGGCGAACTTGACCAAAGAAGCGTCTATATCTTTTTCGAACTTGGTGTCGATACTCCAGTATTCTTGCGGAACGAACGCTTTGATTTCCCGTTCTCTATCGACGATAAGTTTGAGTGTAGAGCTTTGTACACGTCCTCCACTTAGCCCTTTTTGGATTTTGGAGCTAAGAAGCGGGGAGAGCTTGTACCCCACGATTCTGTCAAGCAGCCGCCTTGCTTGTTGGGCGTTTACCATATTCATATCTATATGGCGCGCAGAATCGAGCGCGTGTTTGATGGCGGTTTTAGTGATTTCGTGAAAAACGATACGCGGTAGCTCTTCTGGGTCACGTTTGATCGCATGGGCTATATGCCATCCTATCGCTTCCCCTTCGCGGTCCTCATCGGTCGCGATGTAAACGGTCTCGGCTTTGTCCGCTTTTTGTTTGATCTCTTTGACCGTTGGCTGGTTCTCTTTGGCGATGGAATAGGTAGGAACGATCTCCCCTTTCTCCTCATCTATGGTAATACCGAAGCGGCTTTTTGGCAAGTCGCGAATATGCCCTTTGGAAGCGATCACTTCGTATCCGCGCCCAAGGAAGTTTTTGATGGTTCTGGCTTTTGCCGGTGATTCGACGATAATTAAGTTCAAGTGTAGTCCTATATACATTATTATAGAGTTTCGATTTCGAAAGTGTAGCGAAAAAAGTTTAAACCCGGATTTTGCATTAGAAATTTGTAAACCTACATCGATCATTTGCACAATGGACATTCATAGAATTTTTGGACTACCAAAAAGGGGAGAAGCGTTAAAAAAATGCAAACTGCTTTGCATTTTTAGCTTCGTACAGCTTTGCTTATATGCTAAAAGCATAAGCAAAGTCAAGCAAATTCTCTAAACGCCCCTTGCACAAAACAAGCGAAGCGTTCCTGAAAGGATGTTTCTTTAGAAAGCATCGGCGTATCTTTTATCAAACTCTAATGCAAAATCCGGGTGAAACGAAAAATTTTAGTGAAACTATTTAAAGTTTTATTTTTTTGGTCGATATAGTTTATGAAGTCAACATGGAAGTTGGCTAAAACAACCCGGAGAACCATCCGGACGATAAAAGGATTTATCATGAGTTTCAGAATAAATACAAACGTAAGTGCGCTCAACGCACACGCAAACGCACAAGTAACAAACAGAGGTCTTTCAAGCTCACTTGAAAAACTTTCTTCAGGTCTTCGTATCAACAAAGCGGCAGACGACGCTTCAGGGATGGCGATTGCAGACAGCC
>JALWGC010000003.1 GCA_027038835.1 Helicobacteraceae bacterium | reverse complement strand
ATTCAACTCTTTAACTGTAAGTTGTTTTAGTTCTTGGTAAACAGGTAAAACTTTACCGAAGAAACTAAAAATTTATCAAACTGCTACTCTTTTGGGATGTAGGTTTGATTAAATTTATTATACGAGGAGACGATGATGAGTAATTTTACAGATAAAGTTCAAAAGGATACTGTAAAAAACTATTTTATACATGGAGCTGTTTTAATAGATGTAGATGGTGCAAGTCTGAATAATTGGGGTAGTGATGCTACTAATACTCAAGGTATGGAAAATACAAGTGCGGTAAAAAAAGTTTTTAAAAATGGACGAATGTATGCAGTTGTATCTGGTCAAGCTTGGAGATATTGGTGGCGAGAAACTTTAGGTTTAAATGGTTGGAAATTAAGCCCAATAATAAGGGATAAAAAAGTAGCTTTTACCGAAGCAAATCCTATAAAATATGCTGATGATGATATTTTTGGATATATGAAAGCAAGTAAAGAAGAACAAAAAGATGAAAATGGTAATATTGTAAAAGATAAAAAAGGAAATCCTAAAAAAGTTGATGTTACAGTTACAAGAGTGAGTCCGCTAAAAAATTCTATTTTAACTTCAGTTACTTCGATTGATAAAAAAACACTTAATGAATTTTCATCAATGGCAAGACAAGATGGAGATGCTGTTCCTTATGAGAAACAATTTTATTCTACTGTATTAAAGGGTATGTTTTCATTAGATTTAGACCAAGTAGGAACATTTACTAAAGTAAATCGCTCGGGCTATAAAAATGTTACAGATATAACTTATGATAAAGTTTTAGAAAATGGTAGTGAAGTAGATGATTTGATAAATCCCAACATAAAAAGGGCAAGGTTAGAAAATAGTATCAGAAGACAAAGAGCAAAAGATACAATTTTGGCACTTAAAAAAATTAGTGGTGGAGCAAGATTAACTACAAACTATAATAGTGTCAAACCTGATTTTATCATTTTAGCAGTTCTAAAAGGCGGTAATAATATTTTTGATAATATCGCAGTAGAAGAGGATGGGAGAGCTACTTTATCTATAGAAGCATTAAAAGAAGCTATTGCTGATAATAAAGATTATTTTAGAAGTGATGTATATATAGGTAAAGCAACTGGATTTATGGATGAAGTGAGTTTATCACTAATAGATGATGAAATAGAGGGAGTAAAAATTCATAAAGGAAGTATCAATCAAACTATTGACGATTTTAGTAAAGTTTTAGATAGGGTAATAATTTAAAATGAAACTCTATCGTGTGCTTATTACAGCTCAAACAGCAAGTTTTAGGTATCCAAATTTTATAAGTTCAAATCAATTAAGTATAAAAGCCGTGCCTTATACAACTATTGCAGGAATGGTTGCTTCGGCTACCGGAGATGATAAGTTGATTGATTTTAGATTTTCTTATATTTTTAGATACCGATCTTCCTATGTTGATTTGGAAACGATTTATAAGTTTGAGAAAAAAGATAATTCTGTTAATAATAAAAATGTAGTTCAAGACCCGACATTTAGACGAGAGATACTCTATGATTGCTATTTGACACTATATTTTGAAGATGAAGATATAGCCAATGCCTTTAAATCTCCTGTTTTTCAATTACTTTTAGGTAGAAGTGGAGATTTTGCAAAAGTTTTAGAAGTAAAAGAGATAGAAGCGATTAAAAGTGATAGAGTAGTCTTAAATGGCACAATTGTTCCGTTTAATGAGTTTAAAAGTGCAGGTGAAATTTATGCAATGCCTAAATATTTTGATTATACCAGTTTAGTTAGAGAACCAAAGGATGTGCAACCGTTTTTAATAAATGATGGATTGGGTAGTTTTGTGAATGAGCCAAGAAATAAAGTAGAGCAATTCGATATGAAGAATTGGAAATTTAAAAAATTTTATAATGAAATTAATACAGAGGCATTGTTTGACGAAGAGCTAAACTGTTCTATTTTAATGAGAAGTTTATGTTAGCAAAATCTGATGGGATTAGTTTAGACAAGCATACCCAAGATTTAGTAGATATTTCAAAGACTTTTGAAGTAGCTTTTCCTATATTAGAAAAACTTTTTAAAGATGAGGAATTTTGGAATTATCTCAAAATTTCGATTTTATTTCATGATATGGGAAAAGCCACCGAAGGTTTTCAAGAACTTATGAAAAATGGGAAGAAATACAGATTTCGTCATGAAGTATTAAGTGCTATTGTTGTTCAAAATTTTACCGATAAAGAGTTTATAATCAGTGCTGTTTTAGCACATCATAAAAATTTTCAAAAACTTAAAGAACTTTTAAATGAATATAAAAATAATGAAAAATACAATCAAGATAGATGGATATCTAAAGAGTTTGATACATTAGATTTTGATTGGATAAGAGAGTTTTTATTAAAACATAATATTGAAATAGAAAGTTTCAAATTATATGAATTAGAATTAGATAAAATTATAAAAAAGTGGACTTCAAAAAGAGTCAAGAAAAAAATATCTGAACTTGAAAAGTTCCAAAATATATTTCTATCGGCTTCTTTATCTATCTGCGACCATAATGCTTCAGCAGGTATTAAAAATATCCCTATTATAAAAGAGAATAATTTTAATTTTTTACACAATACAAAATATGCACCATACCATCATCAAATTATCTCTTGGAACACAAAGGGTAATGCTCTTTTAATAGCACCAACAGGACAAGGCAAAACAGAGAGTAGCTTAGGATGGTTGCAAACCCAGCTAAATATTAGACAAGGTAGAGCATTTTATGTATTACCTTTTACAGCATCTATTAATGCTATGACAAAAAGAGTATCAAGTAGCAAAAATGGTTTTGGAGATGAAGAACTTGTTGGACTTTTGCATGGAAAGGCTAAATTTTTTATAGATGAGTATTATGAGAAAAAAGATGGACAGAGTCTAAAAGATTTGATTGATATTAACAAAAAAATCATCAAACCTTTTAAAGTGGTAACTCCTTTTCAGATTTTAAAGTGGGCTTTTGGGGTCAAAGGGTTTGAAAAGGGTTTGACAGAATTAGCTGGGGCATATCTTATTTTTGATGAGATACACATTTATGACAAAGAACTTTTTAGGCGAATACTATTTTTTATAGAGTGGCTTATTGAAAAGTTGGAAGTAAAAGTTTTTATTATGACTGCAACTATGCCATCATTTATGCAAGAGTATATTAAAACAACTTTAAAAATAGAGCAAGAGATCAGACCTGATAAGAAGTTGATAGATAGCATCCAAAGACACAAGGTAAAACTACTTCACTCATCTATTGAAGATCAGCAAGATTTTATCCAAGAAAGAATAGAAAAGGGTAAAACAGTTTTGGTGGTTTGCAATACTGTTGCAAAAGCTCAAGAAATATATAAAAATATAGAGTGTTTAGGTAAAGTACTACTACATAGTGGATTTAATGGAAGAGATAGAACACAAAAAGAAAAATTGATACAATCAGACACTAAACCTCAATTATTGGTTGGAACACAAGCTATTGAGGTAAGTTTGGATATTGATTATGATTTGATAGTAACTGAGCCTGCTCCACTTGATGCTTTACTGCAACGGTTTGGACGAGTTTATAGAGGAAAAGATAGAAAGTTAAAAAAGGATGATGAGCCTAATTGTTTTGTTACAACCGTAGCAGAAAAAGCTCATAAAAAAATTTATGAAGAAAATTTGATTATTAAAACATTAAATGAGTTAAAAGGTATTGAGGATACTGTTATCAATGAAGATATTGTGCAAAGTTTATTGGATAGAATATATGAACCATTCGAGTTAAATGATGATAATTTAAGAGAACAGTTTAGAGAGTATTTAAATAATTTATACCCTTTTAATGTTTACGAAGAGAGTGAAGAAGAATTTTTTTCTCAATTTGATGGTATTGAAGTTTTACCTATTGAGTTAAAAGATGAGTTTATAGAATTTATAGAAAATAAAGAGTATTTAGAGGCTGAAAAACTGTTTGTTTCTATTAGCAAAAAGAGATACATGGCAAATAAAGACAAGATAACTTTTTTTGAATTTGAAGGCTATAAAAGAATTTTTCCAATAATTGCTTTAAAGTATAGCTCTGAAATTGGTTTGACTAACGATGAAGTTGAAAATATAGATGATAGAAATGGTTATCTTTAAATATGGATATTGTAAATGTTTAACATAACCGGCACCCTCATAAACTACTACATCCACTGCAAAACACAGTGCTGGCTCCACGCCAACCGCATCAACCTTGAAGACAACAGTGAAGAGGTGCGAATCGGCAAGGCTTTACACGAAATCAGCGAAGATAGAGTGAGTGAAGTTGCATTTGAAAATATCAAGCTTGATAAAATCACAAAAGATTATGTCGTGGAAGTGAAAAAAAGCGATAGCGACTTGGAGTCGGCTAAGTTGCAGTTGCTTTATTATCTGTATATCTTAAAGCAAAAGGGGATAGAGAAAAAAGGACGGCTTGAAGTTTTTGAGAAAAACAGGCAAAACAAAAAGCGATTTGAGGTGGTTTTGGATGAGGAGAGTGAGGGGAAGTTGCAAGAGATTTTAGCTGATATAAAAGAGCTTATTTCGCTGCCAAAACCGCCGGAACCAAAGTATGAGAGCAAGTGTAGAAAGTGTGCGTATTTTGAGTACTGTTTTATATGAGGTGAGATATGAATGAAATAGTAAAGTTTATAGATGGTGAGATAGAAGTCAAGGCAAAAATCGAAGACGAGACGATTTGGATAACACAAAAACAGATGTGTGAACTTTTTGAGAGAGACAAGTCGGTAATATCGAGGCATTTAAACAATATTTTTAAAAGTGGAGAACTTGATAAAAAAGCAACTGTTGCAAAAAATGCAACAGTTCAAAAAGAGGGCTCAAGGGAAGTTGTAAGAGAAGTAGAATACTACAATTTAGATGTTATTATATCAGTTGGTTATAGAGTAAACAGCAAAAAAGCAACCAGATTTAGACAATGGGCAACGAAAATTTTGAAAGAGTATATCTTAAAAGGATACGCACTCAATCAAAAAAAATTAAAAGAGAATTTCAGTGAATTTCAAAAAGAGATAGAGTTTTTACAAAAAATTATAAAAAATCAAAATTTAGACGAAATCGAAGCTAAAGGCTTTTTGGATATCATTACAAAATACGCTAAAAGCTGGATATTGTTAAATCAGTTCGATGAAAACAGATTGGAAACTCCGCAAGGAGGAACTACGATATTTGTTTTGGATTATGATGAAGCGAAAAAAGAGATAGCAAAGCTGAAACAAGATATGATAGAGAAAAAAGAAGCGACAAATCTTTTTGGGATCGAGAGAGAAAACTCGTTTGAAGGGATTTTAAGAAACATTTATCAAACTTTTGGAGGCGAAGAGTTGTTGCCAAGTGTTGAAGAAAAAGCCGCAAACCTGTTTTACTACATAGTCAAAGACCATCCCTTCACAGACGGCAACAAAAGGATCGGAGCATTTATGTTTATCTTGTTTTTATCGAAAAATGATTATCTTTATGATGGTGACGGCGAACTTAAGATAAATGCCAATGCCCTTGTTTCATTAGCTCTTTTGATAGCTTCATCGAAAGCCGATGAAAAAGAGCTGATAGTAAAACTTATAATGAACTTGATACAATGAAAACAAGATACATCTTCTCCATCGGCGAACTCAAAAGAAAAGACAACTCCATCGCTTTTAAAAACAAAAAAGGGTGGGTTTACATCCCAGTCGAAGGGGTTAGGGAGATCTACTTTTTCAACGAAGTGAGCTTGAACTCGAAGTTTTTGGACTTTGCCGCGCGTGCAGGGATAACGCTGCACTTTTTCAACTATTACGGTCACTACAGCGGGAGTTTCTACCCCAAAGAGCAGCTTATCAGCGGTGAACTGACTATCAAGCAGTCTTTGGCGTATATCGAAAAGCGGCTTGTCGTCGCCAAAGCGATAGTCGGTGTGATAGCGAGAAACATCTATGAAGTCTTATACCACTACTACCGCCACGGCAGCAGTGATCTCAAACCGTTTTTGGACTGGCTAAGAAAGGATGTCGAAAAAATGCTGCAAAAAGACCTGCACATCAAACAGATCCTCTTTGTCGAGGGGCAGATATGGAACCGCTTTTACGACAGTTTCAAACACTTTCTCCCCGAGGATTTTCTTCTCAACAAGCGCGTCAAAAGACCGCCGGACAACCCCATAAACGCTCTTATAAGCTTTGGCAACACCCTGCTTTACACCAAAACCATCACCGCTATCTACCACACCCACCTCAACCAATCGATCAGCTTTTTACATGAGCCGCAAGAGGCAAGATTTAGCTTGAGTCTGGATCTAAGCGAAGCGTTCAAGCCGATCTTGGTTTTTAACTGACCTTACGCACCATATCATACACTGAGTGGTTTTTGCGATATGTGAGTGCAAGGCACACCGACGAGTCATAGCCGTAGCTATGGCGAGGAGGTGTAACGTAGCAATCGCGTGTCGCAAAAGCCACCCGAAGGGCGAAAGGATAGGCATCATACTGACTTCGTTGGAAAACCTTCACCGTAGCTATGGCTACGGCTCAGAACTTCCGCCTTGCATTATAACGCCTCTCCTTTCGCTCAGTATGTGATATGGTGCGTAAGGTCAGTTTTTAAAACGATCTTTGAGTTGGTAAATCGCAAGAAACTCCAAGTTACGAAACATTTCGACAAAAAACTCAACTACGCTCTGCTAAACGAAGAGGGGAAGAAGATCTTCATAGAAGCGTTTGAAAACAGACTAAACGAAAAGTTCAAACACCCCAAACTCAAACGCCTTGTTTCATACAATACCGCCATCAAACTCGATGGATACAAACTCATAAAGTTCCTCGTAGAAGAAAAAGAGTTCACCCCGTTTCTCCTCAAGGAGAAGATGTGAAAAAAGGCTACAAGTTCAACTATGTTTTTTTGATGTACGACATAGCCGACGAAGAGAGCGAAGCGGGCAAAAACAGAGTTGCCAAAGTCTTCAAAATCTGCAAAAAATACCTCCGACACCACCAAAAAAGCGTCTTCAGAGGCGAAATCACCCCTGCAAACCTGCTCAAGCTCACAAACGAACTCAAAAAGGTTATAGATAAAGATTTAGACTACATCTCCATCATCAAACTCCCTTCCGCTTCCTCTTTCGACGAAGAACATATAGGCACCAAAACGCAAGAGAGCGAGTCGATATTTATCTGATTTTTTCCAATCGATTTTTTTGCAAATTTACCAAAACGACGCTAAAATAGGAACTACAAAAGCTCTTTCACAATTCATTGTCAAATTATGATTTTGATTGGAAAAATCTTCAAAATATCCCAGAAATAAGGGATGGTTTTAGCTACCATTTGCTAAAATATTTGTAAATACTTTAGTTCAACCGATACATGTGATGTATTGAAATAGACACGATAACGGACAAGATACACATCGCCAAGCGTTCAACCGATACATGTGATGTATTGAAATGCTAAAATAGAGGCTGAAAGGTTGGTCGCATGAGTTGTTCAACCGATACATGTGATGTATTGAAATGATACAGATGTTTCATTAAAAGAGTTAGATACAGGTTCAACCGATACATGTGATGTATTGAAATAAAATACTCCATCGAGTATAGGAGCTCCTATGAGGTTCAACCGATACATGTGATGTATTGAAATAGCGGATTTTTCTCAAGAACCAAAACGGGCATTGGTTCAACCGATACATGTGATGTATTGAAATTACTTATAATAAGTAGAATATTTCAACTCGTGCTTGTTCAACCGATACATGTGATGTATTGAAATATGCAAAGAGGAGTGTTTTTATCTAAAAGAATAGAAGTTCAACTGATACATGTGATGTATTGAAATCTCGCATATTCCATATTGATTAACACAGTGATTTGTTCAACCGATACATGTGATGTATTGAAATATACAAGCTCAAAAGAGCATAAAACATCCGCAAAGTTCAACCGATACATGTGATGTATTGAAATAAAAGAGGAAGCAGAAAAGTTTTTAGAAAGCAAAAAGTTCAACCGATACATGTGATGTATTGAAATTACAGATCAAGCGTCGGTCGCAAATGCTTATCCAGTTCAACCGATACATGTGATGTATTGAAATTAAAATACACTTTTTCGGCGGAAAAATACGCACAGGGTTCAACCGATACATGTGATGTATTGAAATACAATATAATCAGGAAGAAAAAGAGAAATATGAAGAGTTCAACCGATACATGTGATGTATTGAAATTTCATAGAATCAAGAGGAACTACAAAAGAAGAATTGTTCAACCGATACATGTGATGTATTGAAATTGACCTCCAAAATACTACGACCGATACGGGATAGGTTCAACCGATACATGTGATGTATTGAAATAAGTTTGTTTTTAAAGAAGCAGAGAGAGACATGCAGTGTTCAACCGATACATGTGATGTATTGAAATTTCGTCATCTACGGCGCGGGACGCTTCGCGGTGCGGTTCAACCGATACATGTGATGTATTGAAATAGTATGAGCCAAGCATACCACCGAGAATATAACATGGTTCAACCGATACATGTGATGTATTGAAATTGTCCACTCTTTTACATGTAAGCCCCACCCCCTACGTTCAACCGATACATGTGATGTATTGAAATAGTGTTTTGATATTTTTATTAAGAGTTCCAAATTGTTCAACCGATACATGTGATGTATTGAAATATATAAGGGATTTTATTGATAACGTTAGCGTTAAGTTCAACCGATACATGTGATGTATTGAAATATGATTGCAGCACCGGCTGTAGTGTTTAAATCTCTGTTCAACCGATACATGTGATGTATTGAAATGATTTTAATCCAGCTATCAAAACAGATTCGCCATGTTCAACCGATACATGTGATGTATTGAAATTTATTTCCACCACTAAAAAGGATCTCTTTGCTTGTGTTCAACCGATACATGTGATGTATTGAAATTTCGGGGGGGCACTACGCTACACACCCCCCAAACAGTTCAACCGATACATGTGATGTATTGAAATCAAATAACCAACTATACGATTCCATTAGACAGCTTGTTCAACCGATACATGTGATGTATTGAAATTGGAAGAAAACGGCTTCAAATGGCAACAAGGAAGGTTCAACCGATACATGTGATGTATTGAAATCATCGAGAAAACGCTTCACTTTCGGATACTTCGCCTGTTCAACCGATACATGTGATGTATTGAAATATCCCAATGTAATGAATTTGATGGCGAGATTCCTTTGTTCAACCGATACATGTGATGTATTGAAATAGCAGCAAAGAGGGCATGGAGAATCGGTCAAAGAGGTTCAACCGATACATGTGATGTATTGAAATCTCGCAAGAGAAGCGCAAAGCGTACGCGCCCAGCGGTTCAACCGATACATGTGATGTATTGAAATTCGAAGTCAGGCTGCTTGAGCAGCTCTTACAACTTGTTCAACCGATACATGTGATGTATTGAAATCATGATAAAGGAAAATTACAGCGTTTGCCCTCCCTGGTTCAACCGATACATGTGATGTATTGAAATATTATCATGAGTCTATGTAACCCATTTTACGCAAAGTTCAACCGATACATGTGATGTATTGAAATAAGTTTGTTTTCAAAGAAGCAGAGAGGGACATGCAAGTTCAACCGATACATGTGATGTATTGAAATATGAATATCGTCTCTTTTTTTTAAAAACGGAATTGTTCAACCGATACATGTGATGTATTGAAATAGATCCAAGGTCTTGGAACGCTTGAGGTTCGTGCACACGTTCAACCGATACATGTGATGTATTGAAATATGAATATCGTCTCTTTTTTTTAAAAACGGAATTGTTCAACCGATACATGTGATGTATTGAAATACTGTTAAGCCAGTAAGGTTAGCTATAAGATTTACTGTTCAACCGATACATGTGATGTATTGAAATTCCTTTAAAAGAGTACTCACACAAGCTCAACGACGGTGTTCAACCGATACATGTGATGTATTGAAATAGGGAGTATCTATCCAAGAGATACAAAAACTTATGAGTTCAACCGATACATGTGATGTATTGAAATAGAATAGTATGAATTTGTGACATAGTATAACCCAAAGTTCAACCGATACATGTGATGTATTGAAATTGTTAATTTTCCTCCAACGGCAAGAGGGTTTTTAAGTTCAACCGATACATGTGATGTATTGAAATATTTTATTATCCTTTATAGATTTATTAATTTTTTCTGTTCAACCGATACATGTGATGTATTGAAATGGTTCGACACAATGTAAAGTATTTTGCCCGATAATGTTCAACCGATACATGTGATGTATTGAAATAAGCGGAAACAACCTTTGAAGCAGCCGAACGCAAAGTTCAACCGATACATGTGATGTATTGAAATAGCGTTCTTATATCCCCACTCGTTGGCACACTCAAGTTCAACCGATACATGTGATGTATTGAAATTAGCATTTAGGAGACCGGAGGGCAATAGATGCGTTTGTTCAACCGATACATGTGATGTATTGAAATCACACACGAAAATTATACACACAAAGGGTAACAAAGTTCAACCGATACATGTGATGTATTGAAATTACAAACACTACGATGCGACAAAGCGAAACAAACTTGTTCAACCGATACATGTGATGTATTGAAATTTTATGATTTTGCAGGGCATATTGATGGAAGAGTTAGTTCAACCGATACATGTGATGTATTGAAATAGATACCCATATTTTTACTATGTGCCATTGGCGACCGTTCAACCGATACATGTGATGTATTGAAATAACATACAAATAATGTCAAAGCCTTTTTCGTGATGTTCAACCGATACATGTGATGTATTGAAATTTCATAAGCAGTCCTTTGATAAGTATTTCCATATCCCGTTCAACCGATACATGTGATGTATTGAAATTGATAATTATCGGGATATAGAGGTAATGCGTTGCCCGTTCAACCGATACATGTGATGTATTGAAATGACCGAAGCATAGTTAAGAATTTTTCAAAAGACAAAGTTCAACCGATACATGTGATGTATTGAAATGTATTGGTTTTACTGCGTATGCAGGCGTATAACACTGTTCAACCGATACATGTGATGTATTGAAATTTCGTTCTATAATAAAACAGAAAATATCTGTCGAAGGTTCAACCGATACATGCAATGTATTGAAAAAAGAGATTCACAGATGGTTATACAAAAAGGGCATCGCCCTTTTGTCGAAATTCTTTAGTGGATTTCTCCACCGAGATTCGCATAGAGGAGCAAAGAAGCTATAGAAAGTGCTCTATCGGCGATTTTTTCACTTTTTCTAAGACTCGAGAGCATTTTATTTGTCGTTTTGTAGTCGCTGTTTTTTTCGATATTTTCCAAAACGCTGCTTTCTATCATGTCGTAAAGGTCGTCGGATTTACTCTCGGCTATCAGCACTTTGGAGTAGAGTTCTTCCGCTTCGTCGCTGTCGTCGTTGTCCACCATCTCCACCATCGCTTTGAGTGCTTCGATGGTTGCGCGTTGCATCGGTTTTGCGTATTCTTCTATAATCTCTTTGTCGAGTTCCTGACAGGTTATCGTAAACCCTTTAATGAAACTACGAGTGTTGGAAGATGCGCGCACGAGTTCGTTGGTGATTTTCAAATACGCCACCAAAATACGCAAATCTTTCGCTTCCGGGGAGTACAAAGCCAACACTTTGACTATTTCGTTGTCGATGTCCGCTGTTTTGCCACTAACGTTTCTAATGTAGCTTCTTGCTTCGGTAAACTCTTCTTCGCTACACTCCCCCATCGCTTGAAGGATGTGTTCGTTCGCTTTGCAAAGCCCTACGGCTATATCTTTTACGGAGCTTTTTATTTTCGTAAGCGCTTCTTGATATTTCGGTAACATTATCCAAATCTCCCTGTGATGTAATCTTCTGTTTGTTGCTGGCTTGGGTTGAGGAATATTTTCTCGGTTTCGTCGTATTCTATCAAATCTCCAAGGTACATAAACGCCGTAAAGTCGCTTATACGGCTGGCTTGTTGCATATTGTGCGTTACGATGGCGATGGAAACTTCCTCTTTGAGCTCCACTATCAACTCTTCGATAGCACCTGTCGAAATAGGATCGAGTGCGGATGTCGGTTCGTCGAACAAAAGCACTTCCGGCTTGACCGCGACCGCGCGCGCTATACACAAACGCTGCTGCTGTCCACCAGAAAGCCCCATCGCCGATTTATTGAGTCTGTCATGCACTTCTTTCCAAAGAGCTGCGCCCTTTAGGGCCGCTTCCACCCTGTCGCTTAGCTCGCTTTTGTTTTTGATTCCCATGATCTTGAGTCCGTAAGCGACATTGTCGAAAATACTCATTGGAAAAGGGGTCGGTTTTTGAAAAATCATCCCCACTTTTTGGCGCAACCTAATAAAGTCGTTCTCTTTTTTTATCTCCAAAATGTTTTCGTACTTTTTGGTCTCGAGGTTGAGCAGTTCTATCTTCCCTTCATATTTGTTACCCGGGTAGAGGTCATGGATGCGGTTCATACTTCGAAGCAATGTCGATTTACCGCAACCACTCGGCCCAATAAGCGCGGTTATTTTGTTTTTCATAATCGGCAAACTGATCCCCTTGAGCGAAGGAGCGCTCGCACCCGCGTAGGTAAAGTAGAAGTTTTCGACGTTCATTATCGCTTTAGCCATGATTTTCCTTATTTATGTTTGTTGCGAGTCAAATAACGACCCGTAAGGTTGATGATAAGCACGAGTGCCGTCAGCACCAAAGATGCCGCCCAAGCGAGGTCTCTGGCACTCTCTTCAGGCTCGTTGGCAAGGTTGTAGATGCTCACCGTCATCGACGAAAACGAACTGGTCAAATCGAGTGTGAAATAGTTACTCGTCTCACTTGTAAAAAGAAGCGGCGCGGTCTCGCCGATAATACGCGCGAAACTAAGGAGTATCCCCGTCATTATCCCCACTTTTGCAGCTCTGATGACGATATCGAAGATAACTTTGTACTTACTCGCCCCCAAAGCTATCCCCGCTTCTCGTAGCTCTTTTGGAACAAGCGAGAGCATCGAATCGGTTGTATTTATAACGATTGGAATCATCATTATCGCAAGCGCGAACGCTCCGGCAAAACCGCTTGGTCCATCAAACGGTTTGACCGCGACAGCATACACGAACGCCCCTATGACGATACTCGGCGCACTCATCATGATATCGCTAAGGTCGCGAATGAACTCCGCATACCGACTCCCGTTACCATACTCGCGCAGGTAAATCCCTGCAACCATTCCAAGGGGGATTCCAACCAATGAAGCCAGTCCAGCCAACACGAATTGCCCCACTATGAGGTTTCTAAGCCCGTTATCGACAAGGTCGTGGATAAAAAGCGATGCACTCATCGCCGTCATCCCTTTGACAACGAGTGTAACCAAAATCCAGCCCAAAAACGAAAGCCCGACAACTGCGGAGAGAATCGAGAGTGCGAGGACGATTTTATTGACAACGAGTCTCATCCCTTGTTCCTTTTAAGAAAATAAAACTTCGCGAAACTTATAAGCGCGAACGAGAAAACGAAAAGTATCAACCCAAGGTAAAACAGCGCACTTTCTCCAAGCCCCGCCGCTTCACCGAAGTTCACCGCCATAGCGACCGGAATCGAGATGGTCGGGTCGGTTATTTTCTCCGGCAACTGGTACACCGCACCGATGAGAAACGCAACCGCCATCGTCTCACCGAGCGCTCTTCCCAAAGAAAGGATGATAGAGCCGATTATCCCCACTTTCGAATACGGAAATATAACGTCTTTGATAACCTCGAACTTCGTCGCTCCGAGTGCATACGCAGACTCTTTGAGGATGTCTGGAGTCGTGTTCATACTATCGCGTGTGATTGCCGCCATAAACGGCAAAATCATCACCCCAAGCACAAGCCCGGCAGTTAGAAGCGAAACTTGGTACCCGCCAAACGTTTCGGCTATGATAGGAGCAAAATAGAACAACCCCCACATCCCGAAAATAATACTCGGAATCGCCGCCAGCAGCTCGATAGCTATCCCCACCGGCGTAGAGATGTTCTTTGGAGCGATTTCGGAGAGAAACACCGCTATCCCCATAGCTATCGGAACAGCGAAAATCATCGCTATCAACGTCGAGAGAATCGTCCCGACAATCGGTACGAGCCCGCCGTAAACGGTCTTGGTCGCACTCTCGCTCCCCTCCTCGTCATCACCGAGAAGGTCTTCATCATCCCCCATCAAATCTTCATCTTCACCCATATCCTCTGCATCATCGGCTTGAATGGCGACATCGGTGCTTGTGGCGGTTTGAGCCGCCGCGTTGGCGTCTGCATCGCTTTGTGGCTGAGCGATGGGCACTTCGGTGTTCCATCTTGGATCACTCAAAAAGCCCAATCCGTACTCTTCTATAGCAGGTTTCGCAGCGAGAAAAAGGGTGGTGAATATCCCTATCAGCAAAACGAAGACGAAAGAAGCACTCCCTAAGGATATCTTTTGAAACAGTTTTTCCAACACATAGCGGCCTTGAATGTGGTTTTGAAGAACTCTGAAAAGCCACTATTGTAACGAAGTTTGAGTATAATACCTCATCAACGCGCGCATATAGGGGTTTTCCATAGTTCTCGTACGTAATTATACTACAAAAAGTTTCATTTTGATTACAAAGGATTGCAGTGAGATTGCTTGTTTCGGCTCTTGAAGTTTCGGCGAATATCCATCTATCGACTTTGAAAAAAGAGCTTGGAGAAGATGTCGAACTTGTCGGGATTTTCGACAAATCGCTTGGAACTCCTTATGTCGATATCAGCGATTCGGCTATCATGGGGTTTGTCGATGCGCTGAAAAAACTCCCGTTTTTTTTCCGCTTGGCGGACAAAATGGTAGAATTGGCCCAAAATTGCGACAAAGTGCTTTTGATGGACTCTTCGGGTTTCAATCTCCCACTTGCTAAAAAGCTCAAAAAGCGCTACCCCGACAAAGAGATCATCTACTACATTCTCCCTCAAGCATGGGCGTGGAAACGCAAGCGTATAAAAGTGCTGGAGCGATACATCGACCATCTATGCTCCATCTTGCCTTTCGAACCTGCGTACTACTCCAAAAACGCACCCATAGAGTATGTCGGGCATCCCCTTTTGGACATCATTCCACACTACAAAGAGAGCCTCTCGCCGAAAATAGAAAAAATCGTGTTCATGCCCGGAAGCCGTCCGTCGGAGATAACCAAGCTTTTCCCGCTTTACAAAGAGCTCGCTCGTAAACTCGACATAGAAGCGACACTTGTCATACCCAAACATTTCTCACAAGAAAAAATCGAGCGTCTTTACGGTGAGACAAGCGGTTTTACCATCTCCTACGAACCCTACGAAGCGCTTTACGAAGCCGACTTCGCATTTATATGCAGTGGGACGGCGACCCTAGAAGCGAGCATCATCGGCACGCCGTTCGTTCTAACTTACATCGCCAAAAAGTTGGACTACTTCATAGCCAGCAGACTCGTAAAACTCAACTACATAGGGCTTGGCAACATTATGTTCGACAAGTTCAAACATACACAACTCCATCCAGAACTTATACAAAACGACGTGAATGTGGAAAATATGCTAAAAGAGATGGAACGTTTCGATAGTGGGAAATTTTTGGAGCATTCTCGAGAATTACGGGGCTATTTGCAACACGGTAGCGCGAAAAACGTCGCCAAAATCATAACCGGCAAATAGCCAAAAACAAAGAGAAGAACTCCCTTTGTTAGAATTTCACCTCGGCGGTAATCATGTAGTCCACACCGTTTGTGGCATCTCCACCTTTTATGGTATTTAGCTGCTCGTCGTAATCTTTCACGGTTGCGTTCGCTACCCATTCGATGTTCTTGTTTTGTTTCCAAGCGGCACCGACGATGTAAGATTTCTTATCGTACTCGCTCGCACCGTCATCGGCTTCAGGCGTCCATAGGTCGTATCTGGCAAGGATTTTGATATCTTTTTTCTCACCGAATCTCGCCTCGGCGTTGACACTCCAACCTTTTCCGGATTTGCTGTTAGCTACACCTTTGTACTTATCCACTTTCGAGTCGATATACTGCGCCGCCACAAGGAACTCCGGTTGATTGTACACCGCATGAATACCGTAAAAATTCATATCTTCAAACACGCCCGGAGCTACTTCTTTATGTTTATGGTTTAGCTGACCGAAAAACGACGCATCGAAGTAAGTTTTGGTTTCGGGATGATCTTTACCGCTTACACCGAGTATATGCGCCGTCGTTCTCCACTCGAAACTCATCCCGTTGCTTAGCTGCGTACTGTGGTACCCCTCACCGTTGAAAAGACCGTAATCGGCATCGAAGTATTTCGTGCGTGTTTTGAACATAACGCCAAAATCGGCGGAGTTACTCAAATCGCCCGCTCTTTTGGTTTCGGTAAGTACTTTGGAGATGCTTCTGTAGTACCAAGCGTTGTGCTCTTCGTAATCGTGCCAAGGGCGGTGGGCAAGACCGATTTCAACACCGGTTGCAGGAAGCACTTCGTTGAAATAGACATATGCGTATTTCGCTCTTACTTTCTCATCACCCGTGTTGTCTCTGTTGATATCGAACGTGATACGATAGTACGATTTCGGGTCTTCCATCATGTACGCTTTGACTTGGAAGTAGGCTCTTCTAAGATCGAAGCGAGAATCGTTTTCTACGTTCTTTCCGCTTGGAGCGTCGTAGTCGCTGTATTTGTAACCGATAAAAGTCTGAACGCCGAATTTCAATTTATCTGCATGAGAATACCAAGGAGTGCTTTGCTTGAGCAGCGTTCTCCCCTCTGCCGGTTTGGTAAAAACTTGTCCGTTGTCATCTACATAAAATTTTGTTTGTGATGCACTCGCTACACTTGTGAGCGCTAAAGCGGCTAAAGACGAAAGTAGAACCTTTCTCATCTGTCAAATCCTTTGTTTGTTTTGATGGCGAAATTGTAATAAGACTCGATTACAAATCGATTACATAAAAGTTACATTTTGGTTACAAAGAGAAGGTGGGAAAGTGTATGAAGATATGCGGTTTGGGAAGAAGGGTTATTTGATCCCTTTTTCTTCCCAGTATTTGTGGACTTTCGCTACAAGCGGGTCTGGAAGCGGTACATAACCGAGATTGCTTGCTATCTCTTTACCGTTGGCGTAGCACCAGTCGAAAAATTTCGTCACTTTTTTGTTCGTTTCTTGTTTCTCTTTCGGAAGGAGAATGAACGTCGCCGCCACTATCGGATACGCGCCTTTCCCTTTAGGGTCGGCTATCGCGGCGTAGAAATCTTTTTTCGGATTCAAGTTCGCTTTGGCTGCGGCTACTTGGAACGACGCGAGCTCAGGCGCGATGTACTCACCCGCTTTGTTTTCGACTTCCGCCATGACGATACCGTTGTTTTTCGCATCGGCATAGTCGATATATCCAACACTATACGGTGTTTGTTTTATAAGACTCGCCACACCGGAGTTCTTGTTACCCCCGACGTGTTGATTGCCCGGCCAGTTGACCGATTTTTTCGCACCGAAATGTTTTCTCCAATCTTTGGAGATTTTAGAAAGGAAGTAGGTGAAATTGAACGTCGTTCCGCTTCCATCGGCTCTGTGGACGAAAGTGAGTTTCTTGTGCGGCAAAGAGATGTTGGGGTTTGCAGAAGCGATCACTTTATCGTCCCAGTATTGTACTTTGCCCAAAGCGATGCTCGCGATAGCCGCACGAGAAAGGCGAAGTTTCTTCACACCCGGAACGTTGTACCCCATGGTGATGGCACCAACGACGGAAGGGAACTGATAGAGCTTGTACTTCTTCAGCGCTTTTGGGCTCAAAGGCTTATCACTCCCACCGAAGTCGGTTTGACGCGCTTTGATGTCCTTGATCCCTTTCGAGCTCCCTTTGGAGATGTAGTCCACTTTTACGCCGGTAGCTTTGTAGTACGCTTTTGTCCATTGTTGATACACGGCGTATGGGAACGAAGCCCCACTCCCTCTAAGATCGGCGGCATTCAAGCTGCTTGCGACGGCGATTCCGGCAACCAAAGAAACAAGTCTCTTTTTCATTTTCATCCTTTTTACAAGTTTTGATAGTGCAATAATAGAACAACTCGGTTACAAAACGATTACAGAATAGGGTATAATGGCGCAATATTTTTTTTGGAGATTTTATATTACGGCTGTTTTTTGTAACCTTATTGCTAAACGTTTGGCTTTTCGCACAAGAGGGGGAGTGGAGCTTTTCGCCTCTGCATCCGACAAGCGACACTCTCAAGAGCTACTTCGATGCCCAAAACATACCCGATGTGTATCTCACGACCAAATGTCCAGAACATGGAAACGGGGATTGCCAGCAGGTTATCAAAAACGACAAAGGTCAAGTTCTCGATGGTTTTAGCACCCATGCCGTAGCCACGACCATAGCCAAAGGGCGCTACAAAAACAAAGCCTACTTGCTGTACTCCATCTCCTACGACAAGCATACCTCCTACCATCTCATAGACCAAAACGACCGCGACTACCCCGTTCCTCCGCTACCCCAAGATCGCCTCGATGCTCTTGTGGCACAAGATGGAAGCGTCTTTAGCATCACCCCAAAAGGGATATACAAAAACGACTCGTTGATTTTGCAAGCCATACGCGAAATCGAAGATGCGAAACTGCAAAACAACCCCCAAGGCGATATCGCGGCGATCGCCAGAACTACCGCAAACGACATCATTACCTCGAATACGAAAGAATGGAGTGTTTCCAGAACGACCATCACCCACAGAGGGGACAAAAAAAACATCCTCTCGGTCTATCCAAAAGATGTGTCATCACTTGTATATGCACTCTATCGCTACGTAAACGTCTATAACAAAGGGGTAATTCTCGGTAAAGCGGAGTTTGGAGCGAAAAAGGACATAAGCGGCTGGGCAATCAACTCCCAAAACAGAAATGTCGGGTTCGATCCGCAAGTTTACATAGACACCGACTCCATGGTTCACCTCCTTGCGCAAAACAGTACCGAAGATGTCTGGCTCGAGATGACAATCGGCTATGAAGATATCGACAAACTCGCAAACATCACACCAAAACACACAAAAGGGTTCGAAGAGGAAGAAGCATTGAGTTTTCTCGTTGGAAGCGCACTTAGCTATATCGAGTGGAAAGCGCAAAACAGCGTAAAAGGGGAGAACGATCTTTTCGATGCCACGCTCGATTACAAAATAGCTTCCAATACCTTTTTATCGTACTATATGCAAGGGCGCTACAACGACTTCCAGCTCGCTCTTACCTACTTGCAAAGCAAAGCCGAAGAAAAAGGGGGTATCCAAAGCGAAGCATCGAAATACCTAAGCGGGGTATTGGATATAAACAACCTCTTTTCCTCCACCGCCACCCTTCGCATCGTCAGCGAAAAAGGGAAAATAAACGCCATAGCGACTATCGACGAGTCGGGTAACGCCAAAGATGTACTCAACTACGACGGTAGTGTCGGGGTAAGCAACGAAATCACCCGTTACAGTTTACTCGTTATGCTCGAGCGTGGTATGTTTTTCGGTGTCGATTATACCAAGTACATCATGCCTTCGCTGTTAGGATACGGCAAAAGAGGCGATGTGAAATTCGCCGTTTTCGACCCGAAAACGAAAATAGAAAAATACTCCATCGAATTCGGCTACGACGAGCTCTCCTACGCCAAACGGTACGAAACCCACCTTTCGCGCTTCTACATTCAGGGCTTAGGGGGTGTTGGGCTTGGGTACATCGACTATTCCGACGACGTAAGTGCCGTTATCGACGACAAAACCCACACACTCGGATACGGCGGCGTTTCCTCCCCTTTGACCATAGTGCTCGATGGGAGCGTGGAGTTTGGGTACATCTACCAAGAAAGAGCGAAGTTGTTTCACGGTCTTGGCATCTCTTCTCAAATCGGCTTCAGAGCAAGAGGGACGTACTACTTCAGCGGCAGTTCGAGCGACAACGAAGACAACGACGACAAACTCACGCTTGAATACGACCGTTACGACCTTTGGTACGGACCTTTCGTCTCGCTAAACGTAATCTTCTAAAACGATGACGGCGGCGTTTCTGCCGGTTTCCCCTTGTGCGCGGTAAGAGAAAAAGCGCTCACTTTCACAACAGGTGCAATGAGGCAGAAACTCCACATGCTCTTTTAAAACGCCCTCCTTTTGCAACTGATGGGCTATGATGGCATCTATGTCGAGATGCGCACCGCTAAGGGCAAAACCGTACCCGAGGTTTTTCGCTTCGCTTTTTTCTTTCTCACCCACTTCGTAACAGCACAATTTGATATTTGGTCCAACAGCTACGACGATGTTTTCCGCCTCCGCTCCAAAACGCTCCCACATAACGTCCAAAACGTTTTTGACGATGTTGCCAAACGCCCCTTTTCGCCCCACATGAGCGGCGGCGACGGTTTTGGAGACTTCGTCGTAGAACAAAACGGGAGCGCAATCGGCACTCATCACCATTAGCGGGGTATCACACAGGTTCGTTACAAGCGCGTCACATGAAGGCACCAAAAAAGAGTCTTCATCGACGACGTGCACTTTATTGGAGTGGATTTGATTCATAAAAACGAGCTTTTTGAAATCGAACCCCGCTTCGTAGGCGAACAGTTTGTGGTTTTTGACCACGTCGTCGCGTCTATCGCCTACATGATAGGCAAGGTTGAGTGAATCGTAAGGGGGTTGGCTCACTCCCCCTTGACGGGAACTAAAGGCGTGTTTTACTTTTAGACGTTTACTTTTGTATAATTGCATAATGTATTTTAGCATAATACGAAACCACTTGAAGCTACAAGTAGCTCCTGCGCGGTTTCGCCTTGTACTCGAATACAATATCCTCGTTTATCAAACTGGAAATTACTTACCGATGGTATAACCTAAAGGGAGTCGATGAAAATAGATTGGGAAGAGTTCAAAATCTTCAAACAGGAGATGCCCCACCTCAAAGGGGACAATTTCGATAAACTGCTGTACTTCATCCGCAGTTTCTACAACGTCAAATCGACTACATTCATGTACGAAATGCTCCATGATGACGAAATATCGCACTTGATGCTACAAAAACGGCAAATCGACTCGGCGTACAAACTCGAAGAGTATATGCGAAAACTATGAAAGATTTGGAACGTATCGAGGCTTTCATAGCCAAACACCACCTTTTGACTTTGGCGACTTGCGACAACGACGCGCCGTATTGCTCTTCGGCGTTTTACGCTTACGACTCCGACTCCAAAACCTTCGTCATAGCGGGCGATACGAAAACCACCCATATACAAAACGCGCTTGCCAACCAAAAAGTCGCCGCCAACATCCACCTTGAAACCAAAGAGATAGGCAAAATCGAAGGGCTGCAAATCCAAGGCACGCTTCATAGATGCGAAGATGAAAACCGCAAAAAACTCTACTTCAAGACCTTCCCCTACGCTTTGGCATTGCACCCTACCCTCTGGGAACTGCATGTACGGCGTTTCAAACTGACCGATAACAAGCTTGGATTTGGGAAAAAGATAGTTCTTGAGATATAATTTCAGTATGGGAAAGATTGAAGCACTTCAAAAGAAAATCGACCAAATCGCAGACACCTTCGTTATATTATGATAGCTTTGATGTCGGCCATAATAGGAACGATTTTTGGAATTTCTCAAAAGAAAATCAACGATGACGTTGTAGTGAATACTTTGCTTATTATCGGCACGATAGGTTTTATCGTCGTCGTATTGCTTATCAATATAGAAGAGAAGAAAAGAAACAAACTGATAGATACATTAGAAATCACCAAAGAGGAGTAAACATGACATTTCCGATAGCATTCGCTCTCATAGGAGTTTTTGGGACATTGTTTTATATGTTGTATGAAGACTACAAACAAGTAAAAGATATTTGAGCACCTAAAAGAGGACGACTTCCATTCCTTGGTTTTCCCTGTCATGTCGAAATTGTCATTTTTGCTTTGCGGTAAATAGCTGACACTCCTTACCGCTGACTTTTTTGACCGTCATCGAGGGCATCAATCTACCTTTAAAACCGTAAGCCTTGCAAGCGTAAGGCTGTGCTTGGTTCCAAGTAACATAAAAATAAATACATTTTCTACAGTTGATCCGCTTATTGTCCATAGGGCGGATTTTATCATAAATCGCTATAATTGTAAAAATTTTTCATAAAAGAGTGATAATGGATAAAGTATTATTGATGTTACAACTCCAAAATCAGCTCAACAATGCCACCAACGGCGAAGATTGGGTAAAGGGAGTGACCAAGAACGACAAAGAGATAAACTGGAAACGCTGCATCTACATGGAAGCTGCCGAGATGATTGACAGCTTTCCATGGAAACATTGGAAAGATATCGACGCGGACCCAGATTGGGAGAACCTCAAAATCGAAGTGGTGGACGTATGGCACTTCGTCATGAGTCTGGCGATAGAAGTTTACTACAAAGAGATGAAAGGAAACATCGAAGAGATAGCTATCCACATAGCCGGTATGCCAAGCTTCACCGCTATCGACAATACTGATGAAACCTTCGCCGGCCAAAAAGAGACCATCGAAACGATCGAAGATATCATGCGCGACGTGCTTGTAAAAAACGGTTTTTCCCTCGATGAACTTTTTACGCATTTCTTCACCCTCGTTACGCAAAGCGGGTTGAATCTTTCGTCGTTGTATCTGCTCTACATCGGTAAAAACATCTTGAATCAGTTCCGCCAAGACAACGGCTACAAAGATGGCAGCTACATAAAAGTATGGGACGGCGAAGAGGATAACGTCTGGATGCAGAACATCTTGCAAGAAAATCCGGATATCCGCCCCGAAGAGCTCTACAAGGAGCTGACCAAAATCTACCATCAAGTCAACAAATAAGTGCAAACCGTTTTAAGCATCCAAAACCTCACTTTCGGATATAGTAAAAAAAAGCCTCTCTATGAGGGGTTCTCGCTTGAGCTGAAAAAAGGGGAGCTCAAAGCGATAGTAGGGCAAAGCGGAGCGGGAAAGAGTACCCTTTTTGAGCTGATTTTGGGTAACTTAAAACCGCTTCGAGGAACCGTCGAAGTTACCAAGCACATTAGCGAAGTGTTCCAAGACCCCTACACTTCGTTCCATCCAAGCTACACGATTCTCAACCAAATCGAAGATGTAGCCGACACCCAAAAACTACCCTATTTTCTCCAAAAACTCTCTATCGAAGAGTCCCTTTTGCATCAACTCCCCCACAAACTCTCCGGAGGACAACTGCAACGTTGTTCCATTTTACGTGCGATGCTGATGGAGCCGGAACTTCTTTTGCTTGATGAGCCGACTTCGGCACTAGACAATATCATTCAACTTGAAACGATGAAGATGATAGTGGAAAATCTGGACAACTTCGCGGTACTGCTCATAACGCATGATCTCTCTTTGGCGAAATGGTGCGCGGACGAGATCGTGAAGATTTAGCTTACGATTTTAAGGGTCGTGTAGGCTTCTTGGAGTAGCTGGAACTTCTTGGTGTAGTAATCGACCATGTACGGCTCTTCGGCTATGATTTTGTCGGGATGGTAGATTTTGACAAGCTTTTTGTAGTTTTGGCGTATCACCTCTTTGCTCGCTCCTATGGGCACTTCCAAAACGGTATAGTACCGTTTGTTCTCTTCGTTTTGCTCCTCTTTGAGCAAATCACCGAAAGTGCAAGATGCGAAGTCGCTGTAAAGCGTACTTAAAAAACGGTTGTCGTAGGTGTAGTGGATGTCGTAGTGAAGGATATGCTTTTTATTCATCGCTCTATCGAAACGGCTTTTGGCTTTGTAGGAGGAAAGGTCAAGCACCATCGACTGGTCCGTCCCTTTTTCCATATATACGTTGAGTTGCGAGCGGAAATAGGTCATCACCCAAGAGTTGGGTTTATCGAGTGAGATGAGCACCGTTTTTTTATCGTAAGCGTAGAGATTGACTTTGACGATTTGCGGTTTTTCAAGCTTTTTGAGCTCTATCTTGATGGGATAGTTGCCAAACTTCAACAACGAACGCAAAAAGAAAGTGTGATCAAAATCGTGCGTTTTGGCATGGTGATGGGAAAGTGCGCGTATGAACTCCTCACGCACCTCTTTAAGAGTATCGTTTCGAAATACAAGCACCGATTTTGGCAAGAACAGCATACTTTTGGCATGCTGGTTCAAAAACTCGATCATCCAAGGCTGATTGAGCGTTGTGAAATCGGTACGAACAAGGATAAGGTTGTTATGTAGAACGATCTCCATGATACTCCTTTTCTCGTACACCTAAAAAAGCAATATCCGTTCCATCTCCAAAAGAGCTTTTTTTCCCAAGTTCGAGCAAAACGGTGTCTCGTTTGGTGGTATCGAAGCGTTTGCAGCCAACCTCGAAAGCACCGCTTTCCCCTATGACGAAGCAACGGTGTTTGGCGCGGGTTATGGCGGTGTAGATAAGTTTCGTATTGAGCATGATATAGTGGGAAAAGCTCATGGGGATTGTAACGATGTCGTACTCCATCCCTTGGGTTTTATGGATGGTAAGGGCGTATGAGAGGCTAAGATACTCCCACACTTCATCGGTATCGTAGCGAACGACGACATCTTCGCTCGGGTAGAAAACATACGCCGCGTCTTCCTCTTTGTCTATGCGAAAAAGCAGCCCTATCATCCCGTTGAAAACACGCCGTTTGTCGCTTGGCTCGTCGTTTTTGAACCCTTCGCTACTCCAAGAAGCCATATTTTCGTTTTTGGTGTGTACCACCTTGTCCATCAGGCGAAACTCCCGTTCCCCTTTTTTAAGACAGTTTTTCGGATTTGGGTTGAAGTACTCTTGCAGTATCTTGTTGAGATTCTCCACCCCAAGCGTGCCCCCTTTCATGGGAGTTATAACTTGAAAGTAGTTGAGGTATTCCTTTATCTGCTTGTTCTTCAGCCGGTATCTCGCTTTTTCTATGTGTTCCAAAACCAAGTGCAGCAGTTCCGCGATGATGTTTTGGTGGTTTTGCTCTCGAACCTCTTGAAGCTCCTTTTGGCTTAAAGAGTTTTTGAGTGCGTAGTAGTTTTGGATGCTCACATCGATAAAACGGAAATCCTCATACGCTTTCTTGTACTGCGGTACTCTTCCTTGGCGGATTTCGTTCGCCAAAACCGCTATGGCTTGCTCTTCGCTTTGGCGGTAGATTTTGGTGAGTTTGACAATCGGCACAAAAGAAAGCTCCAAAACATCGCTTAGTACGTTACCCGCACCTATGGGTGGTAGCTGTGCGTCATCCCCAACGACTATCAAAACCGCGTTTTTGTCTATCTTGGCAAGCAGTCTCGCAAAAAGCTGCGAGTTTATCATGCTCGCTTCATCTACAAGCACCACTTTGTAAGGCAGGTGCTCCGCTTGTTCATGTTTGCTTAGCAAACTTTGGATGGTAGAGCTTTCAAACCCCGTCGTATCGGCGATACGCTGACTCGCTATACCGCTGAGTGCGCAAGTGATGACGTTTTCTCTTCCGTAGCGAAGGGAAAGCAGCTCCAAAATCATCTTCGAGGTGGTGCTTTTCCCCGTTCCCGCGTATCCGACGAGAAAGAGGATTTTTTTCCCTTCGTTTATCAATTCCACCGCTTTTTTCTGCTCTGCCCCAAGGGTGAAACTCCCCTCTTGCAAAAATACATCGATATCTTTTACTATCGGCTCATCTTGGAGTTTTTTCCGTCTTGTAAATTCATCGAACAAGAACTTTTCCGCTTCATAAAGTCGTCTTGGTGCAACCCGCTCTCCGCTTAGCGGGACTATCTCCTCGCCGGCTTGGAGCTGCACAAGCACCGCTTCGTACACATCCCGCTTGTTCGAAAACCCCAAAAGCTCGTCAAGCTTTTCAAAAAGCACCCCTTTTACAACGCAGCTGTTTCCCTCAGCCTCGCAGTAGTTTTGCAAAACATACTCCATAGCGCTGGCGATGCGGTTTTCATCTTCTTTGTCCACCCCCATCTTGAGTGCTAGTTCATCGGCGGTTTTAAAACCGATCCCTTTGATATTGGTGAGGATGTAGGGGTTGTTCTTTATCTTCGTGCATGGCTCGTCCACCTCTTTGAGCGCCGAAGCGATGGTAGTCAGTAGTGTGGGTGAGACATCGTAAGGGGAAAGAAACTCTCCGATACGCCGCATGGAGCGAAACTTCTTCCATGACTCTTTTATCTTTTTGAGCCGTTTTTCCTTGATTCCTTTGAACTCCAAGAGGCGTTCTATGTCGTTATCGAGTATCTCTACAAGTTCCTCTTTACCGAAATGCTCTATGAGTTCGGCGGCGTTTTTTTTGGTAAACCCCTTGACGATTTTGGTCAGAAAGAAAAAAAGTTCGTTTTGATTGACGCGGATCGAAGTGAAGTTGAAAGTTTTGCCGTATTGTTTATGGTGTTCCCAAAAGCCACGCAGCGTTACGTTGGCGTTTTTGAGATGCTCTATGTCGCTTTGGACATATACCCCCTTGATACGCTCGCCGGTTTTGGTAACGGCTATGAAAAACCCCTCTTCGTTTTGAAAAAGGATCTTCTCTATCTGCGCGACAAGGGTTTCTTCCATGCCTACGCTTTTACTCGCTTAAGACGCTCGCTTTCTTGCGCTTTGTAAAGCTCGGCACATCCTTTTGCCAACTCCCTAACGCGTAAAATGTAGTTCTGGCGCTCCGTTTGGCTGATCGCTTTTCGGGCATCGAGGGTGTTGAAAGTATGGGAAGCGAGCATACACAAGTCGTACGCCGGAAGCGGCAAACCGGCTTCGAGTGTTCGTTTGCACTCCGCGGCATACTCGTCGAAATGGCGAAAGAGCATGTCGGTGTCGGCAACTTCGAAGTTGTACTTGCTGAACTCTATCTCCCCCTCTTTGTGAACATCGCGATAGAGTGTTTTGCTCCCGTCACGATTCACGTTCCAAACGATATCGAACACCGTATCGACCCCTTGCAGGTACATCGCCAATCGCTCCGTTCCATAAGTTATCTCCACCGCTACCGGCGCGCACTCTATACCCCCGACTTGCTGAAAGTAGGTAAACTGCGTAACTTCCATACCGTTTAGCCACACTTCCCAGCCAAGCCCCCACGCTCCAAGGGTCGGAGACTCCCAGTTGTCCTCGACGAAGCGGATATCGTGCTTGGAAAGGTCAAGCCCCAAATACTCGAGCGATTTCAAATAAAGCTCTTGAATATCGTCAGGACTCGGTTTTATCAGCACTTGGAACTGATAGTAGCTTCCAAGGCGGTTTGGGTTCTCACCGTATCTCCCATCGGTCGGACGGCGAGAAGGCGCGACATACGCCGCGCTCCACGGAGTGGAATCGAGACTGCGAAGATAGGTTGCGGGGTGAAACGTCCCCGCCCCTGCGGGTATATCGTAGGGCTGAACGATATTGCACCCCTCTTTCGCCCAGAACTCTTGCAATTTCAAAAGCATTTCGCTAAAAGTGATCATTTATGAACCTTAAAAATTTTTATGTTATTATACAGAACTTATTGATAGATTTCTTTTAAGACGGGGATTTATGAAAAACTTTTTCTTTTTTCTCTTGCTTCTAAGCGCTTTTGGTTGCGGTGGAGGCGGCGGCAACGGTAACGATGTGGACACACCCATTTCCAATGGGGACAATAACGTACCAAAATCGAGCGACACCGATTACATCGCCTCAATTCCGCAAGACGTCACCCCCGTAAGCGATCTTGCAAAAGCTCCAAGCATCCCACAAAGCCTTCCCACACTCATAATCTTGCTCGAATACGACAACCAAACCATTGTCTCGAACGACGCAACTTGGTCGAACAAATTTTTCGGCTACGACGAAGGGGAACTCAACGACTACTATGATGAAACAAGCCAAGGCAAGTTTCATCTTCTCCCCGCTACCGAAAACTACAACACCCAAAACGACGGCATAATCAAGGTGCATCTATCAAAAAACCATATCGACACCGATATCGATGCTTACGACTTTTTCGACCTTCTAGCCAAAGATATCGCCGATGCCATACACCAAGCCGATAATTACATCGATTTTTCCCGCTACGACTCAAACGGTGATGGAGCATTGCAAACCAACGAACTCGCCATCGTGCTTGTCGTAGCCGGTTATGAAGACGCCTATGCGGGTCGCCATGTGCTAAACGGTATATGGGCGCATCAATCCTCTTTGAGTCCAAGCCAAGCTCCCACAGCCGATGGGGTTTCCATCTTCAACGCGAACAAACACGGACGGTACGCCGTCTTTGGCGAACGGCATGGAGAAGACACCTTCCACGACGCCACCATAGGGATCATCGCCCATGAATTAGGACATGCCATCTTCATACTACCCGACCTTTACAACGTCAACTCCCAAACAGGGGGCATAGGGATATTTGGCTTGATGGGGTGCGGCTCATGGGGGCGCAAAACAAACGATGAAAAGTACGGTCAAACGCCGGTACATATGTCCGCTTGGAGTAAATCCTACATCGGATGGATTACACCCCAAGTGCTCAGCAACACTTCGGCTACTCTGACCCAAACCGCTTCTAACGGATACAACGTCATCAAAATCCCAATCAGTGCGAACCACTACTACCTGCTCGAGAACAGAAACGACAGCGGTTACGACCGTGGTTTGCGTTCACTCGAGGGAGATTTCAAAGGGGGAATGCTCATTTGGCATATCAACCAAACGAAACTCACACGCAGCCATATTCAAGACAACGATGTCAACACGGACAACTCCGACAAAGGGGTCGATGTCGTCGAAGCGGTCGATCCCGTTTTGGACTACGAAGCGAACTCGCTGGGAAACGCCAAAGCACTCTTTTACAACCCCAACAGAACCGCTTTCGCTCCAAAAGTAACCGATATTTCCGCTCCGGGCAAGCTTATGTATTTGAATATACATTGAAAAATCGTGCTCCTTCATACGCTTCAAATTCATATCAATCAACAGCAAACAAAAAACAATATAGTTGAGTATTATTGTATTTTTTATTGTTAACAGAATTTAGGAAATTTTAAAATTATCGATAAAAAAGAGCTTTTTTCAAGCACTTAGGACCATTTTTATGCTATCATTCTTCTAAGGAGCTTTCTTATAACAGGACAAGTGTCTAACAGAAAGCAACTAAACTCAAAGGAAAGTCATGAAACGATTACTTGCATTTTTATTTGTAACTATCGCTTTAGGTGTAAGTGGTTGTGGGACTACATCGACTACCGATTTCGATAACGGAAACGGTCAAGTAACTGGTGGAAACCACGGAGACCAAGGCGATACAGGGAATGGGGGAACAGGTTCGACAGACGACAATCCGTTTGTCGATACAGGTGATACCACCGGTGGAGACGATCAGGGAACGACAGGTGGAACAGATAATGACGATAACAATAATGGTGATTATGACAAGTTCGATGACCACGGTGATAACGGTGAAAAACCAATAGGTGATCCTAAAGGCGAAAACGACGACAACGGCGATATCATCGTCGATGACAATCATGGTGGCAACGACAACCATGATGGAAACGGCGATAACGGCGGTATCGGTGATAACAACGACCATAACGGCGACGATAACAACAACGGCAATGGCGGCAATGGCGACAATGGCGACAATGGCGACAATGGTGGCACAGATGACAACCATGATGGAAACGGCGATAACGGCGGTATCGGTGACAACAACGACCATAATGGCGATGACAACCATGGAAATGGTGGCGACAACGGCAACGGTGGCGTAGATGACAACCATGGTGGCAACGGTGATAACGGCGGTATCGGCGATAACAATGACCACGATGGCGATAACAACGGCAACGACGATGGTAACGGCGGTGTTGACAACGGAAATGGCGACAACGGCGGTATCGGCGATAACAATGACCATAATGGCGACGATAACAACGACCACAATGGGGACAACGGTGGCACAGATGACAACCATGATGGAAACGGCGACAATGGCGGCATGGATGACAATCATGGCGATAATGGCGATAACGGTGACAACAACGGCAACGATGATAGTAACGGCGATGTTGACAACGGAAACGGCGACAACGGTGGCGTAGATGACAACAACACCACTAACGACGACAATACAACCACAAACGACCAAAACACGACCGATGACACCAACGGTACGAACAACGATTTCAATGAAGAAGATGAAAACTACGATTCAAGATACTACATAGACAAAATTCCAAACGATACCCAACCGGTCAAAGATGTCGCACATGCACAAGATTTACCAAGAAGACTTCCGCTGCTTGTCATTCTTCTTGAATATAACAACCAAAAAATCCAATCTGCCGATAGCGTTTGGGCGAAAAAAATCTTCGGAAACAAAGAAGGGCAACTCAACCATTATTACCAAACTATCAGTTATGGACAATTCGGCTTCACTCCAGTCGAAGAAACCGGCGGAACGAACAACGACGGTATCATCAAAATCAAACTGAACAAAAACCATCTCGATACCGCTGTTGACAGTTCGAAATTTACAAGCCGCTTGACAAAAGATATTCAAAGTGCCATCGCCGCTGCCGACAAATATGTAGATTTCTCCAAATACGACACGAACGGCAACGGCGCGCTTCGCTCCAACGAAATGGCCATCATCTTCGTCGTAGCAGGTTACGAGGACGCTTACGAAGGCGGTCATGCCAAAAACGGTATTTGGGCACACCAATCTTCACTTAGCCACTACGACGCTCCAGAAGCCGACGGCGTGAAAATCTTCGACAACAGATACAAAGGGAGATACGCCGCTTTTGGAGAGAGACATAGAGACCATGATGCGGTTATCGGTATCATAGCGCATGAATTAGGGCATGCGGTGTTCAAACTTCCCGACCTCTACAACGTATCGGGTAAAGATGGAGGTATTGGGGTGTTCGGTCTTATGGGATCTGGTTCATGGGGGAGAAAAAACCGCAACGAGTATCCCGGAGCGACACCGGTACATATGTGTGCATGGAGCAAAACCTATACCGGATGGGTAACGCCTCAAGTGGTAAGCAACACTTCGGCTACCCTCACCGAAACCGCTTCGAACGAGTACAACATCATCAAAATCCCAATCAGTGCGAACCACTACTACCTACTTGAAAACAGAAACAACACAGGATACGACAGAGGGCTGTACGAACTCGACGACGGTCCAAACGGTGAGCGTTTTCAAGGGGGTGTACTCATTTGGCACATCAACCAAAAGAAACTCACGACACAACATCTTTTGAACAACGACGTAAACGCCGACACCCGCAACAAAGGGGTTGACGTCGTCGAAGCAAACCACCCTGTTTTGGACCGCCAAGGGGGTCATGGTGAAGCCACTGCGCTTTTCTACGACCCTAACAGAACTAGCTTCGGTCCAAAAGTAAGAGCGATTTCCGCTCCGGGCAAAGTTATTAACTTAAATATTCACTAGGAGAGAACGATGAAAAAAAGTCTATTGCTACTACTTACGGGTGTGAGCTTGGCCTTCGCGGCCCCGGCTCTAAACATCGAGCACACATACACTCAAAGTGACGGCACAACCTTCAAGGCAAAACCCGTCGGAGACGAGTACCTACACTTTGTCAAAACGAAAAACGGAGATATTTTGGTCTATAACCCAAAAACCAAAAACTTCGATTACGGAAAGATCGAAAACGACCTCCTTGTACCTTCTGGCATACCTTACGGTATAAAAAGCAAGGTAAACAAAAGTGCCGCTTTGGAAGAAAAACCTTCCATTTCGTCAGAGGCTTTGGAAAAAGCCTACCAAAAAGCGAAAAAAAGATTCAACACCCACTAAACGATTTTACAAACGATGTCGCCCACCTCTTTGCCTAAAGAGGCGGCGACGACGGAACACTTCACTTTAAGCAAAAAAGCGATGGGGGATTTGTGCGATGGGGAAAGACACTCGTAGTTACCCATCCCTTTGGAGATTACCACATCGGCATCGTCAAAAAGCCTCTGCGCTTCTTTCGTCGCTCTTTCATACACGAATCCGGGAGTATCGACTCCACTATCGACTACATGACACACCTGTTCGAACCCTATCTCTTTGGCTTCTTTTGGCGTAACGTCGTTGATGATAGGCTTGGAGCGAACATAGTAGTGAAACGTTATATTCGCAAAAAGCTTTTGAAGCGTTTGGATAAAAAGCTTATCGAAAACATGCTCACCGACGTTATCACCCAAAACGACGACATTTTTCGCATTGGAGAGCTTTTTTTCAAGCAGTTTCGTATCGTCGATGGCAAAATCGGTTCGAAAGATTTTTTCCAACTCCTCTTCCAAATCGAACATCACTTCCGAAGCGAGGTCGATGACATTGCCTGCAACCGCTATTTTGACCGCGGTGATGAATGGCTCGCTCGAAGTTTCGATTTTTTCTTCCAAAATAGGTACGAACGCAAGCGCTTTTTGTGTAGAGAGCCGCTTTATCTCTTCATAGATATCATCCGTATGAAGCATCTGTGCGAGTTTGTGATACACCGGCGTAGCGACTTCGGGAGGGGTTTTAGAAAACGAAAAATCGCGGCTCATCTCTTTTGCCGCTTCGATTAAACTTTTGCCAAGCGCTTCATCGACTCCAAGCGTGTTCGCTACACGCGCGGACTGGTTGATGATACACTCGACACACTCTTGCGCTATTTTCAACTTGAGTGTTCCTCGATGGTTTTGTTCCACATGAGTTTGTATTTGCGTTTGAGAAATTCCACTTCGTCAAGAGCGAGTTTGAGCTGCTGTTGGAGCGATTCGATAGTTCTTCTGTCTTCGTCGTAGAGCTCTTGGAGCGAGGAGAGCGCTTCTTTCAAAAACTCGTTTTCGGTTTTGAGCGACTCGAGCGTCTCCTCTTTGGCATCGAGCACCTTTTCATGGAGGTTGATGATAGTCCCTATCGTCTTTTCGACGAAATCTTGCTGTACGACCATCTCGCTTGGCATATTTTCCGAAAGGGTCTGCAACTTCGCCGGTACGACCTCGCCCGTTCCGCTGGAAGGGTCGATCTTGACTTCCCCATCTTCAACTTTGATGCGAAGTTTCTTTCGCTCTATCATATCCTCTATGGCGCTTGACTCCAAGCCGGTTAGCTTGGCGTACTCCTCTTTACTCAACCACTCCATCGACTCTCCTTTTTTCAAGCGATGATCGTTTCGATCTCCTGTGAATCGATCTCCACTTTTTTCGCTTTGGCTATTCTGTCCTCTTTGAGTTTTATCGCAAGCTCTTCATCGTCAAGTGCGAGAATCTGCATCGCGAGGTATGCGGAGTTGATCGCACCCGCTTTACCGATAGCAACCGTAGCTACGGGCATACCTGCCGGCATTTGTACGGTCGAGAGTAGTGCGTCGATACCGCTTAGAGCCGAAGCGCTCATCGGAACACCGATAACGGGACGAACCGTTTTGCTCGCAAGCACTCCCGCAAGGTGTGCCGCCATACCGGCAGCGGCGATGAAAACCTGCGCCCCTTTCTCTTCGGCTTGTTGGATGTACTCTTTGGTTCGCTCGGGGCTTCTGTGAGCCGATGAGATGATAAGCTCGTAGTTCACTCCAAACGCCTCGAACGTATCTGCACATGATTTCATGACCTCGTAATCGCTTTTACTTCCTATAATGATAGAAACAAATTTCATTTTTTTCCTTTTGTTGTTGAGTTTAACCCGGATTTTGCATTAGAAATTTGTAAACCTAATGCAAAATCCGGGTTCAAGCGATATTTCGCACTAAATATACGTCGTATATCCACTGCGTAATACCGCAAAAGCGGCTAAAAAGCTACTTTTTTGGGTATGTTCCCATATCGGGATGGGACGGAATACGAAAAAACGTAAACGGCGGCAAGGTCGTCGGGAGTTTGATGGGGTTGGTATTACCGCTGTGGACACTCTCCAGCACTTTCCCTTTTTTGGTTTCGAGCTTGTCGAACCTCAAATACCATCGCCCCTCTTTTTCATACACTTCGCCAAACTCGTTCTTTGCCGGCTCTATCTTCGCATTCAATGGTGCGACAATCTCGAGTTCGTCCCCCGGAAGCGTTTTGTACTTACACATATAGTAAGCTCCATCTTCGGTCGTCTCCCCCGTAACTTGGTGTGTGCCAAGCTGCATGGTAAAGTCCAGACTTTGGGTGTCGTGCTTCTCAAAAGGTCGCGATATCAAGTACGCATCGGTATAGCCTCTGTTTTGAAGCGATTGCAACTCGTACTGGTATTTTTCCGGGCGGTATCTTTTCTCGTAATAGTCATCGATCGCCATTCTGTACGCTTTTGCCGTAACCGCGGCGTAGTAAGCGGTTTTGGTGCGCCCTTCTATCTTCAAGCTGTCAACCGCGCCGCTTTGTATGATCTCCTCTATGTGGGAAGCGAGGTTGAGGTCTTTGGAGTTCATAATATAGGTTCCGACCCCCTCTTCCTCTTCAAGTTTGAAAAGGGTTCCGGTTTCGGGGTTGGCGGCATATATCTCGTATGGAAAACGGCAGTCGTTGGCACAGCTTCCTCTGTTTGGTACGCGTCCGCTTTGTAGCGTGGAGATAAGGCATCGCCCACTGTAGGCAAAACACATACTTCCATGTACGAACACTTCAAGCTCGAGATGGGGAAGCTCTTTTTTTATCTCCTGCAAATCTCTTAGAGATATTTCCCGCGCGGTGATGATGCGCGTAGCCCCCATGTCGGCATATACCTGCGCATCCAAAACGTTCATGACGTTCGCTTGGGTCGAGAGGTGCAGCGGCATATCGGGTACTATTTCATGTGCGAGTCTTAGCACGCCGGGTGTCGCGACAATAAACGCATCGGGTTTAAGCTCCGCCATCTGCTCTATATGTTTTTTAAGCAGTTTCAACTGGGAATTGAACGGAAAGCCGTTGATGGTGGCATAAACCTTTTTTCCCCTTTCATGGGCGTAGTCTATCCCCTCTTTGAAGCTCTCGAAGGTAAACTCCTTGCCGCTTCGAATACGCAAACTAAAATGGCTCACGCCGCCATAGACCGCATCGGCACCGAAATCGAGCGCGATTTTGAGTTTTTCCAGATTCCCCGCTGGGGAGAGAAGTTCCACTTTTTCCATGCGCTACTTACTGCCAAACTGCGCCAAAAGCGCTTCGATATCGTCCTCGTTCACGACGTCTTCGGTCGTGGTATCGCCGTGAATGTGCGTCGCGGAAGAAACACGTTTGCTGTCTTCGATGCGACCCGAAAAGAGTGCGTTCATGTAGTTCGAAAGCGCTCGCATGACATTGATGACGCGCTCGATTTTCTGGCGATGGATATCTTGAAACTGCATCTTGTCCATAATGTCCATCGTCGCATCGTTGCCATCTGCCATCATCTCAAGCGATGCTTCCACTTTCGCCATAGCTTCTTCGTTTTTCTCTTTTTGCTCGGCGAAACTCTGTACCGAAGGGAATTTTTGCATCAGTTTTCCAAAAAGCTCCACATTCGACTCGAGCACCTCTTTTACGGCGTTTAAATTTTCCTCGGTATTCATGAAGAAATCCCCGAGTTTTTCCACCTCTTCAAGGATTTCGTTCGCTTTTTCTTCCGACTCTTTCGTTACGTCATCGAGCTGGTGCACCACCTTGTTATCGTCACTCGGCGGTGGCGGCGGCCAAGCTTTTGTTGCCTGCACTCTGCCGTATTCGTCCCCTTCTTCCATTTCCACACCGTCGCTCTCTTGAGCTTCTTGCGTTTGTGTCTCTTGAGCTTCCTCTTCCATCGCGTCTATATCGACATCGCCGTTCATCAGCGCATCGAGTTCTTCTTGTGTCATGTTTCTCTCCCTCGAACCGTTATTCTAAAAGCCGTTAAACAATCTGCATTATAATAACATAAATTGAATTAACGTGAGTAATGAATGAAAATCGATTTACACAACCATACACCCAGATGTAACCACGCAGAGGGAAACGAACGCCGGTACATAGAACAAGCTATACGAAACGAAACGGAAATTTTCGGTTTTAGCGACCACGCACCGATGGATTTCGATGAAAAATACCGCATGGATTTCTCCCAAATGGAAGAATACGAAAACACCGTCAAAACACTCGCCAAAGAGTACGAAGGGAAAATCGACATCCGTCTTGGGTACGAAGTGGACTATTTGCCGGGGCATATGGACAAAAGGGTGCTGGATGCGGATGTGGACTACCTCATCGGTTCTGTCCATTTTCTGGATAAATGGGGGTTTGACAATCCCGAATTTCTAAGCGGTTACAAAGAGCGCGACATCGACGAAATATGGAAAAGCTACTTCGAACACGTAACCCAAATGGCACAAAGCGGGCTTTTCAACATCGTCGGGCATATAGACCTTATCAAAGTGTTTCAGTTCCTGCCAAAACACGATATCCTCTCCTACGCCCTGCCTGCTCTTGAAGCGATAAAACAAGCCGATATGTCCATAGAGCTCAATACCGCCGGATACCGAAAACCCTGCAAAGAGCCTTACCCCTCACAAGCGATACTCCAAAAAGCGTTCGAGCTTGGCATCCCCGTCACTTTCGGCAGCGATGCGCACAAACCGGAACAAGTGGGGCTTTTTGGGGACAAGGTGGTAAACCTCGCCAAGGAGGTCGGCTACACCCGATGTGTCGTTTACAAAAACAGAAAAAAAGAAACGATACCACTCTAACCGCTACAGCACCAGACGATACCCGTAAGAATGGATCGTCTCTATGAACTTGTAATCGAGTTTCGCACGCAACCGCTTGACAAGTGCGCGGCGTGTGCTTTCGTTGCTGTTACCTTGCGGCCATAGCTCCGTCTCCACTTCGTACGAACTCACCGGATTCCCCTTCGAATCAAGCAGTAGTTGCAAAAGGCGCAACTCTTGCGGCGTCAAATGTAGCACATGAAAACTTTTTATCAATTCGTTGGTTTGTGTGTTGAACGAGAACTCCTCATCAAAACGTATGTCCCCCACAAGTTTCTCACCGCTATGTTCATGCAATGCGATTTGCAATGCCGCTTTGAGTTCTTCACGCCGAAAAGGTTTGACGAGATACCCGCTTGGCTTGGTCGCGATAGCACGCGAGAGCGTCGCATCGGCTCCTTTTTCTTCGATGATACCTGAACACCCTTTCGCGGTTTTTCAACAACTTTCAGAAACAGTTAACAAATAATCTGTATAATTTTCCCACACGTTGCAGTTATTTGGCACAATAAAACAAAAAGGAAACAAGATGGGTAAATACATCGAACTAACAAACGACAACTTCGAAGCTACGACAAGCGAAGGCGTAGCGCTTGTGGATTTCTGGGCTCCATGGTGTGGACCTTGTAGAATGATAGCTCCTGTTATCGAAGAGCTTGCGGAAGAGTACGACGGCAAAGCGAAAATCTGTAAAGTCAACACGGACGAAGAGCAAGAAATCGCCGTCAAATTCGGCATTAGAAGTATTCCGACACTTATCTTCTTGAAAGACGGTCAAGTGGTCGATCAAATCGTAGGTGCACAGTCCAAACAAGTACTTGCGGAAAAACTCGACTCTCTTCTTGGTTAAGGTCGCTTAGGTGGCAAGAGGTGGCAAAAGCCTCTTTTCACTCACGACCGTATTCGCTTCGTTTTTCGGAGCGGCACTCATAGCGGGTGCGTTCGCTTACTACAACTACACCTTTTCCAAATTCAAATTCATCGATTTCAAAGAGTTCGTTTTCTACAAATCAAGCGATATCTTCAAACCCGACAAACAGCGCTACATCGTCGTGTTCTTCAGTTCCAAAGAACCCCATGCAAGCGAAAAAATTGCCAAATTGGCGCTAAAAAACCCGATATTAGCCATAGATTACTATAATACCAAAATACAAAGCGTCGAAAACGTTACCTTTTTGCGTAGCGGAACCAAGACTGCGCTGAAGTTCATCCAGCGTTTCAACATCTACGACGAACCCGTCGTATTTGTCATAAAACGGGTACGAAATACTCTATACAAACAAGATAGTATGATTAGAAAGTTCGATACTTTGGACGCGATGACAAAAGAAAAAATGGAGGATTTATAAAATGTTGGATTGTGCGATTGTAGGTGGAGGTCCTGCGGGACTTACCGCCGGGCTGTATGCCACCAGAGGAGGACTCCAAAACGTCGTGATGTTCGAAAAAGGGCTTCCCGGAGGGCAGATAACCCAAAGTAGCGAGATAGAAAACTATCCCGGCGTTACCGGAGATATAACCGGAATGGATTTGATGCAGCCATGGCCCAAGCAATGCATGAAGTTCGGTCTCAAACACGAAATGGCGGAAGTTTCAAGAGTGAGTAAGAATGGCGAAACTTTCATCATCGCTCTTTCAAACGGTGAAACTTACGAAGCCAAAAGTGTCATAGTGTGTACCGGAAGCGTACCGAGACGCGCAGGGTTCAAAGGGGAAGACGAATTTTTCGGCAGAGGCGTAAGCACCTGTGCGACGTGTGACGGATTTTTCTACAAAGGCAAAGAGGTCGCCGTGATAGGCGGAGGGGATACCGCACTCGAAGAAGCGCTCTATCTGGCGAAAATCTGTACCAAGGTTTATCTCGTCCACAGACGCGACAAGTTTCGCGCCGCGCCAAATACCGTCAAACGGGTCGAAGAAACACCTAACATAGAGTTGATTCTCGACTCCGTTCCAGAGGAGGTTTACGGCGATGCGATGGGTGTTACGGGACTGAAAGTCAAAAACACGAAAAACGGCGAGACAACCGACCTGAGCGTACCGGGAGTTTTCGTTTTCGTCGGCAACAACGTCAACAACGAAGTACTCAAACAAGAAGACGGAAGCTGGCTATGCGAGCTCAACGAGCAAGGGCAGGTGGTCGTGAACTTGAAGATGCAAACGAGCCTCGAAGGACTTTTTGCGGCGGGCGATCTTCGCATAGACGCTCCAAAACAAGTGGTATGCGCCGCCGGTGACGGTGCGACGGCGGCCATCAACGCCATCGCCTATGTAGATGAACATTTCAACAAATAAGGAAAGAAGATGATAAAAGTCGGTGTATTTGGAGCTAGCGGACGTGTCGGAAAGTTGATCATAGACGATCTAAAATCAACCGAAGGAATGGAACTAAGCGCTGTTTATGTCAGACGGGAACTCGATTTTGCTATCGATCCTTCCGTTTTGGTCACTTCCGATTTGGATTCACTCCTAAACGCAAGCGATGTTATAATAGACTTCTCCCTCCCCGAAGCGTGCGAAAAACTTCTCGAAGCGGCACTGCAAAACCCAAAACCGCTCGTTATCGGTACGACGGGGCTCAACACCCACCAACTCAACCTGCTCAAAGAAGCGAGCCAAAAGATGCCGGTTTTGTACGCGACGAACATGAGCCTTGGGGTAGCGCTACTGAACAAGCTTGTTTACCAAGCCAGCCAAGCGCTTGCGGATTTCGACATCGAAATAGTCGAAATGCACCACAGACACAAAAAAGACGCACCAAGCGGAACGGCTCTTACATTGGCGGAATCGGCTGCAAAAGGGCGTGAACTAAATCTTGACGATGTGCGCATCAGCGGACGCGACGGCAACATCGGCGAGCGAACCAAAGACGAAATCGCCGTAATGGCGCTTCGAGGCGGGGACATCGTCGGACGCCATACCGTCGGTTTTTACAACGACGGCGAGTTTATAGAGCTAAACCACACCGCAACCAGCCGAAATACCTTCTCAAAAGGTGCCATACGCGCCGCAGCTTGGCTTGTACAACAAAAAGAGGGGCTATACTCCATCAGCGACTGTTTGGGTCTATAAACTACAGTACCACTTTGATTGTGGAGTAATTCTTTTTCTACTCCATAATCAACAAATTCCTTTATAGCTTATCTTTGAATGTTTTTAAAAACTCCACAACTTTCTTTTCTACATAATAACTCGGATGCGACACGCTTCCTTCGACAAAGCCTACATGACCACCATAGTTTTGGATGTCGGTTTGGATGGTATTTGAGAGTTCACTTGGAGTGGGGAATGCATCGAAAGGGATGAAAGGGTCGTCTTTTGCATGAATGAGAAGCGTCGGGACGGTTATATGTTTGCAAAACGCTCTGGAGCTCGCTTTTTGGTAGTACTCCTCTACACTTCGAAAACCATGTACGGGCGCGGTATAAGCGGCATCGAACTCGTAAAATGTACGAAGCGAGTCTATCTGTTCTTTTTTCAAATCGGTAAAAAGACCCATATCGAAGCGCTCGAACTTTCGATGCAACATCTTTTTGAGCTCTTGCAACAAATGATACTGATACAACTTCGAAAACCCTTTTTGCAGCCGCTTTGCACTTAAATTAAGTTGCATAGGCGAAGAGACGCTCACAGCAGCCTTAAAAGGAGCGTTTGTGCGCTCTTGTCCTAAAAGTTTGAGCAACATATTCGCTCCAAGTGAAAAGCCGACTCCGTAAAACTCGCTTTTTGAAAAACGTTTCGAAACAGATGTGAGAAACTCTTTGGCATCGTCCGTTTTACCGCTATGGTACGACAACGGAGTGTCGTTCTCTACACCACTACTTCCGCGATAGTGCATAACCACCGAATTGATACCGTTTTGGCGTAGTTTTTGCATAAGCCCAAGAATATAAGGGGAGCGGTACGAACCGCCAAGACCGTGAAACAAAACGGCTATTTTCTCTCCGTCTTTTGGCTTTTCGTACCAAAACGGCTCCAAAAAATCCCCATCGCTCAGTACAAAACGTTCTTTGTAAAAAGGGTGGTTGTCTATACGGCGAAACAGAGTCGGAAAAAGTGTTTGAACATGGTTGTTTCGAAGAAGAAAAGGTGGGTCAAATTCGCTTTGCATCGCTTCGGTTCGCAAGCTGCGAGGCTTGCATACCCTTTACTCGCTAAAAGCGCGATTGAGTGCGGAAAAAAGCGCTTTGACGCTCGCTTTGGTGATGTCGGTGTCGCTACCCACACCAAAACAGCTATATACCTCTTTGGAGGTTATTTCGATGTACGCGACCGCTTTGGCGCTGCTTTTATCTCCACATGAATGTTCGTAATACGACGCTATGGCGAATTTGTGCGGATAATCTTGCATCAAGGCGTTTTTACACGCATCGATCGGTCCGTTACCCTCTCCCGTCGCGGTTATCTCTCTCCCTTTGTACTCGTAAGTCAAAATGCAAGTAGCGCGCTCGTCGGTCGTGGTAACGCTGAAATCTTTAAACTTTATATGCTCTTTTGGCTTGAAGTAGCTCTTGTAGAACTCTTCGAAAACCTCTTTGTTGGTAAGCTCTCTGCCCACCTCGTCGCTAAGTCGCTGAATGATGCGACCCACTTCGGGGTGCATCTTCTTTGGAAGTACGTAGCCGTAATCGTGCTCGAGCACATACGCCACGCCCCCTTTGCCCGACTGTGAGTTGATACGGATAATACTCTCGTAGGTTCTCCCAACATCACTTGGGTCGATAGGGAGGTACGGTACCTCCCAAAACGGGTCTTCTTTGCTTTTTTGGTATGCCAAACCTTTGTTGATGGCATCTTGATGCGAACCGGAAAACGCCGTATAGACAAGCTCGCCAACATACGGATGTCTAGGATGTGTCGGCAACTCCGTAACACGCTCCACCACATCGACGATGCGCGGCAAGTCGCTAAAATCGAGCTCTGGGTCCACCCCTTGGGTGAACATGTTAAGCGCCAAGGTGATGATGTCCACATTCCCTGTCCGCTCACCGTTTGCAAGGAGCGTTCCTTCCACTCTATCCGCTCCCGCCAACAAAGCGAGCTCGGTCGCCGCCACGCTCGTTCCGCGGTCGTTGTGGGTGTGGGTGGAGATGAATATATGCTCTCGGTTGTCCAAATGCTCTCCCATCCATTCCACTTGGTCGGCATAGATGTTCGGTGTCGCCATCTCGACGGTTGCGGGGAGATTGATGATAACTTTTCGTTCTTCGTTTATCCCCCAGCGCTCGGTAACTCTGTTACAGATTTCCGCCGCGAATTCCAGCTCGGTTCCGGTAAAACTCTCCGGAGAGTACTCCAACCTTATATCGCCGTCATGCTCTTTTTCGTACTTTTTGATAAGATCGACACCCTTGAGTGCGAGCTCTATAATCTCTTCTTTTTCTTTTCTAAAGACGATCTTGCGCTGCGCTATGCTTGTCGAGTTGTAAAGATGCACGGTCGCTTTCTTGACACCCTTGAGCGCTTCGAACGTTTTTTCTATAAGATGCTCTCTGGCTTGCACAAGCACTTGTACGCGAACGTCGTCGGGAATGAGGTTATCATCGACAAGTTTTCGTAAAAAATCGAATTCCACTTTCGAAGCGGAAGGAAAACCGACTTCTATCTCTTTGAATCCGATCTCAAGCAGTAGGTTGTAGAGTTCAAGTTTTTTCTCGAGATTCATAGGGTTTATAAGCGCTTGGTTTCCATCGCGCAAATCGACGCTACACCACATAGGTGCTTTGGTTATCTCATTGTCCGGCCACTTACGGTGCGGCATTTTGATTTTTGGATACGGCTTGTATTTCCCTTTTGGGATACGATCCATCATACTGGGCATATCTTTTCCTTGTTTTGAACTCTACAAAACCCTGCTTGGTGTTTTGATGATGGAATTATAGCGAATTATAAGAAGAATGAAGAGGAAAGAGAAAGATTATCGAATATTTTTAAGCTTGGGGCAAAAGCCCCAAAAAACTAGCACTGATACGTAGTAGCGAACTCGTACGCAGTCGGGCGACCTTCGTCTGGCCAGATTTCGCGCTCGAATTTGTAGTCTTTGTATGTGTTGATAAACTCATCACTAAAGACAGGTTTTAGGAAGTCGTTATCTTTAAGAAGTGCTTCGACCGCTTCTCTAAGTGTATGTGGCATTTGTGGAATACCTTTTTCTCTGATTTCATCCAAAGAAAGTTCGAAAAGGTCTTCATCCATAGGACCGACCATCTCGTAACCGCCGTTTTTGATACCATCTAGTCCTGCCATCATCATAGCGGCAAACGCAAGGTATGGACAAGCAGAAGAGTCAGGGAATCTCATCTCGATACGTGTCGCTTTTTCACCCGCACCGTAAGGGATACGACAAGAAGCAGAACGGTTTTGAGAAGAGTACGTCAAAATACTTGGCGCTTCGAATCCCGGAAGGAGTCTTTTGTAAGAGTTCGTAGAAGCGTTCGTGAACGCAGCTACCGCATGCGCGTGTTTGAAGATACCGCTTACATAATCGAGTGCCGTTTTAGAGAGGTTACCGTAGTTCCCTTCTTCGTAGAAAAGGTTTTTACCGTCTTTCCAAAGAGATTGGTGTGTGTGCATACCGTTACCGTTGTCACCGTAAAGCGGTTTTGGCATGAACGTAGCCGTTTTACCGTTGAGGTGCGCTACCATTTTCACTACATATTTGTACTTTTGTACGTTATCCGCAGCACCGATGATGTCGGAGAAAACGACACCGATTTCCCCTTGACCTTGTGCAACTTCGTGGTGACCGAGAACCACTTCGAGACCTACTTGCTCGAGCACTTGCATCATCTCAGCTCTTAAGTCAACCATAGAATCCGTAGGAGCTACAGGGAAGTAACCACCCTTGGTTCCGGGTCTGTGCGCGTGGTTGTAGTAGTCAGGATAAGTCGTGTTGGAGTTCCAATCACCCTCTTCCGTATCTACTCTATAACCCGCTTCGTTGATGTTGTCGATGAACTTCACATCGTCGAAGATGAAAAACTCGTTTTCCGGTCCGAAGTATGCTGCATCGGCGATTCCGAGCTCTTCAGCGTATTTAAGCGCTTTTTTCGCGATAGAGCGTGGACATTTTTCGTACAACTCACCTTTGTAGATGTCGTAAACGTCACAGAAAACGATAACGGTCGGATCTGCCGTGAACGGGTCGAGGAAAGCTGTTGGAACGTCCGGCTTGAGGATCATGTCGGATTGGTTGATAGGCTGCCAAGCTTCGATGGAAGAACCGTCAAACGGGAAACCGTTTTCGAGGTTTTCTCTGTTTACCGCGCTGTATCTGTATGTAAGGTGGTGCCATGCGCCCTTGATGTCCGTAAAGCGAAGGTCAACGAACTCCACTTCGTTCTCTTCACAAAACGTGAAGAACTCGTCGATATTGTTAACGAATTTTCCCATATATTTCTCCTAAAAATTGAAATCTACCAAGAAGTATATCTTAATTCGTCCCAAACTTTTGTAAATGATTGACTAAAAAATAATCAAAATCTTTTTTTGTTTCGATATGCTACTTTTGTGGCAGAACCTTTTACTTTTTTGGCTTAAACTTCTTGTCGATATTTCGAAATATATAATAAACAATTTCATTCAAGGAGAAACGAAGATGAAAAGATTACTCACTTCCGTTGTAGCGGCAACGCTGCTTTTTAGCTCGGCGGCATACGCTACAAGTTCGAAGACCATTTCCAAAGACGCTATCAAAGTAGCTAAACAAGACGCGAAAAAAGATGCCAAAACCCACATCGTCCAAGAAGCGGTCGATGCCATAGCGCTCACTCAAAAAGTACTTGTGGATATTGCCCACAAAGACAAGAAAAACGCTATCAAAGATATCGAAAAAGCGATAGGCAAACTCGAAGTGGTACTCTCCCATAAAGACGCACCTCTTATGCTACCTATCGATGGTTCGATCACCGCTTACGAATTTCAAGCCGACACTTCGACCATCGAAAAAGGGCTAAAAGAGGTAAAAGCGTTGCTTGACGATGGGAAAATCCAAGAAGCAAGAGCGCTTCTTAACACCTTCCAAAGCGAAATAGACATCACGACACTCAACCTGCCGCTTGCTTCGTACCCAAAAGCGCTCAAACTCGCTGCTTCTTATTTGCATGACGACAAAATGAAAGAAGCCAAAGACGTGCTCGAAATGGCGCTGGGTACGCTTGTAACGACCAAAGTGGTCATCCCTATTCCACTTGTAACCGCCGAAGCGCTCGTACATGATGCAAGCAAAATCGCCAAAAAAGACAAAAAACAAGCGCTCAAACATCTCGAACTTGCAAAAGAGGAGCTTGAAAAAGCGAAACTTCTCGGTTATACAAGCTCAAGCGACGTAACCTACAAAGCCCTCGAAAAAGCCATAGAAAAAGTGGAAAAAGAGATAAAAGGGAAAAACAAAGCGGAAAAACTTTTCGAAGAACTTATACAAAAACTCAAATCTTTCAAAGACAACGCCACAAAAACCACTTCGAAATAACCCCTCTTCCGCGGGGGGTTTCCCACACCTCCAAATCGCCTCATCGTTTTTTAACCACTTTTTAGATAAAATACATCCAATTTTTTACATTTGGAGATTTTTACACGATGGATGCAGCGAAATATATTTGGATGAACGGAGAATTTCTCCCTTGGGAAGATGCCAAAGTACATGTTCTAACACACACTATTCACTACGGAAACGGGGTTATCGAAGGAACCAAAGCGTACAAAACCGACAAAGGGTACGCTATCTTTCGTCTTAACGACCACACAAAAAGGTTGCTCGAGTCTGCGAAAATGACCCTCATAGACATCCCCTACACGGTAGAAGAGCTCAACCAAGCCCAAATCGAACTTATAAAGAAAAACGAATTTTCCGGCGATAACGTTTACATCCGCCCATTCGCGTTTTTGGGTTACGGAGTGATGGGACTCTACCACAAAAACGCTCCCGTCGAAACGGTTCTGGCAGCTTGGGAGTGGGGTGCGTACCTTGGAGAAGAGGGGCTTAAAAAAGGGATACGCCTCAAAATCGCTTCCATGACCCGTCCGGCGAACACCTCGACTATGGGAAAGGCCAAAGCGACGGCGAACTACCTCAACAGCCAAATGGCGAAATACGAAGCGATCGACTGCGGTTACGACGAAGCGCTTCTGCTCGATGACCAAGGGTATGTCGCAGAAGCGAGCGGTGCGTGCTTCTTTATGATCAAAGACGGTGAAATCATCACCCCGCCAAACGACAATTCGCTCGCTTCCATCACCCAAAAAACGGCGATCGAAATCGCGCAGGACCTGGGCTACAAAGTAACACGCAGACGCATCACGCGTGAAGAGATATACGTAGCCGACGAAGCGTTTCTTACCGGAACCGCGGCGGAAATAACCCCGATAGCCAACGTCGATGCACGCGATATCGGTAAAGGGGAGCGTGGTGAAATCACCCAAAAGATTCAAAGCAAATATTTCGATGCGGTATTTGGTAGAGCCAAAGAGTACGAGCACTACCTGACTTACGTCGATTAAAAAGGAAAACCAACTATGGCAGATATCAAAATGGCAGCGGATATGAACGATTATTTCAACAAAAAACGCTCACAAAACAACTTTGGCGGCGGTAACAACGGCGCAAACGGCGGCAACACTCCAAATATGCCCAATATGAACTTCAACTTCGGCGGAGCCAAAGCGGGGGTCGTCTATGCGATAGTCGCTCTTTTGCTTTTGCTCGTCGTGGCCAAACCGTTCGTCATCATCGAAGAGGGGGAGCGGGGAATCCTCTCTACCAACGGAAAATACTCCGACCAAGCGCTTTTGCCGGGGTTGCATTTTATCATCCCGCTTATTCAAAAAGTCTATACCGTCGATACCCGCGTGCGTATCATCAACTACGCTTCACGTCTCGAGGCAGGCAGTAGCATAGAGCGTGAGGGGATCATAGCTAAACCCTCCATCACCGTCCTTGACAAAACGGGACTACCCGTCAGTATAGAACTGACCGTGCAGTACCGCCTCAACGCCGAATACGCCGCACAGACGATTTCCAACTGGGGCTTTAGCTGGGAAGACAAAATCATCAACCCCGTCGTCAGGGACGTCGTTCGAAACGTCATAGGGAAATACGACGCGGAGAAACTTCCACAACTAAGAAACACCATCGCGACCGAGATAGAGCGTGACATCGCGCAAAACATCAAAGAGCTCAAGAACCAGCCTGTTATCTTGCAGTCCGTACAGCTTCGCTCCATCATTCTCCCACCGAAAGTCAAAGAGCAGATAGAACGTGTCCAACTTGCAAAACAAGAGGTACAAAAAGCGGAGCAAGAAGTAGCCAGAGCCAGACAAGAAGCGCTGAGAAAAGCTGCCGAGGCCAAAGGGGTCGCGGACAAAGCGCGAATCGAAGCGCAAGGGAAAGCGGACGCTATGACCATAGAGGCCAAAGCTAGAGCGAAAGCGAACGAAGTGATTGCCAAATCGCTGACAAAACCGCTTTTGCAACTTGAACAGATAAAAGTGCAAAACGAGTTCAACAAAGCGCTTCGAAACAACAAAGACGCCAAAATCTTCCTAACTCCCGGAGGCAGTACGCCAAATATCTGGGTCGATATGAAAGACGGCAAAAAACAAAGCAGTATAAACAGATAACGATGGAAAATATACAAAAGATTATCGAAAAAATAGACTGGCAAAAACAAGAGCTTTTGCCGGTCATCGTCCAAGACGCATCGACAAGCGAAGTGCTGATGATGGCGTACATGAACCAAGAAGCGCTCGAGCTTTCTTTGCGAACCAAGTTCGCACACTACTTTTCACGCAGTAAACAGCGCATCTGGAAAAAAGGGGAAAGTAGCGGTCATACCCAAAAGATAGAAGAGTTTCTTCTTGATTGCGACAACGACACCCTGCTTCTCAAAGTCGAACAAAACGGTGTAGCGTGCCATACAGGGCGCAAAAGCTGCTTTTTCACACGTCTTGACAGCGGTGAGGAGGTTTACGAACAAGAGGTCGATACCACCGCCGCTTACGGCGTTATCGACACCCTTTACCACACCATCCAAGAGCGAAAGAACGCCGATCCTTCCTCGTCATGGACGGCGAAGCTTTTCTCCAAAGGGGAAAACACCATCTTGAAAAAGGTGATCGAAGAATCGGGTGAATTCACCTTCGCCTACAAAGACGACGACGAAAAAGAGATCATCTACGAAGCGGCGGATTTGACATACCATATGCTTGTCGCACTCGCAAACAAGAACATCTCCCCCGATAGAATCAAACAAGAACTTGCGCGTAGGTTCGGCATTAGCGGTATAGAAGAGAAAAACAGCAGGAAAGACTAAGTGAAAGAGAAGGTTCTCACTTTTTTACATTCTCTGAGCACTTACGACCTTATCTATTTGGGAGCGGTTTTCGCACTCTTTTTGCTCCTTATCCTCCTCACGCTCGTTTTACGAAAAAAACTCACCTTGGCACTTTTTATCCTCCTTCTTGCCATATTGGAAATAGCCCTCGCACCGACACTTGGTTTCGATTTTTTCCATAGTTGGCTGTTTAAAAACACCATCACCGTTACAAAAGCGAAGAAGCTGCACTTCGTCGAAGCGGTCGTGATAGAAGGAAAACTCAAAAACGACTCGCGATTCGATTTCAAATCGTGCAAAGTGAGCGCTTTCGTGTACAAAGATACACACAACAAGTACAAAAACCTCATCTTCAAGCTCAAACCGCTCAAAACAGCGAGCCTGACACTTAAAGATATTCCAAAAGGTGCCGATGCTACTTTCAAGTTCTTGATAGAACCGTTTAGTTACAAAAAAGATATCGATGTCTCGCTCAAAGGGGTTTGCAAATGAGTTTCACGCCGGTACACTACGCTATCTTGGCGGTATCGTTTTTACTGTTGATATTAGGAGCCGTAGCCGCAATCAAACAAACGAACAAAAAGCTCGTTTTGCCTATGTTTTTCTCGACGGTGCTCATTAGCGTACTTATCGGAGCTATTTCGCTTGCGGCAGCGGAAAAATACACGAAAAAAGTCAAACTCGTTCGCATCGAGAACAGACGCTACCTTTCCCAAGAGAAGATATCGTACTACGGTCTTGTCAAAAACGTCGGTAAATACCCCCTCAAAAAGGTTTACATCTCCATCAAGCTCGTAAGCGGCGGACACAACACCGGCAACGTCAAACCCGGAGCGTTTTACAAAACAAGCGATTTTTGGGATTTTTTAGGTAAGGGGGCGAACAAACTGTACAAACCAACGACGATTCAAAAAGAGTTCGTCGTAGCAAGAGACCTCAAACCCGGAGAGGTCGCTCCTTTTCGCGTTACGTTCGATTATCCGGGGTATTTTAGAAATACCGCCGATTTTGTCAAGGTCTATGCACACTAAGTTAGCAGATAACCACGCTTTTAATCTCCGTAAACTCTTCGATGGCGAATTTCGGACCCTCGCGTCCCACGCCGCTTAATTTCACGCCCCCATACGGCTGAATGTCGAAACGTAGTGTCGGGATGTCGTTGACCACCACGCCGCCAGCTTCGAAGTCGCTGATGGCACGTTTGGTGTTTTCAAGCGAATCGGTAAATATCGAAAACTGCAATCCATACGGAGAGTCGTTCATCTTCTCTACCGCTTCATCGAAACTTTCCACTTTGACAAGGGAGACGATAGGCGCGAAAACCTCTTCACACACAATCGCCATATCGTCGGTTACATCCGCCATAACCGCCGGAAAGAACACTCTCCCCTCTTTTTTAGGCTCCAGCATCGCTCTTGCTCCCTCGTCGATGGCGCTTTGTACCCAGTTATACGCTCTTTGCGCCGCATCTTCGTTGATAAGCGGCCCTATGAAGGTATCTTCGTCGTACGGAGAGCCCACTTTGAGCTTTTTCGTCTCCATAGCCAACTTTTGCGCAAACGCTTCGTAAACGTTTTTGTGCACATAGATTCGCTGCAAAGAGATACACACCTGACCGGCGTTGATAAACGCTCCAAAGGCGCATCTTTGAGCCGCTTTGTCCAAATCGGCACTCTCGTCTATAAAAGTCGCCGCGTTGCCGCCAAGCTCCAAACTCACTTTTTTGATACCGGCGGATTTGGTGATGATGTTGCCGACAGGAACGCTACCGGTAAAACTGATAACGCGCGGTATGTCGCTTGCAACAAGCGCACTACCCACTTCCGCATCTCCATACACCACGCTCAGCGCATCTTTGATGGCATATTCGCTTTGGATGAAAAGCTTGGCGAACTTGTATGCCGTAAGCGGTGCTTCGGGAGTCGGTTTCAAAACCACGGCGTTACCGCTGACGAGTGCGGGGGCGAGTTTGTGTGCGACAAGATTGAGCGGGAAATTAAAAGGTGTTATCGCAACGACTACGCCGACAGGTTCACGAACGAAAAACGCGGTCGTCTTCTTCCCGCTTCGTGTCGCATCGGTAGCGATGGTCTCGCCGTGCATCGTCCTTGCGAACTCCGCACTCAAGGTCAAAGTCTCGATACACCGCTCCACCTCTACGCGTGAAAACGCTATGGGCTTGCCGACTTCGTCGGTAATGGTACGGGCGATATCTTCTTTGTTCTCTTCAAGCTTTTTAGCTACATCCAAAACCCATTCGCACCGCTGCGACAAAGAGGTTTTTTTGGCTTCTTTCGCCGCCTCTTTGGCTATTTGAAGCGCTTTTTTTGCATCTTTTGCGCCACATACCGGGGCACTCGAGACGACTCTTCCATCATACGGCGATTCTCTTTTGACAACCTCGTCTCTTGTCTCTTCAAGACTTCCGAAAAATATCTTCGCTTCCATTTCCATTTGCGCTCCTTCGTTTCATTGAAGGATTATAACATCCAACGTTAAACTAAAAGCAATAACCGTTTCATATCTTCTTCCTTTTTTTGAACATGACACCACAATCTCTGAGGTATGGTATAATTCATGTATGAAAAAATTACTATTTATGATTGTAACGGTATCGTCGCTATTGTCCGTCGATCTTCCTTGGATACACTCCATCGAGGAAGCAAAACGAGTCGCACAAAAAGAGCACAAGGACATCTATGTCTTTCTTGGCGCCGAGCGCTGTAGTTTCTGTGTGCGCTACAAGAACGAAGTGCTTGCAAACGAAGGGGTAAAAAAGTACCTAAACGACCATTTCGTCAAAGTTTTTCTCAACCGCGACAAGCACAAGATTCCCGATTATTTCGAAAAATTCGGCGTTCCAAGACACTATTTTCTCAAACCTAACGGCGAAATCTACTTCAGCGATGCCGGCATCAAAGGGGTGAACGGTTTTTACATGATGGTCGAAGAAGCGGACCTGCACCGTTAACGAAGCGCAAAATATGGCATAATCTCACAATGATAGATACACATACCATGCAAAAAGAGTGTAACAACTTTTTACAACGCCATCAACGAAAAACTGCAAAAACTCAACGTGGAATTCATTACAAAGTGATATCTTCCACAAACTCTATACCATCCGGTGTGACGATGATAGCATCGAAAGAGTAAGCGGTATCCAAACCGTTTTTTTTCAAATACACCTGCGCGGTTTTTACCACTTTTTGAAGTTTTGGTTTCGTTATGTTGTAAATAGCGGTTTCGTAATCTTGAGCCGATTTCACTTCCACGAAATGCAGCACTCCCTCTTTTGCGGCGATGATGTCGATTTCACCAAAGCGGGAGTAGAAATTGCGCTGTACCACCACATAACCGTTGCGCTGCAAAAACTCCACCGCACTCTTTTCGGCTTTGTCCCCTTTGGCTCTACTCATCGACGAGGAGCACCTCCACTTTGATCGACTTGAACGCCGCGGTTTTTATCAGCTCGTCGCTTTTGTCCCCAAAAAGACGGTTGATACCCGAATCGGCATAATGAAACGTCGTAAAGAGGGTTTTTGGCTTGATTTTGTGGGTAAATTTTACAAGTAAAGGTTTGGTTTGTCCGTATTGGGTTTTAAGAACCACTCTTTGGGTCGGAAAATCGGCTTCGTCCTCTTCGCTTACAAGCAAAATATCTTCACTGTAACGCTCACATAACGTCTGTGTTTGCCTTGTTTGCGCGGCGTTGTTGTAGTGAGCGAGCGTTCTACCGGTTGTAAGATGGTAACCGCTAAGCGCACCTTTTTTCAACTCTTCGACCATACCCCGAAGTTTGTACCGATGATACACGAACCGCCCAAGCCCGTCTTTGGTTCGAAAATCGAGCTGATGCAGTCTTGGGGTATCTTCGTCGTACACCGGCCATTGCAGTCCCCTTTTTCTGTGGCGCTTCAGACGCATATAACTCGCGCCACTAAAGCGTCTGTGTGCCACTTCCCGCACCTCGTCCCAAATCTCGCTGGAGTCTTGGTAGTCGTACTCGCCCCCCATCTTGTTGTCCATCATCTGAATCACTTCCCAGTCATCTGGTAAGTCGGAGTACACAAGGGGCTGTGAGAGGTGCATTCTACGCATCGCATTGACATACACACCCGTTTTTTCATACGCACTTTTAACCCCGATGACAATGTCGGCTCTTTTGGCTACATCGGTCATAAACAGCTCTTGCACCATGATAAACTCTACATGTTCGAGCGCTTTTTCTATTTTGTTGACATTTGGATGGATATGGGTGAGGTCTTCTCCCATATTAAGTACCGCTTTGATTTTATCTTCAAGCATCGCATCGACTAGCTGCGGCGTCATCAAACCGACCTCTTTTGGCGTCTGGTAATCTGGGTCGTAGTACGGCAAACACCCCATATCGCAAGCACCTTGAACGTTATTCTGTCCACGAAGCGGCATCAGCCCCGCTCCCTCTTTGCCGATGTTCCCGGTCATCAGCGCCAAATGGGTTATAGCCATCACCGCATAACTACCGTCGATATGCTCGGTAATCCCAAGCCCCCAAAAAATCATCGATTTTTTCAAAGCGTACTCACGCGCGATTTTGCGTATCATTTTCGGCAGGTATTCATACCCTTCCACATCGGCGAAATAGTCGGGGTTGGCATACGGGTCGTTTAGAATTTTCTCTTTGAATTCGCTAAAACCTACCGTTCTATCGGCGATGAAACTCTCATCGTAGAGCTCTTCGGTGATGATGACATATGCAAGCATATTCAAAACCAGCAAATTGGCTTCATGGGGAATAATAGCTTTGTACTTCGCAAAACGGTGGAGTTTGATTTCCCGTACATCGAAAACCGCGAGATTGTCGTGTTTTTGCGCTTGATGGACGATACGGTTGGCGATGATAGGGTGCGCTTCGGTGGTATTGGAGCCGATAACTATCATAAACTCACATTCGTATATATCGTTGTAAGGGTTGGTCGCCGCACCCTCGCCGATGGTTGCGCGCATCCCTTTGAGGCTGGGTGAGTGGCACACCCTCGCGCAGTTGTCCACATGAGGGCTTTGCAAAGTATGGCGGGTGAATTTTTGCCACAAATACGCGCTCTCACATGAAGTTCTCGCACCTCCGATGGAACAGATAGACTTTTTACCGTATTTGGTCTGAATCTCTTGAAGTTTCATTGCGGCCGCACTCGTAGCACTCTCCAAGTCGCACTCGAACCACTCTGCGTCGTACTCTGTAAGAGCGTTTTTGATAGCATCGAAAATGGAAGGATTTTTTTTCAAAAAGCTTTTTTTGATGCGCGGAGCTCGAAGACGATTTGGGGAGGTCACGAAATCGTACCCGTATTTCCCTTTTATACACAAGTTCCCCTCACTCACGACTCCATCTTTGTGAGCGAATATCTTGACGATTTCGTTTTTGTCCACATCGACGCTTGCGGCGATGTCGCACCCAACACCACAGTAGGTACATACGCTATCTATCGTTTCTATATTTTTCATCCGACCGCCTTAATAGAAGTAACGATATGGTATAGTCTTTTGGCTTATAACTCTTTTTACTTTACGAAGTAGTTCAAAAAAACGGTGCAAAATATCCGATTATCAAACAAAACGAAACTACCGCACTTCCAACCACGACGCCCAGACCCGCTTTGAGATGCCATTTCGAAAAAACGACACCCAAAACGAAAAACAAAACCACATCTATCACCCCTTGGCTCGCCCAATGGTTTCCGCTAAGGGAGGTCAAAAACTCAAAAAACGGGTGGTAGCTTTCTTTGAGTATCACCATCAAAGAGTTAAGCAACATCACAACCGCTGCAGATAGCCCAAAAGCAAGTGTCGTTTTATCGAGTCCCTTCATCACCTAACCCCCAACATAAGTGCCGCTTTTACACCTTGAGCGATGATAGCTCCCGCACCCTCGACATAAAAAACGAGCAATCCGACAACCATGGTAAGAACCAAAGCCGCCTTTTTGGCTTGTTCGTTTTGGCTTAAATCGTGGCGCAAAGTGATAAAAGGGAGATAATAGCTCAAAATCAGCACTATGAAGAAAATATGCTCTTTGGTTTCTGTGAAGAATTTATGGATATTCGCCAAACCGCTTTTTAGCAATATCCCTTTGTCGTAGCCATAATAACCGATGTACCAAAAACCCCCGACTACAAATGTCAATGTAATCCAGACGACCACATGATAAGTCGCGAGTTTCACTCTTTTGAGGTTGTTTTTCGAAGCGTTGAGAGCTTCGGCATAAAGCCAAACCAACGCTAAATTGGCAAACACCCCAAAAACCGCGTGGGAAAGCATCACCAAACTGTTTGTAAATTCATTCATACTTCTTCTTTGTCACAAAATAAGTAATAAGTGAATTATACACAATTATTTTGCAACGACCCTTTCAATGTGTGCACTTCCTTTTTTTAGTGTAGCGACGGTACGTTTAGTTTTTACGTTCGTATCCAAAACAACTTCGCTCCCTTCTTGATCTCTAACGATCACATCACCTTTTACTAAAGGATATGATTTTTGAGGTGTCATTTGAATAGTTGTATGTTTGATATTATCCTGTGTACTGCCACCGCCGCCTCCACCGCCACACGCCGCGAACATAAACGTGGTTAGCAACAAAAAACTTTTTGAATATCTCATTTTCATCTCCTAAAATACCAATCTTTCCGGCATTGGTATAGTCAATTTTATTGTTGATTCTCCAACTTGCACTTTCGTACCTTTTGGTAATTTCTCTTTAGGCAATACAACACCTTGAATTTTTACACTTACATTCCCTTGTTTATCTATGACAATACTAGATGCAGTTATCATCGGCAAGGTTATTGTAGCTTTATAATCGTTGGAAATTTGCAATTTCGCCCCGGGAATCGATATTTCTACATTTGTAGAAGCGTTAGTATCATCCGTAATCGAATAAACTAAATGTTTTTCATCGGTTATTTCGGAATGAATTTTCACTCCGTCGATATCCTTATCATAAACAGTTGGTTGATTCGATGTATTCGCATCGGTATTATCGGTAGTTTCAATCTCGATAACCGTTTCATTGTTATCTTCCAAATCAGTTGTTCCATCGCCGTTCCCGTTTGCATCGGTTGCATTGTTGTCTTCTCCGGCTTGCGTATCGGTCACTCCTGTATCGTTATTTTCTTCATTGCCGTTCCCGTTTGCATCGGTTGCATTGTTGTCTTCTCCGGCTTGCGTATCGGTCACTCCTGTATCGTTATTTTCTTCATTGCCGTTCCCGTTTGCATCGGTTGCATTGTTGTCTTCTCCGGCTTGCGTATCGGTCACTCCTGTATCGTTATTTTCTTCATTGCCGTTCCCGTTTGCATCGGTTGCATTGTCGTCTTCTGAAGTATTGGTATCGGCAGTATTATCGTTATTTTCCGTAGTTTTCTTTGCAACATATTCGTCTATATCGACTTTCACATATTCGCCGTCACGCAAAAATGAAATTGCTCCGTCAGTATCGATTACAATTTTATTTCCATTATAATCTTTTGGCAGATTCACCTTATTGTAATAATAATAGTCTATCGCACTTAGCTTGTCTGTATTATTGTCTCCATCTATAATTCTATGTACCCTTTTGAGTACTTTTTCGTTGTTATCGTCGTAAATATACTCCGTTCTATACCTCGTGTTTAAAAATATACTTTCTTCCCAACTTAACAAGTCGGTATCACCGACATATCCAAAAGAGCTCAATACAACTATTGTATTGTTTCTATCTTTGATACCCGCTTCTTCAACAGTACAATTGATATCATAGTCATCATCACGGCAATTAGCCGGAATATCGAATACTACAGTACCTGAAGCGCTCAATCTGTTAGAAGCATCGTAGATTTTCCCATCCAAAGCATACATTTGATCAATAATACCACTATCAGTCAACTTGATTTTCGTTTTTGCGGTTCTACCGTCTTCTAAATGAAGGTCCATTATCAACTCTTTCCAAGACTTGGCAGTTCCATTGAAATCGGCATCGACATCGATATGTATCACACCATTCGACTCATAGGAGTAAGTACGCTTTTCACTGTGCGCAACATCACCACCTGAGTAAGTAGGTGTAAACGACACATTCGTATCCTCTTTTTCAATTCGTCCATTATCATCGTATGTAAGATACACTTCTTGAATTGTACCGTTTATGAAATCGACTATTTTTTCGTACTCTTTTTTCCCTGAATCGTTATACTTGTAGATTGTAACCAATTGTGAGTTTGTTTGTTTGACGATCTTTCCATTCGAATTGTATGTATGGTAAGTTTCAATAGAATCAACCAACGAATCTTGAAGCAATCCATTTGCGTTGTAACTAAACAAACTTGTAGTCACATGATCCAAAGTTTCATTTTCATCATAATGCAGTGACTTTATAAAAGAGACTTTATCGTTTTTAGTTTGTTCAACGCTATATTGCGTTTTATCACCCAAACACGTTTTCAAAATCGGATCGTTTTGAAAAAAGTTGTATGCACAATGAGATGCCATAACCCTAAAAGCACCAGAAGGCATATGCTCAACATAAACTTTCATTCCATCATAAAAACTATAAACTATTTGTTCTTCTTTGGAAACATAATAATCAATAAAACTATGTACGGCTATACCCTCTTTTCCAATGTCGATACTATTCTCTTTCAAATAAGCTAAAAAATCGGGTGAAAGAGAGAGGAATTTTTTAAGCTCATCGATCCCTTGGATATTATTCGAAGCGATAAACCTATAAAAAGAAACAAGCTTATCGGCATAATTACTCAACTGCGAATCATTTGCATTTTTAATCAAATCACTTATCTCGTATCCATCGACTCTTCCATCTTTATAAGTAGCTGTAAAAAAAGCATCTCCATCTATCTCCAAAGAAGTAGATGTCTTCTTTCCACTTTCATATGCATGGTCAAGCTTATATCGCACTTCAGTAAGCGTACCGTTTTCATCATAGAAAGCATATTTAGAAAAGCTACCGTTCTCATCATATATTACTTTATTTTCCTGTACGTAAGAATTGGAATCGTTTTTATAAATTTTGACATCACTTAACGAATCGTTTTGAAAAGTATATTTTAGATTCCAAGTCGTATTATCGTCGCTTCCGGAATTGATTCTTTCATAATCCCATTGCTCCGGAGTACCTGTAGAGCTTTTCAATTGATAAAGAAAATTCACCGACTGGGTTCTAGCCTTCAATCCAGCCAACAAACCAAGAGCATTGTTAATCTTTTCTTTAGCGAAAAGCTCCAACAAACAAGGCTCCGTCTTACAAGATATATTTTTATGAAACTTATATTCATGGACAAACATATTTGGATAGCCCATATCTTGTTTATCGATCATAGCCGTAATATCATCACCTTCATGTTTTAAAACTATTATTTTTTTTGTCGTGTTGTCATCTACACTTTTATATTCGACAATCTCTTCAGACAATGCACCGCTGTCGTTATAGACAAAATTTATATCGCAGTAAAATTTATTGTAATATTCGACCATCAAGCCGTTTATCGATTCGTATTTCCCATTCTCATCTTTTTTGAAAGTTGCAAAATCACTCGTTGTATTGCTATCACCATCATATTGAACGATCTTTTCAATAAGGCCGTTGTTGTCGTAAACATAGTGATAGGTAGTTGTGTTGGCACTATCTCCTGTTAATATTTTGTTAACCAAATCGGATGAAGTATATACTCCAGTATAACTTCCTCTTTTTGTATATGTCACATCCGTAGCGTTTTGCTCCAAAGCACCATAAAAAACGTCGTAAGAGTAAAGCCCAACACCGAAAAATACCATACTAAAAAAGATTTTCACCATATTCATATCATTCCTTTAAAAAAATACTCTTGCTTATTATACATTATCATATTTTAACATAACAGAGTAGAATCAAATATTTTCTATTTTTCAAATCTATGTTGCAAAAAGTAACAGAAAAAATGAAAAATGAAATTCATCCGTGAAGTGAATTTTTTATATACTATGCACAACAAAAAAATATTGTGCATAGAATTTTGCAGATTGTTTACGATACGATGCGGATCATCACCGGTTTGGAGTTGACGAATTCGAGCGAGGCTATTTTATCCATCAGCTCCTGAATATCGCTCTCTTTTGCCAAGTGGGTGGAGATAAGGAGGTTCGCGCTTTCGTTTTGTGTCGGGCGTTGCAGCATGGTTTCTATGGAGATGCTGTAATGCTCGAACAGTTTTGTGAGTTTTGCCAAAACCCCCGTTTTGTCATTGACATTGATACGCAAATAGTATTTGGAATGGACATCGGCACTCTCTTTGAGTGTCAACTTCCCTTCCATTGGACGATCGAACCCTAACATAGGAGCGCTTTTTCCGCTTCTTGCTATATCGACGATATTGGCTATGACGGCACTCGCAGTCGCATCACCGCCGGCACCCGGACCGTAATAAAGCGTCTCGCCCACTTTGTCGCCAACGACGCTTATACCGTTCATGACGCCGTCTATCTTGGCTATCATCTCCTCTTTTTTGATAAGTGCGGCATGAACACGAAGTTCCACTTCGCTACGCTCTTTTTTCGCTATTCCCAGCAGTTTGATTTCGTATCCGAACTCTTTGGCAAATGCGATATCCTCTTGAGTGATATTCTCGATCCCCTCTATGAGGATATCCTCCGGCTTGGCATCTATACCGTAAGCGATAGAAGCGAGGATGAGCAGCTTGTGCGCGGCATCGAATCCACCCACATCGAACGTCGGATCCGCTTCGGCGTAACCAAGCTCTTGCGCTTCTTTGAGTATCTCGTCATACGCGGCACCCTCGTCGCGCATCTTCGTTAGCATGTAGTTACACGTCCCGTTCATAATCCCCATGATAGATTCGATGTGGTTTGCCGAAAGCCCTTCGCGAAGTGCGTTGATGATTGGAATCCCTCCTGCCACGCTCGCTTCGTACTCGAACGCTATATCTTTGGCGAGCTCGGCAAGCTCGTAGCGATGGTACGCCAAAAGCGCCTTGTTCGCCGTTACGACCGCTTTACCGTTTTTTAGCGCTTTTTTGACCACTTCGTACGCCTCTTCGACACCCCCCATGAGCTCGACGACGATATCTATCTCTTCATCTTCAAGCACTTCGTTCACGTCAGTCGTGAGCGCTATTTCGACATTTCGTTTTTTATCGAGGCTTCTTACGACCCCTTTTTTCACCTCGATCATCGCTCCCGCGCGCGCGGAGATGACATCTTGGTTCTCTTTCAAGATGTTGGCGACACTCTCTCCAACCGTTCCTACACCGATAATTCCTACTTTAACCATTGTTGTTCTCGCAATCGAATTGTTTTAAAAACCGCTTGATGTTTTTCGCCGCTTGGCGAATACGCTTGTCGTTTTCTATCAACGCTATTCGCACATACCCCTCGCCGTACTCTCCAAAACCGATCCCCGGAGCCACCGCGACATCCGCTTCTATGAGTAAGCGCTTGGAAAACTCCAAACTTCCAAGATGCTCGACACATTTTGGAATCTTCGCCCAAACGAACATCGTCGCTCTGTTTTTCTTTATCTCCCAGCCGGCTCTGCCAAACGCTTCGATAAGTACTTGTTCTCTATGGTAATACTTCTGCGTTATTTCATGTACGCAAGTTTGATCGCCATTAAGCGCTACGGTAGCGGCAACTTGAATCGGGGTGAACATTCCGTAATCAAGCCAAGATTTTATCTTCTGCAATGCGCCGATAAGCTTTTTGTTTCCGACAAAAAAGCCGACACGCCACCCTGCCATGTTGTAGCTTTTCGAAAGGGTGAAACTCTCCACGGCGACATCTTTCGCTCCCTCGACACTCATAATGGAAGGGGTTTTGTACCCCTCGAACGTGATATCGCCGTATGCGATGTCGGAGATGATGTAAAAACGCTCCCGCTTCGCCATCTCCACGAGTCTGACATAAAATTCCGGCTCGACCGTTACCGTCGTAGGATTGTGGGGGAAGTTGACAAGAACGTATTTTGGGCGAGGGGAGTTTTCTTTGAATACACGCTCCAGACTTTCGAAAAATTTGTCTTCATCGAGTTTGTATTCGTCATCGTACTCCAAACCGAATTTCACGACGTTGCCACCGGCTAAAATGAACGCATAGGAGTGGATAGGATATGTCGGGTCGGGTACGACCGCTACATCGCCCGGGTTGGTGATGGCATACGCCAGATGGCTGTACCCTTCTTTACTTCCCATCGTCGCGACACATTCACTCTCAGGGTCGAGCTCCACCCCATAGCGTCTTTTGTACCAATCGGCTATCGCTTGGCGAAGTTTCGGTATCCCTTTGGAGCTCGAGTAACCGTGCGTTTTCGTTTTTTGAGCGGACTCGACGAGTTTGGCTCTAATATGCTCGGGGGTGTCACCATCGGGATTTCCCATCGAAAAATCGATAACATCACGCCCTTCTCTTCGGCGCTGCATCTTGATGTCGTTTATTTCGGCAAAAACGTACTTCGGAAGCCTCTCCATTCTGTCAAAAACTATCTCGTCAAACATATCCCACTATCCTCATTGAAATTGCGCAATTTTAGCGTAAAAAGATTTACGATGGGCTTTAAGCCTCTATCTATACCCACTTGGTCGAAGCACCATTTTATCTTTTATGTTTTTCATCGTGTAGATATCGGAAATCTTGATATATGTCGCATTTTTGGGTATAACTACACTCACATCGAACATCCGCCTATTTCGCTGAATCACTTTGACTAGATGGAGCTTTCGATCGTAGAACGAAATATCGGGATACCATCTGTTTCTCCCTTTGCTTACAATCCGCAGTTTTCGAATACTCGAAACATCGAACCAATACGGATACAAAGAGCGTTTAAGCTCTTTTTCGAAACCGCTTTGAAGCGCTTCGACATCGAGATGAGCGTTTTGCATATCGACAACGTAACTCCACTCTTTTTTGGAACTTCTGGAGATATCGACGATACTACAACCGTTTTTTTCCAGCTCGGTTTGCAAAATCGTCGGATCGACGGCGTATTCCGAAACGACGGCAACCCTCCATACAAATTCGCTGTTATCGTACAGCGACGAATCGGTAACGTAGCGGTAATAGCCGATTTTACGCAGAGTATCTCCGACGATTTTTACGAAAAACAGCGGTGTGCCGTTGGTTTTGAACTCCAAAACGATACGTGTCGGTTTATCGAAGAAAAGATCGAGCAAGCCGTTTTTTTTCAACGTCTCGACCACTTTGAGCGAATCGACTCTCTCTTGTGTAACGAAATCTTCATACGGAGAAAAAATGATCTTTATAAACGCTTCGTTTCTTTTGTAGTTGTTCTCCTCCAAAATCGAATGCACTTTCTCAAGCACCATCTCCTCTTCGTTCGAAGCTCCCAGCGCGAACACCCAAAGCAGTGCAGCCAGCAAAGCCGCTTTTACCATAGTTTTCCTTTGTTGTAGCGTTTGAACTCCTGCGCGTCTATCTCTTCAAGATTGCCGTCTTTGTACAAAAATTTCAACCCTTTGGACTTTTCGAAACTGTGAAGTTTTCCGGATGTATCGATATCGATAAACCCATGCCCAAAAGTCAATAAATAATCCTTGCTACCGTTTAGGTCGAGTTCGTTTTTCGTAACAGTTTGTTTTTTCTTTCCGTTTGCAAGGTCGATATAGCCCACCCAAACTTTCGTTTTAGGGATGATGCGAAGCGTCGGTGTTACAGCCGTTTCATCGAGATTGACGGAAAGATTTTCGTCGTTCTTACTCAAATTTTCATCGTCCGCGCCCTTGAGTGTAGCATTCTCCTCTTGAGCAATGCTCCCCTTTTGGATAGCTTCGGAGTTTTCTGACGATTCTTCATCAGGTTTCAAGTTTTGTTCAACTGTAGATTGAGTTGAGATTTGCCCCTTTTGTGCGTTAGCATCGTCGGAGGAAGAGTCTTTGAGAAAAAAGAACAACGCAAATGCAAGCACAAGCAGCACCAAAACCCCAACAAGAGCAAGTAACGGTTTTTTCCCTTTCGTACCGCTTGTTAGTAGCTCTTTTTTGTATTCCGGTTCCTCTTGGGAGGATGCTTTTTCCTCTTGTTCTTTATAATACGCCAAGGCACTTTGACGCACCTCATCCAAATTTACACCGTATTCCCGCTCCAAAATCGAAACGAACCCCATCAGTTGCACTTTTTGGATATCTTCGAAACTCAAGTGTAAAATCGCTTGCACATTCTTAAGCGCTATATGGGTTCTTTGATGAATCTTCTGCGCACCGATGGAGCGCAACTTTTCCAAATCTTGGCTTATCTCTTTGTCCGCTTCTTCACTCATCTCTCATCCTATCTATCAAAATCGCTCCGGCAACCGCTACGTTGAGCGAGTCGAAATCGTGTTGCATTTGTATCGAAACCGTTTTATCGAGCCTGCTTGTAACTTTTTTCGAAAGTCCTGCACCCTCGCTACCGAGTACAAGCGCTTTTTTCTTCGCAGGCGAAATCTTTCGAATATCTTCTCCGCCCATCTCCGCCCCAAACAGGGTAAATCCGGATGTTTTAAGGTCGTTTAGAACGTCGTAGATATTTTTATGCAAACCAAAAGGCATGTCAAACAGCGCGCCCGTACTCACTCGCGCTATCGCCTCCAGCGGCAAACTCGACACCGAGCACGCCACCATCGCATCGACTCCGAGTGCGAAACCGCTTCGAACGAGCGAACCGATATTTCCCACGTCGGTAACACCGGCAAGCACGACAACGAAGTCTTTTTTCAAAAACTCCCTATAATCATGCAGTCGCACATCTTCGACATCGGCCAAAAACCCTTGATGCTGCGCTCCCTTGGCCATTTTCACAGCCGCCTCGTTAGGGATACGTTTTATCTCAAAACCAAGTCGCATCAAGCGTGCGTACTCTTTTTTCTCTATCTCTTTGGCGAGATAGAGCGTTTTGATTTTGTGCGGATGGTGCTCTATCAAATAGTAAATCGGTTGTTTGGCATATAGTAACATCGGTGTATTTTATCGAAAAGTTTTTAAACGGAGGGTAAAGCGGCTATAAAAGTTCGTTATACCATTCTTTTACGCTTTTTTGTGTGATTTTCGCAAGAAGTTTCGCTTTTTGCTTTTTCGGAATATCAAGCTCTAAAATCTCTTCTACCCCTATGCTACCGACAACGCTCAAAGTAGCTGCGGGCTCGATGACGACAACCCACTCCCCTTTGACTTTTCCTCTTACTTGTTCCAGCAATTCCGCGGCATACCCTTTGAAGTAATTTTGGTACTTCTTTGTTAGCTCTTTAGCTAAAAAAACCGTCCTGTTTGGGTCTTTTTTCGCTATCTCGCCCAAAAGTTTTTCCAAACGGTGTGGGGACTCGTAAAGAACGCTCACATAGGGGCTTTGCAACACTTCTTGGAGTTTGCTCTCCCGCTCTTTGCCTTTATGAGGCAAAAATCCGAAAAACGAAAATTGCGTCGCTTCGAAACCGCTTGCCGCAAAGGCGCACAAAACCGCGTTGCTTCCGGGAAGTACATCGTAAGCGATACCGTTTTCTTGAGCGAATGCGACAAGTTTCGCGCCCGGGTCGCTTACTGCGGGCATACCGGCATCGCTAAGGTACACGACGTTTTTCGTAAACATTTCGACATCGACGTTTTGCAAAAAACGCTCTTCATTATGGGAATGTAAAGAGATGAACTCTATATCCGATTTTAGATTCAGGTCGTATCGTTCTTGAAGAATGAAAAGGAGTTGTTTTGTTACGCGGGTATCTTCACAAAGAAACACTTCCGCCTCTTGGAGTACCTCGAGTGTGCGGAAGGTGATATCCGCAATGTTCCCGATAGGGGTTGGAACAAAGCGAAGCAAGACGTCGATTTAGTCTTGGATGTTGTAACGTTTTTTGAACTTGTCGATTCTTCCTGCAGTATCGACCATTCTTTCACTTCCTGTAAAGAATGGGTGACATTCGTTACAGATGTCGATTCTAAGGCTCTCTTTTACGCTTTTAGTTACAAAGCTGTTTCCACAAGCACAAGTTACCGTGCATTCATGCAAAGTCGGGTGAATATCTTTTTTCATCTGTTTTACCTTCTATGCTTCTCGTTTACGTGCGAAAAGCGATATATTTTTTACATCCGTATGGGGGCGGATGATTTTGAGGGCGTATTATAGCCAATTTTTTTTAAAAAATCGATAAAACTAAAAATTCACGCTATTTCTTTTAAAACACTAAAACTACTGACACGGTTGCGCCCTTGCGATTTCGACTCGTACATCGCTTTGTCCGCATAGCGGAGCAAGTCTGTTTCGTTATCGGCATCGTCAGGAAAAACCACCACCCCTATACTGGCGGTAACTTTGAGTTCCATCCCTTCTATTTTCCAAGGTTCTTGGAAAATCGCGGCTATTTTATCTACAAGATTGTGCAGTTTGTTGGTATCGATATTGGTCAATATCAAAATGAACTCATCCCCGCCAAGCCTTGCGAAAACATCTTCTATACGTATCTGTGAGCGTACCCGCTTAGCCACCTCTTGCAACAGTTTATCCCCAACGGTATGACCGCACGTGTCGTTGACCTCTTTGAAATGGTCCAAATCCAAAAAAAGTAATGCGAACTTCGTTTTGGCTCTTTTGGAAGAGGAGATGATATACTTGAGTTCGTTTTCAAAAGCAAACCGGTTGAGCACGCCTGTTAGCATATCTTTCGTCGCGAGCTCTTTGTACCTTTGTTCACTCTTGGCGAGTTCACTTTGGGATTTGAGCTTCAACTCTTCGTACAGCTCCGCCATCTCTTGCGAGTTGGTCTGGAGTGTATGCTCCAAAAACTCCCGCTCCTCATCCGCTTCTTTGTAAGCGGTATCGACAAGCTCTATGAACTCCTCCAACCTCCCTTTTGGAAGTTCACCGTTTTCAAAGCCGAGTTTTTTCAGTTGTCTTTGCAAAAGCTTATGCATCGTCTTCCCAAATCACCGTCAATGTCATCGTTTGGTTGTGGAGCGAGCATACACCCGTAGATAGCGGCGATATCTCCCCGTACGAATAAAACCCTATTATATGGGTTTTTGGAGGCAAAGCCTCTTTGACCACTTCTATCTCTTCGTAAATTCTGCTTTTTAGCACCAGTTTCCGCCCGACACAGCTAATAGCGACACACAACACCTCTTGGTCGTCGTAGTTTTCAAAACGTATCTTCTGTGCCGATTCTTCCGCACCTCCGATAAGGCGGTTGAAATTCGCTTTCATAAACGTAACGTATCTGTTTTGCGGTATATCCCCTGCGAAGGTGATCGACTTTTCCTCTTCATTCACCGCCAAAACGGTTCGAACCACCTTTTCGTCGGTATCTTCCTGTTCGATTTCCAATGGAAACAAAAGCCCGCTCGCAGGTAGTTCGTCCGATTTCTCACCCAAATAGCGTTTGTAGATATCCAACGCAGGCTTTCCGTCAAGTTCGTACAAAACGTTCTCATGGCTTTTGGTAACGAGACGCTTGAGCCCAAGCGAGTCCCATCCCCCTTTCGAAGCGGCTTGAAAATGAACGTTTCGTCCATAGAACCCAACCGCACACACAATCCCCTCTTTGACAATGCCGTTTTCGACTATCCACGTTTTTTCGAATTTCGCTTTATCGCCGGCGAGCCCTCCGCCGACAACCACCTCTCTTGGCAAAACCGACGCCATCCCTTCGGTCAATTTCGAACCGTTCGTTCTCAAACCGTCGGCAAAAACCAAAATACCCCGTAACCCTTCATCCAAAAGCTCGTTGGCGATATCGACCCCGTCAGTGTAGGAGGTTTTGGTGTCTATCTTTTTACAGGTACGCTGTTTGAGTTTTGTCGATTCGAATTTCGTAACGGCGACGACTATCGTGTCGTCGTACTCGCATTCATCGAGTATCTCTCCACTTGTGGAGTTCCCAAGCATAACGGAGGTAGGAAAGCTTTGTGCCAGTTTTTCGACTTCGTTTCGTACCTCTTCCTCCTCCAAAGAGGAGAAAACCAAAACAAGGGTATTCTCCGAATCCATAGAGCCATCGAATGGCTCATTCCACTTTCCCTCTTTATAAATGTATCGAACCGTTTTCATACCGTTACCTGCCAAATATAGTCGCTCGTTACTTATATTCTACTGCCAACTATGTAAACATCAGCTTAAATTACGGTTGTATCTAAATGTTTATTTTTGTTTGTGTATATTGCTAAATTTGCAGGAAGTTCGTATTCGATTCGATATCGGGCTTATCGATGTAGAACCCTTGGGAGTATTCTATACCAAGCTCTTTGACTTTTGCATGCACCGTACTGGAGTGAACTTGCTCGGCAACCACTTCGATACCGAGTTTTTTCGCAAAACGCACTATCGTTTCGACGACGAAATAACTTTCGTTGTTAGTGTCGATATCTTTGATGAGCGAACCATCGATTTTGAGCATATCGGCATCCATCGAAATCAAGTAGGAGAAGTTCGAATATCCGCTTCCAAAATCGTCTATGGCGACTTTGGCACCGTAACGTTTTATCTCTTTTATGAACTCTTTGACTTTGCCGAAATCCTCCACCGCTTCCGACTCCAAAAGTTCGAACGTTACAAGATGAGCGAGCTTCGAGTAGGCTTTGAGCTTTTGGATGATATGGCGATAGATATCGCCGTCCATGACATCGTCTATGGAGAGGTTTATACTGAATTCGACCTCTTTGTTCGCAAAAAGCTCGAACGCTTTGTCTATGATGGTACGGGTCACCAAACTGTAAACTTTGATGTTTTTCGCAACAGGCAAGAAAAGCTCTGCGGGGATGACGTTGTCGTTCTCATCCAAAAGGCGTGCGAAAACTTCGTACTTGACGATTTTATCCGTTTTGTTCTCCAAAATCGCTTGGAAATAAGGAACGATTTTCCCATCCTCTACCGCTTTTCTCACTTTCGTCGCGTACAAAAGGTTCTGTTCGTACCTGTTCTCAAGCCGCATACTGTCTTCGTAAATCCAAAACGGAAGGCGGTTTTTCTTCGCGTAGTGCAGCGCCATCGCAACTTTGGAAAGGTTGTTTTTCATGGAGTTGCTCGCCGAGGAAGCAAGCGTGAAGGTTATGGTGATTTTGGTGTTTTGGTACAAAACGGTAAAACCGTTGATTTTTTCATAAAGTTCTTGCAAAAACTCTTTTAGAGCGTAAAAATCCAAATGCTCCACTATTATCGCAAATTCGCTTCCTGAAATCCGATAAACGGTCGTATCTATCTGTTCATCCAAAAACAGCGCCACTTGCTCAAGCACGAAATCCCCTACAAGGTAGCCGTAAAAACTGTTTATCGTCTCGAAATCGTCCACGACGATGCTGACAATTCTTTTTTTCTCTTCGTTTTCAAGCTCTTTTCGTAGCTGGTACACGTTTGGCAAATTGGTGAGATTGTCGGTGAAGTATTTTTGAAACAACGCCTTTTTCGTATGCATGACACGCTTGGCAAGCTCACAGTTCGTCTGGTAGGTTTCCAAAAGCACCGCCGCGGTGAACTCTTTGGTGTTTTCAAACGCTTCGTCGCTACAAAAAAGAGTCAAAAGAGTTCTTTTTTTGTCCTCATGGGTCAAAAGAGTGATATCGACTCCAAGGCGCTCGAGCTCTTTTTTGAGATTATGGACCAAAACGGTGTTGTGCATGAAAGAGGTTATCTGCGCGACACACCGTTTATGGTCGCTTTTTTCTATCTTTTCCACTACCGAAGGGATATCGGTAGCGGATTCGAGAACATATTTGTATGAGAAAAATTTCTTGTCTTGTGCTTCCAAAACGTACCTGTTCATCTCCCACAAAGGGAAAGTTTTATCTAATTATATCCAAAATATGCGCTACGTCGAATCCGAATTTTTCAAAAAGCTCTCCAGCAGGCGCACTCGCTCCAAAGCTCTCCATTGCGACCACTTCGTCCGCCAATCGATACCACTCCATCCCCCGTGCGGCTTCGATGGCGACTTTTTTCGTACTCGGCTCGATGATGGAGTCGATGTAGCTTTTATCTTGTTCTATGAACAAATCGAAACACGGAATCGATGCGACATTTGCAAGCACACCTTTTTCTTTAAGAGCCGCTTGCACATCGAGTGCGAGCTGCACTTCGCTACCGCTTGCCATCAAAGTCAATACGGCATCGGACTCTTTAGCTACGAGATACCCCCCTTTTCTCACTTCACCTTCGACACACCCCGGAAGAACCGAGAGGTTTTGGCGCGAACAGACAAACGCGCTTGGAGAGGAGTTCATACTCAGTGCCACTTGCCATGCTACTACATTTTCTGCACCATCAGCTGGTCTCCAAACGTAGAAATTCGGAAGCGCTCTGAACTGACTTAGATGCTCGATAGGCTGATGGGTCGGCCCATCTTCCCCTACACCGATGCTATCGTGTGTCCAGATGAAAAAGTGCTGTATGCCACTAAGTGCTGCTATTCTAGCTGCTGGTTTTAGGTAGTCGCTAAAGACGAAGAACGTCGCACTAAAAGGCAAAAGCCCACCATAAAGCGCCATCGCGTTGGTGATAGCTGCCATCGCGTGTTCACGAATACCGAAGTAGATATTTCTCCCTTTTGGGAACACTCCCATGTTCTTTAGCTCCGTTTTGTTCGATGGACTAAGATCGGCACTACCTCCGATGAAGCTTGGAATCGCTTTGGCGATGGCGTTCATCACCTTTCCGTTCGTGCTTCTTGTCGCTTCGGCTTTGTCGAAACTTGGCCACTCAATTTTGCTAAAATCGGGATTCATAAGCGCTTCGAGTGCGTCGTTTTGCTCTTTGAGCGGAAGGGTGTTTAGCGAGTGTATCCACTCTTTTTCGTACAACTCCCCTTTTTCCACCGCACAACGAAAACGCGCCAAAACATCTTCATCGACGAAGAACGTTTTTTCAGGATCGAACCCTGCGGCTTTCTTCGCCGCTTTGATAACATCTTCCCCTAAAGGCGCACCGTGGGAGTGGTGGCTTCCCTCAAGCTCTCCAGCACCCTTGGCGATGATGGTATGAGCGATGATTAGAGTCGGTTTTGTCGCTTCTTTGGCTGCGTTTATCGCTTTGTCGATATCTTCGTAGTCATGCCCGTCGCACTCAAGTACGTTCCACCCTTGCGCTTCGAAACGCTCTTGGATGTTTTCGCTGATAGAAAGCTCGGTGCTTCCTTCGATGGTAATGCGGTTGGAGTCGTAAATCATAATGAGGTTGTCAAGGTTGTAGTGTCCCGCTATCGAACACGCTTCGTAGCTTATCCCCTCTTCCAAGTCGCCATCACCACATAGGCAGTACACGTTATGGTCGATCACTTTCGCCGTTTCGCTGTTTACTTGCTCCCCTACGAATTTACTCGCCATCGCAAAACCGACTGCGTTTGCCACCCCTTGTCCAAGCGGTCCTGTGGTTATCTCCACCCCTGCTGTATGACCATACTCCGGATGTCCTGGGGTTTTAGAGTCTAACTGTCGGAAGTTTTTTAGATCCTCTATCTCAAGTCCATACCCCCAAAGGTAGTAAAGCGAATAGATAAGCCCCGTCGCATGACCGCCGGAGAAAACAAGTCTGTCTCGGTTGAGCCATTTAGGGTTTTTTGGGTTGTGGCGCAGATGCTCACTCAAAACCACGGCGATATCCGCAAGTCCCATCGGTGCTCCGGGATGCCCACTGTTTGCCTTTTGAACCATGTCCGCTGCCAAAAAACGGATCGTATCTGCCATTTTTTTTCGTATATTGTTTTCCATCTTTATCCTTTATGTCGATTGATATATTTGTGTAGTAGTGGATTGAGTTTTTGTTGTAGATTTGGTGCAACCTCCTCCATCTGTTTAGTGAGTTTTTTTGCTAGAACTTCCGCTTCTTCGTACGCTTTGTCATACCCTAAGATGGTAACGAAACTGTTTTTCTCTCCATCGTTGTTGGTGAGCTTTCCAGCCTCTTCGCTACTTTGGGTGACATCGAGTAGATCGTCTTGAATCTGAAACAACACCCCAAGATCGATCCCAAAGCTATAAAGCTCCTCTTTCAACCCTTTTTTGCCAACGATCTCCGCTCCCATCGCAAGAGAAGCGGCTATGAGTTTTGCGGTTTTGTTGGTATGTAAGATCCGGATCTGCTCTATCTGTAGAGGAGTGTTTTCAAAATGGCAATCGATCGCTTGACCAAGCACCATCCCATTGACTCCACCATTGGTTGCTAAAAGGCGTACAAGCTCCACTTTTGTCTTTGCACCAAAAGGAGCTTGAGAGAGGATCTCAAACGCATAGGTGTTGAGCGCATCGCCGACTAAAATCGCCGTCACCTCGTCGTACAGTACATGCAATGTCGGTTTGCCGCGGCGAAGCGGCGAGTTGTCCATCGCCGGCAAATCGTCATGAATGAGCGAATAGGTATGCAGCACTTCCACCGCCAATGCCGCATGATACGCACTCTCCACAAGCAACGGATTGTACGCTTCGACTACACCCAGCAACAGTGCGGGACGAAACCGTTTGCCTCCTGCTTGAAGCATCACGCGAAGCGCCTCTTCGTAATGGGGATGAAAACTTGGCGAACTTGGGAGATTCGCTTCTAAAAACCGTTCAAATTTTTCCATAGCGAATTGTATTAAATTTTACTTTTCATTTTGATAAAAAACACAAGTCCGTCTCTATTTAACGCAACCAAAAATTTTTTTGTCGTCACTTTGCTAAGAGCGTACTTCACATCGTCGATAGTTTTGACGGTAATCGAGTTGAGCGCGACTATAGAATCCCCTTTTTTTATCTGTGGATAGGAGGAGCGAACGACACGAAGTTTTTCATCTAAAAACACCCCGAGCGTTTCGAAAAAAGAATCACTCAAGTATCCTCCCCCGGCTCTTTTGTACACCAAAGGATGCAATTCAAGCCGTTTCCCACACCGCTCCACGCGCAAATCGAGCTTTTTTCCGGGTTTGGCGAACAACACGGCTTCTTCGAAACTCGCTTTGTCGCTTACTTTTTTCCCATCGATAGAAAGGATGCGATCTCCCACTTCCAGCGGAGTTCGCACGAACGGGTTGCGGTATTCCACCACGAGACGGTTTTCACACCGTTTGATTCGAACACCCAAATCTCCATACACACCCCCTTCGCGCATGAAATGGCGCAAAAATCTCCTCGTAATCACCCCTTTTGGCGTCCCTATGGCTACTACAAAACAGCAGCCGTTGAGTATGACCGAAGGAGCGGTAATGGGTGAGGAGAATTTCCCCAGATGTTCCAATGTACGTTGTTTTTGCACTATCTTTCCGCAAACTATCTTTTCGTTTATGCTTGCAAGCTCTTTAGCGGGTAGGTTTTTGTTGAGTTTGAACGGGTATTTTGGAGGATGTTTGGAGTCAAAAAGGTACAGATGCAAAAAGGGGTCGCTCTGTGACGCACCTCGAAGCTCTGTCGTAGAATAAACAAGTACTTTGGAACCCTCAAGAGGCAGGTCGATTCGTGTATTTGTAACCTCAGCTACCTCAAGAACTTTCTTCGCGCAGCTTTCAAACGACGGATCGCATGCAAACAGGGAGATACCAAGCAGCCAGAACACGACGGCTGCGAACCTCATCTACTTCTCTCCAAAGGGATTCATACCGCCAAGAGCTCCAAGCGCGCTTTGCTGGCGGTTTTGCTCCACCATTTTGTACGCATCGTTGAGCGCGCCCATAAGGAGGATTTGTAGCGATTCTTTATCTTCGAGCAGAGAATCGTCAAAGGAGATGTCAACCACTTCCCCTTTCCCGTTTAGCGTCACTTCGACCATACCGCCACCGCTTTTGACGCTAAAGGTTTTCGACTCGAGTTCTGCTTGAAGCTTCTGTGCTTGCTCTTGCATCTGCGAGAGCATTTTTCCCATATCGCCAAGGTTGCCAAAATCGAACATCAGATATTCTCTATCACTTCGGTGATGTTGTTCTCATCATCTACAAGCACAACCGTCGGCTTATAGGAGTCAAGTTCTTTCTCGTCATAGCTCGCATACGCGACGATGATCACTTTGTCCCCTTTATGCACTTTACGCGCGGCGGCACCGTTTAGGCAGATGTCGCGTTTTCCCCGCTCACCGAGAATGATATATGTGGAAAATCTCTCGCCGTTGTTGATGTTGAGTATCTCCACTTTTTGCCCCACGCGCATTTTCGAAGCTTCCAAAAGCTCCTCGTCTATGGTGATGCTTCCGACATAGTTTAAGTTCGCATCGGTTACCGTGGCGCGGTGGATTTTGCTATATAGCATCTCTATTTGCATAGATTTTTCCTACATTCCCATCTGTTTTTTCATATCGCTCGGGCTGATAGGCTCATCCCAAAATTCCGGGTCTATGAGGTACTCGGTTACGACGTTTCCGCCGATGATATGCTCCTCGACGATTCTGTCTATTTTTTCTTTCGTAAGACCCGTGTACATCGTATGTCCCGGTTCGACAAGCATTACCGGACCCATCTGGCAGCGGTTCAAACATGCGGTTCTAATAGGCTGAACCGTCCCCATGACACCCTCTTGCATCAACTTCTGTGCCAAATATTGAAACAATTGCTGACTTTCGGGGTTGTTTTGGGAAACACATGAAGGCTTTGGCATCCCCGGAGGTGCACTTTGCTCACATTTGAATATATAATAAGCGGGTTGAGGTATTCCCATCTTTTTTCCTTTGACTTTATTTTTTCGCAATTATACCAAAGAAATGAATCATATTTTCTTTAGAGTCCATCGAAGTTTTCAAAGTTTAAGGTTTTTAGCTATACTTCGTGTAAAAAAGAGGGATTTTCTTGAAAAAACTACTACCGTTTCTTTTACTTCTGTCCTCCCTTTACGGTTTCGATTACGATGCGAAGTTCTACGTCGGTGCTGGAGGAGGAGCGCAAAACGAAAGTATCACCAACAAAGGGTACGAAGATTTCTCCAACAGCCCGTCTTACGCTTCGCTGAAATTCGGTTACGGCGATATCAGAGCGTATGCGATAGAGTTCGTACTCAACTACATCGATAACAAATCGAACCTTTTTTCCAAAAACGACGGCGCAAGATACGGCGCGGACATCATGTTCCTAAAATCGTTCAACTTCACCAAACTCCTCTACCCGTATCTGCAAGCGGGATTTGGTGCCGGGGAGATGAAAACAGAAAGAGAGCTTGAAAACAAGGTGGCGTACAGTTCGTACAATCTCGGCGGCGGCGTGTTTTTCCCCCTTAGCGAGCATATCGACCTCGAAGCGGCTTACGAATACCGCTACACCTCCTACGAAAGTATCGACCTCGTTTCGGAGAAACTTCGACTACAATCCCACATCAACCAATTTTATTTTGGTGCGAATTACAGGTTTTGACTATGAAAAAAACGGCTATATCACTTTTACTGACCTTTGCCGCTCTCCTTGGAGGATGCGGCGACACCACCGAAACGCCCCTTGTCAAAGAGGTTGAAGATATCCAAATAAGCGAAACCAACGCTTCGCTTTACGCCACGACGAACAAGCTTGAACTGCATGCGAAAGTCAACTACGACGACGGCAGCAGCGAAGATGTCACACAGGCATGCGGATGGGAAAGCGACGACTACACGAAACTCTCCATCTCTTATGGAAAAATCATCCCAAAAGCCAACGGTGACGACAACGGCAGCAGCGCTTTTGTCTTGATAAGCGCGCACTACAAAGGGCTCTCCGACTCCACAACCGTTGAACTCGTTCCCCTAAAACAGCTCACAATCGTCGATACCAACGACACCAACCATAGCGGTTATACCGATACTGTATATACTTTCAGTGCAATCGCTACATACGAAGACAATAAAACATTACCTATAGATGAAAACAACTCCGAGAATATAAAATGGGTTGTAGATGGTAATGCAATCTCAGTAGTTGTTGAAGATGGTGTTTTAAAAGTTGTATTTGGAACGGGTGAGAGCAATATAACCGTGAGCGCCTTTGGTGATATCAACCAAACTTTCACTATCGATATCACCGATGCCGACACCTCAAACAGTAACTAAACGACACAAGGTCACTGTGTCGTACACACCGAACATACATCGAAAGTTCTAAAAACAAACTTCGCTTCGTCTGTACCTTTTAACCCTTGCATCGCCTTGATGGCGATCCCTGTTTCCTCTTTGGAGTTGCAAGAGAGATTCCATTGTGTCGGTGTGATGATATCGTAATTTTTTATCTTCGAATCCTCAACGACCAAACGATGCAACAAAGATCCTCTTGCCGCTTCAACAGCACCGCTTCCGCTAAAATTTTGTGGCTTTTTTTTCATATCTAACACACATGATGGTTCATCCAAACTCAGTAGATGCAAAATCTGCTTCGCTCTTTGGAGCAAAAGAGCGATCTCATCGATCCGTGCAAATATCCGACTAAAGATGCTATCTTTATGGCGTTTATGTAAACTCTTGATCAAACCTCTTTTTGCCAACATAGCACGAGACAAAGGTCCAACTTCGTAGAATTTCCCCTTGTAATGCGCAGCTTTTGCTTTACTTCCTTTTTGCTCACTCTCTGCTACATAACGAAGATCTACATTCGAAACTGTCGTTGCAACCGCTTTTCCTCTTGGAGCGAGGCTCGATTCGCCCAAAACGATGAAACGATCGTGACTTTGTCCCAATGTCGCCAAAGCGCTACTTCGCAGTAGATGCAAAACACGTCCAAAATCACCTTCAAGTGTATTTAATTGGTTGTATGTGTCGATACCAAGATAGGTTTGCATATCGATCCCGACAACGACTTGTTCAAAAAACCGTATCACCTCATCGATCAAAGAGTCGGCTTGAACAACCTCCAAATATGTCGGATCGCAAGTCACTCCACCGGGAACCACATATGAAGAGTGGGGCCACTGTCCTGCAAAGATAGCAAGTGCTTTGGTGATGGTGGTTGAGATATAGTTCGCTTTTAATGGATGGTTCTGCCCACTCGCAACCCCCAAAAGTGCCTCTAACTGAGGAATTATAGTGATATAAAACCATTTTGCATGGTTTTGGATAAGCTCACACGAAAGAGTGAACTCCCGTATATATTTCGCTTTGTTACTAAGTTCAAACTCCAAACCACCGTTTTTATAGCCATCCTCTATGGCAGTTACCGCCGCTATAAGATGAGCATGGTTGCATATGCCGCATACCCTTGGAGTGATAACAAGAGCATCCATAGGATCACGCCCTTGTAGTATCTCCTCGATCCCACGATAAAACCCAAAGTTTATCTCTACATTATCGATAACCCCATCTACAAAATCAAATTCAAGCTCCGCTTCCCCTTCTATTTTTTCCACAAGCTCTTTTATGCGAACCTTTTTCACTCATCATACTCCAAAAGTGTCTGACTAAAACGCTTTATTTTAAAACTTTTCGCTACACCCGCTAACATCAGATACGCCCTTTTTGGTACACCAAGGGGCATTTGCGCAGGGATCCCCATGTTCGTTTCTGTCTGAAAAAAGTTCTGCTTTGGAAAGTTTGGCTCAGTACACCCAAAACATGGGGTACCGATGCGCGTTTTGGAGCTTACATCATTCCATAAAATTTTATTGCAACTCCCATGTGTATAGGGTGCTTGACACCCTTGCTCATAAAACAGACACCCCTCTTTGTGTCCAAATCCTGGGGTATCTACCTTCCACTCGAAATACTCATTTCGGGTACACCCGTTATGAACGGTATAACCGTAAAGTTCCCGTGGACGGTGCATACCATCAAGGGGGATCTTTTTCTTCGATTGTATCATCAAAAGAAGATACGACAACCACTCCGGGTGTATGGGGCATCCCGGAAGTGAGATAAGTTTCTCCTTATACAGATCGTATCGGAAAGTTTTTTTGTCGTTATCGAAACAAAAACCGCTTATCTTTTTTGGATCTTTTTGCTTGAATATCCCACCAAAAGTTGCACAAGTCCCAACGGTTATGATGTAAGATGCCCTTGTGGCATAATGGCGGATCATCTGTGCAACCTCTATGTCGTTTTTTTTCCACCCCTCTTCTCTTATTGCACCCTCTATTATCAAAATATCGCAAGGCACTTTAAGCTCACTCAAGTCTTTTAAACCATAAGATGTTTCAAGTACAGGATGGTACTGTAATGAAAAATGTGAAAGGATCGAAAAAAGGTTTGGATGGTTTAAAAAAGAGTGTGCATTTGCGTTGCAAGTGATCGACTGAAGCCAAATAATCTTAGGCTTTTTCCCCATAACTATACTTTCAGTGCATAATAGATATTTCTTGCAATATCATCGATATATTCTGAAATATCTTTTGGTAAAACACCCTCACCTTTTAAAAACACCATTCCACCAAGATACCCCATAAAAAGTCCAAAAGCGGAGAAAAAATCTTGATTTCTCAATTCCCCCTTGCTTACACCATCATCGAAAAAGATCATAATCTCCGTTATAAACCCAGATACACACACCATCCCCTCACATCCATCGGCAAATACCTCTCTGTTTGAAAGGTAAACACGCAAAAAATACTCTATCATCTCAGGCTGCTCTTTTGCGGTTTCAAAGTAGATGGTAACGATTTTGTGAATCTTCTCTTTAGCACCTATATCGAGTTGATTTACCTCTTTGATCTTCTCTCCGAGAACTTCGGAGGTGTATTTGATGATCTCTTGAGCCAAGATATCTTTTGAAGAAAAATAGTTATAAAGATTGCCAACGCTCATCCCTATTTTCGTGGCTATATCGGGTATAGTCGTTCTGTGAAAGCCATTTATTGCAAAAAGCTCCAAAGCCGCTTGCATTATGGTCTCTTTTTTAAGTAGTTTTTTCTCTTTTCTCATCTACCATCCATCGCAAAAATCTTCCGAGATTTTACCATAATTTAATATATTGCAGATAAAATGTTTTTCAAAAAAAAGTATGAGACATGGTGATTATAGGGATAGGCAATGTGTTGCAAAAAGATGATGGGATCGGGGTGTATGCCTCGAGCTATTTGGCACAAAACTACAATTTTGACCCCGATGTAAAGATTGTAAACGGCGGAGTGGAGGGGATCAACCTTTTTAACCACTTTTTAGAAAACGACGAGATCGTGATACTTGATTCTATAGAAGTAGAAGATACCCCCGCTTCCATCTATGCCATACCTGCCAAGGAGTTGAGCGGCTATGGACTAAACAGCGGTGGAGCGCATGAGATTGGGGTTATACAATGTTTGGATATGCTCGAGCTTCAAGGGTATGAGATACCAAAAACGATGCTTCTTGGGATCGTTCCAAAGCACATAACTTTTGAGATAAACCTAAGCGAAACGCTAAAAGACGCCTTTGAAGACTATATCCGTGTTATTTTGCAATATCTAAAAAGCCAAGGGATCGAAACGACCAAAAATTCAAACTCGATCTCTTTGGAAGAGATCATAAGTCGTGCCAACGACCCTAGTGGGGTTATGATTTGACAACACTCGTTTCCCAGCCGTCATAACTTGCCCCATACTCCTCGACCAAATCGATAAGTTGGAGTGTCAAATCGTCGATATCTTGGTAAAAAGGTTTGTCTATACGGTAAAAACCAAGCCCTTTTACACCCTCTTTGTTCGTTATCTCACCTTGTACTCTAAACCCTTTGGATTTTAGCTTAGCTATAAGTGCCTCTTTTTGCTCCTCCCCTTGCGTAAAAAAAAGTTTATGTTCTATAGCTCTTGGAAGGTGAAGGTTGTCCCCTTTTGCTTTTAATGCATCACATGCTTTATGGTTTTGGATAATCTGCCACTCTTTTGGTGTGGGGTAGAGTAGCTTTTTATAATAGTTCCACTCCCCATCCTCTTGATATCCACTCGTTATCTCGTAGTTTTGGAACTCTTTTAAGGCAAACTCCAAAAAATCTTGCCAGTTGTAGGTAAACTGCAAATAGTACAAAAAGGTAACATGCCCATCGCTTATAATCCGCCCGACATATTTCCCGATGCGAAACTTCAGCATCGAAGCTTCGAGCTTGTCTTCCAAAAAGGAGATCTCCGCCTCTTCACTCTGACTTAACAACCCTCGCTCGTTTGGCTCTTTGAGCTTCACTTTTACAAACGCGATGGTTGGAAAGATGTATTTGTTTTCTTCGATATCGATCGAAATCCCGGCATTAAAAAGCACCGAAGCTATTTTGCCATCGATTAGTTTCATATAAATTTCCCAGTACTCTTGCATCACTCCATCTCCAAACTCATAAGATACATATCTTCCCCATCAAGCACTTTGACTTTGAGGCTCTCACATTTGACGCAGTAGTAGCGCACCTCATCGGTTTCAAAAATATGCCCACACTCCTTGCACTCTAGCTTGAGTTTTTGCTCGTTTATGACAAACTCCGCGTCCGCACACATCGTCCCCTCTTTGAAGGTGTCAAAGGCAACTTGAAGCAAGTGGATCTCTATGCCGCTCATCACCCCTATCTTGCAGACCACTTTGGTTATCTTCTGGGCGTCATTCTCTTTTGCTACCGCCTCACACTGATTTAGCAGTGCTTGTACTACGCTGTATTCATGCATGTTTTAACCTTTTTGGTGTTTGTGTTGGGCAGATTTTATAGACGAACTCATATCGGAGTTTGTGAAAAGGGCTATCTTCTTCCCAAAATTCAGGGTGCATCACACGAAGCTCATCCTCTTTGTGCCGCTCTATCAGCGTTTCGTTTTCTAAAAGATACTCCTCTTTTTCCCAAAGAAAATCCTCATACTTCTCTTCATCCTCTACAAGCTCATTGCAAAAACGCTCCAAACTTTGCATATACTCCCCCTCAAGCACCACATCGACCAAACCTAACTTGTGAGCTTTGTTTACACTTATTGGCAGACATCTATCTAAAAGCTCTTGTGCCATCTCTTTGCCAACCCGTTTTGGCAAGGTATAGGTGTGGTATTCGCTTCCACTTAATCCCAAAGTTTTGTAGTGAGGGTTTAACACGATCTCTTTTTTACCCACCACATAATCACACGCCGCAGCCAAAAACACCCCACCGGCACCTGCGTTTTTGTGCAGACTCGCTACCGTCATCACATCGTGTGCAAAAATGACAGAATGCACAAGATCGTTGATGGCGTTGATGTTGCTCCAACCATCCTCTCCGTTTTTTTTGCTATCTTCAAGGATGTTGAGGTTGATGCCGTTACTGAAAAAATCCTCTCCACCCATCAGCACCACCACTTTAACCTGCTCTTTGATATACTCAAAAGCGTACTTGAGCCGCATACACTGCTCCGCTCTAAACGCACCGTTATGAAAGTTAAAGCGTAGGTACGCAACCTCATCTTTTACATCGCAACTTATCTCATAAAAGGTCGCATAGCTTCTATCGAAGATAAGAGGTAGTCTTTGCTCTTTGATCCCTTTGAGTTTGCTTTTTAGCACATAGGTGGCAGGAAGCTTGAAACCACCTAATGGTTTTAGATGGCTTATCCACACCGCACCATCGACCGTTCCAAGGCATATAGCTCCATCTCGTTTGGCAAGTATCTCTTTTGGCTTACCGTGAAACCGCTCCTCTTTATGCGCACCAAAAAGGTAGCACTCTGTACCGAGTATCTCATCAAGCACTCCCGGGTGGCTATCGCTCATATAGATCTTTTTGATTATTTCATCCGTGGTATCGCTCTCCCAGACGATTTGCCGCTCTTTTTGAGTAAGGTATGGGTGCATAGGGGTTGATGGTTGTGGCGATGGTGTGAAGTTGGGATCTTTTATACGCTCTAAGAGTTTATCTAGTGCCTTTGAAGCGGCAAAAAACACCTCCCGGCGGTAAAGACTCGCTTTGTAGCTTGGACGCATATCAAAGCGCTCTTCCACATACACATCTCCACCATCAAACTCTTCGTCGGCTCTTAGTATCGTAACGCCCCATTCTTGCTTCTCTTCCCGTATGGCATTATCAAGTGCAAAAGCCCCCTTATCGCCGATGATCCCCGGATGGATAATAAAGGTGGAATAAGCGGTAAAAATCTCTTTTGGAACGAACTTCTTCAAAAAAGGGCAGATGATTATATCTGGCATAAACGCTGCAACCTCTTGTATCATCTGCATATCACCAATGGCATACACCACATCTACTATATGCCCCATATCTTTTAGTTTTGTATAAGCCATTTGTGAAAGGGAGTTAAAGGTGGTTACAAGGAGGGTGATTTTCATTTCAACAAATCCGCGGCAGTAGCTCCCCCGTTGGGGTATCTAAAAACCGTTTGGTGCCATAACTGCTTTGAAGTACCACTCTTTGTTTATGTTCATCGCTTACTTTACCGATGATCTGTGCGTTGTTGTTGAACTTTTGAAGAATTTCGAGTGCTTTTTGGGCATCTTTTTGTTTGATAGCCAAACAAAATGTCCCCTCGTTTGCCAACATTGTCGGCTCAAACCCAAGCATCTCACACACGCCAAACACTTCAGGTGAAACAGGAATGGCATCTTCTGCTACCTCTATACACACATCGCTTTGTTTTGCCCACTCGTTAAGCACTGCAGCAACACCACCCCGTGTGGCATCACGCATCGCGGTTATCTCAACTCCTGCTTCTATCAACGCTTTTACTGTTGGATAAAGCGATGCACAATCAGACTGCAATTCACTGCTTAGTTCTATCCCCTCTCTTGCGGTAAAGATGGTCGCACCATGCGCACCGATGTCGCGGCTAACTAGGATGGCATCATCTTCACTTATATTGTTGGAGCTTATCCCCTCTTTTTCTATCTCGCCGATTCCGGTTGTGTTGATAATGAGCTTATCGATCGTCCCTTTTGGCATCACCTTTGTATCGCCACTAACGACCAATGCATCGTTAATCTCAAGCTCTTTTTTCATCGAGCGCACGATCTTCTCAAGCTCTCTGTAGTCAAACCCCTCTTCGATGATAAAACCAACCGTTATATATTTTGGTTTTGCTCCCATCATCGCTAGATCGTTACATGTCCCACAAATAGCCAACTTCCCGATATTGCCACCGGGAAAAAAGAGTGGCGAGACGGTAAAGCTATCGGTACTCATCGCCACTTTGGAGCCAACCTCCAAAACCGCCGCATCTTCACTTTTTAGCAGGATGTCGTTTTTAAAATACTTATAAAAAACTCCCGATATCAGTTCACTATTTTCCTCACCGCCATTCCCGGCAGCCAAAGCAACACTCTTTCTCATCTAACCCCCATCCTAAAACCTAAATCCTCAAAGAAGATTCCCATACTTATAATACGCCGCACACGCCCCCTCACTGCTTACCATACAACTGCCAACCGGGTTGTTTGGCTTGCATGCAGTGCCAAAGATCGTACACTCCGTAGGATGTGCCATCCCTCGCAAGATATCGCCACAAATGCAGAGCTTGTGATCCTCTATCTCCTCTATCGGCAGCACATCTTCAAACACTTTTTCGGCATCGAGTTCGCTGTATTCGCTTTTGAGTCTCCAGCCGCTGTTTGGAACATTGCCAAGTCCTCGCCACTTAAAAAGACTCGCTTTTTCGAAATAGTGCTTGATGATACGCTGTGCATTGAGGTTGCCCTCGTAGCTTACTACCCGTTTGTACTGTATCTCGTTTTCGCATCTATTTTCGTTGAACTGGCGAAGCACCATCAGTACCCCTTCCATCACATCGACTGGCTCAAAACCGCTCACTACGACTGGACGGTTGTACTCTTTTGGAAACTTCTCATAGATCTTCGCCCCGGCTATCACACTCACATGGCTTGGTCCCAAAAAGGCGTTTATTTGGTTGTTATAGCTGTCGATATGCTCATCACGACTGTTGATAAGCTCCTCCATCACCTCAGGAACCGTTACATGGTTGATATGAAAAAGGATGTTTTTTATACCCTGTTTTTGCACCACATCGATAAGGGTTGCACTCATCGGCGTTGTGGTCTCAAACCCGATGGCAAAAAAGACTACCCTTTTATCCGGATTTTCATTAGCTATCTTCACACACTCCATCGGAGAATACACAAAACGCACATCCGCACCCTTGCTTCTGGCATCTTGCAAACTTCCCTTGCTTCCTGGCACCTTTATCATATCTCCCAAAGTAACAAGGATCACATCTTTTTGCATCGCCAAAGTGTAGGCATGGTCAATGCGGTGTTTTGGCATGATGCACACGGGGCATCCGGGACCATGGATAAACTTGACATTTTTTGGCATAAGTTGCGGCAGACCGTATTTCATAATGGTGTGGGTATGTCCGCCACACACCTCCATGATGTTGATGCTTCGATCAAGCTTTTTTGCCTCTTCCTCTATAAGCTTCGCATACGCCTTGATCGTTTGAGGATCGCGAAAATCATCATAGAGATTTCTTAGCTCCAAACTCATGGAGCGCCTCTGTTTGGACACTCATCATCCTCAAGGATCGCCTTTTGGCGTTCCTCCTCGTCCATTAGCTCCAAAATCTCTTTGTAAGTCTCTATGGAAGCAAGTGCCTCTTTCTCATCGATCTTGTTCATCACAAACCCGATATGCAACAAAACATAATCCCCCACTTGCACATCGCCATCAGCCATCATCATAAGGTTGGCTTCCCTTTTTACCCCCATCGTATCGACGGTACATGTCGTTTTATCTTCAGAGATCTCTACCACTTTGCTTGGGATCGACAAACACATCAGCGCATCCTTCTTTTGAACTCTATCCACTCCGCTACCGCTTTGATGGAGTCGATATCGTTGATGTTGACTTCGAGTATATCGACATTGGGTTTTATCCGTCTAGCTTCTTTTTTCTCCGCTTCGATGTCATACTTGAAGTATGGCAAAAGATCGGTCTTGGTTATAAGCACCAAATCAGCCTGACGGAACATCACGGGGTATTTGGCAATCTTGTCCTCCCCCTCAGGCACGGAAACCAAAACGATATTTAGATGTGTTCCCACATCGTAACTTGCAGGACATACCAAGTTGCCGACATTTTCGACAAAACAGACATCTATCTCCTCAAGCGGCATATCATGCAGCCCCTTATGCACCATAAACGCATCTAAATGACACGCACTTCCTGTTTGTATCTGCACAGCTGGGATCCCTTTGGCTTTGAGTCTATCGGCATCACGGTTTGTCTCCAGATCTCCCTCGACTACACCGAACTTAAACTCCGCAACATCGGCAAGATACTCCAAAAGGGTTGTTTTTCCACTACCGGGACTGCTCATAAGGTTGATCCCAAGCACGCCTGCTTTTTCAAGGTGGACTCTGTTATGCTCGGCTTCATGATCGTTTTTATCAAGAATCTTTTGAATTACCGAGATCGTTTTTGCATCGTTTAGCTGTGGGTTATGATGCAAATGCTCATGCGCTTTTTGATGCTCATGGCTATGATCGTGTTCGTGATGATGCTCATGGCTTGTTCCTGTTATACTACAACCGCAATCTGCACACATATCTTTTCTCCTATCCTAAAAGTATATTTGTTCCAACGACAAGCGAAACCGCTCCAGCCGTCGCAAAAACACGTCTGACATTTTTTTCCGAATCGAGTAGATGCTCGTTTATGTACAAGATGACAAATCCAAACCCGACAAAAATCAGCATAACACCCGCAGTAAACGCGGCAACAAGGCTAAGATCAACATGCCCACTACCAACTGCACCTAGGGTTATGAGCATCCCTCTAACACCACCGGCCCCCATCAAAAGCCCCATGGTAAATGATGAACTCTCAACGATTTTGTCTTCGTGTTGATGCGATTTACCAAACCAGATATGCACATGCTCTTTGCCTTCATGCATATGCTTACTCAGATGGATACGCCCGGCAAACACCATATAGAGTAGATACACACCCATCCCAAGGATAACCGTAGCCGAAATCACATCTCCCCATTCCAAAATCGATTGAGAGAGTGGAAACGCTTCAAGCACTTTTGCAAAAACAAACAGACTCAACCCATGCCCTATGGCAAACAAAACGGTTATAAGGAGCGTTTTTGATTTCTCCTTCCCAATCGAAAAGTCCGCGATAGCCGTGAGATGATCAGGTCCAAACGCGTGTAAAATGCCATACCAAAAAATAAGCAGCAGTGAAAGTTCCATCATAGAGCCTTAAAAAAATGAATAATCATTCATATAATACTATTTTTCGATTAAGGAACGGTTAAAAAGCGAAGCTATTCTCTAATTTTGGTACCAGAATGTTACAACAACCAATAAAGCTTACAAACCTAAGGGTTTATTTTTTTAGGGGGGAGCAATAGACTTCTAGCCTCGGTAAGTGAAGCGTCAGAGGCTACTCTGCTTTGTTAGCATTATAATCCGTCACTTAAAATATGCTCAAATTTTTGATAAGAAATATACGATATATCGTTAATATTTGATTTCTCAGCGATAGGTTCGCTTGTTAGTTCCAAGGATTTGTTAGGATAAATACTTGCTAACTGTTTTTGTATCTCTTTTGCTAAATAATAAGCCAAATATGGTGGAACAGCATTACCTACCATTTTATATCCTGCTGTTAAATTTTTATAGTAAAATATATGTTCATCAGGAAAAGATTGAATTCTAGCGCATTCTCTAATACTTAATCTTCTATATAAATGTTCATAATTTGGAACAAATATTCTTTTGTTTTGCTCTACAAATTGCATTTTAGGAGCTTGCGGATGAAGTGGTGCATGTCTACCACCAGCTTGAATAGTAAAAGATGGTTCATCCCAACTTCTTACACGATTTCTTGACATAAAAATAGATGAAAAACTCCCAAGTAAATACTCATGATTTGGAATCTTACAAGCATCACCATTTGTATAATTTTTATCTTTTGCAGGTAATACATTATCTTTTAAATCCCAAATAACATCTTTTAAAACTCTTTTTTTCTTGAATGGCTTAGGAAATTCAAATTTGATATTTAAATCCTTTCTAAATCCTATAAAAAAAACCCGTTTTCTATTTTGTGCAACTTTAAAATCTACGGCATCTAATAATTTGAAATATAAATCATACCCACTATCTGTAAAATGTTTTTTGATATTTTTAAGTGCTTCATTGTGTCTTGAAGCTAACATTCCAGATACATTTTCAGCCAAAAAAAATAGTGGCTTTTTATCTCTTAAAACTCTTATAAATTCAAAAAATAGTTGTCCTCTATGGTCATCTATCCCCTTTAATTTTCCGGCTTCACTCCAACTTTGACAAGGTGGTCCGCCAATAAGCCCAATAGCTTCAGGAATTTCACTTGATGGAACATCTTTTATACTTCTTTTATCTAAAAAAGTATTTGGAAAATTTTTTTCATAAGTTTCCCATATCTCTTTATCATACTCATTTGCCCAAATAGTTTTAAATCCAGCTTTTTCAAAGCCTAAATCAAGTCCTCCAGCACCTGAAAATAGCGAAATTATTTCCATTATAGCACCTTAAAAGTTATTAGTTTTACATCTACTAACTGGATTGGATTATTAGGATTTTTTATTTTTATATCTTGAATATTTATATTTTCAAGTTGCTCTAAAATTTCTCTATCTTCTGTAGGCATTGAGCTATATTTTTCTAGCTTCATCAAAGAAATTAACTGGAATTTAGCCTCTTCATCAAACTCATAAATATAATCAAAAATTTTATTTGGGTTTTTTATATGCCACATACCTCTAATTCTTAAATCTGTAATACCAAGCGGGTCAACTTTTTTAACTTTTCCAAGCTCATTTGTTTGTGCAAATTCTACATCAGGAATTGAATTTATACCATCTGAAATAGTATTTTTAATTCTTTCATAAATCTCTTTATCTGCACAAAAACAATCTCCGTAAATAAGCCATAAAGATTTTAAAGAGTTGTCATCTGTATAGCCAATAGTATAAATAATATCTTTTTCCTCCCACTCTTCACAAGTTCGACAAGCATTTGTTATCATAGGACTAGAAGCATATAACTTTGCTTTTGGATAAGAGCTATTTAAAGCAATAGCAGAATTTTTTGATTGTAATTTTTTAACCTCTATTGCATCAGAATCTTTTAAAATCAAATCAGGTGGGTTATTTTGATTGCCTTGATATGAAAAGATTTCTTCTAATCTTTGAAGTCTTTTATTTTCATCATCTTCATTTAAAGTTCCTGCAAATATATCTTGTATGTAATCTTCTAAAGCTTTACCGCTATTGTTTATTCTATTTCTTCCTTGATAATAATCAACCAAGTCAATAATGGGATTTTGTACTATATTTATAATGGCTTTTAATATATTAGACATAAATTTCCTTAATGTTTAGATAACTCTCGTTTTAAATTTTTAAATGAATTCTTTTTTATTGCTAATATACTCTTAAATACATCTGGAAAACTTTTTTTATATTTATTGATTAATTTTTTAATACTTTTATCTAGTTCATCATCTAATTCAATACGACCTTTTTTATCAAAAAAATCTATTAACATTGTCAAAAGTACTTTATTTTCTAATTCTTTTATATTTTGAATTAATGGAAGCATCTTTTTTAAACTTTGATTTATAAATTCATTACCTAACAATGCTGAATTCTTTAATATATAAATTGTAGAAAAATAAAGTTTACTCTCATTGCTATCAATAATGCTTATTAGTTCTTTTGTCTCACTTTTTAAAAAGGTACTAGAATAGCATAAATCAATCATATTAAACATACTTATACTACTTAATATATGTGGAACCTCCATATTTAAACTCTCTTTAAAAATTTTATGAAAATTTTCTTTTAGATCAAGTGATATTAACATTGCATTTTCAATAATATCTTTTTTATATTCGCTATCTGTCATCCAAGCATATTGAACTAATCTACCTAAATAAAACATATTTAAATTTTTATCAAACTGATTTTCAAGACTATTAATACTTTCTATCAGTTTTCTATATTCACTTTTTATAATCTTTCCTTTTAAACCAAAATAAAAAAATACTACTTCTTCCCATTGCTCAATAATACTATACAATGAAAATAATTCATCAAATTTATCTTCTTCTAAAAGTTCTTCTTTATTCTCTTTAAAATAATTGGCAATAAAAAAGTCTAAAAATGATTTATGTGAAAAATAAACTTCACTATTTTCTATTTTTAAAATACTTATCCTTTTTATATTTTCAATAAAATCTTTTTGATTTGTTATTACTGATGAGTGTTTTTTGGAAAATATATCTACAAAATTTATAAATTCATCATAAGTAATTTTTACTTGATTATTTATAAAAAAAACTTCGTATGATAGAGTTGTAAAAAAATCTTTTTTAATTCTTGGCTCAAATAATTTATCTATTTCTGCACTAATTTCAAATTCACCAAACATAATTCCAATATATTTATTATAAAGTTCTGTTATTGATGCAGGTATTTCATTATGTTTTTCGACCACTTCAATAAGTAATCTTAAAGCCAAAGGATAGAAAGGTATTTGTCCCTCTAGCTCTGAAATACTTTTTTCTAAATTATTTACTAAGATGCTTTGTTTTTCAGCTATTTTTTTGATAAAATCTATTGCTTGTTTAGTCTCATAAGGCATTAGCTCATAGTGTATATATTCTTCAAACTCATCTAATATAGTAAAATTAGTTCTTGAAGAAAAAACAATTGTGATATTTTTATTTTTTAATGCTACATAAGACTCAATTTTTTCTTTAATTAATAATCTACTATTTTTATCAACTTCATCAATGCCATCAACGATAATTGTTTTAATTGCATTATCTTTAGATGATGAATAAAATTCCTCTATTATATTTTCAATATTTTCAATGTCATCTTGAATATCAATTGCTCTTAAACATACAGGAAAAGAAAAATCATTTTGCTCAGTAATTGAATTTATATTATTTTGTTTTAAAAATTTATTTATATATTCTAATATTATTTTAAATAACAATACAGATTTACCAGAACCAGCTTCACCAGTCAAAATAATTTTTTGAGATTTTTTTTCAGTAATTAATTGTAAAAATGATTGAAAGTTTTCTCTATGACCAAATAACTGTTCACTTATTAATTTTAAGTCGTTTTCTGAATTTTGCTGAACAAGTAATTCTTTTTTAGTTTTATTAAATCTTTTTATATAAGGCTCTATAAAATATTTTAACTTTTTATCTTCAATTAAAAATTTTTCAATCTTTTCAACCCTACTTTTAAAAAATAGTTGTAAATCTTCATTAAAGTAAAATTCTGGATAATGTTCTTCATATAATTTTATTAAATCTTCAATTGCGAAATAATGTATATTATTTTTATAAGAAGGTTCATCAATTAAACTTAAAATTTTTCTTTTTGCTCCATCTGTTATTGTTCCCGTGTTCACTACATATACTTTTGATATGGAAACTTCTTCATAAATATCTTGTAATTGAGCTGTTGTTTTAAAAGACTGTTGAATTTGCAAAACCAATTCCGCGGTCTTTCCAGTTGCTGAACCTGATAGTTTTTCAACTGCTTTAACTACAAAAGCTATATGTTCATAACTCCCAAAATTATTTTTAGTTCTAACAACAATATCTTTCCCTTTTTCTTCTGTGCCTTGCAAAACTTCAATATATGAATCAGGATATATTTTTTCTAATAATTTTTTTAATTCATAATGAAATTCATTCTCTTTGCCTATATATGATTTTATTATATCTCTTTTTGTACTATATGGTAAATCTTTTGCTTTTAATTGAAAATCTTTTAACATAAATATACCTTCTATTCTTATTTGTTATTATATTTATATTTTTATATTGCTTTTTTACTTAATTAAACAGAATGTTTCATGTGCTTCATGTATTATTTATCAACACACATTTTATATAAAAGAGCTCCGAAAGTCAATACTAATAATACAGCTTTTTTTATGTTAATTATTAAGAAATGTCATTTTGCAATATTTTTGATCATTTTGCTTGAAATTGTTTATAATCCTTAAAGATTTTGGCAGTAACACACGAAATGTCTCTTAAGCGAACGGATGAATCTGAAAGTGAAGTTATGTAGCAACAAAAGAAAAAAAACTGCTCAATGTGACTCGCAAGAATATCCGTGTGAAGCATGTCAATTTTATTCCTAAAGGAACAGTATTTCTTTATATGCAAGCCACCACCTGCCCAAGTGCGATCCCTCCGTCGTTTGGTGGGATGGTGTTTGCAATGAGGGCTTTTGGGAAACGAGAAAGCAGTAGGTTTAGAAGCACTCTGTTTTGAAAAACACCTCCGCTAAATACCAACGGTAAGTCGTCATAGGGTGCATAGATGTTTGCTACCATCTCTACGATCGTGTTGAAAAACTTCGAAACTGCGGTTTTTGTGTTTTTCTCTTTTAAGAGTGCTTCTATCATAGGGAGAGTGTTTATCGCTTCTTCTTCCACTTCAAACAGGTAATGCTCTTTAACGCTCTTATCGTACAGCTCCTCAAGCAGCATACCGCTCTCCCCTTCAAAACTCATCACTTGCAAGACTCCAAGAAGTGAGCTAACCGCATCGAAAAGTCGCCCCATAGAGGAGCTTTGTGGGGCGTTTAGATTTTTTTGCCATGCGAGATAGTGGGTGCGAAGCTCTGTTTGTGTAAAGGATGCTGTTGTTGGTGTTTGCAAAGAGAGGGTCTCCTCTCCAAAGAGGTCAAAAAGGAGCGAAAGAGCCGCGCGGCGAGGCTCTTTGATCGCCTTTTCACCTCCAAGGAGTTTAAAGTACTTCAAGTGTGCCACCCGCTCATAGCCACTATAATCACACACCATAAACTCCCCACCCCAGAGCCTACCATCATCTCCATACCCCGTCCCATCAAACGCGACGCCAAACACCTTGCCTTGTATCTTTTTCTCCGCCATGACACCGAGTATATGGGCGTAGTGGTGTTGGACCGTTTTTGTTTTGAGTTCTTCACTAGTTGCTACAAACTCTTTTGCTACTTTTGTGCTTTCGTAATTTGGGTGTTTGTCATGTGCGATAATTTGTGGGCTAAAATCGTAGATTCGCCTGAGTGTGTCGATGTTGTTTTGGTAGTAAGCAAGAGAATCGATAGTGTTTAGATCCCCTATATGTGGAGAGAGGATCGCTTGGTCTTCAAACGCTATGGCGATAGTGTTTTTTTGGTTCGCTCCCATGGCAAGGGTGTTTTTTTTCACCTTAAAGGGGAGTTCTACACTTGCTGGAGCATACCCTCTTGCTCGACGAAGCATAATAGTTTGCTCTTGTACCACCATCGCGACCGAGTCATCACATCCATTTACTATCACTCTGTCGTGATCCACCACGGCATCATAGACATCTTGAAGTTTTTCAAGCTCTTCTATGTTAGTACAGATCGGCTCGTTGGAGATATTTGCCGAAGTGGCAACTAGGGGGCGTTTGATGGCATCAAGTAGTAGCAGATGCAAAGGGGTGTATGGAAGAAACAGCCCTATATAGGAGATATCTGGAGCGATCCCAGAGAGCTTTTTTTTCATCTTCACTATAACAACGGGGCGTTCTTTGGAGGTAAGTAGTTCTTTTTCTTTTTGAGAAATCTCGGCTAACTCTTTTGCCATTGCCAGATCTCGCACCATCACCGCAAAAGGTTTTGTGGGGCGGTTTTTTCGCTCTCTTAGTCGCATAACCGCTGCTTCGTTGGTGGCATCACACATCAGATGATAGCCGCCGACTCCTTTTAGAGCGATGATCTTCCCCTCTAAAAGCAGTTTGAGCGCATGATCGATTACCTCATCGCTACTTTTTTGCAACCGCTTGGGGCTGATTATCAGTTCCAACTTCGGTCCACACTCAAAACACCCAATGGGCTGGGCGTGGTAGCGTCTATCAAGTGGGTTGTTGTATTCTGCCTCGCACTTTTTACACATCGTAAAAAAACGCATGGAGGTGTTTTTTCTGTCGTATGGGAGTCTCTCTATAATACAGTAGCGCACCCCACAGTGGGTGCAGGTGATAAAGGGGTAGCGGTATCGACGGTTTGTCGGATCGAAAAGCTCTGTTTCACACGCTTTGCAGATGCTGACATCGGGCGGAATGCGCACACTTTTTTTTGCATCTGCCTTGGTTTGGACGATGCAAAAATCATCAAAAGCCTGAAGAGCAACCTGCTCTACATCCACACCATCGATCGAGGCAAGAGGGGGAAGCTCGTTTTGCAACGCTTCTAAAAACCGCTTTAGCTCCTCTTTGGAAGCATACAGCACAATCTCCACACCCTCACCGGTGTTGCAAACACTCCCTTTGAGTTCGAAATGATTGGCAAGTGTGTAAACAAAAGGGCGAAAACCAACCCCTTGTACCGTACCGTAAACGGTGATCTTATAGGTAGAGCGCTCCATAAACCGCATTCTCCTTGCCTATGGGGAAGTTTTTGTTCATCAGTGGCCCAAAAACCCCTAATGTTCGCACTATTCTAGCATAAAGCGCCTGATTGGCAAAGGTCTCTCCGCTTAAAACTACGGTGCGGGTTTTCCCTTTATCGACCAGTTGCGGTACTATCTCCCCTATGTAGTCCCCAAACGATTCGTAGATACTATAACAAAGGTAGTTTGTCTCAACTCCCGCTATCTGATAACTCATAATACTTGCCAAAAAAGCGTAGTTATCAAAGCGGTTGTCGTTTATGCGGGTGTCTATCTGTAGCCCCCCTTTACCAAGGAAGCTAAGAGCCTCAGCGGAGATACCACCTAAACTCTCATCTTCTATCCCCAAAACGATTGCAGTCACTTTGAAAATATCCTCATCACCATCTAAGTTGGCAAGACGCTTGTATCTGTCTGGAAAATGTTCTTTGTAGTTTTCCACAAGCCTACTAGAACCCTCACGAAGCGAAGCGATTTTGCTCCATAGATTTTTTGGTTCAAAAGCAACCGGCGGAACGGCATTGATAACCTTACTCCCGTTATAGTAAAGAAAATAAAGCGCCGTATCAAAATGCACCCCTACCGCTTTTTCTCCAAGCTTTCCATGCTCTGCCAAAACGCTTACCATCGAAGCTTCGTACTGCTTAAAACGCACCTCATTGGTGTGGCTACTCTCTATGGGCTCACTCTCGAGTATGCGTACTTGCGGTGTTTTAAAAGAGCTAAAACGCTCCATCGTATCGATAATCGTTCTTCCATCGACATTGGTGGCTGCAAGATCATGTGCAATCGTTACAACATCTTGAGGGTTGTGTGCATAAGATGGGAACACTATACGCTCACCACCGACAAAAAACTTTACATCTTGGTTGATAAAAAGCGTTGTGTCTTTTTGTGGCATTATCGGCAAATCAAAATCGACTTTGTAATCTGCACTCTCACTTTCATCACATATCTCATACCCAACATACTCCACTCCGCAGTTTACCAACTCTTTTGCCAAAAGCATACTCATACCATCATCGGCATATTTTACATAAACGCTAGAACCAAAAAGGTTTTTCAACGCTTCACTTTTTGTCGCTACAAGCAAAAGGGGGCGTTCTATGCTCAGTAGAGCATTGAACTCTTGAGGAACCATCATTAGATGGGTGTTGAGTTTGTTCGCATCTGTCATCATAAGCAGAGTTTTTGGCGTTACATTCTCTTGTGTTGGCAGATAAAACTTTCTAAACCCATGCATCGTTTTAACCAATACACTCTTACCCTTTTTGATAGCTTGTGCGCTTACTTCAAAAAGGCGTCTGTATGCCCCTTTGTCATTGGCTATTCGCTCACTTTTTTTGTCTGTCATCTTTAGAGCGATCCCACACTCTATGCACGAAACAAGGGGGTGGTTTTTTCTAAAAGGGTTTCTTTGCATCTCCTCTTGACACGATTGGCATGGAGCAAAAAATTTCATCAAAGTGTTTTCTCGTACAAACGGGTAACGCTCAACTAATGGATGTTGTGAACCACAAGCACTACACGAAGTAAAAGGGTAGTAATAACGCCTTGAACTAACATCGAACATCTCTTTTTGACAAGTGGGACACAAAGCTATGTTTAGCGGTAGTTTTGGCTTCTCCTCTATATCGAACTCCGGCTTTTTGTCGCTAAATGAGTGAGAACTTTTACCTAAAAAAAGTGAAGCGGGTAATCCACCCTCAAGTGCATGTAAGAACGATTCTAAGTTTTCTTGCTCTTTGTTTGCAACGATCACGATTGCATCTTTACGCTGAACAACATCGAGTGCAACTTTATATATCTCGCCAAAAGAGCGGATTAGATCGGCTATATAGTGTTTTTGTGAATGAAATTCGATTTCCAATATAAAATACATGATTTTCCTAACAAAGAGTTACTTTTCAACCGGATCAAAAGGTAATTATGAAGAAGGCTATACTTCAATATCGCTCACTTAAAGGGGGAAAGGGACTTGTTACAACCTTTCTCTCCGGCTGAAAACTAACTCTTTAAAAAACTTTGAGGATCGATCTCTTGCTTTGGATTGGCAAACTCCTCTATGATCTCTTCAAAGGAGTGATGTTTATCTTTTTCTCTTAACTCAATCCCCTCTTTTTTCAACACCTCCAACACATTTCGCACAAAAATCGGCATCTTCTCAAGTGTACCTTGCGTCAAGCCGTTTCTAACCGATACGATATCTTCTGGTACCATCGTTACAAGCTCTACATCGGCCATATTTTCATGAAACGAGCATATCTCGATCATCATTGTGATCTCGACTTCATTTGCAGTTTTGCGAGTGGGACCTTTTGCTAAAATCTCATCTGCATTTTCAGAGCGAACACTTCCTGGTTTATCGTTATGAGAGCCAGTGCCTAAGATAATGATCTTGTCATATTCTTGATAATAAGTCATCATCCTAAACCCAAGTGAACTCCCCTCGATCAGAGTCAAGTTCTCTGGGATTATATAATTTTTTTCTATATAACGAAGGGCGTAAGCGCCTATCCCTTCGTCACAAAACATAATATTTCCAACCCCTATAAGAGCTACTTTTTTACTACTCAATGCACCCTACTCTTACTCTTTGGCATATTTGCTACCACCAAACGCAATAGCGATATCTCCCTCTTCCCAATAGATAGTTCTCCATACTTGATAGTAGATATGAAACACTATCCAAGTGATGATCAACCACATCGTTATATGATGGGAGATGCGAACATCCATAAGGTTTGCCATAGAGCTGCTTCCAACGAGTGCATGACTTACCGGAATGGTCCAATCGGTAAAAAGGTGCAACATCGCCGGCCACCAAGTACCGATACTGCTCTCACCAGAGGCAAGACCATGCACATAAAGTTGTAATCCGGTCAAAAGCATCCACGCCAATAAAAGGTGAAAGATCGTAAAATACACCGTATTGAAACTATCTGCATGGCTTGAGTCGAAATTTTTTCTTCTGTTGAGCGTTACGAGGTTTATAAACACCTCAAAAAACTCTTTGATATTTTTCCCAGTTGGCAACACTTTCTTGTACGGTTTTTCAAATCTCGAAAAGAAGTAGAGATACGCAATAACGATCGACGTAACATCGAAAATAATTGCAACGATAAAATGCCCCCATCTATTCCACGCCATTACATATTTATCAACCGCAGCATCGGCGATAAACGACTGATAATACGGCGCTGCGATATACAACCCAGTAGCGATAGCAACGATCATCGACAACGCATTTACCCAGTGGATAATGCGCATCGCCGTTGTCATCCGTTTGACTTTTCTATACCCTTGCTTTACCATTGTATCCCCCTTTAGAAGGCACAAGCAGGATCGACTTTGTAAACAGCCAACTCCTTACCTTTTGTATCGACCACATGCACTGCACACGCGATACACGGGTCAAAACTGTGGATCGTTCTAATGATCTCAAGTGGCTCCTCCGGGTTGGCGACTTTCGTTCCGATAACTGCCGCTTCATAAGCACCCACTTCACCATTTGGTCCTCTAGGACCGGCGTTCCAAGTTGATGGAACGACCGCTTGATAGTTCTCCACTTTACCATCTTTAACTTTTACCCAGTGTCCAAGCGCACCTCGAGGAGCTTCGGCAAGTCCGACACCTTTGGAGTTTGCTGAAACTTTGTCAAAGTCAAACTCCGTCCAAGTACTCAAATCTCCAGCAGCGACATTTTTTGCCAGTTCATCGACCCACTCAAACATCACATCTGCCATCAACTCCGTTTCAATCGCACGTGCCGCAGTTCTACCAACGGTTGAGAAAAGAACCGTTATAGGAAGTTTGGAGCGTTTAAGGAAGTTATCGACATATTTTTTGATCCGTTTATCACCCTTGACATACCCAACAACCATTCTTGCAAGTGGACCAACTTCAACTTTTTTCCCATCATAAAGTGGAGATTTGATCCATGAATATTTTTCATCGGTTTTTAGGTATGCAAAACCATCCTCTTTTTTCTCTAACCCTGTATATTCTGGAATGGTTGTCCCCTCATATGGATGCTCCGGCGCACCGCTGCCTTTGTACCATGAGTGGGTTACATCTTCACTTACTTTACTTGGATCGAACTCATGCACTTTAGAGATATCTCCATCAAGCACCAATCCGCTTGGGAAAAGAAGCTCAGAGTGGTAAAAACCGGTATCATCAAGTCTGAAGTCACCATAACTCATATAGCTAAGAATACCGCCACCGGTTCCTCCAACTTTTTTCCCCATGGCACCTTTATGGTTTGTTGCATGAAATGCAGCACTTCCATCTGTCGCTTCATCGGCATACATCGTACCAGCCATATAAACATCTGGCAAATATGCGCGTTTGACAAAGTCTGTTCCATCTTTAAGGAGTGATTTAAAAAGTGCTATTCTTGCAGGGTTTTGGATATCTTGCACACAAGTTACTCCACCAACGACGATACTTTGTGGGTGTGGGTTCTTACCACCGAAAATCGCTTGCATCTTCGCTAAGTCTCTTTGCACATCGAGTGCTTTGAGGTAGTGTGCCACACCTATAAGGTTTTGTTCAGGGGTGAGTTTGTAGTGAGGGTTACCCCAGTAACCGTTACCAAAAATCCCAAGTCGCCCCTCTTTGACAAATTTGACAATGCGATCTTGCACCATCTTAAAATCACTCGCACTACCGATATATGGCTCAACTCCAGCGACATTTGCCCATTTTTTCGCCTCTTTGGCAGTTTTTTCCGGGTCTGCCTTAGTCGCTGCGACAACATCGACAAAATCAAGAGCATGGAGATGATAGAAATGCACCAAATGGTCATGCACATACAATGCACCTTGAATAAGGTTCCGCACCAACCTTGCATTTTTTGGTATGGTTATATCAAACGCATCTTCAACCGCTTCGATACTTCTTTGGTAGTGTGTTCCCGTACACACACCACATATACGCATCGCCATCAAACCGCAGTCTCTTGGGTCTCTTCCTTTGAGGATCGTCTCGATCCCTCTAAACATTGTCGATGAACTCCATGCATCTACGATAGTGTTGTTTTCATCGATTACCGCTTCTATTCTTAAGTGTCCCTCGATTCTCGTGATTGGATCAACTATAATATGCTTTTTACTCATTACCTACGCCTCCTCTTTTTCACTCTCTTTTTTACCCGCTACCGCACTTGCTGCTGCATGAATACCTATACCGATACCCGCAGCCGTAAGTAGTCCAAGACCAAACTCATCGACCGTTTTTTCCACTCCACCAGTTGGAGCTTTGATGTGTGCATTTGCCATTGGTCGCTCATAGGCGTATTTGTCCCAAAAGTCTGGTTCACTACAACCGATACACCCTCGCCCAACACCAACAGGCCAGTTTACACCTTCGTTGTAGCGGATAATCGAACAGTTGTTGAACGTCATAGGACCTTTACAACCAACTTTGTACAAACAGAAGTTGTTCTTCGCACCCTCATCACCCCACTCTTCGACAAACTCACCGGCATCGAAGTGTGCGCGCCTTTCACAGTTGTCGTGGATTCTATACCCAAATGCAAATTTAGGTCGAAGGAGTGAGTCAAGCTCTGGAACTTGTCCTGTAAGAACATAGTGTAAAATCACCCCAACCATATTTGACGGGTTAGCGGGACATGCAGGGATGTTGATAAGTGGCTTTCCTTTTATGACATCCATAACACCTACCGCGTCTGTAGGGTTTGGAGCAGCTGCTGGGATACCGCCGTATGTTGCACACGTACCAACCGCTACGATCGCCGCTGCATGTTTGGAGACTCTTTTGAGATGGTCAACAAAAGTTTCACCCTTAGCACCGATAGTTCCATACTGCCCATCCATACCAAGTGGAATCGCACCCTCTACAAAAAGAAGATATTTGTCTTTAAAGTGTTCTATAGCCTCTTCCATCTGCTTTTCAGCCTGATGCCCCGATGCCGCTTGAAGTGTTTCGTGAAACTCGAGCGAGATAATATCGAGGATAATCTCATCGATTTTTGGTCCATCTGAGCGAAGCAATGCCTCGGAGTTTCCGGCACAGTCACTTAGCTCTATCCAAACAACCGGAACTCTGTTCATCAGTGTCGCCGCTTCTGCAACAAGCGGTGTAAATGATGCTGGAAGCATAAGCATCGCCGTTGTAGCACTTGCCCATTTTAAAAAGTCTCTTCTCTCCAACCCCTCGTCTTCGATAGTAGCCAAAAAATCTCTTCTATTGTTTAATGGCTTAAGCTTTTTCAATTCATCAAGCCTTGCTTGACATCTATCGTACAACTCTGCGTAATATGCGTCGCCTCTATTTGTATCTACTTTGGCACTTTGGGCAGTAAAAAGTTTTTTTACCGACTCGATTCTGTCTATACCCATCTTCTCTCCTCCTATGCTCTAAATAATTCACTTTGCGGCATCGCTCACAATTAAGTATCACTTTGAAGTAGAATAACTACCACTGCGGTGATTTTCCTACAAATCTGAACGAAACTCATCTCATCGAATATGAAACTACTTATGAATACTCATTCATATGATACGAAATAATAACTTAAAGGATTATGAATGGTTATTCATTCATTTGTTGAAGCAAAAAAAGTGTAACTTTTAGAAAGCTTATAGCTATCGATTTTATGAACTTTTTATAAAATCGTTAAGAAGTGGATCGTTGTTTCAATCCACTTAAAAGAAAGATTCAAACGATAGCCAAAAGCTCCTTTGCGACCTTTCTGTCATCAAAAGGGAGTTTTTGGTCGTAGATTATTTGGTATTCTTCATCGCCTTTGCCCAAAATCACTACCACTTCCCCCTCTTGACGTATCTTAAGCGCTTTTTTGATAGCCTCTTTTCGATTCGGCTCGACGATTACGGAGCTTTTATCTTCGATACCTGCTAGTATATCCTCTATAATCGCATCGGGGTCTTCAAAACGGGGGTTGTCGCTTGTAACGATAACTTTTTTCGCTAAATTCGATGCAACTTGACCCATAAGTGGGCGCTTTAGCTTGTCTCTGTCCCCACCTGCACCAAAAACGACGACAATCTCTTTTTCTTTGAGTGCGTTGAGCACTTGCGCCATACCGTCAGGCGTATGAGCGAAATCGACAAGCACGAGCGGTTCTTCGCTTACTTGCTCCATCCTTCCACTCACACCTGCGAAGTTTGGAACCACCTCGGCAATCTCCTCCAACTCCCTTTTGGTCAGTATGTGCACCGCCGCGATGGCCGCAACGGTATTGTAAAGATTGAAAAAACCATAAAGCGAAGAAACGAAAGGTACGATTTTTCCAAAATGTTGCAACAAACCGCTTGCCCCTTCGTTGAGCGTATAAGCCATAAGTTTGTAGGTTGCCGGATTTTCTATGCCGTAGGTGAATGTATTTTTTATATTGAACTGCGCTTTTGGTTCGTCTTTGTTGATGAGCTTGACACTTTCGTCTTGAAAGAAACTGTTTTTGACCGCCGTGTATTCTTCGAGCGTTTTATGGTAGTCGAGATGGTCTTGGGTGATGTTGGTCAAGATTTTCAAAGCGAAATCAAGCCCTTGTGTGCGCTTTTGCACAATCGCATGGGAGCTTACTTCCATGATGAAAAACTCACACCCTGCTTCTACCGCTTGATAGATATGCATATAGGTATGCAAAACAGACGGTGTCGTGAGACTTTTCCCCTCTACAAGCGCATCGTTCATAAAAAAACCGCGCGTTCCTTGCAGTGCGACTTTGTAACCAAGGTCAAGTAGATAAGAATATATCGCGCTTGCGGTCGTTGTCTTGCCGTTTGTACCCGTAATGCCGACGATTTTGATTGTATCGATGCCAAAAAGCTCGGCAACCTCTTTGATATCGATGATGCTGTGCGCTTTTTGTTTGGCGTCGTCAAGGTATTTTTCGTTTTGGTGAGTGAGAACGAACGCGGTCTGCTCGTCGCACAATTTCGAATTTTCGGTGATGTAGCGGTAAGGCTTGTCGTAAACTTCAATCTTCAATATCAAGCCTTTGTGCCAACTTCTTCATCAATTCTCTTAATTGTAAATCGGTAGGATAGATCGTAATGGCGTTTTCAAGGTAATTTAGTGCCATTTCGTTGTAGCCGTTGTCTATGAGCATATCCAAAAAGGTAAGGAAATCCTCTTTTTTCGTTATGATAACTTTGCTTGAAAACATAACGCTGTCGAAAACTTTTTTGAAATCGTCTCCGTTTTGTGCAAGAATGGAAATAAAATCCTCATACAATATCCCGTCTTCCTCTTCGAGTCTATCACGAAGCGGTTGGGTGAGAATCTCGCTCAGTTCTTCGAGCGTTCCGTCCATATTTTCCAAAATATCGCTCATTATCTCATCGGCGTTTTCTTTATCTTCACTCTGAAGGATTTCGTAATAATCGAACAACGCTTCAGCTCCACCCTCCCCACTCAGCGCCATTTCCGAGAGGATAACGCCGTTGTACGCTTCTTTCGAAGAGGGGTCTTTTTGCAAAGCGACCGCGAATTTTTCCAGCGCTTTTTTGTAGTTCGACTCCGAAAAATACTTTTTAGCTTCCGATAATATCTTTTGTTTGTTCATCGAACCCACTTTCGCCTCCAGTCGTTTTTTATAATTTGTCAATATCGTTTTCCATACCGAAAGGAACATTCACGACGACAAGCTCGGGATGGATGTCCATACGTAACTGACGCTCCACTCCGTATTTGAGTGTCGTCCCGCTGCTGCTGCATCCTATACACGCACCCTTTAGCTGTACGTAAACTTTTCCTTCCTTGACGGTTATGAAGTCGATATCGCCACCGTCAAGAGCCAAAGAGGGGCGTACTTTGTCTATCACTTTCTTGACGGGTTCTATCAGCTCTTCGTCGCTAAATGGTATCATAATCTCACCTTGCGTAATCTACTTTTATCGAACATAAAATATAGCAAATTCGCTTAATTGTCTATAAATTATTTTATCAACTCCTCTTTTAAAGAGAGAAGCTCATAAACATATTTCACTCTGCGCGCTCCCACCAATACATAATCGATGCTCTCTTGCTCAAAAAGGTACGCCAATGCACATTTTTGCATCTTTTCACTACAGTTTCTAAAAAGCGGCTGCAACTCCTCTTTGGCTTTACGTCCGCTCTCATACGCTACCATCTCCCTGTACTCGGTCAAAAACAGCTCGAGATAGGTTATGAGCTTTTCTCTGGTATCGCCTTGAATCTCTTTGAGTGAGCGTTGCAGGTGGGGCAGTACCTGAGTGTGCACGAACGTGTCGTAATTGCCGACGAACTCGAAGCGGTGTTTTGTTTCATCTAATTGTTCTATCAAGTTATAAACCGGTCGCAAAAGATCATTGTCGCAAAACTCCAAAAGTTCGTTGAGGTACATGTAGTAGTCCCTACTCTCGTCATACTCTGCAAGGCGGTACATCTTCCCTCTGTAATAAGCATTAAGCGGTCTGTTTGACAAAACTCTCAGACCTTGTTCCTGCGCCCAAAAAGAGCAAAAAAGCCCCTCTTTCTCCGCGATATTGATCGGTAGTTCCACCGTCGTGAAAGAGTGCTGCTTCTTCCCTACGCTTTTAGCCGCTTTTTGTGCCAAAGGTAGCAACTGTTCATACGGTAAAAAGTCGGGTGCGTCTTTTGGCTTTGCAAAACTGTTCGAGCTCACGCCGTAAGAGCCGATGCGCCCTGCCTCAACTTCCTCTTCAAGTGCGCAAAACGCTTCGAATATCCGCTCCATCATCTGTGGAAGATATTCATCTTTACTTACACCCTTGTTGATAGCGTCAAGCATAAAATATTCGGGATTGTGCACCAAATAGCAATCGACTTTTTCGCTTCGAAGCCGCTCGAGCGTTCTGTCTAATTGATGATGGACGAACTCTTTGGAGATAGAGTGGTAACAATCTTTCGAATACTCCACGACACTGCATTCGAGTTTTCTCAAATCGCTTGAAAGATTGGTGTATTCTTTGAGCAGCGAGCCTTGAATATAGCCGAATTTACTCACTATCTCGACATTTTCTCTAACACTCTCATCGAACTTTTCCATAACCTTGCCGATGGCACGCTCCGCACCCCCGTCGAAATAGTTCGTCGATGTATCGATCAAGTTTATACCGTTTCTTATCGCTTCGGCAAGTGCATCGAGGTGCGCTTGGTTATGATCGCTGATTCTGTATGTACCAAATCCGATTTTAGGCATGATTGTCCTTGTGTGTCAGGTGTATGGGAGAAAGGGTGTAAAAGAAAGGTTTGGGCAAAGCCCAAATTTCGAACTTATACGAGTTCGATAAACGCCATATCGGCAGCATCACCGCGGCGTTGTCTTGTTTTTACGATACGGGTGTAACCACCGTTTCGCTCGCTGTACTGAGGTGCAACTTCGTTCATAAGTTTTTTCGTAGCTTCTTTATCTCTCAAAACGGCGAAAACGGCTCTGTGAGCGTTGCTGTCACCTTTTTTCGCTTTAGTGATAAGTTTTTCTACGAAACCTCTAAGCTCTTTCGCTTTTTCTACAGTCGTTTCGATTTTACCATGCTCGATAAGCGCGATGCTAAGGTTCATCAAAAGCGCTTTTCTGTGAGCACTCGTTCGACCGAGTTTTCTATATCCGTGACGATGTCTCATCTTCTCTTCCTTATTTTGCTTCTATTTTTTTCTTGAGCGCACTTTCGACTTCTGCCGGAAGTTTGCTTCCCACTTCAAACCCGTACTCGGAAAGTTTTTCGACGATCTCGTCGTACGATTTTTTACCGAGATTTTTCACGTTTTTGAGATCGTTTGGACTCATAAGAACGATTTCACCTATGTACTTAATGTCTGATCTGTCCAAACAGTTGTAACTTCTCGCACTAAGACCCAACGTGTCGATCGACTGAGTCAATTTTTTCAACTCGGGTGATTCGTCGATTCTCTCGATAGTGTTCGCGGACTTGATGCTGATTTCGGAATTGAAAACACCAAGTTGCGCATACATCACTTCTAAAGAGTTTCTAAACGCATCCACAGGAGTGATCTGACCGTCGGTTTTTATGTTGAGCACCACTTTTTCGAAGTTCGGGTTGTCTTCGACAAGCACGTTCTCGATTTTGTATGTAGCGCTTTTGACCGGTGTGAAATATGCATCCAGTGCGATATAATCTTCCGGAATCTCGTCGATAATCTCTTCACTTGGGACATATCCGATCCCTTGTGCTATCTTGAGCGTGAAGCTCAATGTCGCCTCTTCGTTGAGTGTTGCAAGGTGCGCATCCGGAGTTACCACTTCAACTTGATCGTTGCTAAGGTCTTTCCCTTTGATCTCAGCCGGTCCGGCGAAGTTGTACTCCACTTCCGCTTCACTCGCATCACCTAAAAGTTTGAAACGAATCTCTTTGAGATTGAGGATAAAATCGGAAATATCCTCGAGCATCCCGCGAACGGAGTCGAATTCGTGCTTTGCACCTTCGATTTTGATCGCATAGGGCGCATACCCTACCGAAGAGCTTAAAAGAAAACGGCGAAGCGGATGAGCAAGCGACACCGCATAACCCGTCTCGAACGGATAAGCGATGATGTTCGCTTCATTGTCGCTGATTTGCTCTACCTCGAACTCACTCGGAGCCAAAGGAGTTGTCTTGATCTTTTTCATTTGTCCGCCTTTTAATTTTTCTTATTATTTAGAGTAAAGCTCGACGATAAGTCTCTCTTCGACTGGGATCACAACCTCTTCGCGCTCTGGAAGTCTTGTAAAGATTCCAAACACTTTATCTTGGTCAACATCGACCCATGGAGCGATACCTGTTTGCTTCGTCAATTCGATCGCTCTTTGAATTTGAGGATTGTTTTTCGATTTTTCTCTAATCTCGATTTTTTGTCCCGGTTTCACTCTGTAAGACGGGATATCGACTCTTTTACCGTCAACGAGAATGTGACCGTGTGTTACAAGTTGTCTTGCGAATCTTCTTGTAGTAGCGAATCCCATTCTGTAAACGACGTTGTCAAGACGTTGCTCGAGAAGTGTAATGAGGTTGTTACCTGCATTTCCTTGTCTTCTTTTCGCCTCTTTGAAAAGGTTTCTAAATTGTTTCTCTGCAACTCCGTACATGAATTTCGCTTTTTGCTTTTCAGCAAGTTGCAAACCGTACTCGGAAACTTTTTTTCTTCTTTGACCATGCTGACCCGGACCGTATGGTCTTTTGTCTAACGCACTTTTACCTGCGAGTCTTCTCTCCCCTTTGAGGTTGAGGCTGACTCCGAATCTTCTCTCGATCTTCTCTACTGGACCTCTATATCTTGCCATATCTCAACCTCCCTTATACTCTACGACGCTTCGGCGCTCTACAACCGTTGTGTGGTAGAGGTGTAACGTCTTTCATAAATGTAACTCTGATCCCTTCGATAGCACCGACTGTTTTTACAGCTGTTTCTCTACCGCTTCCCGGACCTTGTACTTTGATACCAAGTTCTTTGATACCGTGAATTTTCGCTTTTTCCACTGCCGCTTCAACCGCTGCTTGCGCCGCGAAAGGAGTCGATTTTTTGCTCCCTTTGAAACCAAGACTTCCGGCAGAACTCCAAGCGATCATATTTCCCATCTCGTCAGTGATCGTAACGAGAGTGTTGTTGAAAGATGCCGCGATGTGAACGATACCGCGAGCGATATTTTTCTTGACTATTTTTTTTCTAACAGCTTTTCTTTTTGCCATTTTTACTTTCCTCTCTTACTTACGCTGAACCGACGGTTTTTCTCTTACCCTTGCGAGTACGAGCGTTCGTTTTCGTTTTTTGTCCGCGAACCGGAAGACCGCGTCTGTGTCTAAGACCTCTGTAGTTTCCAAGATCCATAAGCGCTTTGATATCCATAGCGACTTGTTTTCTTAGATCACCCTCGACGATGTAGTTGTCACGAATCTCTTTCGTGATAGCCGCTACATCCTCTTCCGTCAACTCATATACTCTCTTGTCGTAAGAGATACCCGTAGCATCGAGAATCTTTCTTGACGTATGAAGCCCGATACCGTAAATGTACGTCAAACCGTACTCGATTCTTTTTTTCTTAGGTAAATCAACACCAGCGATACGTGCCATGATTATCCTTGTCTTTGTTTATGTTTTTTGTTCTTGCAGATAACTCTGACAATACCTTTTCTCTTGATAACTTTACAGTCATCACACATCTTCTTCACTGAAGCGCGAACTTTCATCTAAGCTCCCTTGTTTTTCCTCATCTTCGGCGTTTTTAGGTTGATTGCTTACAACCAATATTTTTAGTTATGCAACGAATGCACCACTAAAAACACTCTGACTTTCGAGCTAAAACACCAAAGTGGAAGCGAATAATACTTAAAAATCGCTTAAATATTTATTAAATCGCTAGTAATCTTCCCAAACTACACTCACACCATACTCCCTGTCGAGTATTACGGTTTTCGTATAGTGTATCTTCTTGCCGTATTTTTTGCTCACTAGCTCCACCTCTATCCCCCCTGTATGCAAAAGTTCTCGAATCTCTTTGTAGCCAAGCCACTTGCCGTAACGCCCAAGTGCGTTTTGCCAAATGCGAAAGTCGCATGTCGCATCCTCTCTTAGTTCCCACAACTCATCATCTTCACTTTTCCAATGAGCGTTGCTACAAGCGTAGAGTTTGACTTTTTTTCCACAAACGTTTTTTTCCCGTACTTCCACCATACCGTCATCGCAATACGGACATGCTCCCAAAACCATCTGCAAACCTCGTTTTTGCGCAAATTTTACCAAATCCCTCAAACGATCAATAAAAAGTTGTCAATTTGACTTTTTTCTCCACTTTCGATAAAATGACAATATATTGTCAAAAGGTAATTTTATGCAAGCTGTATTTTACTCACAAGCCAGAAACAATCTTAGAGAGCTTATCAACAATGTGTGTGACGATTTTGACGAGTATATCATAACGACCAAAGACGATAAACAAGCAGTTTTACTTTCATACGACGAATATAACGCTATGCAAGAGACACTCTATCTGCTCTCTTCCAAAACAAATAGAGAACGTCTTAACGAAGCGATCGATCAAATAGAGAACATGCAATTCACAAAACAAAAGATCGACCAATGATAATCGGTTTTGCCGATAACGCTTGGGAAGATTACCAGTACTGGATAAAAAACGACAAAAAGATACTCAAACGGATCAATCTCCTCCTCGCAGACATCAAACGCAATCCAAACGACGACAACGGTCTTGGAAAACCGGAGCGGCTCAAAGGAAACTTTCAAGGGTATCTTTCAAGGCGCATAACCGCAGAGCACCGTCTTGTTTATAAAATTATCGACGATCTCATCGTCGTCGCACAATGTCGATACCATTATTAGGATAAAAATGAGCTATCAAGAAAAATTCAACCAAGCTATACAAAACAGTTTTTACGACAAACTCTCCAAGGAAAACAAAGCGTTTATCGAGCGTTTGGCATATGAGAAAAACCTCTCTTTTAGCCAAATCAGAACTCTCATCACCATCGCACGCGATTTGGAGTTGTGGGACGAGGGGTTGCTTGAAGATTTTTACATAGAGCACCCGAACAAAAAAATCGCACTCCAAAAAACGACCCAAAACTACGAAACTCTTCGTAACAAACAAAACTCTTATGTAAACTTTCGCCCCCAAATCAAGCGCGATGAACAGAAGTTCAACTTCCAAATCGAAGAAAAAGAGGGTTTTGGGCTAGGTCTTTGTCCGGTTGCGAGCGAAAAAACGAGATGCTGCAACCTTTTGACGCTCGATGCGGTAGAGAGTTGCGGTTTTGACTGCTCCTACTGCTCGATTCAGAGTTTCTACAACCAAAACACCATCACATTCGATAAAAACTTTGCCGACAAACTCGCAAAACTCCGACTCGATCCGAACAAAACCTACCATATAGGTACCGGACAAAGCAGCGATTCTCTCATGTGGGGGAATCGTGAAGGGGTACTCGATGCACTCTTTGCGTTTGCCAGACGTTACCCCAACGTCATTTTGGAGTTCAAGACAAAATCGGACAACATCGCCTACTTGCTTGAAAACGAAGTACCCAAGAATATTTTATGCACTTGGAGTCTCAATACTCAAACAATCGTAGAAAACGAAGAGCATCTCACCGCATCTTTGCAAAAACGACTCGATGCGGCGAGAAAGGTTGCCGACAAAGGCGTCAAAGTCGGCTTCCACTTTCACCCTATCGTCGAGTATGAGGGGTATCTACAAGAGTACAAAGAGGTTTACGACACCCTTTTGAAGATGTTTTCTCCCGATGAAGTGGCACTTGTGAGTTTCGGTACGCTGACATTCATCAAGCCCGTTATCAAGCAACTGCGCGAGCGCAACTTCAAGACCAAAATAACCCAGATGCCTTTCGATGACGCTTCGGGGAAATTTTCCTATCCGACTCGGACGAAAGTGGAAATGTTCTCCCACGCTTATAAAAGCTTTGCACCTTGGCACAAAAAGGTGTTTTTCTACCTCTGTATGGAACCACATGAACTCTGGAGAGAATGTTTTGGGTACGAGTACGCCACCAACAACGATTTCGAAAAAGATATGCTCTACAACTACTCCAAAAAACTCGGGTTAGAGTTTTTGGTATAATTAGCTATGGCAAAGATCGACAAGATTAAAGAGCAACTAAACACACTACGAGTGCTTTTGAGTCTCAGCGTTGGTTTGATTTTGGGGTTAGGAGCTGGAGTGTCAAACCTTTATGATCGAAAAATTTTTGATATTCGCTTTTATCTCTCAATCATAGCGATCAACTTACTTATAGTAGTGATCTTATACATAGGTAACAAAATTCGTCAAAAAACAGACGAAATCGAAAAGGAATAAGATGATACAAGATATCTTACTAACAACTACACTAATATTTTTTATAGGTGCTTTTTTTTATATCATTAGAGAAAATAGCTTAACCCACTCAAAGCACTAAGTATGAAAATTACCCCCATCCTCCAACTTGGAAAATACAACAATCTCCAAATCGCACGTAAAAGCGATTTCGGTTTTTTTCTTCAGGACGCTCGAGGTAGCGAAGTACTGCTTCCAAACGCCTATGTTAGCGAGTCGATGAACATCGGCGATACAATCACGGTATTTTTGTACCATGACAGTGAAGACAGACTCACCGCAACGACCGAAAAACCGATAGCCGCGCTCGGTGAGTTCGGATTTTTCGAAGTGGTCGATGTCGCACCTTTTGGAGCGTTTGTCGATTGGGGACTGCCAAAACATCTACTTGTCCCTTCGAAAATGCAAAAAGAGCCTTTCAAAGTAGGCGAGAAACGGTTTTTACGCATCATCTACGACGAAAAGACCCATCGACTCGTGGCAACAGAGAAATATTCGAAATACCTCGAGCAAAATCCAAAAGGGCTGAAGCCAAACCAAGAACTAAAAGCGCTTCTTGTCAAAGAAACCGACCTTGGATGGAAATGTATCGTCGATGACAGGTACGAAGGGTTGCTGTACCACAACGAAATTTTTGAAGAACTTACACTCGGTGAGGTGAAAAAAGTTTATCTGAAAAAAAGACGAAGCGACGGGAAGCTCGATTTGAGTCTAAAAAAACTCGGCTCAAAAGGGGCTAAAAACTCCCAAGAAAAAATCGTCTCGCTTCTAAAAAAGCACAAAGGGCGACTCCCTTTTACCTCCAAAAGCGATGCCGACTCGATTGTCGAGTTTTTTCAAATGAGCAAAAAAGAGTTCAAAAGAACACTTGTCATTTTGCAAGAAAAAGGGGTGATAGAGCTCAAAGAGAATGGAATCGTCTCTCGTCGCTGATAGTCGCTTCTTTGTAGTGATTCAAGAAAATATCCGCAGCCAAGCCGTTTCCAACGCCGATTTGCCGCTTTTTGCAGTCAAATATCGGCGTCGTACCGATACCACATGAAGGGCTTTTCGATTTGAGCACCACCAAATCCGCTTCGGGATACTTGGCGACAAAACGCTCTATTTCGTTTTGAAGTTTTTGGGTCACATCTTCGCCGCTATCGCGAAAGATTGTTTTTTCCCCTTCGCACTCCATCACGTTTATACGCTCCCTTGGCGTACCAAAAACCGGAGCTTCCGGACAAAACGGGATTATCTCATACCCTTTGAGCGCTTCTGTTACGCTGTCGTCTTTTTTCGTTTTACCGTCATAGCGGCAATACTCTCCAAGCAAACATGCACTCACTATCGCTTTCAATACTTCAGCCCCGCTTTTTTGAGCGCTTGGTTGATATGGCGGATTTGGGTGTTTTTATCTTTGCACCACTGCGGAGCGAGAAGTGAATCGTCGTTTATACCCGCAGTTACTCGCTGGACACTGACGTTTTTGGGTTTTAGCAAAAGTGCTTGAAGCAGTACCTCGAGATAATCCTCTTCGCTTATAGGAATAAACTCCCCTCGCAAGTACTCGTTCGCTAAAGCTGTTTTTTTCACAACGTACAAAGGGTGGTATTTTACCGAATCTATCCCCCATTCGTACGCTTTTTTCGCAGTTTGAAGCATCATCTCCTTATTCTCACCCGGAAGCCCGAAAATAAGATGCCCACACACGTTCAGCCCGGCATCTTTCGCTTTTTTTATCCATACTTCGACGTTTTTTGCATCATGCCCTCGGTTGATACGCTTGAGTGTTTGGTCGTAAATCGACTGAATACCGAACTCTATCCATATCTCTTTGGTTTTGGCAAGCTCACCCAAATACGCAAGGGTCTCTTCGGTGATGCTGTCGCTTCTCGTACCTACACTCAGCCCGACGACATCCTCGAGCTCGAGCGCCCTGTCGTAAAGCGCTTTGAGTGTGTCAAACGGAGCGTAGGTGTTTGTAAAACTTTGAAAATAGACCAAAAACGCTTCACTGCCGTACTCGTTTCTCTGTCTGGTGCTTATCGCTTCAAACTGCACTTCAAGCTGCTTGAGCTGTTTTTCAAGATATGGATTCGATTTCGATTGCAAGTTGAGATGGAACCCTTTTAGCTCTTTGACCTCGCCGGTACTTGCGCTAAAAGAGTCGTTTTCACAAAACGTACATCCCCCACGTGCGACCGTTCCGTCGATATTGGGGCAGGTAAAACCGGTGATGTTTATACCGACTTTGTGCACCTTGCGACCGAATTTTTCGCGCAAGTACGTTCCAAAAGTATAAATCTGCTCCATCTATACGATGTATTTTCCAGTAAAACAAGCGGTACAGTAACTCTCGTTTTGAGCGTTGACACTTCTTAAAAGCGCATCTTCGCTCAAATACGCCAAAGAATCCGCTTCGATATACTCGCAAATCTCTTCTACGCTCATATTCGACGCTATGAGCTTCTCCTTATCCGGTGTATCGACGCCATAGAAACAAGGATCTGTCGTCGGAGGTGAAGAGATGCGCATATGCACCTCTTTGGCACCCGCTTCTTTGAGCATTCTGACTATTCTTCTACTTGTCGTACCGCGAACGATCGAGTCATCAACCACTACCAAACTTTTTCCTTTGATAAGATCGACCATAGGAGAGAGTTTCATCTTCACTTTCAAATCCCGCATCTCTTGGGTCGGTTCTATGAAAGTGCGACCCACATAGTGGTTTCTCATAATCCCCATCTCGTAAGGAATACCGCTTGCCTGCGCGTAGCCGATAGCCGCGGGAACACCGCCGTCAGGTACGGGGACGACCATGTCGGCTTCAACCGGTTTGATCGCGGCAAGCTCACGCCCCATGTTCTTTCGCGCTTCGTAAACACTTTGTCCAAAGACGTTCGAGTCGGGTCTTGCGAAGTAAACGTACTCGAAAATACACCGTTTTGGCTCGGGCTTAAAAATCTTGATAGATTGGGGAGCTTTATCCTCTTCGAAAATGAGCAATTCACCCGGTTCCACGTCGCGTATGAACTCCGCTCCGATCAAATCGAACGCGCACGTTTCGCTCGCTACGACATACCCCCCGTTTTGCAATCTTCCAAGACTCAGCGGTCTAAAACCGAATCGATCGCGCATCGCGAACATTTTCGTTCTACTGAGAAACACAAGCGAAAACGCACCTTCGATTCGCTGTACGGCATCGATGATACGATCGAGCAATTTTTCCTTGGAGCTTTTTGCGATAAGATGAATGAGGTTTTCGGTGTCCATGAAAGTTTGGAAAATCGCCCCTTTTTCGATAAGCGCGTCTCTGACCTCTTTAGCGTTGGTCAGATTTCCGTTATGAACGATCGCCATTTCACCAAGGTCGTAACGCGCAAAAACGGGCTGCGCATCGAGAATGGAGTCGTCACCTGCCGTCGAATAGCGTGTATGTCCTACCGCACTTCTTCCGCTCAACGTCGAAAGCTTCTCTTGGTCGAACACTTGCGTTACAAGACCTCTATCTTTGATGGTACGTAGTTTTTTCCCGTCCGAAGCGCTGATACCGGCTGCTTCTTGACCTCTGTGTTGGAGTGAATGAAGAGAAAAATAAGCCAGTTTAGAGGCCTCCTCGTGACCGAAAATACCGACAACGGCACATTTTTCGTTCATATTTTCAAGCAAAACGACTCCCTTTGGAATTTTTTAGCAATTATACTCCATCTGAGCTTATGCACGTATAACGTTTACAACAAATAGACACATTCTTCAAGTTAGGTTTTGCAAAAAAGCCGCTTAATGCGACTTTTTTACGCGTTATCGTTTTTTTGTTTGTTTCTACTTTGAGACATCTGGTTTTTCAACATGTCCAAAAGATCAAACAGCTCGTAGCTTGCTTCTTCCATCTCTTTGAAATTGGTGATGATAGTTTGCGCCATCTCGACGCGGCGATCCGGCTCTACGTACGAAACGTTCTCTTTCGCTTTTTCATGCACAATCTGATGCGGTCTGGCAATTTTCGGATACGCTTCAAGGAAACCAAAATGGCGCTTACCGACATTGTCGTACCATTTTCCAAAACGACACGAATGCTCGTCGGCAACCTCCACGTTTTTCTCCCCTTCGACAACAATATCGTAGATACGGTCTTTGAAGATGATATGGTCTATCTTCACAAGCATCAAGAAGAGTCTATCTTTCATATCCTCGGTAAGCATAGATGTATTTTGCGAGTCGCTTTCCAACTCTTCCATCTGCTCTTTGAACTCCATCACGACATTTGAGACTTCCGAAGAGACATTCGTCATCACTTGCGATTTCTCGACTATAGCACTCGTTTCTTGCTTCATAGAGTTGATGGAGACGTTGATTTCCGATGTCGCTTTTTGGGTTCTCTCGGCCAACTTTCTCACCTCGTCCGCAACGACGGCAAAACCGCGCCCATGCTCACCCGCACGCGCAGCTTCGATGGCTGCATTGAGTGCGAGCAAATTGGTTTGTTCCGCGATATCTTTGATAAGCTCGACTATGGAGGTGATTTCGTTGCTCATCTCGTTAAGGGAATTGATGGAGATATTGGTATCTTGAATCTCCTCATCCAGACTTTGCATTTTCACAAAAACGTCCTCGAGCGTTCCAAGACTTTGTGTCGCGAGCTCGCTCGTTTTTTTCGTTACGTCGAAAACATCCGAAAGGTTCTGCATCAACTCCGTCGTTTCCCCTTGAATGAGCACAAGCCCTTTTTTTACGTCCCCTATCTCCATCACTTCTGCGTTGAAGCGGATTTTGATCTGCTGCTGATGCGCTTTGTGCATAGCGGAAATACCGCTTTGAACCATCTCGATAGCCCGTGCGAACTCTCCATGCATCCCCTCTGTCGTGAGATTGTAAGAGAAGTTCCCTCTTGCCGCTTCGGCGACGGAAGTGTTGATGCGTGTCGTAAGCTCTTTGATGGTGTTGACCAGCTGTGCAAGCATTCTGGTAATGACATCCATCTCGTTGCGCACGGTTTTTCTTCGATCGACCACGATGGAGAGGTCCCCTTCGTTTACTTTGTCTATGAGATATTCGAAGCGATGGATAGAACCCAAAATAGATTTGATGATGCTGATAGAAACATACCCTATCACTACAATAGCTATAAGCGAAATGAGTACGAACGCAACCAAACGCATAAACGATGTACTCTCGACCTCATTGGCACGATTTGTCAACAATGTAAAGATATAGTCTTCCATCTCTTTGAGGCGATTGATTTTTTTCGTAATCGTTTTGAACCAATACGTCGCTTCAATACCAAAACCATTGTCTTTCGAAAGAGCGATAGAACGCATCCTTTCCACTTCGGCAAACGCAGGATCGCTAGAGAGCTTTTCGAACTTTTTCACCATATTCGACGATGCGGAGTTTTTGAAGATATTGAGTAGCACTTGTTGCTGAGAGAGAACCGAAACGAATTTATAATACATCGCTCTTGAAAAACGATCCGAAGCAAATGTCGCAGAAAGCACCGCACGTTCTATTCCCGCACGCTCTTTGGCGGTATCGAAAAGCACCAAAGATGTCATGATATTCTTGGTCGTTTTATCGACCGGGCCTGTCGAAAATTTCGTCATGGTATCGAGGATCGATTTGTTCAAAGCGGTGTAGTACTTCACCTCCTCTGCCGTTGTCATTTCGAACGCACTCACTTTTTGTCTAACTTCACCAAGTTTGGAAAAATCGATATGAGCTCGTGCGTACTCGGTATAAGGGTCATCGTTTTGTTTCATGTACGAAAGCAAGTCATCGAGCTTTTGGTCGGTTTGTTTTCTTTGCTCCAAAAGGATATCGCCGAATTTCGCTCCTTTGGAGTTCAAAAATCCGGCACTCGCACCCCGCTCTTTTTGCAGTTCATGGAGAATGTTGCCGAGTTTGACGCTGATTTTGGCTATTTGCAACGTCGATTTAGCATCTTTGTATCTGCCGTAATCTCCAACCCATACATACACCGCATAAGCGAGTATCATCGACATCGAAATCGCCATAAGTATCTGCAATCTTTTCTTTATCGTTATCCCGGCAAAAAATCTTCTTATCGTTTCCATATGCTACTCTTTGATTGAATTTGTATTCATGTGTATCGCTCTTTTTTACGTAAATCTCATTGTAACAACAAAAAACATAAATTAAAATAAAAGCTCATCCTCTCCGCTAACTTCCTCTTCCTTGGGCGGTTTCGAAACATCGGTGAAATACTCCGTTTTACCATCGATTTTCACTTCCCTTACACCGGAGGGGATTTCGAACTTTCTTGGCAGCTGAGGATAAAGCTCTATAAGCTTCTTGAAATAGAACGAAAACGCCGGAGCACTTACGCGCCCACCCGTCTCCCCTTTGTACATAGGGGTATTGTCGTCGTTACCAAACCACACGACCGTTTCGACGCTTGGCGAGTATCCGGCAAACCATGCGTCCATACTCTTGTTCGTCGTTCCGGTTTTTCCCGCAAGCTCTATCCCATCGACTGCAGCTCTTCGTCCCGTTCCTCTTTTGACGACATCACGAAGAATCGTCGTCATCAAAAACGCCTGCTGTGGCGAGGTGATGTAGCGCGAATGTTCCTGTTTTTCATATATTTTCGAACCATCTTTTTCTATTTTGTCTATAAGATGAGGCTCAAGCTGGAGCCCATGATTGGAAAAAGAGGTATAGTAGTGCGCCAGCTCCAAAGGGGAGAGGGAAATCGTTCCAAGCGAAATCGACAAATCATGCGGAAGGTTTTTGATGCCGAACTTTTCAAGCTCACGCAAAAGCGTAGCCAAACCGATATCGTTGACAAGGTTGATAGTCGCGAGGTTTCTCGAATGCACAAGCGCTTCACGCAACGTTATAAGCCCTTTGTAATCCTTTTCGTAGTTTTTCGGCTGCCATTTAAGGTCTTCACCGTCTTTTTCGTACTTGTAGGTTCGCGCCACGTCTATAAGCTTCGTTGCGGGGCTGTAACCCAAATCGAGCGCTACTTGATAGATAAATGGTTTGAACGCCGAACCGGGCTGACGTTTCCCTTGTGTAGCACGGTTGTAGGAGCTCTTTTTGTAATCGACACTCCCTACAAGCGCCAAGATATCTGCCGTATGGGAATCAAGACTCACCAAAGCGCCGTTGAGTTTGGAAACGTTTATATCTTGTACCACGTAAGAGGGGTCACGCTGGAGCTTTTCTTCCTCTTTGGCTTTGTACCTCTCTATACGTTCGAGCGTTTTGTCGTAAGCGTAGCGCAAAGCCTCCTTCGCAGCATCTTGAAGCTTAATATCGATTGTCGTGTAGATGTCGTATCCACCCGTTTTTATATCTGCATACCCCATCTCTTTCGCTCTTCGCATCACCTCATCAACTATAAAAGGTGCTTTGTTTTGGGTCAATGTACCGTTATATACCGTCGGTCGCTCCGCAAGCGATTCATGATAGGTACGCTCATCTATCCATCCAAGGCGGTACATCCGCTCTATCACCCTGTTGGCGCGACCGAGCGAAATCTCGTAGTTTCGTGTCGGATTGTATGTCGAGGGAGCTTTTGGCAATCCTACGAGTATCGCCATCTCTTTGAGTGTCAACTTGTCAAGCTCTTTGTGAAAGTAACCATCTGCCGCCGTTTTGACACCATAGTACCCATGCCCGAAATAGATTTCGTTCAAGTATCGCTCCAAAATCTGCTGTTTTGTCAAATAGCGCTCGAGCTTGATGGAATAGATAAGCTCTTTTATCTTTCTTGAAATCTTCTTCTCCCTTGTAAGGAGTTCGTTTTTGACAAGCTGCTGGGTTATCGTACTTGCCCCTTCGACCATTTTCCGCGCTTTTATATCTTTGATAAGCGCTCGAAAAATAGCGTCGAAATTGACTCCGGGGTGTTCGAAAAACGAGGTATCTTCTATAGCCAAAAGCGCTTCGACAAGACGGGGTGGAATCTCCTCGAAAACAGCGTAGTATCGATGCTCTTTGAAAAAAACGTTGGCGATTTTCTCACCGTTTCTATCGAATATTCTCGTCGTTTTTGGCGGATTGTAATGAACCACTTTGGAGATGTCGTAATCGTACGAAACCAAATAGTATCCAAGCACTCCAAAAGGGCTAAGCACTATCAAAACGGCGACAAAAAGGAGCAATTTTTTTATCATTTTCTAAATTCCCTGTTATGAAAACTTGCCTCTATCAACTCTTTGGTATAAGGCTCTTTAGGTGCGTTTACAATCTCGCTAATTGTACCATACTCCACTAAACGCCCCTCTTTAATCACACATATCTCCTCGCAAATCTTCGCAGCGGCGTCTATTTCATGGGTAACAAAAAGGATGGAAAAACCCATTTCACGCTGCAAGGTTTTCAAAAGCTCCAAAACCGTCGTTGTCGTTTTAGCATCGAGTGCCGTCGTCGGCTCGTCCAAAAGCAGAAGTTTCGGATCGCGCTCAAGCGCCATCGCGATAACGATACGCTGAAGCTGCCCTCCGGAGAGCTCAGGCGGATAGCGCTCGAGCAATGCGCTATCGAGCTCGACCGATCGCAAAAGCCGCTCCATCTTCTCTTTGGAGCAAAAGAACTGTTTTTTTATCTTTGTCAACGGTGAAAGTGCCGTAAAAGGGTTTTGCGGCACCAACGATACGCTCTCCCCAGCTTTGAGTGTGAAATCGGCTTCGACGTCGAGCTTCACATGAAGGTTTTTTGGCAACATTCCAAGGAGCGCTTTGAGCGTCAAGCTCTTGCCGCTACCGCTTTGCCCGACAAGCCCAAGCGCCGCATGAACGTCAAAAGCTATATCGACCAACGTTTTGTCTCGCGCTTGTACCTGCAGTCGTTTTATCTTTATCATCGAAAACGCTTCACCTCATCAAGCAACTCTTCGAACTTCCGCTTATCTTCACCGAGTCGAGCGATTATACGCAGTATCGCTTTTTTCACGGTCGGCTCTCGAATCGCTCCGATAAAATACCCTTTTTGAACCAGAGCGTCTTTTATCTGCATCACTTTGCGATTATCCCCTATTTCGACCGGAAAAATAAGCCCTTGCATCTTCACTCCAAAATGGTTGTAAACGATCTCTTGGCGTTTGGCTATCTCGTTTTTGAGCAGTTGAGCGTTTCTTCCGATATACTCCAAAGCGTACATCCCGGCAAGCGTATCGTAAAGCCCAAGCGCGGTGGCGTAAATAAGCGGTTTGGCTCTATTTTCAAGATAACTCACGATATGGCTCGAAGCGAGGATGTATGCACCAAAACTCCCATACGCCTTTCCAAGCGTTCCCATTTTTATATGGTTTGGTTTGGGTGTTATGGCGTAATGATCGAACACCCCCATCAGTCTCTCCCCTACGACACCGCTACTGTGCGCTTCATCGACAACGAGCAAAGCGTCATAATCGTCGCAAAGCTCGAAAACCTCTTTGGGAACCATATCCCCTTCCATCGAGTAAATCCCCTCGACCGCGACGATTTTCCGTTTTTTCCCTTTGTGTTTTTTCAAAAGCGACTCGAGATGAGCGACATCGTTGTGAAAGAACTCCTCTTTCTCTATAGAGCCGATATTCGAAGCGAGCATACCCGAAGCGTGATAGGAGCTATCAAGGAGTAAAACATCCCCCTTTCTCACAAGCGACTCTATCAGCGCTATATTCGCCGCGAAACCGCTTCCGACGACTATCGCGTCCTCGAAGCCGTTAAAGGCGCATAGTTTTCGTTCGAACTCTCGGTGAAATTGATGGTAACCGCCAACGAGCAGGGAAGCTTTTGGGGCATGACACACTTGCTGTTCTATCCTTCGGCACGCTTTTTGGTGAATCGTTTTATCATGTGCCAACCCCAGATAGTCGTTGCTTGCGAAATCGGCAAGTTCTTCGCCGACAAGTTCCCGTTTTCGAAACCGTCCGCTTCGCTTCAGTGCTTTTAGTTCGTTTTCGTAGTATCCACCGCTCATCCGATAACGACTTTGTCTTTCCCTGAAATTTTCGCTTTGTACAAAGCGTTTTCCGCCCGTTTGAAAATATCTTTTTCGCTTTCCCCTCTGGTGTATTCGACCACTCCCAAGCTAACGGAAACTTCCACGAAACATCCCTCTTCTCTTTTGACTATCTTGTTGATTTTCTTCGCGAACCGCACGGCGTTGTTGAGTCTTGTTTCAGGCAATATAATAGCAAATTCCTCCCCGTCTATACGACAAAACACATCGGGCTTGCGAATCTCCTTCTGTACCGTTTGGCTAAACCACACAAGTACTTTGTCCCCTATGTCGTGCCCGTGCTTATCGTTGATATCTTTGAAGTAGTCCAAGTCGAGCAAAACCAAAGAAAAAGGGCGCTGATACCTCTGTGCAAAAAACACCTCTTCTTGAATCTTCTCATCGAAATAGCGTCTGTTTCTCACTCTAGTAAGCGCATCGGTCAAGACACTCTCTTCAAGCTCGAGACGGTAGTTCTCCTCGTCGGTTATATCTGAAAGAACTATACTGTAGAGTTTCTTCGGCGCTTTTACCGGATACGTATTGAGAATGAAATAGTAAACTTTACCGTCGATGTTCATCTTCACTTTGAGCCGTTTTTCGGGATAGTTCAAAGCATAGTAAAACCAAAGCATACCGTTTTCCTCGATATGCAAATACCCCTCTTCCTCGACAAAATAATCGGTCAAACGGAAGTTCTTTCGCGCAGAGAACTCTTGGACATCTTTGAAACCGAACCGCTCGAGGAAGATTTTATTCACTTCAAGCAACTTTTCCCCGTCGGTAATAACGACGATATTGTTACTGTTGTCGATGATGCTTCCGTAGTACTCTTTTTGAAGATAAAGGGAGTTGCCTACATATACGAAAATCGCTATAATAGAAAAGACAAACGCCAAAAAAACTCTCGAAGCCATCGTTACGGCGTCTATCTCCTCTTTTGTCATCTGATAGAACGAAAAAAGTCCATACGCTATACACAGCGAAACGAACACCACGGTAAAGATAAAATGTCTAGTATAAAAAAAATTCATGACTTTGATTGTATTGTGAAAAACGTTAAAAATTCATTAAGAACGTAAAAATGGGAGAAGTTTCTCGACACAAAGCCCCATAGCCGTACTCTCGTACCCTCGCACCTCTTTGATGTACTTTTTACAAAACCCCTCGACCATGCACGCTCCGGCCTTACCTCGCCACTCTCCGCTTTGGAGGTAGCGCTCTAACTCCTTTTCTTCGAACGTATCGAAAATATAATCGGTATAGGAGATATCGACAAGCTTCAATTTTTCGCTATGGTATATCATGCAGGTTATGATGGAGGTGGTGTTGCCGCTTTGGGTAAGAAGAATGTTTCTGGCTTCATCGACACAACGTGCTTTGCGCAGTATCAAGCCGCCCGATGTCACCACCGTGTCGGCGACGAGCAAAGGAAGTTCCTCTATGCCGAAGTGTTTGTAGTTGGCTTCGTATTTTCCAAGGGTGGCTTGATAGACAAAACTTTTTGGGCTTTTTGCCGCTATTTTCTCTTCGTCGAATTCGACACTTTCTTGAATGAACTCCACTCCAAAACGCTTAAGCAAAGCAGCTCTTGTACTCGAAGCGGAAGCAAGGCGTAGTTTCATTTTAAAGGTTCACCCGCAAAAGCGCACCTACGGCAATAGCCGTAATACCCAAAACGATGTTCACCGGCACCATCACCTTGCCTATTGGCCCAAGGAGCGCTCCAGCTTTTTTATAATCCCCCGCTTCCATCGCTTTGTCAGCTTTGGATCGGCGAACCATCATCGCCATGAGGTTGAGAAACATTACCGTCCAAATAGTCTCTTTGATGTGTGCGAGATAGTAAAAGTCGGTATGTTTCATCCCGTACCCTACCGTCAAAATACCTCCCGTAGCCAAGAGTACGATAACGAAAGGAAGCACTATATAAAAAAGACGTTTGAGTGCATGCGAGAGTATCGGTAGGCGCTCCATCGGGGTAGCGATATCTAAAAATGCATAGTGTGCGGCAAAACGCATCGCAATCATACCGCCCACCCAAACGACGGCACCCATCACATGCAACAAAATAAGTTCCACACGATAGGTCATGACGAAGTCACTCAAGAGAGCACCTCCTCCAAATACGCTTTGGCGACTTGTTTCGCCTCGTCGAGCTTGCTTACGTCTTTACCGCCGGCTTGAGCGAAGTCGCTTCTTCCTCCGCCGCCTCCGCCAAGAACCGGTGCGACACGTTTTATCCAATCGCCCGCTTTTGCATCGGCATTTTTCACGCCAGCAGCAATTAGCACTTTGTCCCCTTTGACTTGGAACAAGATAGCGGCAACTTTGTCGTTTTTGTTTTTTATCTCGTCTATTTTGGCTTTGATATCTCCAGCAGGCAAATCCGCGACAATCACAGTCGTATCGCCGATTTTTTCCTCTTCTATCTTCGCCGTTGCCGCTTTTTGCGCCTCTTTGAGCTCTGATTTCAGCTCTTCGATACTGTTTTTCAGTCTTGCGACTCCCGCAAGGACGTCATGGTTTTTCACTTCCGCTTCGACCCGTTTTAGCAGTATGCGTTGGTCGCAAAAATGTCTATACGCAGCATGACCGCAAACCGCCTCTATACGCCGTACACCGGCGCTTACACCGCTTTCTTTGGTGATGATGAACGAGCCGATTTTAGCGGTGTTGTCCACATGAGTTCCCCCACAAAACTCGACACTCGCTTCTCCAAAACCGACAACGCGCACCTTTTGACCGTATTTCTCCCCAAACTGCGCTTTCGCGCCGCTTTTCTTCGCCTCTTCGATATCCATCACCTTGGTCTCTTGGGCGATACCGCGAAGAATAAGCTCGTTAACTTTCGTCTCTATTTCGGCAAGCTCGTCATGCTCCAACGCTTTTGGATGGGAGAAATCGAAGCGGAGTCTGTCGGCTTCGACAAGGGAACCCGCTTGCGAGATATGCTCACCCAAAACATCGTAAAGCACCGCATGGAGCAAATGGGTCGCGGAGTGGTGCTTGGCTACCTCGCTGCGAGCGATATCGACTTTGGCATCTACTTCCTCGCCCACGCGCAATTCGCTTGTGATTTCCACTTGGGAAAGGTTGAGGTCGAAAAACTTTTTAGTATCTACCACTTTGGCTTTACCGACAAGCTCGCCGATATCTCCAACTTGCCCGCCGCTCTCGGCATAAAAAGGGGTGACATCGAGCATCACCCACCCTTTTTCACCGCTTTGTAACGCTTCTTTTTTGGAATAGTTCTCATCGAGTAGTGCCAGAACTTTGGACTTGTGGTGGGTCAATTCGTACCCGACAAACTCGTTTGTACCGAACTCTTCGAGCAATGCTTTGAAATCACCGCTTACCGCTTCGTCCCCACTCCCTTTCCATGCTGCTTTGGCGCGCTCTTTTTGTGCCTGCATCAACTCCACAAACCGCTCCGTATCGAGCGAGAGCCCTTTTTCTCTAAGCATATCTTCGGTCAAATCAAGCGGAAAACCGTACGTATCGTAAAGCTTGAACGCGACTTCACCGCTAAAGACCTTGTCGGTGTTGGCAAGCTCTTTGTTAAAAAGCTCTATACCGCTCTCTATCGTTTTGAAAAAGCGCGCTTCTTCAAGCTCTATCGCTTCTTTGACCGCTTCTTTCTTCGCTTCGAGATAGTCGTAAGGGTCTTTCATCATCTCCACCAACGTATCGACTATCTTGTACATAAACGGCTCTCTAAACCCAAGCAAATACCCGTGGCGAATCGCGCGTCGAAGTATGCGTCGAAGCACGTATCCTCTTCCTTCGTTGGAGAAGTTCACCCCTTGAGCGAGCAAGAACGTCGTCGTTCGAATGTGGTCTGCGATAACTCTGTAACTCGCACCCGTTTCATACACATACTCTTTGCCTATAAGCTCTTCGACTTTTTGAATTAGCGGCATGAACAAACTCGAGCCGTAGTTGCTAAGTGCACCCTCTTTGATAGCCACTACCCGCTCCAATCCCATACCGGTATCGATAGAGGGTTTTGGAAGCGGTGTAAGCGTCCCATCGGCACTTCGCTCGTACTGCATGAAAACGAGATTCCATATCTCCAAAAAGCGGTCACCGTCCCCTCCAAGATAGTCCTCATCGGAGCTAAAGTGTTCCGCGCCTTGGTCGTAGAATATCTCGCTACACGGTCCACACGGTCCGGTATCGCCCATTTGCCAAAAGTTGTCTTTATCACCCAAGCGTTTGATGCGATCTGCGGCTATGTATTTTTTCCATATCGCTTCGGCTTCATCGTCGCTTTCATGTACGGTTACCCACAACTTATCCACAGGCAAGCGCAAAATCTCGGTGATAAACTCCCAAGCGTACTTGATGGCGTCCTCTTTGAAATAATCGCCAAACGAAAAATTCCCAAGCATCTCGAAAAATGTGTGGTGTCTTGCTGTATGCCCGACGTTTTCAAGGTCGTTGTGTTTTCCGCCGGCACGTACGCACACTTGGCATGAAGTCGCGCGAGGGTTTTTCGGCGGCGGTACTTCACCGGTGAAAATCGACTTGAAAGGTACCATACCGGCATTGTTAAACAAGAGTGTCGCATCGTCTGGAACGAGCGGAGCTGAAGGGACTATCGTATGCCCTTTCGATTCGAAATATTGCAAAAATTCTTTACGTACATCCATAACTATTCACTTTGTGGAAAAATTGTTGCGATTATATCGAAAAATTGTAGAGAAAACGATAAACGGAGAAAGTACAAATCGAATTTTTTTTGAAAGAAGAGTTTGAAAAAATGGAGATTCCGAGCTATAACAAGCTCGAAACCCTATCAATACAGCCCGAAACGCCCATCGTTTCTTTTGTACAAAACACGTGTTTTACCGGCGTTGTCGATGAAGATTTCGAACATTTTGTCGGAGTTTTTCAACTCTTCCAAAACATCTTCCACTTCTCGCGGTTTGTACAAATCAAGCTCTACCGGAACTATCTCGTCCTCTTCGCTGAGTTTGGCTTCACTTAAGTTTATCCCCTCGTTCGCTTCCGCTTTTGCGGCATTGAGCCCTACTTTTTGATGGTCGGTCTCTCTATCGTGAATGCGACGAAGCGCCTTTTGCGCTCTATCGGTCGCCAAATCGATAGCTGCATGCAGGTCTTCATCTCTTTGTTTGATGACGACCGTTCCTTTATGTGCGAGATTTATCGTAAACTCGACGGTAAAATGCTCTTTACTTTTTCGTTGCTGCGATTCCACGACGACATTGGCGGAAATTATATCCATATTGAATTTGCTCAAAGACTCCAAAGAAGCGTTTAGGTGCGTTTTGATAGCATCTGTAAGCTCTATGTGTCTTCCTGTGAAAGAAACGTTCATTTTCAACCCTTTGTTATTGCATTAATTTCGAATTATATCACTACAGAGTTAAATAGGGATAAAATCAATACACAAACGGGGTGATATCCTCCACATAGCGTCGAAAAATCCTGATAGGCTCCGAAGTGATGTTGCCGTCACTCACATCCATCGTAACGTCGATACGCACGTAAGCGTACGGGTCTTCATCATGCCCGGCAGTCAGGTTCAGATCACTTTGCTGTTTACAGTAATGGGTGTTGTCCATATCGGAAACGATATAAAAAAGCTTCACTTTCGCATGATATTTCGGGCTTTGGTTGATGTTGATGTCGAAATTTTTCTGTGTCGTACAGTTTTTGTCTTGGCTGATTTTATAGACGAAATATTCCGCTACGTTTTTGGCATAGAGTATAGCTTGGTTTTCTACGTAAATATCGACCGCTCTTTTTTGCGATTTCGCCGTCATCTGAATCGAAAACGCCATAATGGTCGCCAAAATCACTAACAACGCTACCGCCATGACCAAGGCGAAACCGCCTCTTTTGGAGCCTTTTTTTAGTAAATAGTTTTTTCTTTGCATAGCGCGAATCCACCTATATCGAGTTTTCCAGTTCCGTTTACGTCGCTTGTCGTACACACCTGAATTTTTATAATTCCTTGTTTTTGAATCATTTTGAACGTATTGACGTTCTCCATAAGTGTTTGCTGTTTCCCGTCGGTATATTTCTCCCCTTGCCACGGTTGAAAATCGTAATAGAGTATCAACTTTTTCGTAGCCGCATCGAGTTTGACCGCATACGCCGTCCAAGCGAGGTAGTAGCGAGCGTCCCATTCCCCTCTATCTTTGACATCGGTAAAAAGGTCGCTAAAGGTTGTCGGGTTGCCATCTGAATCCGGCCCCGGAGCGAATGCCGTAGTGTTTTGTTCTTTAACCGGATGCATAGCGTACTCGAGCGTTTGGTCTTTTATTTTCTCCCCTCCGTACCATCCGAAACTTTTGTATATGTCGTTTTGTGCGGAAAAAATGTAAATAGCGGCATCGTCGATAGTAGAGTGGTTGTATGAAAGCTTTTTAATCAAAAGATTGACTTTGTTGAGATTGCTTCCTTTAGTGAAGATGTACGTGTTACTGTCCAAAGAGGCTTTTTTATCGATTACGCCACTCCAGTACGGCTCACCGTCTCCAGCTCCTCTAAAACCTTCTATGTCGTACCCTATCCACTCAAGCGTTTTGTACTCTTCGGCATTCGCACCTGTTAGATTGAACCCCTCGAGCGCTTTGTAATCACTCAAATCTTTTCGCACTATCACCGAGCTTCGTATGCGGTATTGGAGCTTCTTGGCTATATACTCCACGGCACTCGAACTTGTATTGGCAAGTCTGCTCGTTACTTCTTGGTCGAGGTAGTTTCTATAAGCCTGCGCCAAAAACTCGACACCGAATTTCGATATTATCGCCAACACGACAATAACAAAAACCAATTCCAAAAGGGTAAATCCATCTCTTCGCAGTTTCATAATTACCTACTCACGTTAAAATCGTACGTGTATAAACGTGCTATGAGCCCGTCGGCATCTTTGACCTCGACGGTAACGAGCGCTATATTGTTATCCGCCGCGCCACCTTGTAAAAAAGCGACACCTCTTTGAACCGTCGCTTTCATCTGTGTACCTAACTTCAATCCTTGCGACTTGTCACTTGCAAGTGAAGCTACGTTCACATAGCCGCCGGTACCGTTTAAGTCGTCGTATCCGGCATCGGTCACTTCAAGCGCCTTTACATACGCTTCGAACACCGCCTCTTCTGTTTTCATCGTGCTAGCCGATGCGTTGGAAGTTACCTCGCTCATCATCGGCAGCGACAAAACCCCTATCGATATCACCACGATAGCGAATATCAGCTCTATCATCGAAAACCCGTTTCTATTTACCATTTAAGAATCCTTGATTTATCTGCGTTCGAAGTGCCTGTAGCACTTTTGGAGGAGTTTTTACCCGCCCATTCGCCGTTGCCTTCGAACTTGACGTCAAACTCGTTATGATCGGCGTTTGCGTTGTATTTGTTGTATATCAGCCATCTGTTCGGTATAATCTTCATAGTCGCTTTGTACGGATACCCCCTTTGTTCATCGTAAAGAAGCGGAATATTCTCCGTAGCGTTTCCGCTTGGCGAAGCACCGTTTAACGTTACATGAACCGGTGTTCGTTTTTGTTTTATCTCTTTCATTTTACCGTATCCGCTTGTGTGGGACTCGTTGATCCACCATCTTGGGTCATCGCTTCCTTTGGACGCCGCACCTTGAGGTAGTAGCGCTTTGTTACATCCGCTACCGGAGCAGTAAATCTCGTAATACCCCTTGACCGTACCGCTGTTACCGATGATTTTACTATCTGGCACATACGCTCTTGCGTAATAAAAACGGATCGTTTCGTTGATATCTTTAAACGAACTCGCATTTACGTCATGATCGCCCAAGTCGGCTTTGGTGCGGCACTCGGCAGCGTTTTTACATCCGACACTCAACTTTTTGAACGTGATAGTCTGCGGATTTTTCGATTCGTTGATATCACGTTTGAAGTTGTAGCGGATGCGCACGTTCGCAGTTCCGTTTAATGATTTTGCAAAAGCGTTTTTCGAAACATCGACGAAATCTTTGGAGTTGTTCACATCTTCAAAGACGATCGTCAAGCGGTTGTTGCTTCCATCGAGCGTTTCGACGCTTCCTTTGAAAGTCATGCTCGTATCTGCATAAGCGCTTCTTGGGAGCACTATTTTGATATCTTTAGCGTAACATCCCGAAACGAAGTTCGACAAGGTGGCGTTGTTCTCCCCTTGTGCGATTACCGAACCGTAGAGGTGGTATGACATGTTGATATCGTCGTAGTTCCCGCTTGCGTTTTCATCCATGTTCGCATTGTAAACAAAAGCGTTCGTCGTTACGTTACTGTCGTCTAGCCCCACTGAACTGACAATCGAAGAGATATCGAACTTGTAAGGGTGGAATTCCATCGTATAGTCGAAATACTTCAATGCCGAAAACTCGGAGTTGTTGTGCTCACTACTGATGACACATCCGTTTTTCTTCATAGTGGAAGCTTTGGCGACTGCGTGGGAATTGGCGATACAATCCGTACCGTTTTTGAAATATTTTCCGCTATGGTGGGCGAGGTATCTCCAATCCGCCGCCGTCCATTCTTTATCTTCGAGGTGCAATTTATACTCCCCTACCTGATTGAGAACGACATCTCCGGTTCCTCTACCGTTTATAATACTCACATTGACATCCACATCGTTGGTGTCGTTACACGCTCCTGCCGGTTTTGTGGAGTTCCACTGAAGCGTCAAGGTAGAACCCGCACCGTAGTAACCCGGAGTCGCGTTGTCGTCAACATGGCTTGTAGCGTTCACTTCGGCTTTGTAGTCGTATCCCGATGCCAAATCGAGTTTGGTCGCTGTGTTGCCCAGCGAAATGAGTTGCGACGGGTTGGTTTGATTTTGATCCGAGAACATCAGCTTGAAAGCCTCTGGGCGGATGGCGAAGTTGTCTCTTGAACACATTCTAAACGTATTGATACTGAATATACACTCCATACATTCGCGCAACTCGTTGGCGTCCATACCGTTACCGCTTTTTCCAGCACCGCTTCCGCAATAATCAGACACCTTTCCACCCCTGCTTCCGGTACTGGAGACGAAACTGCTCGCGCAGTTCGCTCCGGCATAGTTGGAAAAGTTCAACATAGTGTATTTGCCGCTCGCGTTTTTCGACAACTGTATGACGCTGTCGTTAGCATCGGCGACATTGTAAGCGAGCCTAAACGCAGCGTTTCGCGATGCGTTGTCGAAAAATCCCGCACGCTCCAAGTCGGTTTTGGTAAGCGGCTTGAACGCGGAGGTGTTGGAGTCGAAAATCACCCACAACCTTTTTTTACTCAAAACGGTCGCGTTAACGTCGGTACAAGTTGCCGTAACGTAGTGGAATCCGTCCATCTCCACCATCTCCAGCGCGACGGCGGTACTGATTGGCTTGGTAGTGTTCAAATCGTTTGGATTCATCGACTCGACGACGAAATTATCGGTATATCTTTTCACGACCTGTGTCGGAATGTTGTAGTAGTATCCAGAACTCAAGTTGGTATTTTTATACGCTTGATGAACGACGTTGAAACGACCCGGTACAGGCTTGTACGCATTGGTTGTCTGACATGGATTCATGTCTTTCATATATGTCTGTGCGCCCGGAAGCGTAACGGTAGTTCCACCTATATTTACCGCAAGATCGTAACGTAAGAAAGCGTTTAACATCATATCGATAGTGCTTTTTTTCGGCTCGAGACTGTAGTAGGTGTAAAAATACTCCAATCCTCCCAAATCACCGACGGGTATATCTTTATCGTACTTGTCAGCTACCCTTCTTCCCGAATCTTGAACTGCGATTCTCGTCGCCGAATTAGGGCGCGTTACATACGTCGAATCACGTTTGTAAGTTGCTTGTGTCGTGTTGATATCATCGATATCGACGGTGATATTCTTTGCGATCACATCGCTGTCTTTTTCAAGGTTTTTGAAATATATCTTGACATCGAGCGAGTCATTCTTGGAAACTTGCGCTTCGATTTTTGGGGGTTTAACTGTCGGCGCTGTTTGAAAATGACCGTTTTGACCATATGTAAAATCGTAACAGAGCCGCATCTCTTTGAGTTGCGCTTCAAATCCGAACATACCGGGGAAATAACCATCGCCATCCGTTTGAAGACCAATTTTCGTCGATGTTTGATAGTTGCTTAATTTTCCGCTCATATCGTACGTATCGATATCGATTCCCAAACTATTGTTACCGAAGTGGGGCTTACCGTTTGTTACATAATTACCATCTTTCGTGATGGTCGAGTTCATAATGTTGCCATCGGGGTTTTTTGCGTTTGTCAACTTATGCCTCTTTGCATACTTATCTGTTATATAACCATACTCGCCGCTTGCCCATGTATCACCTTCCCCCGCAAATATGATAAGCGAAGCATCCACGTTGCCTGATTTTGGCGTAAGAAATCCGCTAATCGTTTCTTCTATGCTGTTGGCGATTCCTATACTATCGTCATCACTAGGGCACCCATGCGCACGAGCATAACTTTTAGCGTTTGTAACATCTTTCCCCTTCATCAACCCTTTGTAGCCGTAAAAGATCGTTGTGTTTCGAAACGGTTCGTTGTCATCTTCATATACCACCGCAAGCGTCCATGCACCATAGCTTCCTCCTTCAGGTGTACCTTCGGATGTAGCGATGTCTCCAACCCAGTAGTAACCGCCACCATGAGATTTGACATACTTTGTAACATTGACAAAGCTTTGGTAGTACATTCTTTTATCGGTAATGTAAACCCAATGCATATCACCGTCGGTATATGTTTGATAAGTATCGCCCTCTTGTTTGAATTTGATCTCTCTGCCTTTGCGTTTGTCTGCGTCGGTAAGCGTCCCAGCCATATATCCCTGCCAGAAAAGTCCAGCCCATACGACTTTTTTATCCTTCGGTATATCTACATAAGCCGCAGAGGAGTTATGTAGCGTAGCGGTATAGTCCGCCTCGCCTATAATGTCGTCGTAATCGTCATTGATCATGAAAATATTGTTATTGGTCGTACTTGTGCTCACATTCGTTTGACAAACATGACCTGTCTTTCCTTTTCTTTTGCACAAATTCGTATTACCCGCCATTATCATTTTACTATGTGCGTTTCCTCGGTATATGATATCGTAATCTTTCGGGTTCGCACAGGTAAAATCCACACTACAAGGCTTCACTTTCCCTCTATGTCGTTTACCGTTTTTTATATAGGTCGCATAAAGGTTGCTTCCGTTGAAACAACTCCCGCTTGCAAACGGTTTAGACCATATAGATGTGGAATTGTCTCCTATAGGCATAGGATTGGTTATGTCGTACTCCGTGGTTTTTCCAAGCAAACCGACGGGACCAAGGTCAATATTACTTTTGGTCTGACAAGTACCGGATGGATCGACTCCGCAACTCTTACCGAAAGTCCCTCCCAAACCAGTTTCGTCATAATAAATCGTAACATCGCTCAACTCTCCGTCTCCGATATTTTTAAGCGGATACGCTTTTTTACACTGCATACCACCGGCACACGGTCCTGCCCCGATACACATTCCGGACGTAACGATATCTTCGTAACAAATATCGTCGGCATTTTCGATAATCCCGGAAGAGGATGGTTCAAAGGTTACTGTTGCTTCGTATTTGTCTGCATCGTCTCCCGCTTCTTTGAAGTAAAGAACTACTCTATCCCCTTTTGCAACCTTGAAATGTACGCTATGGTTGATTGTTGTCGTATCTGCATAGACAACAGTGCCGCCTCTTGTTACCTTCATATGATAGTCGTGCATATTCGGAGAAGAAGTATTGACACTTACATTTCCATCGGTACCGGCGATAAAATAGAAATTATCCTCGTTATGACCACTTCCGCTTACCGATATACCACTGAAACATTTTTGCTCTTTGGTAGTTTTATTACTAAGCTCCGCTATTTTCACACCGGGAGAGGTATCATTGAAAATTTCATTGTTTCCCGTGTCGTACTTACAATCACATCCGCTACATCCGCTATCCCCTTGTTTTGCAAAAACGAATGAAACACGAACATTCAATTGATTTCTATTGTTTCTTTCTTCAATCTTTACATAGTACGTTTTATTTTTTTGTACAGGAAAAGTCGTCGAATCGGCTGTCGATGTTTTTCCCTGATAGATATCGCTACCACCACAAGAGGTTCCGACTAAAAGCCGATGGTTTCTGTAGTTTTGTTCATTTTTTAACGTATTTTGCATAATCGTTATGGTTCCATCGACCATAGTTTCGAACTTCCAATAACGTCCCCCTCCATTTTGTATAAATCTGCTTGTAGTATCGTAAGACTTAGCGGTACTTTCAATTGCACCGTCGATATGAAGTACATCTTCACCCGGACATGAATAGCTTGCGGCAAAAAGTACCGACGTGAATAAAGAGAACAACCCTACAATTCGAAAGATAGTTTTTATGTTTTCCATGCTTAGCACCTTGTACCCTGAAAAAAAGGGTGAAATGGGCGTGTATAGTGGGAAAAGACACCGTTTGCGGGAGTTCAAAATGATAGGCAGCCCGGCTGCCTCTTTGAGACCCGTGGCTTTCCGTCCCTGCCTCGCGACAGGTTTGGCTTTTCTCCATACACAATTCTCCAAAATATAGCATACTTAAGATAAAAGAAATATAAAAAAGACCTTAGACAACTATTAATAGCACCTTTTCTTCCCTTATTACTCACTTTTTATGTTTTTCACGACTTAAAACAACATCGCTCCTTATAGCGAATATCAGCTCTATCATCGAAAACCCGTTTCTATTTACCATTGGAGAATCCTTGATTTATCTGCGTTGAAAGTGTTTGTAACACTTTTGGAGGAGTTTTTACCCGCCCATTCGCCGTTGCCTTCGAACTTGACGTCAAACTCGTTATGATCGGCGTTTGCGTTGTATTTGTTGTATATCAGCCATCTGTTCGGTATAATCTTCATAGTCGCTTTGTACGGATACCCCCTTTGTTCATCGTAAAGAAGCGGAATATTCTCCGTAGCGTTTCCGCTTGGCGAAGCACCGTTTAACGTTACATGAACCGGTGTTCGTTTTTGTTTTATCTCTTTCATTTTACCGTATCCGCTTGTGTGGGACTCGTTGATCCACCATCTTGGGTCATCGCTTCCTTTGGACGCCGCACCTTGAGGTAGTAGCGCTTTGTTACATCCGCTACCGGAGCAGTAAATCTCGTAATACCCCTTGACCGTACCGCTGTTACCGATGATTTTACTATCTGGCACATACGCTCTTGCGTAATAAAAACGGATCGTTTCGTTGATATCTTTAAACGAACTCGCATTTACGTCATGATCGCCCAAGTCGGCTTTGGTGCGGCACTCGGCAGCGTTTTTACATCCGACACTCAACTTTTTGAACGTGATAGTCTGCGGATTTTTCGATTCGTTGATATCACGTTTGAAGTTGTAGCGGATGCGCACGTTCGCAGTTCCGTTTAATGATTTTGCAAAAGCGTTTTTCGAAACATCGACGAAATCTTTGGAGTTGTTCACATCTTCAAAGACGATCGTCAAGCGGTTGTTGCTTCCATCGAGCGTTTCGACGCTTCCTTTGAAAGTCATGCTCGTATCTGCATAAGCGCTTCTTGGGAGCACTATTTTGATATCTTTAGCGTAACATCCCGAAACGAAGTTCGACAAGGTGGCGTTGTTCTCCCCTTGTGCGATTACCGAACCGTAGAGGTGGTATGACATGTTGATATCGTCGTAGTTCCCGCTTGCGTTTTCATCCATGTTCGCATTGTAAACAAAAGCGTTCGTCGTTACGTTACTGTCGTCTAGCCCCACTGAACTGACAATCGAAGAGATATCGAACTTGTAAGGGTGGAATTCCATCGTATAGTCGAAATACTTCAATGCCGAAAACTCGGAGTTGTTGTGCTCACTACTGATGACACATCCGTTTTTCTTCATAGTGGAAGCTTTGGCGACTGCGTGGGAATTGGCGATACAATCCGTACCGTTTTTGAAATATTTTCCGCTATGGTGGGCGAGGTATCTCCAATCCGCCGCCGTCCATTCTTTATCTTCGAGGTGCAATTTATACTCCCCTACCTGATTGAGAACGACATCTCCGGTTCCTCTACCGTTTATAATACTCACATTGACATCCACATCGTTGGTGTCGTTACACGCTCCTGCCGGTTTTGTGGAGTTCCACTGAAGCGTCAAGGTAGAACCCGCACCGTAGTAACCCGGAGTCGCGTTGTCGTCAACATGGCTTGTAGCGTTCACTTCGGCTTTGTAGTCGTATCCCGATGCCAAATCGAGTTTGGTCGCTGTGTTGCCCAGCGAAATGAGTTGCGACGGGTTGGTTTGATTTTGATCCGAGAACATCAGCTTGAAAGCCTCTGGGCGGATGGCGAAGTTGTCTCTTGAACACATTCTAAACGTATTGATACTGAATATACACTCCATACATTCGCGCAACTCGTTGGCGTCCATACCGTTACCGCTTTTTCCAGCACCGCTTCCGCAATAATCAGACACCTTTCCACCCCTGCTTCCGGTACTGGAGACGAAACTGCTCGCGCAGTTCGCTCCGGCATAGTTGGAAAAGTTCAACATAGTGTATTTGCCGCTCGCGTTTTTCGACAACTGTATGACGCTGTCGTTAGCATCGGCGACATTGTAAGCGAGCCTAAACGCAGCGTTTCGCGATGCGTTGTCGAAAAATCCCGCACGCTCCAAGTCGGTTTTGGTAAGCGGCTTGAACGCGGAGGTGTTGGAGTCGAAAATCACCCACAACCTTTTTTTACTCAAAACGGTCGCGTTAACGTCGGTACAAGTTGCCGTAACGTAGTGGAATCCGTCCATATCGACCATCTCCAGCGCGACGGCGGTACTGATTGGCTCGGTATCGTTCAAGTCGTTTGGATTCATCGACTCGACGACGAAATTATCGGTATATCTTTTTACGACCTGTGTCGGGATGTTGTAGTAGTATCCAGAACTCAAGTTGGTATTTTTATACGCTTGGTGAACGACGTTGAAACGACCCGGTACAGGCTTGTACCCATTGGTTGCTTGGCATGGATTCATATTTTCTATACTAACACTGGAATCATCAAGCCTAAGCACTTCATTATCTATTTTAACGATCAAATTATATTTAAAGGTAATATGTAAAGGGAATTCAATATCCGGTTTTTTTGGATCAAGACTAAAATAGGTATAGAAATATTCCATCGAATTAACATCTCCTATGGGGATATCCTTATCGTATTCATCCGAAATTTTTCTTCCACTATCTTTTACAAAAGTTCGTTCAGAGCTTCCCGGTACCGTTACATAAGTCGTATCTCTTTTATATGTGGCTTGCGAAGTATTAATATCTTCTATATTAACAGTTAGATTTTCGATCGTAACATCGGAATTCTCTTGATTTTTCAAATAGAATTTAACATTGATCGGTTTTGAACTATCGAATGTTCCTTCGATTTTTGTAGGCTTGATACTTGGCGCCGTCTGAAAAAAACCACCTTGTCCATACGTATAGTCGTAGCATAAATCAATGGTTCGCAGATCTGCAGACATAATAAAAAAGGATGGAGTATATCGATCCCCATTGGTACGCGGCTTTAGTATCGCTTCTGTTTCAGTAGGTCCTAAAACATCGACTAGATCCAAAATTTTCAAATCGGTACGAAGGCTTGTTGTATTTGGATTGCGCACTATCGAATTCGAAATGGTCGAATCAAATAGATAATGCCCGGGGTGATCTTGATTTTCTATTTTTGTACTTTTCCCTCTTTGCGAAACGACAGTCAAAGAGTTCTCGTCGTCGTCACCATCCGTAGCGAACATCGCGATCTTTGAATTGATTGGGGGCGTTTTCGGTGTTAAAAAACCTTTAACGACAAGATCTTCGTTAAAATGACTATCGACTGTCGCATAACCGTCAAAAATACTGATATTTTTAAATGTTTCATTGGCGTTTTTATATATAACCACCAACGACCACGCGGCATAATTTCCGTGATTGTCTTCAACCCCTTGATTTGACTTGATATCGGCTACGGCATATACACCGTTAGGGTCGGAAGCATTCAACATATCGGTAACATCCTTAAACCCGGCATACCCTAAGTTATGATAATCAAACACATCCGCCGTCACTTCCGTATAAGTACCTCCGGGAAGTTTGAACAAAACCTTCTCCGCACCGTACGAACTTCCGGCTTTTTCAAAATTGATTTGCCTACCCGAACTAAACAGCGGCTCACCCTTGATGGTATCACCATTGGCTCGCCCTGATGTTCCCATAAAGTCACCGCGTACCGTAGAGTTGTGAACTACCCCTTGCCAGTAAAGCCCTGCCCAAACAACGGTAGAACCTTTAGGTATGTTTAAAGTGGAAGTCGTCGAGTTTTTCGTCGAAACATCATCATCCACATCTATATAACGTGAAGGACGCTTGTTGCTGTAGGACTGATAACATTTTCCCGTCCATGGGGGGGTGACTCTGGTACTATGCAACGCACACTGGTTGCTGTTACCTATTATCGTATAGTTCCCTACTATATTACGCGTCGGCTCTGGATTCCTGATCTTAAATGGTCGGTCCTTTCCTTTACCGACAACGATGCATCGTTTTAACTTTCCTCGATGCGAAGTGCCGTTTTTGATATAACTAGCATAGATATCTTCGCTTGAAAAGCAGCTTCCCGACACCCTCGTTTTAAACCAAAACTTGTTACTGTTATCGTTTGGTGCTATCTCGTTGTTAAAATCGTAAACGGTCGCACCCCCCAACACTCCAATTGGTCCAAAATTGAGATCGCTTTGATTGCTACACTCTCCAGCTCCTTCAGGATCCACACCGCAATCGCTAAACAAAGATCCTCCCGGTTCACTCTCTTCAATAACAATTTTTACACTTGAAAGATTTTCGCTTCCAACATTTTTGATCGGGTATATAGTTTTACAACCAAGACCCCCTCCACACAAACCTATATCTTGACAGACTCCTTCCAACTCTTTCTCTTCGTAGCAAAGATCGTCGGCATTTTCAATGACAATACCGGTCGTAAAACTTAAATCGATTTTATATTTATCCAAATCGTCTCCGGTTTCCTTCAACAAAATCGTTATCTTTTCACCCTCGGAAAGGTAATAGGAAAGATTTCTATTTTGACCGGTATCGTACTCCAATAAGGTTCCATTCTCGCTTGAGACGATTTCCATATGGTAATCATGACCATTTGGAGAAGATGTATTGATATCGAGTCTACCCTCTTTTTCTACGGTAAAATGGTAGTAATCTTTATCGTCGTCCTCCGAACTTCCGATTATACACTTCGTTACATCGCTTGTCGCTCCATCCAACTCCGGAATAGCGACTCCAGGAGATCTGTCGTTCGCCGGCGTATCCAACGTGCAATCACATTCGCCACAATCTCCCCCGCTCGATTCCGATTTCGTGAACTTGAAAGTCGCTTCATATTCATCCGTACCGCTTCCGGTTTCTACAAATTCAACCGTTATCTTCTCTCCGGCGGTTACATCATAAAAAAGCAACCTATCTTGAGCGGTATCGTAGCTAAGCAAAGTCCCCTGCTTATTCGATCTTATCTTCATATGATAGTCATGACCGTTTGGAGAAGATGTCGTAATCTCCAACTTCCCATCGCTCTCTAGCGTAAAATGATAATAATCCTTATCATCGTTTCTTGAACTCCCGCTTATACATTTAGTTACATCATCCGTCGCTCCATCCAACTCCGGGATGGCGACCCCGGGAGAACTGTCGTTCGCTCGCGTATCTAAACTACAGTCGCAACCGTTACATCTAGCAGACGCGCCGGCACTGACCGAAAGTAGAATCAAAATGATAAAAAACACCCTTTGCATCATACCTTCCTTTTGGTTTTATTCCTACACACTTATGTAGGGCTATCGTAGCAAAAAATACTCGCTAACTCACAATTATACCCTTTTTATATCTTAAATATAACTAAAATAGAACAATTTTATTGTTTTATTAACGCTATATCGCTAAATTTAGCTGTTGCCAACCCTACAAGACCAGAATTTAATCTTCGTTATACAACTTTTCGATAAAATATCATCTAAAAAAAGGGTCTCTTTTGAAAATAACGAAATACATTCTCCTAACGGCAACGCTTCTGCTCTTTTTTGGCGGATGCTCCAAGGATTTGGACGAGTACAACAAACCCGCTTTGTATTGGTATTCCAAAATGGTCGCTTCGATCTCCGAAGGGGACTTGGACCGTGCCGACAACTACTATAGTTCCTTACAAGGTGAGCACATCGGTTCACCCCTTCTACCCGAAGCGACGCTTATCATGGCGCTTGCTCACATGTACAACGAAGAGTATCTTTTAAGCGAACATTATCTCGATGAGTACATGAAACGTTTCGCTTCGAACGAAAGCGACAAGGAGGAAGCGGAGTTTCTCAAGATAAAAGCGAAGTACCTCTCCCTTCCAAACCCGCGCCGCGACCAAGCGCTCATAAACGAAGCGATAATCGAGGCGAAAAATTTCAAACGTAACTATCCAAACTCGATGCATTACTATACGGTAGATTCGATGCTCACGCGCCTATTGCTTGCAAAGGCGGTACTCAACGATGCCGTCGCTTCACTCTACGAGCGTATCGACAAACCAAAAGCGGCGAAATTTTACCTCCAAAAAGAGGATGAAAAATGGATAGACTGGAGCGAAGTCGAGCGTGCTCAAACTCCATGGTATAGAGCATGGTTCGAAGGGGACGGCACAAGCAGTTGGTACGCTTTCTTGATACCCGACACCCAAAGTGTCGTTTCGAGAAACTCCGTTCAAGACCTAAACGAAACAAATAACAGAGGTGAAGATGAAACTAAGTAACTACGCAGAACTTCCAGCAGACATCCCGATAGTCGCAGAGGACGATATCTTTCTTTATCCGTTTATGATATCGCCTATCTTTTTGTCCGACGACGCCAACATCAAAGCGGTCAATACGGCGATGCACGACAACACGCTCGTGATGGTAACGCCGACAAAACCTTCCCATGAAGGGGAGCGCAGTTTCGATGTCATCTACGACGCCGGGGTCGTCGGTAATATCATGCGCAAGGTTTCGCTGCCTGATGGTAGGGTCAAAATCCTTTTCCAAGGGCTCTCGCGCGCGAAGATTCTCCATCCCGTAGCTTCCGATCCGCTCATAGCGCATGTCGATACCATCATCCCGACCCCTCTTGACGATATCAAAGCCGAAGCGATTTTGGCGATAGTTCGCGAAAAGGTGAGAACCTTGTCCCAAATCACGAACTATTTTCCGCCCGATTTGCTTCGAACCATCGAGGAGAATCACGACTACAACCGTATCATCGACCTTATAGCCAGTACCATCAAGCTCAAAAAAGAGCAAGCGTATAAACTTTTCATAGAGGAGAACACCGAAAACCGCTTTTTCCTGCTTATCGACTACCTTATAGAAGAGATAGAAGCCAACAAACTCCAAAAAGAGATTCGCTCCAAAGTACACAACAAAATCGAGCAGGTCAACAAAGAGTACTTCCTCAAAGAACAACTCAAAGAGATACAAAAAGAACTCGGTATCGATAGTGCGCGAGATGATGAAATAGAAGAGTACTGGAAAAAGCTCGAAGCGAAAAAAGAGAAAATGAGCGAAGACGCTTACAACGAAATCGCCAAGCAAATAGAGCGGTATGCGCGGATGCATCCGGACTCAAGCGATGCAAGTATGACCCAAACCTACCTCGATTTCGTGCTCGATATCCCTTTTGGGGAATTCTCTTCGAAAATGCTCGATATCAAAAAGGTCAAAGAGCAGCTCGATGAAGACCACTATTCACTCGAAAAACCCAAGGAACGGATAGTGGAGTATTTTGCCGTCAAGGAGCTTTTGGAGCTTCGCGGCAAAAAGAACGAACAAGGCGATGGTGCGATTTTGTGTTTTGCAGGACCTCCGGGGGTTGGAAAGACCTCTCTTGCCAACTCCATCTCCAAGGCTCTTGGACGCAGTCTTGTGCGTATAGCGCTTGGTGGACTCGAGGATGTCAACGAACTTCGAGGACACAGACGTACCTATGTCGGTGCGATGCCCGGTCGCATCGTTCAAGGGCTTATCGACGCCAAGGAGATGGATCCGGTGATGGTGCTGGATGAAATAGACAAAGTCGGCATCTCCCACAGAGGCGATCCCACTTCGGCACTTTTGGAGATTCTCGACCCGGAACAAAACAGCGCCTTTAGGGACTACTATCTCAACTTCGACATAGACCTAAGCAACGTTATCTTCATTGCGACCGCCAACGACGTCGGGCGTATTCCGGCACCGCTTCGTGATAGAATGGAGTTCATATTCGTCAGCTCATACACACCAAGCGAAAAGTTCGAAATAGCCAAAAAATATCTTATTCCTCAAGAGATGAAAAAGCACGGACTGAAAAAAAGCGAAATAAGCATCAGCGACTCCGCTCTTAAAGAGCTTATCCATAGCTACACGCGTGAAGCGGGTGTGCGTAATCTTCGCCGCAAGATAGCGCAGATGTGTCGAAAAGCCGCGCGTGAACTTTTGGAAAATCCAGAGAAAAAGAAAGTCTCCGTTACGCTAAAAAATCTCAAAACCTATTTCGAAAAAACGGTTTTCGAAATAGAAAGAGTGGAGAAAAAACCCCTTGTCGGCATCGTCAACGGCTTGGCATGGACTTCTGTGGGGGGTGATGTGCTCAAGATAGAGTCTATACGCATTAAAGGCAAAGGAAGTTTACAACTAACGGGTAGTCTTGGGGAAGTGATGAAAGAGTCGGCGCGCATCGCTTTTAGTGTCGTCAAAACCCTTATAGATACACGCAAACTCGATATAGCGCAAAAAGAGATACCAAAAACCCTCAAAGAAAAAGAGGAGAACAAAGAAATAGACCCAAGCGAAGTGTACAAACGCTACGACCTCCACCTCCACGTTCCAGACGGAGCGACTCCAAAAGACGGACCGAGTGCGGGAATCGCCATGGTCAGCGCCATAGCTTCGATTCTCAGTTCGAAAAAAGTACGTGGCGATGTAGCGATGACCGGAGAGGTGAGTCTAAGCGGAAACGTCCTGCCAATTGGTGGTCTGAAAGAAAAACTTATAGCCGCTTACAAAGCCGAAATCCGTGAAGCGCTTATACCGAAGAAAAATTTCGAAAGGGATTTGGATGAAATACCGCAAGAGGTCAAAGATGCCCTTGCAATCACCCCTGTTTCGCGTATAGAAGAGGTGATAGAAAAAGCTCTTGTATAGAGCTTAGACTATCATTTGGGAAATCTGCTTTATAAGCTCGTCGTTGCGTATCGGTTTTGTCAAAAAGCCGTTGGCTCCATGGTCGAGCGCTTCGACTTTTTTCGTCTCGTCAGTCGTCAAAACGATAATAGGCAACTGACGTAGCGAGTCGTCCGCGCGCACAACTTTAAGCACCTCTATACCGTTCATTATCGGCATGATAATATCAAGAAGAATCAAGTCTATATCTTCTCTACTTTTTAGCACTCCTATAGCGTCGCTTCCGTTTTTAGCCTCGATTACCTCTTTTACTTTTCCTGTTTTTAGCAACATAGATTTCAAAAGCTTCAAATTGATTATATCGTCATCGACGGCCAAAACAACCAAATCTTCTCTATTCATATTATCCTCGCTTTATAATTTTTTCAAGTAACAATCGTAACAAATCTTTACTAACCGCATTGTCGATAATCTCATCGGCAACGCTTACGATAGATTCATCCGTATCGCTTACAGCGTCTTTGAAAATCACCAGTTTGGCGCCACCCAAATGCGCTTTCAAAGCACCTAAATTTAAATCCTCAACTTCGTAATCGACAAACACCCCTTTGAGTTCGTTTTGTTCTAAAATCGACAACAGCTCTTCTTGAGATTTCGCTCTTTCAACGCTATAGCCGAGTTTTTCCACAATTTTCGCCACAAGGTCGGTTTCAAATGGAGTCTTTTTCAAAATCACTATATCAAGATTCCCTTTATCGTTTTTAGTTTCTTCGACCTTTTGCGTGTTTGGCGATGCCGCCTCCGGCACTTCCAAATCGAGTGAAATAGACTCGATTTCCTCTACAGGTTCAACCGCTTCGATCTCCTCTTGAGGTTGCTTAGGTGCTTCGCTTTTTGAATTTTCACTTGGTGCATTTTCCTCCCCCTCGGCTACAATGTGGTCTGCGAGAAAATGCTCCAAAATAGCGACTATTTCCTGACGAATGAGCGGCTTAGTCGTGTATTCATCCAATCCTGCTGCAAGGAAACGCTCTCTATCCCCTTTTAGTGCATTGGCTGTAAGTGCGACTATAGGTATGTGTTCTTTGTGGAATTCTTCTTCCCAAGCGAGAATCTCTTTCGTCGCTTCGACACCGTCTAAAAACGGCATCTGAATATCCATAAAGACCAAATCGAAATCACCGTCTTTTCGTTTTTGGAACGCTTCGAGTCCATTGCTGGCTATGCCCACTTCAAGTCCCAAATCCTCAAGTGTGCGCTTGATAAGTTTTTGGTTGATGATATTGTCTTCAGCAACGAGTACCTTGGCTTTGAACCTAGCTTCTCCAGAAGCCACCGAAACGACTTTCTTAGGTTCTTTTTTCACTTCGTTGTAATCGCCTGATTCCTCATGAAGCTCTTTTTTACGGTAATCTTCGAGCGAGCGCAACACTTTGGACGTCGTTACAGGCTCGTAAATCGTTTTGTAAAGGTTGACACCGAGTGATTCTATCTTTTTCATGTTGAACGACTTGGTAAGAAGCACGAGCGATGTCGGCAATTTGCTCGCTTCTATTATCTCATCGCCGCCAAGATAGTCGTAATCGATATACATCAAGGAGTAGTGTTTCGCTTTGACACTCTCTTCCAAACGCTCGAAGCTGTCACTCAAAGTGTATTTCACTCCATAATAATCGAGGTACTCTTTGAGATACTCTTCTTGCTTTTTCTGTCTATGAGGATTTTCGAGTATAAGCGCGTTGAGATGGGAGAATTTCCCTTCTTTCGTCTCCTCTTTGGACTCCACCTCTTCGAAGTCGATGGTAAAGAAGAACGTAGTCCCCTCACCCGGCTCCGATTCCAAATCGAGCTGACCGCCCATAAGTTCGATGAAACGGCTCGAGATGGTAAGTCCAAGCCCGGTACCGCCGTATTTTCTCGTAATGGAAGTATCGGCTTGGGAGAACGCTTCGAAAATACGCGCTTTTTGCTCGCTCGTTACACCGATACCGCTGTCTTGAACTTGGAAGTGAACCCGTCTGAATCCATCGTGAATAGACTCCACTTCGCGAATCTCGACATTGATCGCTCCACCGCTGCTGGTAAACTTGACGGCGTTGGAAAGAAGGTTGATAAGAACCTCTTTGAGCTTGGTCGGGTCCCCTTTGAGCGGTGATTCCAAACGTGGGTCGATAAACGTTCCAAGGTCGATATTTTTCTCGCTCGCACGTACCGCGTACACTTCGACCGCACTTTCGAACTCTTCGATCGGATTGAAGACGATATCTTCGATCTCGAGTTTGTTGCTTTCGATTTTCGAGAGGTCGAGAATGTTGTTGATAATCTCAAGCAGGTTTTCCGAAGATTTTTCGATAATCTCGACAAACTCCATCTGCTCTTCGTTTAGACCGGTATCTTTCAAAAGCTCGGTAAAACCGACGATACCGTTAAGCGGCGTACGGATTTCATGCGACATGTTCGCCAAGAACATCGACTTGGCTTCGTTGGCTTCGAGTGCTGCCTCTTTATCTTGTTGTGTCTGCTCGATAATACGCTCGAGAAGTTTGTATGCCTGTGCCGTACCTTCTGTGGTATCGAGGTCGATATCGAACGCGGATGCACCGCCGGTATCTTCTGCAGCCTTGACAAGAACTTCTTGCAACCCTTTGATGTTTTTGGCGATTTGGTTGGAGATGATATACCCAAGCAACGCCAACAAAATAGCGATGATCCAAATGGTGATTGAAACTACGAGAATTTGAATAGAACTTGTTTGAATCTCTTCTGCTCGTTCATCCATCGCCTTGGAGAGGATGTTCTCCGCTTTTGTAAGAAGCTTGATCTTTTCCGAAATCATCGCGAACCATACACCCGGAGTGATATCGTAATCACCGTCTTTCGCAACGGCGAGGATGTTGGTTCTCTCTGCGTTGATATCTTCGAAAAGCTCTTTGGTATCTTCATCGTTGAAAATATCATCGAGTTGTTTCTTTATGGCAGATGTTTGCAAAGCGGCATAACCGATGGCATCCGCTTTACCGATAATGGAAAGAAGGTTACTGATCTCTTCCTCTTCCATCGGTGTTTGTTTCGCTAGAACATAAGAAACGTATCCCCGTTCTATACCGCTATACTCTTTGGCTTTGATAAATGCGATATAAACCGAAAAGAGTTTCGAGATGGTGGAGTCGATATTCTTGAGCTCGAGCCTTTCCATCCTACCGATAAGTGCCGCTTGAGAGTTGGAATAGAGTTGGAACATATCGGAAAATTCGATATCCCGCTTATCTACAAGCGAACGGATTTTCTTTATTTTCGTATAGAGCGCGTCGAAACGTTTTAGAAACTGCTCTTTGAGCGCTTTGTCACTTTGGGCTTCTTGCTCGATGAAAGAGAGGGTTTTTTGTATCGATGCGTCGGTGATTCTTCTTTGCTTTTTCAAAGAAGTGAGAATCGCATCCGACGGTTTCCCCAGATACATCGCGCTCATACCCCTTTCACGCGCCACTTCGGTTAGCATATCACTAAGGTGCTTGTTCTCAACAAGCTTACTTTTGAGCTTTTCGGCATTGACGTAGCTTTGGTACGACGTATAAACGAAATAACTCGCGATCGCGAAAAGCATCACAAGCGGTACCAAACTGATAAGGCGTAATCTGTTCTTGAGTCCTATTTTCATCTTTATACCATCCTACTTATAGAATCCAATTTTCGCTTGATAGACTCTATCAAACCATCCTTGGTTTTCGAACCTCTAATAAGCGCTTCGAAATCGCTTGAAAGCTCTTTGAGGTGCATATTGTCACTCATCCCTTTGAGGCGCAAAGCGTAGTGCCTCATCTTTTTGTCGTTGTTTTGCAAAGATGCCGCTTGGAGTTGCGCCATATCCACTATCGCATCGTTTACGAAATATCCAAGCATCTCTTCGTATGTTTGGATATCGAGTCCGAGCTCTTTGGCTGCAATCTGCTTATCTATGCTAAACTCTTCACTTGAGCTCGAGCTTGCAGCAGGCGTCGCAACATCCGCTTCGACGCTTGGTTGTACACTCTCTTCTTCAACAAGCAACGATTCGAGCTCTTTTTCATCTATCGAAAGCGATTCCAACTCGTCATCGAGCGACAACGACGGCTCGCTTGGTTTTTCTTCCACCTTAGGCTGTCGTTTTGGCGCAGGCGGTGTTTCTTCTACCTCATCGAGCAAGAGCGCTCCAAGCTCCTCTTCCACTCTTTTAGGTTCTCTTTGCGGTTGAGGAGCCGGTTTTTCCTCTTGCGGTTCTTCGAGTACAAGCGGCTCGAGTTCGTCATCGAGCGACAACGGTTCTATCTCCTCGTCATCGAGTTCCAAAGAAAGCGGTTCTTCCTCCTCTTTCACTTCTTCTTGCACGGTGGCTTGCGGTTTGCTTGGCAAGACCGGTTCTTCTTCCATCTCAAGAGATAGCAGCTCCTCTTCCTCCTCTTCTTGAACCGGCTGTTGCGGTTTTTCTTCCTTTAGCGGCGGAAGCGATTCTTCCTCTTTTGGAGCTTGTATCGTTTGTTCACTCTGCGGAGTGTTTGTTTGTGGAGTTGCTTCACTCGGAGTCTGGAACACTACTTCTTCACCGGCGAGTTTTTTCATAATGACGCCGTAGTAGTAGTCAAGCTTGTACTTGACCAAATCTACATCGTCGGAAGTGTTGATGGTAATGAGCGCATCCAAAGCGTCTTCGATACGCAAATTCGCCGCGACACCCTTGAGCTTGTGCGAGAGCATACGCAACTGGTCCATTCTGCCGATATCGAGCGCTTCGTAAAGCTGCGGTTTAAACTCGTCCGACTGAGCGATGAAATCTTCAATGAACTCTTCGACCAAATCGACCGGCAATCCAAGCTCTTTTGCCGCGAATTCCGGATCGAAATGGTAGTCTTTGAACTTGTCGTCCTCATCTGCGACGACAACGCCGACACTCTGCTGCGGTTGCGGCTTTTGCACCGAAACATCGTTTTGTTCTTGCGGTATGTGCAAATCGATCGCTTCATCCTCTTTAGGCGATGGCGCCGATGTTTGCGGAGTTTTTTCTGCAACCTCATCGTCAAAATCAAGATCGAGCCCTATCTCAATGGCATCGTCGTTCTCTTGCAACGAAGCATTTGAAGGAGCGTACATATCTTCGAGTGCTTCGTCGTTTCGCATTGGCGTAGTCTCTTGGGGTGTTGCGGTGATTTCCGGTTCCGAAGGTGGAGGGGGCGGTGGCGGTGGTGGCGGGGTTGCGGTGGCGGTGGAAAAACGGTTTTCCTCCCCTTTGCCAAGCGCTCTTTGAATGTTCAAAACAACACCGTAACCCTTTTTCTCGGGCTCGTCCACGAAATAAACTCTTTGCAATCCAAGCGTCACTTTGTAGTTCTTGCCGTTTACCTCTATAATAGCTCTGTTTTCGTCTATCGAGTCGGTATTGGCTATAAAATCGAGCCAATGCACATGTTGAAAGTTGTGCACATGACCCGGTGTCTTGACGAACAAGTCGGCAAAATCGCTCACTTCGTTTTGCAATTCCACCAAACTCGAAAAGCCGAGTGTTTCAAGATCGGAATCATCGATCCCTACAAATTCTTTTTTATGGTTATAAAGTATCATATCTCTTCTTCTCCTTTTTTCTCTGCTTCGAGCATTCTTCTATATAACTCTTCGTTTTCTTCTATATCTTTTCTCGATGCAGGACGCGCGACAGCGATAAAGTTGTCTATTTGACCCGTTTTTTCCTCTTTTACGGGCAAAATCTCCAAGTTGACCCAAAAATAGCGCCCGTCTTTTCTTAAAAGTTTTACAGTACCGTTAAAGACTTGTGCGCCTTTTATCGTATCCCACATCTTCTTATAAGCCGCTTTTGGCATATCCGGATGATGCAGTATGCTCTCAGGGTGTCCGACAAGTTCGTCGTATTCATACATACTCACTTGGCGAAACCTGCGGTTTACATACGTCAAGATGCCCTCCATATCCATTTGATATACTAGCGCACCTTCCCCTTCAATTTCATATTCTTCATCGATTGGTGTAATATTCCCCATCATTGTACCTTCTTGTAAAAAATCACTCACTTTCCTAAATATATCAAAAAACGGTGTAAAAGTCTCTTATTGATATAGTTTTTTTATAATTTTTGCATCTTTTGTGTTTAGAATGGTACAAATCTCTTCAAATTGTGCACATTTTATAGCTTCGAACGTTCCAAAATAATCGATAAGCCTTTTCACTTTTGCACTCGATATCCCATGAAGTTTCAAAAGCTCGCTCTCTTTATCGAGTTTCAACTTTGTCTGTCGGTGAAACTTGATAGCGAAACGGTGCGCTTCATCACGCAAACGCTGTAAAAACTGCAACCGTTTATCGGTCGGTTTGAGACGGTACTCGCTCGAGCCGAAATGGAGGATATCTTGTGCGCTCCCTTTTGCGCGGTGCGCTTTTGCGGCAAGCTTCTCCTTGGCTATCGCGACGACGTCTATGTTCGCACCGCTACTTGCAACCACCTCTTGCGCAAGCTTGAGCAGTGTCGCTCCACCGTCGATAACCCACAAATCGGGCGGAGGGTTTTCATCGAAACTTTGCGCCCTTCTTGTCAGTATCTCTTTCATCTGGGCATACTCGTCTTTGGCTTGGAGATGGTAATGGCGGTATCGCTCCTTGGAAAACCCTTCACCCTCCCATACGACCATCGCCCCCACGGTCGCTTTACCGCTTAGATGGGAATTGTCGAAACACTCGATATGCCGCGGCAGATGGGAAAGCCCAAAAAGCTCTCGCAACTCTTCCAAGATGTCGTTTTTCTGTTTCGTCGCGTTTTGGCGCAGCACCTCATGGGCATTTAAAAGCGCTAAATCGACAAGCTTCTTTTTCATCCCCCGTTTAGGTTGGGAAATAGGGATTTTCCTGCCGAATTCATTGCGCAAGAACTCCTCTATGCTCTCTTTGTCCTCTATCGTTTCGTTGACGAGTATGGGAGCGACGATAGGGGGTTTTTTGTAAGCGTAGAGGTTGAGAATGGAGCGCTTTAGCATCTCCGAAGCATCGAAATTCTCCACCGTCGCGATCGTTTCGAAATCGCTTGAGACTATCTTCCCTTCTCGCATGAACACCCGCACCACCGTCGCTCTTTTTTCATCGTTGGCGACGACGAAAATGTCGTAGTTTTCCTTGCTTGCCAAGTCGATTTCGCTATGGAGGGTACTTCGTTGTATCTTTTCTATCCTGTCTCGCAAAGTCGCCGCTTCTTCGAAGCGCAGCTCCTCGGCGTAAAACTCCATCTTCGCATGAAGCTCGCTTAGAAGCTTTTTTTTGTCTTTGATGTACTCGCGCGCCTTTTCCACCTCTTTGTCGTAACGCTCTTTCGTCACGCTACCTTCACATGGTGCTAGGCATTTGTCTATCTGATAGAACAAACACGCCTTGCCCCCTTTGAGGCACGATTTCTTCTGCACCAGTTTGCAAAGCTCGTACACCGAGTCCAAAATATCGCGCGCTCCGACCGAATAAGGACCGAAATACTCCACCCCTTTGGCTTCTATCACTTTCCTCGTTATCTCGAAACGGGGATAGGGTTCGAGTTTGTCGATGTAGATGTAGGGGTAGGTTTTGTCGTCCCGTAAAAGGATGTTGTATTTGGGATTGAGTTGTTTGATAAGGGAGTTTTCGAGCAAAAGCGCATCGTGTTCGCTGGGAACGACTATATATTCGAGCGAGTGGGTTTCGTTTATCATCTTCGTTATGCGCAGCGAGAGGTTCGAAGCGGCTCGAAGTGGCGAAAAGCTCCAGTAGCTTTTGACTCTGTTAGCGAGATTTTTCGCTTTTCCCACATACAAAAGGCGACCCTCTTTGTCGTAGTACTGATACACTCCCGGGGATTTGGGGAGGTTTTTTATCTTTTTCTCCAACGCTTCTTCACGCATGGCTTACTATCTTCTTGATCTCCAACGCGAGCGATTTGAGTTTTTCGTCTTTGAACATATCGATGCGAAACTCCCCATCGGCACGCTCTTCGTAAAACGGTACGCTGCTTCGCTTTTTTTGGTTCTTCTTTCTCGGTTTGTTGGTAACGAAAGAGCGAATCTCATTAAACTCCACCCCTTGGCACTCCTGAATAACTATCGAATTTAACACTTCTTTAATCATTTTTATATTATTATCGAGTTCTTGTTTGCCGGCATTATGGCTCAACACGAGAAACAGAGTTTTGTTCTTTATGTAACCGAACTCCACAAAACGGCGGGTAGTGGGCAAGAAAGCATCGACTATCTTCTCTATGCACCGCACGTTTTGCAACTTTTTGAATCGAGGCTCGCTTTGCAAAAAAGAGATAACGTCACTGGCTTTTTTCATACGCTAATTATAGCTTTTATTTTATTAAACCTTGGCGGTTGCGGCTACAAGAAGCCCCCATATTACGAAGAAAAAATCGACGATAACGTAAATGTCGTCATCGAAAAAGGAAACGAATGATTTACGACGTCGTCATAGTCGGAACGGGAATAGCCGGGCTGTATGCGGCAAGCCACATCCCCAAAGAGAAAAAAGTACTCCTTATCAACAAAAGAGAAACGTTCAAATGCAACACTTTCTACGCACAAGGGGGCGTCGCGCTGGCAAAAGACGAAAACGACATTCCGCTGCATATCAAAGACACCCTCAATGCCGGAGCGGGTCTGTGTAACGAAGAAGCTGTTCGGGTGATGAGCGAGAACTCCCGTGAGGTGATCGACGAACTAATCGCGATGGGATTTCACTTCGACACTGACGAAAACGGAAACCTTCTCTACACCAAAGAAGCGGCTCACTCCACAAAACGTATTCTCCACGCCGGCGGAGACGCGACGGGAAGGTACATCCACTACTTCCTCCTCTCCCACAACCCCCACCCGATGCTAAGCGATACCCGCGTAGTCGATTTGCTCATACACGAGGGGAAATGTTACGGCGTAACGGTACTCAAAAATCGAAAAACCTACAACATCTACGCCAAAAACGTCATTTTGGCATCGGGCGGAGTGGGAAGTCTCTACGAGTACCACACCAACGCCCCGACCATCAGCGCCGATATGCAAGGGCTATGCGTCGAAAAAGGGATAGCGCTTGAAAATATGGAGATGATGCAGTTTCACCCAACCGTGTTCGTCCACAGCGACCTTGCACAGAAAATGCTCCTTACCGAAGCGCTTCGCGGCGAAGGAGCGACCATCGAAGACGAACAGGGCAGACGTTTTCTGTTCGACTACGACGAAAGGGGCGAGCTTGCATCTCGCGATATCGTCAGCAAAAGCATCTTCGACTATGTCGCCAAAACCGGCTCGCAGGTTTATTTGAACATGTCGAATTTCGACGAACTTTTCTTTATGCACCGCTTCCCCAATATCTACAAAAAATTTCACGCTTTGGGATTTAACGTACCGAAACAGCGCGTGCCCATCTCTCCTGCGTTTCACTACGCCATCGGGGGTATCAAAACCGATATCGACGCTCACATAGAGGATGTAGAGGGGCTTTACGCCGTAGGGGAAGTCGCCTCGACGGGCGTACATGGAGCGAACAGACTCGCTTCGAATTCCCTTTTGGAGGGGATGGTCTTTAGCAAACGCGCCATCAACGACATCCTCAAAAACGATAAACCGTTCTCGCCCCCTCACTTCACACCTACCGATGCGGTGATGAGCTACAAAGGGGATAAAGCCAAAAAAAATCGTCTTCGCAAAATCATGTGGGAAAAAGTGGGAGTTATCAGGACAAAAGAGGGATTAAACGAAGCGCTTGAGGAGATTAATGCTCTTTTAAATGAAAAAATTGGTAAACTACTACAATTTCGCTTGCTCACAGCGCGTGAGATTGTACAAGCGGCTCTAAAAAGGGAACATTCCATAGGAGTACACTACATCAAGGAGAAACAGGATGCATGAAGCGACCGAAATGATAAACCTCGCCACCACGTGGGTGGGGTGGGTTTCCTTGGCGGTTTTCGTCATAGGATACTACTTTATAGCTACCGAAGAAAGCTACGAAATAAACAAGGCGAAGCCGGCACTTTTTACCGGAACGTTCATGTTCATGCTTATTGGGGTCTATTACGCTCTTAACGGGCTCGATCCCGAACCTATGCACAATGAGCTCGAACATCTCATACTCGAAATAGCGGAGATTTTCTTCTTCTTGCTCGTAGCGATGACCTACATCGAAACGTTGATAGAGCGTGGCGTGTTCGATTTGATGAAATTCAAACTCGTCTCCAAAGGGTACAGCTACAAAAAACTGTTTTGGCTGACGGGGCTTCTTGCGTTTTTCATCTCTCCCGTCGCCGACAACCTTACCACCGCACTCATCCTCTCTACCGTTTTGTTCACGATAGACAAGAAAAAAACCGACTTTTTGGTTCCGGGTGCTATCAACATCGTCGTCGCGGCTAACGCCGGGGGTGCATGGAGTCCCTTTGGAGACATCACGACACTTATGGCTTGGACGGCAGGCAAAGGGGAGTTCGTGGATTTCCTTTTCCTCTTCCCCGCTTCGATTCTGGGATGGATGCTTACAGCGTTCTTGCTCTCTATGTTCGTTCCTAAAGGGGAGCCCCATTTCGATGCTTCGACCGAAAAGAAACCGGTACTCAAAGACGGCGGTATGGGGGTCGTTTACCTTGGTGTGGGCACTATCGCCATCGCGGTTTTGGGGCATCAGTTTTTCCACTTCCCGGCGATGTGGGGTATGATGTTCGGTTTGGCACTGCTTAAACTCTACTCCATCAAACTCGAAAAAACCGGGCGACAACACTTCGACATCTACGTCAACATGCAAAAAGTCGAAAACGACACGCTGCTTTTCTTCTTCGGTATCCTCGCAGCCGTTGGTGCGCTTCACTTCCTCGGGTGGCTCGAGTACATCCACCACCTCTACGACCTTGTGGGAGCGACCGCGGCGAACATCGGTGTCGGGTTCATCTCCGCTATCGTCGATAACGTACCGGTTATGAGCGCCATTTTGAAATCTTCTCCGAGCATGGGTGTCGATGAGTGGATGCTTGTAACCTTGACTGCGGGAATTGGGGGAAGCCTTATTAGCTTCGGTTCTGCAGCAGGTGTCGGTGTCATGGGGAGACTTCGCGGTATCTACACTTTTGGAAGCCACCTCAAATACGCTTGGACCATCCTTGCCGGATACGCACTTTCTATGATTATATGGTATGTTCAGTTCGAAATTTTGGGGTTGTACTAACTCCTACGGCAAGGCTACCGAAAATTCGGTAGCCTTTTAACCGTACTTGTTTTAACAAATCAACAAACCACAACAACGCATTTTGTTACAAATCTACACAATTTTACCATTTTTTAAAACATTATTGCTTTTTCAAACATAAAAAATTCTATAATAAGACACTATCTTCCATAAAAGGCTATTTCGCTATGTCAACCAAATCGCTATCGAAACTCGATCAGCCAAAAAACGTTACCAACAACGAAAAGGTGTTGGGAGCGGACGATTTCATCGTTTCCAAAACCGACCTCAAAGGGAAAATCATCTACTGTAACGAGATTTTCGCGAAAATGGCGGGCTACTCCTTCGATGAGCTCATAGGTGCTAACCACAATCTTATCCGCCATCCCGATATGCCCAAAGTCGCCTTTAAAATATTGTGGGATTTGATTCAAAGCAAAAAAGAGTTTTTCGGCTTTGTCAAAAATCTCTGCGCCGATGGCGGTTATTACTGGGTTTTTGCTTACATCACGCCCGACTTCGACCAGCACGGTAACATCATCTCCTACACTTCCGTGCGCCGCAAAATGTCTGACTCCGCAAAAAAAGCGGTAGCGCCGTTGTACAATCAACTCCTCGAAGCGGAACGAAGCGGTGGTGTGAGCGCCTCGCAACAACTTCTCGACGAACTTCTAAAAGAGAAAAATATGAGTTACAACCAGCTTGTCATCAGCTTACAGATAGGAGCGAAACTATAATGTTTTTCAGCAATAACAAATCTTCCAACGAATCGGCACTCATCGCGCAAATAGCCAAAGTGCTTGACGATGCCCAAAACGGTAAACTTTCTTCAAGAGTGATCATAGACAAAAGCGACACCCCGCTACAAAAGATAGCTTGGGATATCAACAATCTTCTTGACCAAGTCGAAATCATCTTGCGTGAAAGCAGAAACACCATCGAAGCGGTGGGTAAAGGGGAGATGTACAGACACATGTTCCCAGACGGTCTGCACGGTGAGTTCCAAATGACGGCAAAACAGATCCAACACGCCGTCAACTTGATGAAAGCGAGTGAAAAATACAAACGCATAGGGGTACTCTCGACCGAATTTTCCAAAATCAACGGCGGTATGAAACACAACTACGACGTTATCAACAGCGATATAGACAAAACCAAAAACGCGTTTTTACGTTCTGCGGAACTCACAAGCGAAGCTTCCAACGCAACCGAAAGAACCTTCGAGTCGGTCAACGCCACGACAAGCCAGATTTCAAGTCTTAACGAAATCGTCTCGGACACTTCCGACGCCATCGACCAAATGAACGATCATGTAAACGAAATAACCAGCGTTATCAACCTTATCAAAGATATCGCCGACCAAACCAACCTCCTCGCTCTCAACGCCGCCATCGAAGCCGCACGTGCGGGTGAGCACGGTCGCGGTTTCGCCGTCGTCGCCGATGAAGTGCGAAAACTCGCCGAGCGTACCAGCAAAGCGACAAGCGAGATAAACATCACCATTCAGACACTGCAACAACAATCCAACTCGATCGCCGAAAACGCATCGAACATCAGCAATATAGCCGACAGCGCGAACGAAACGATGGAGAACTTCTCCGACACCATCCACAAACTCAACGAAAGTATGAGTAGTCTCGCAGGCGATTCGAACAAAAGCTCTTTCGCGCTCTTTTTAGCGAATTTCAAAATCCACCATATCGTCTTCAAGTCGTTCGCCTACTCCGCGGTGGTCAACGGTACCGCCAACGACGAACTGAAAAAAGACTACAAGCACTGCGATTTCGGCATCTGGTACTACGGCAGCGGCAAGAAGAGCTTCGGCTCCAGCCCTACATACAGAAGTATGGAAACGCACCACAAAGCGTTCCATGACCTTATCAACGAAAGTATAGACTGCGCTATGCATGGTGCATGTGAAAGTTCCAAACCCAGCGATATCCAAAATCTTATCGACAATTTCACAAAAGCCGAAGAGCACTCCAATCAACTCTTCGAGCTGATGGACAGACTTGTCGAAGAAACGGGTGAAGATATCGATATCAAAACAATTATCGGGGAATAGGAACACTCTATCTACCAAGCGGCGAGACCGCCGCCAACACCGCACAACCACTTCCTAATCGTCGCTATCAAACTAATTTTTATCTATTTTTCGCTATCATTTCTCATCTATTTTCTCTCCAAAGGGTCATTGTATGACAAATGTAAGCATAATCGTTTTGGATTTTGGCTCCCAATACACGCAACTTATCGCCAGAAGACTGCGTGAGCAGGAGATTTACTGCGAAATTCTTCCTTACTACACGAAAGCGGAAGATATCAAGAAGAAAAACCCAAAAGGGGTGATTCTAAGCGGCGGTCCGTCGTCGGTGTACGACAAAGACGCCTACGAAGTCGATCAAGAGGTGTACAACCTCGGACTTCCTATCCTCGGTATCTGCTACGGGATGCAACGCATAGCGGTCGATTTCGGCGGTAGCGTCGTTCGAAGCGACCACCACGAATACGGCAAAGCCGAACTACATATCATCCAGCCGGACAACCCCATCTTCAAAGATTGCGAAGACAACCGCATCGTTTGGATGAGCCATAGCGATAGAGTCGAAGAACTACCGCAAGGTTTCGAAGCGATAGCCGTTAGCGACAACTCTCCCTACGCAGCTATCGCGAATGTAGAAAAAAACATCTACGCATTCCAGTTCCACCCCGAAGTCAACCATTCCGAAGAGGGGTATTTGATGCTTCGCAACTTCGCTCGCAACATCTGCGGCGTAGATGAAAAATGGAAAATGGAGCATTTTCTCAAAGAGCAAATCAAGCTCATACGGGAAAAAGTAGGAGACGGCAAAGTGCTTTGCGGTCTTAGCGGCGGGGTTGACAGCTCCGTAGTTGCCGCGATGCTCTACGAAGCGATCGGCGACCAGCTTGTCCCCGTCTTTGTCGATAACGGTCTGCTTCGTAAAGGGGAAAGGGAGCAAGTCGAGCAGGTTTTCAAAATCAACCTCAAAGTCCCCCTTGTCGTCGCCGATGCGAGAGAGAAATTCCTTAGCCGCCTAGCCGGCGTTACCGACCCGGAACAAAAAAGAAAGATCATCGGACACACTTTCATAGAGGTGTTCGAAGAGGAAGCGAAAAAACACGACGGCATCAAGTTTCTCGCTCAAGGTACCCTCTACCCCGACGTTATCGAGTCTATCAGCGTCAACGGTCCAAGCGAAGTGATCAAATCGCACCACAACGTCGGCGGACTGCCCGATTGGATGGATTTCGAGCTTATCGAGCCTTTGCGCGAACTTTTCAAAGACGAAGTGCGCAAAATCGGTCTCGAGCTTGGATTGCCCGAATCGATGGTCAACCGCCATCCCTTCCCCGGACCCGGACTTGCCATCAGAATCATGGGAGAGGTCAACCAAGCCGACCTCGACTTGCTTCGCGAAGCGGACGTCATACTGCTTGACGAACTCAAAGCCAGCGGCTACTACACGAAAACGTGGCAAGCGTTCGCAGTGCTTATGAACGTCAAGAGCGTCGGTGTCATGGGAGACAACAGAACTTATGACAACACCGTCGCCATCCGCGTCGTCGAAGCGGTTGACGGTATGACGGCAACGTTCGCGCACTTACCGCATGACCTTTTGGAGCGCATCAGTCGCCGTATCATCAACGAAGTGGACGGCATCAACAGAGTGGTTTACGACATCAGTTCCAAACCACCTGCAACAATAGAATGGGAGTAACCAATGGCACAACAAGTACCTGAAAACATAGGATGTAACAACCAAGAGTGTATCGCCAAAGATATTTGCAAAAGAAACGCTATCTACAAAGACGGTACTGCCGTAGCGGTGAAAACTTTCGGCGGTACGCCTGAGAAAAAGTGTGGAAAATTTTTAGAAAAATAGATGCGACCTATCTATCTTTTCTCCATCTCCTCCCATCCGGAGGCGATCCACATCGACCCGCTCGACATAACTTTTTTCACGCCCCGTATCGATTTCGACAAATACGACCACCTCGTCATCACCTCCAAACAAGCCGTAAAAGCGCTGCAAAACTACGACAAAACAAGCTACATAGGGAAAAAAGCGCTGTGTATCTCCAAAGCGAGTGCCGCAGCGTACGAAGCGGTAGGGGGTGAGGTTCTAGCAGTGGGCAAAGGGTATGGAGACACCCTTTACGACTCGATAACGAAATACCCAAAAACGACCAAGTGGCTCTATTTGCGAGCCCAAGAGATAGCCAGCGATTTCGCCAAGCGTCTAAACGAAGAGGGATACGACATACAAGAGGTTGTCGTCTATAAAAGTGAATGCTCAAGCGAGATACTCCAAAGGGAAGTGGCAAACGACGGAGTACTTATCTTCACCTCCCCTTCAAGTGTGAAATGCTACCTCAAAAACCACGCTTTCACCCCAAACCAAGATATCGTCGTCATAGGTAAAACGACCGCGAAAACGATCCCAAAAAACGTCCGCTACGTCCTTAGCGGCGACACGAGCGTACAAAGTTGCGTCGAGATTGCCAAAAAACTCGCTCTTTAAGGAGTGGTTTAATCCTTTTGATGTTATAATTCCACAATGCCTAAACGGTGCGCATCACTGCAATATGAGGGTTCTACATTTTCATATTGCGGATGCCGTAGAGGGGCGGTGTGTCGGTGACTTCGCTCGAGCTTCGGCAACGAAGCGAGAAGCTGCCGCCTAAAGTTCCTCTCGATCTGCATATTTTTCGACTTTGAGAACCAAAGTCCTTAGCATGGCGGCCGTTTGGGTAGTTTCTAAACCTTTCTTTATCATAACTTCGATATAATCTTTCCACTTTTTTTATAACCATGGAGCGTACAAATATGAAAATCTTAATAGTCGGTAACGGTGGTAGAGAGTACAGCATAGGGCTTGCTATCGCGAAAGAAAACGAACATGAACTGTTCTATATGCCCGGAAACGGCGCGACCGATGCGTTTGCGACCAATATCGAAAAAATGGGGTACGAAGAGCTCGCCGCGTGGGCGAAAGAAAACGGTATCGACCTTACGATAGTCGGCCCTGAAGCCCCTTTGGTTGACGGGATAGTCGATATATTCAAAAAAGAGGGATTGACGATTTTCGGACCGAGCAAAGAAGCGGCACGCCTTGAGGGAAGCAAAGTGTATATGAAAAACTTCCTGAAAAAATACGACATCCCGACCGCTCGCTACATCGAAACCGACTCGATCGAAGATGCCTACAAGTTCATCGACTCGATGGAAAAAACGCCAATCGTCGTCAAAGCGGACGGACTGTGCGCCGGTAAAGGGGTGATCATCGCCCAAACCAAAGAGGAAGCGAAAAAAACGGTAGGGGAGATGCTAAGCGGCAAGGCGTTCGGAGAAGCGGGTAAACGGGTGATCGTCGAGGAGTTTCTTGATGGTTTCGAGCTTTCTATGTTCGCTATATGCGATGGAAAAGATTTCATCCTCCTTCCTGCCGCACAGGACCACAAACGGCTGCTTGACGGTGATAAAGGTCCAAACACCGGCGGTATGGGTGCATACGCCCCAACCCCGCTTGTCAACGACGAAATCTACCAAAAAGTCAAAGAGCGCATCATCCGCCCGACCCTCGATGGGATGCAAAAAGAGGGCGCACCGTTTGAGGGTGTACTCTTTATCGGGTTGATGATCGTTGATGGAGAACCTTTGACACTCGAATTCAACGTACGTTTTGGGGATCCGGAGTGTGAAATCTTGATGCCGCTGATGACCTCGAGTGTCAGCGATATGTTCTACAAAGCCGCAACAAACCGACTTGGGGAGATAGAAGTGAGCTTTAGCGACCAATACGCCGTCGGCGTGGTGATGGCAAGTGCGAACTACCCTTACAAAAGCTCCACTCCGGCAGAAATTATCGTCGATGAGATTCACCACGAAGAGCTCAAGAACAATACCCACATCGTTTACGCGGGAGTGGAACGCGACGAAGAAGGGAAACTCCTTGCAACGGGTGGAAGGGTGCTCTTGTGCATCGGACTTGGCGAAAGTATCAAACAAGCGCGCGACAGAGCCTACCTCCTTTGCGGGCAGGTTCATTTCGCAGGAAAGCAGTTCAGACGCGACATCGCGTATCAGGCTATCGATCAATGAACAAAGAGGAGATAGAACGCCTCCTTTACAGAGAGGATATACGCTTAGCTTCCATAGGTAAAAGAGCTACGGCGTTCTTCCTCGATGAGCTCATCCTCTCTATGCTCCTTGTCGTCGCGTTTTGGAACAGCTTCGCTTCGGCGCAAAGCACCCTCGAGCTCGTTGCCCTCTCGCAACAATTGACGTTGGAGTATATTTTGCTCAAAATCGCCTATCAAGCTTTTTTCATCTACCAATACGGCGCGACGCTTGGGAAGATGATGATGCGAATAAAAGTGATCTCGCCGACGAATTTGGACAAACCCTCTTTTGGTGCATCGCTCAACAGAGCGGTTGTGCGCATCTTCTCCGAAATGCTTTTTTATCTTGGATTTTTGTGGGGGATGATGGACCCTCTTAAACGCACATGGCACGATTTGAGTGCGAAAACGCTCGTTATAGAGGTCTAATACGTGTTTCGACTGGTCGTTTTGTTCGTTTTTATCGCCACGGCGCTTTTGGGTGCTCCCAAAAAAGTGGAGATTTATGCCGGAAGTCTCGAAACGAAAAACGACCAAGCCGACCTTGGAGGAGACATCGTCGTTGTGTACGGCGAGTACATCCTAACCGCCAAACATGCCCACTACGACAAAAAAAGCGGCATCTTGGAGCTTTTTGACAATGTCAAAGTGATCGACAAAGAGAGACTCAAAATTCTCGGCGATTACGCGAAAATAGACATCCACAACAAAAAAAGGGATTTCCGCCCTTTTTACATGCTCGACACCCCCTCCCAAGTTTGGCTCAGCGCGCAAACGGGATGCGACCAAAAACAAGAGATCGACATCACCGAAGGGGTGTTGAGCGGATGTGATCCTAAAAATCCGTTTTGGCAAATCGAATTTTCCTCCTCCGACTACGACAAAGAGACCAAATGGCTCAACATGTACAACACCATCTTGTACATCTACGACATTCCCGTTCTCTACACCCCCTACTTCGGCTACTCTTTGGACACCACAAGAAGAACGGGTCTGCTTACACCGTCGTTTGGATACTCGGCGGACGAAGGGGTGTATTTCGAACAACCTTTGTATATAGCGGAGCAAAACTGGTGGGATTTGGAGATAAAACCGCAAATCAGAACCTCACGGGGAAAAGGGCTCTACGGTACGTTCCGTTTCGTCGATACGAAATACTCCTACGGAGAACTCAACGCCGGTTTTTTCCAAGAGAAAGAGAACTACTTCGAAAGAAACGACTTGCAAAACCAAAAACACCACGGGGCCGACTTTCGCTACAACAACACCAACGTCTTGAAATCGTTTTTCGGCATCGACTCCTACGCCCAGTCGGTCATCTATGTCGATACGATATACATGAACGACATCGACTACGTCAACCTCTCTACAAACGACACGACGAAAAACGCCACCCCTTCGCAGACAATCTCGAGAATCAACGCCTTTTACAACACCGAAAAGAACTATGTAGCGACCTATTTCAAATATTACGACGATTTGGCGAAAGAGAACAACGACCAAACACTCCAGCAGTTGCCGACACTCCATTATCACAGATACCTCGATACCTTTTTGGAGAACCATCTTTTTTACAACTTCAACGTCAAATCGACCTATCTACACAGAAAAAAAGGGGCGAGAGCCGTTCAAACCGATTTTTCCGCCCCTATCAAGCTCCGCACACAGCTCTTTGACGAATATCTAAACGTCGGTTTTCAAACTTACGTTTACGGGCAGCACAGCCACTTCCAAAACGACCACAACATAACGACCGAACTTCAAGACGGCTATTTTCTCAAAAACTCCAACTTGCTCGAACTCTCCAGCCAGCTTACCAAAGCGTACGACACCTTCACTCACTCCATTTCGATGTCGGCGTCGTACATCCATGACGGAGGGGAGATTCGAAACGGATTCTACGAAGAGAACAAAGATATCGACTGTAAAGACCCGAAAAACGAAGATGTGTGTCTGTTTTACAAACTCACCGATGCCCAAGAAGCTATCGCGCTGAATTTCACTCAGTATTTCTACGACAAAACAGGCAGAGAGTTTCTCTACCACCGCCTTAGCAACATCACCACCGAACCGTTCAAGGGCAGCCGCTCGGTCGGTGAAATAGAGAGTGAACTCAACTGGCACATTCTCCCCTCTTTGGAGTTCTACAACGACTCCCTTTTCGATACCAAAGAGAAGCTTTTCTCCAAGCAGTTCAACAAAATCGGCTACGCTTCGAACGGTTTTTACGTAGCGCTTTCACACTTTTACAAAAAAGACTTCAAAACCGATTCCACGACAAGCTACTACACCTCATCTATCAGCTACAGATACGACTCCCATTACAGTTATAGCGCAAGTTACGACTACGACTTGAAAACACGGCTCAAAAAGCGTGCGGAAGTAGGATTTTTGTATCAAAAAAGGTGCTGGAACTTCGGTCTTCGCTATACCGAAAACAACAGACCGATCCTCACCGACGGAAACAAGCCCGCGTCCATCTACGACCGTTACATCTATTTTACCGTCGTACTCAAACCGATTATGAAACCCACGGCATCGGACTTTTTTGGCTTGCGACTGCCAAAAGTGCTACAGAATTAAGGTATAATACCTTTATGCAAAAGTACAAACATATCCTCAAAGACCGCATCGATGCAGCCGCGAAACTGCAAGAAGTTCTCCCTATGCAACAAATCAAGGAGGAGAACTGGGTATTTATCGCCGTCTCACCCGGCGGTCTCGAGATAGCCCATGCCATCAAAGGGAGCTTGCGAAACGAGATCGACTTTCTTTTTTCGGAGTCGATTTTGGCACCAAACAATCCCGAATGTGAAATAGCTCGAGTGAGTGAAAACGAAGATATCATCATCATCGACGAGCTCGCACACTCGTTCGATATCCAGTACGACTACATCTACGGCGAAGCGCACCGCAAACATGAAGAGAAAATCCTCAGTTACATCTACCAATACAGAAAAGGGCGACCGCTTATAGATGTCGAGGACAGAGTGGTGCTACTGCTTGATGAGGGGAGCGAAACGGGTGTGAAACTCACAACCGCACTCAAAAGCGTTCTTTCGCTCAAACCAAAAGCGGTATATATAGCCGCGCCCATCTTACCGACGACGGTCATAGAGAACCTCGAGCCGTTCGCGGATCAGGTATTTTGCGCTTACAACATCGACGATTATGTAGAAACGAAACTCTACTACAAAAATCTCCCCGACATATCGGAGGAGAGGATAGAAAAACTTTTAAATTAATCAGGAGAAAGAAAACAGATGAACTACAATGTATGTTTAGAACTTGAAAACAAAACCGAAGAATACGCTTTCGAACAAGTCGCCAGACAGTCCAACGGTGCCGTTATGCTCAAATCGGGCAATACGGTGCTTTTGGCCTCCGTCGTCGCGGAACTCGATACCACCGTCGATGACGCCGACTTTCTACCCCTTACCGTGCAGTACATAGAAAAAAGCTACGCCGCAGGGAAAATCCCCGGAGGTTTTTTCAAGCGTGAATCCAAACCCAGCGACTTCGAAACACTCACATCACGCATCGTCGATCGCAGTCTTCGTCCCCTCTTTCCAAAAGGGTACGCGCACCCGACACAAATAACCGTGATGGTCTTTAGCGTCGATAAAGACGCCGATTTGCAAGTTCTCGCGCTCAATGCCGCAAGCGCCGCACTGTTTGTAAGCGACCTCGATATCAACAAAAGCGTAACGGCACTACGCATCGCCAAAGTGGATGGTGAAATCCTCTTCAACCCTACCCTTTCGCAGCTACAAAACTCCACGCTCGATTTGTATCTCTCAGGAAGCAAAGAGGATCTTTTGATGATCGAGATGCGCTCTTTAGGGGGAGAAAAAGTCGATTTTATCGATATGCCCGCAGTCGATCCGCTACTCGATCCGGCGATGGGGATAGAACCTATAACCACACACACCTCCAACGCGTTAGCTGAAGACGAACTCATAGAGATACTCTCCCAAGCGCAAGAGAAGCTTTTCCAAGCCAACGAACTCTACGAAAAAGAGTTCGCACCGTTTCAAAAAACCGCAAAACCGTTTACTTTGCTCCAAAACGAAATAGACCAAGAGCTTGTGGCGTTCGTTAGAAGCAACCACCTTGATGATATCAAATCCGCCATCAATCAAATGGCGAAAAGCGAGCGAAGCTCCGCCTTGAAAGCGATTCGCAAACAAATCTTGGAACATCTCGATGCCGATGAAGAGAAACTCAAAGAGGCTATCGAGTATGTCAAAAAAGAGCAGGTAAGAGCGCAGATTCTCAAAGAGAAAAAAAGAGCCGACGGTAGAGCGCTCGATGAGATACGCCCTATCTCGATCGAAACCAACATCCTCCCAAGCGCGCATGCAAGCTGTCTCTTTACTCGAGGTCAAACCCAAGCGCTCGTCGTACTTACTCTCGGTAACGCCAAAGATGCGCAAATGTACGAAAACCTCACCGACGACACCACCCAAAACGAAAACTTCATGGTGCATTACAACTTTCCGGGATTCAGCGTGGGTGAAGCAAGCCCGATTACCGGAATAAAAAGGCGTGAACTCGGACATGGAAACCTTGCCAAAAGGGCTTTGGAGCCGATTATCGAGCTTGAAAACCAGAGCGTGCGTCTCGTCTCCGAGATACTCGAATCAAACGGAAGCAGCTCTATGGCGACGGTTTGTGGAGGGTACTTGGCTCTCAAAGCCGCCGACATAGAAACAAGCGATACGATAGCGGGAATCGCGATGGGACTTGTAAGCGATGGGGAAGAATACGCCATACTTTCCGATATCATGGGACTTGAGGACCATGATGGCGATATGGACTTCAAAGTTGCCGGAAGCAAAGAGGGGATTACCGCTATGCAGATGGATATCAAGCTTGGCGGTATCAGCTTGGAGATTCTCAAAAAAGCGCTCTATCAGGCAAAAGCGGGCCGCGCGCACATCATCGACATCATGCTCGAAGCGGAAGAGAAAATAGAGTTCAACGAAGGGGTTCTGCCAAGTTCACACCATTTTCACATAGACCCTTCGGTCATCGGAGACATCATCGGTCAAGCGGGAAAAACGATACGTGAAATCATAGAAAAATTCGAAGTCGCCATCGATATCGACAAAAAAAGCGGTAAAGTCAAACTGACGGGAACTTCCAAAGAGAAACTCCACGCCGCCAAAGAACATATCCAAAATATCGCCGCTTCATCGAAAAAAGCGCCGAAAATCGACTATCATGTGGGCGATAGATACAAAGCGAAAGTCAAGCGTATCGTCGATTTTGGAGCGTTTGTGGAATTGCCAGACGGTACCGACGGCTTGGTGCACATCTCCAAACTCGCACCTTACCGTGTCAACGACGTAAGAGATGTCGTGAACGAAGGGGACGAAATAGAAGTGGAAGTGATAGAGCTCAAAGGGAACAAAGTCTCTTTGGCGAAAATCAACGACTAACCCCCGCTGCGCACGTGTGTGCGCTCTTGTTTAAAAGTTGCCGCCGTTTCTAAATTCGGCTATCTCCGTTTCCACCATTTCGTCTATCATTATCGTAAAAAGCTCCTCTATGAGGTTTGGATTGACCTCGAGTTCTATCGCTTTTTTTCGTACATGCTGTTTGACCTCTTCGATACGCTCGTCCGACTTGATGGCATCGACGCTGGTTTTGAATTTCGCGGCTTGTTTGATGTAGGCGTTGCGCTTGGCGATAAGCTCGACGATTTGCGTATCTATCTTATCGACCTCTTCTCTAACCTCTTGCAATGTTTTACACTCTTTCATTTTACCCCCTTTTTTTTACTATAAATTTTACAACATATTCCGTTATTAACACTTTTTTAACTTTTCTATACTATAATTTTACCACGATTCTCCTTGTGTGGCCTTTGCCAAAACGGTGAAGGTTTTCACTTTATTCTTTCGTTAGGATTGTTATCTTTTTTTCCAACCGTTTTTTCTCTTGTATATCGTTGGTTTTATTTTTGAGTTTTTCAAGCAAATGAACGACCCCTTTTTTATAACCGTAAAACGAAACCTTTTTCAAAGTTACTTCGATATTTCGCTTTGAAGCATGTGTTCTAAGAAGCTCCAGCGCTATCATCGCCGAAGCGGGGTCTTCTATGTCGATTTGCGCACGCTTCGCAGCTTCGTAATCACCCTGCACAAGCGCTTTTGCGAACCGCCGGTAGCGGCTTGGCAAGTAAGCGGGTTGGAGTGCTTTGGTATCGTTTCGTAAAAAAAGGAAATAGTTGTGCAACTTTTTACACCCTATAAGCTCATCTATTTGTGCGTACTCCTTGCACTCGTTTTTTATCCCTACCGCCAAATCGAGCGCGCATTTCCCAAGATAGATAGCTCCAAGTTGCCTCAAATCGTCACTACTTTTTGCCAAATCGAGCGCTCTTTCGTACTCGCTTTTGGCAAGTGCGTCTTCCCCTCGTAAAAAGTCGTTTTTGTAACTCTCAAACGCCAAAGCGCTTTTGTACTGCCACAAATTCGGCTCCGTTTTGAAACTGCACCCGCCAAACACGACCAAAATCAAAACCCAAAACAGCGCTTTTTTCATGGGAGTTGCACCTCTTTGTTCTTTTCGTCTATCAAGATGGAGTCTATTTTCTCCATGAGTTTGTCGGTTTTTTCTATGGTCGCCTGTACGCTTTGTTGCAGTTTCTTGACGCTTTTGTCCGACTCCCCGAGGCTCTTCACAAGGGGCTGGAGCGTTTTGAATTTTTCATGCACATCGACCAAGATGGCGTGAAGCTCTTTGATCGTTTGCGAGGTCGGTCGTACCAAATCCCCTTGCAGCGTTTTTGTCGTTTTGGAGATATCTTGCAAAATCGAGTCTATCTTCTCAAGCGATGCAAGCACGTTTTTCGCAGCTTTTTTGTCCCCCGTAACGGTCGTTAGCAAAGAATCGTCATTAGCGAGTTTGTCGCTGAAAGTTTCGATATTGCGCATGGTTTTGTTAAGCGGGGAATCTTCGCTTGCCATATTGTTGGTGATCGTTTCGATGTTTTTGATGATGTTGAGCAGTTTGTCCACGACCGGTTCAAATTTCGTTACAAGGTCGTTGATATCGTCGGTGATGATGATAGGAAGCTTCGAGCCGGGTTTTAAAAACCCGTTGCCGCTACTTGCGAGCACCTCGATATGGGGCGAACCAAGAAGCGGTTTTTTCAAAAGCAAGTAGGTGTATTTGTTGATCCATTTGCGGTTTTGCTCGGTGATCGAAAAAATGGTCTTCACATGACCGTCGTCGAGCAATTCGATTTTGTCGATAGACCCGATGGCGAAGCCGGAAAATTTCACGGGCATCCCGATAGTGAACGAAGATGCCGTATCGGTGATGAAATAGTAGCTGTAACGTTTTTGAAAGAAACCTTTCGCATCGAGCAGAAGGTATGTCGCCCCTATGAGCGAAACGAAAAAAACGATGACGAAAATCCCCACGGCGGTTTTCATTCTACTATATTGCATCCGCATCCCTTGTAGTGCCAATGATTGGAGCGTGTATCGAGTATCATTATACCTTTGTTGTTATTTAAAATCTCTATATTTTCGATAATTTTGCAGATATTGCTGAGATTTTCCAAAAGTTGCAAAGGGGTTTTGATGAAAATCTCTTCACTTTCACACATAAGCGCTCTTATTATCATCACGTAAAAAAGTTCCTCTTTGGTGCATTTGTTGCTTCGCAAAGAACCGATTCGCCCAAGCGATATCTTCTGCAACATCTCCACCGCTTCCGCTTCCGCTTCGAGTCTGGGTTTTTTACGGTGCACCTCTTTGATAAGAGCGATATTTTCTTTCATGTCCAAATTCGCAAGTAGCGGTGTCTTGGAGGAGACCGGTACCCCTTGGGGATTTCGTGCCAAAAAAGTTCCTATCTCTTCGTATTTCTCGAAGAGTTTTACAGTGATTGTAGAAGTAATGACGCCACCTCGATAATGAAAATTGCAATAAAAAGCTTCACCATGCCATTCAGTACCGAAATCGGTATGGCGGTGTAGCTGTCAAAAGCGTTGAGTCCGCTATAGATGGGAATCATCATCGTTACGAACCCAAACGCCACCCCTTTACCAAGCAACACCGCCATATCTTTGACCTCTATGGCGTTAAGCAGCAACAGTTTGTACGAATGCAAATCCATCCCCATATAGAAAAACGCGAAGATGTATCCACTTGCGAGCATGATGATGGCAAAAAGGATGGAGAGGGAAGTGACACTGACAATCCCGCTGATGATTCTTGGGATGAACAGATAACTTATAAGGTCGATTTTGTAGCTTCGAAGCATCTCGAGTTCATGGTTGACTTTCATCGTCGCTATCTCGGTGTTGACGGCGGTGGAGGAGCGAAGCGAAATAAGCAGCGCGGTAAAAAACGGCGCGAACTCGTCCACGACGAACGCGATGATGATAGAACCGATGCTGTCTTGCAAACCGTACTGCGTCGATAACGAGATGACGACACCGATGATGATAGTTCCAAAAATCACCGACATCGTAATAAACAGCGGCAGTATCCCAACGGCGGTGAAGTAGATTTGCTTGATAAGCACCATTATCATAGCGGGGTTGTAAGATGAAGGCCGAAACATCGAGATGGTGCACAAAACGAAAAAGCGTAGAACATCTACGAGCGAACTCAATGTTTGAAGCGTTTTTTCCCCCACTTTTTCAAACATTGCCGCATCCTCACTTCGGCTTTATCAACTGTTTGACGCGCTTTGGCAAATGTGAAAACGGCAGATTTCGCTGCGTGCTTTTTTTCCCTTCCACAAAACACATGACATCTACCGTCATATTCGACGGGTAAAACCGCAGCGCCTTGAAACGTTCTTGTTCTATCTCGAAATAAAGCTCCTCTTGGCTCAAATCGACACTTTTCTTTTTCTTCGCCATCTTTCAAATCCTCGATTACGAGATTGTATCGAAAAACCAATAAAACGCCGCTATAAGCCCGGGTGTTTTTTTATAGCTTTCATCGTACATGAACTCTTTGGCTTTTGTAACGGGGAGAAAAAACAGCTCTATCTCTTCCTCTTCTATTCCGCCCCCTTCGCTCACTTTCAAAGAATCATCGATTTCGGCGTAGAACATCGTCTGTTTCGCACCGCTAAAACCGACACCGGTGTAGTAGGAGGTGATGCGGCGTATCTTCTGCAAAGGAACGTCGTAGCCGCACTCTTCGAGTATCTCCTCTTTGGCTATCTGTGCAAGAGTGAGCTCCTTATCAACAATCCCTGCGCACAACTCGTAGGTATAGCCGTCGTTCTCTTCTTGAGCGTTGAGCATCGTGGTTATACGTAGCTGTTTCACAAGCACGAACGCCTCTTTTTCCACATGATAGAGCAATACCGCCACGCTGTCGTGACTTTTTATCGCTTCCCACGTTTTTTTTCTACCGCTTTGGGTGTAGTGCACACGAACGGGGGTTATGAACTTCCCCTCAACCAACGGTTCTACCGAATCAATTCGAACAGACGGCATCGTTTCCCTTTTTGGAGCGGTCGTAACAGTAACACGCTCTGTAGAATTTTGGATGTTTTTCATACGCGGTGGCGTTTTGCAAATGCAGTAACAAACTTTTGTCGTAATTGGACTTGAGTTTTTTAAACGCCCGCAACTTTTTCCCGCGAAGCTGTTTCACCGTCACTTGCACCACTCGAAGCGGGTTGATCGGGCGACCGTTTTTGTACAGCCCAAAATGCAAATGGGGTCCTGTAGAAAGCCCGGTAGAGCCCACATACCCTATAACCTGCCCTTTTTTGACGTACTTCCCTCGCCTCATACCCCGTCTGAACTTCTTTTGGTGCGCATAAAGCGTCATATACCCGTCTTTGTGGCGGATTTTGATGACATTGCCGTACCCTCTTGTATAGCCTGCGAAAACAATGCGCCCACTTCCTGCGGCTCGTATGGGTGTTCCACGCCTTGCACCGAAATCGACCCCGAGGTGCGCTCTGTATCTGTGTAGAACCGGATGCCACCGTTTACGGGTAAAACGGGAGGTTATGCGCGCACCGGGGATGGGACGCCCAAGCAAGAACCCCTCTACCTGCTTCCCTTTTTCGTCGTAGTAGCGTCCATCGTCGTTGAGATAGATAAAATGTTTTTTCTTTCCGAGTTCTATAACCGAAGCTTTGAGCACGGGCATCGAAAAGGGTTTTGAGAGGCGGTATTTCTGCTCGTATATCATCGCGAGCCTATCCCCTTTTCGTATGTCGTTTTTGAAGTTGAGCGAGTGTTTGTAGCTTTGCATGAAAACCGTAGCGAGTTTTTTCGAGCCGGTTTTTTTGATGATGTCGTAGTATGGCGAATACTCTATCGTCAACGTGAACGCTTCTTCTTTGGAAGAGCTGATGATAGGCAACGTTTCGAGCTCGTACGCGCCGTTTGATTTGTAGATGTGGATTTGCAGCTCATCATTCAAAGGGATGAGCGCTTGTTCGATAGTGCCGTTTTTGTCATCCACCAAAAGCTGATAATGCACCCCGCCTCTGATATCTTCCATAAGGCGCTGGTCCTCTTTGTCGAGTTTGTAGTACAGTGGTTTGTTCGGCAGTCCAAGGCGCTGCAAAAATTTCAAATAGGTTTCATCGCTTTTCCAGCGGTATTCTTCGACATGGGAGCCAAACAACGTCGTCGCAGCCAACAATAAGAAAAAGAAAAGTTTGTTCATCTATATTTACTCGAATCTAAAAAATATCCGTTAGAGTAGCAAAAAAACGCTTAGTATAGAACTTATCTGCTATAATATCGCAAAAAAAAGGAAAAAAAAGTTCGATGAAAACATTGTTTTTATATTTTTTCGCGACTCTCTCGCTTTTTGCAGCGAGCATCACCACTCCGCTGACTTCGGTCAAAGGGCACACGGCAACCATCCACATAGACAAAATCGATGTGGGGATGAGCGGCTTTATCGTGCACAAACTAAGTGACGACAGAAGCATCATCCTAAACGATGCGACCGTCGTTTCGTTCGATAAAGCAAAAAAAGAAGCCACACTTGAACTCACCCCTTTTACACTCTTTAAAAACAACAACCTGCCGACTCTTAAAATCTCCGCCAAAGCGGGAGATATCGCCGTTTTGGCATTTGCCTACAACCGAGGTTTGCTTGTAGCTCCTACGGAAAATATCTACTACACGCTCAAAAACGCCATGCACGACGAAGTGCTCGTTCATCCAGACGTTTTCGCCACACACCTCTCCTACAAAGGGCATCCTACCCCTTTGCAAGAGGATTTCACGACATTTTGCGACAACGTATCGCTTGGACTTGTTTTTTTCTACTTGGAACAAAACCTCTATACGCTCGATTGCCATACGTTCAAAATCCTCAACATCCAAAAAGCGCCGCTTCAACAACATGGGCAAAAACTTCCGTTTTACACACGTGTCGATAAAATCGACGCCAACTGGTTCGGTGCGGGTAGCGACGAGCTGGAGGATTATGAACCGTACTACTACGAACTACTCTACAAAAACAACCCAAACAACGAAACACTCAAAAAGAACATAGCCGCTTCGAGCGAAGCGAACGTAACGAAGCTGGCTAAAGAGCTTGGATTGGAGAAAAAATGATAGACGCGAAACATCTGCAAACTTTGGAAAAAATCGTCGGCAAAGAGAACATCTACAGCGACAAAGCGCACATGATAGCCTACTCCTACGACGCTACGCGCAACCACTTCGAACCCGATGCGGTGGTCTTTCCGCGAAGTGAAGAGGATATCAGCGAGATTTTGCGCTACTGCAACGAACACGGCATCGTCATAGTTCCAAGAGGAGCGGGAAGCGGCTTCACCGGCGGTGCACTCCCAAGCAAAGGGGGGATCGTCTTGGCGTTCGAGAAGCACATGAACAAGATTTTAGAAATCGATATGAAAAACATGGTCGCCGTCGTTCAGCCCGGAGTTATCAACAAGGAGCTTCAGCGCGCGGTCGAAGAGGTGGGGCTTTTCTATCCGCCTGACCCTGCCAGCCAAGAGTATTCCACCATCGGCGGAAACGTCAGCGAAAACGCAGGGGGGATGCGTGCGGCGAAATACGGCATCACCAAAGATTTCGTGATGGCTATTCGCGCCGTACTGCCAAACGGCGAAGTGATTCGTGCCGGTAAAAAGACCATCAAAGATGTCGCGGGTTACAACATTCCGGGGATTTTGGTCGGAAGTGAAGGTACCCTTGCGGTTTTGAGCGAAATCACACTCAAACTGATTCCAAAACCGAAAATGACAAAAACCGCGATGGGGATTTTCAAAAGTGTACGCGAAGCGATGGAGGCGGTGTACAAAACGATGGCAAGCGGCGTTACCCCGGTTGCTATGGAGTTTTTGGACAACCTCACCATCCGCGCGGTCGAAGAGACCTACCATAAAGGTTTGCCGACCGATGCCGGAGCGTTGCTTGTAACCGATGTGGACGGGAACCTCGAACAAGACCTCGATTTTCAACTCGCACAGATAGAAAAGGTGTTTCGCGAAAACGGATGCTACGAGTTCAAAATAGCCAAAGACGACCAAGAAGCCGCCGACCTTTGGTTCGCGCGCCGAAACGCTTCTCAGGCGATTACGATGTATGGAAGCAAGAAAATCAACGAAGATGTAACCGTTCCGCGCTCCGCTTTGCCTGAACTTTTGGAAAAATTTTACGCCATCGCCGACAAATACGAGATCAAAATCCCGTGTTTCGGGCATACGGGAGACGGTAACGTCCATACCAACGTCATGGTGGACGGAAGCGATCCCAAACAGGTCGAAATAGGCTACAAAGCGATCGAAGAGGTATTTCAAGCGACGGTCGATTTGGGTGGGACACTAAGCGGCGAGCACGGCATAGGGCTTGCAAAAGCACCCTATATGCACATGGCGTTTACCGATGCAGAGATGGAGCTTTTCAAAGCGATCAAAAAAGCGTTTGATCCGAACAACATCCTAAACCCATCGAAAATGGGCTTAGACTAAAACCTTCGAAGCGACGCTAAGCGCCGCCGTTTCGCTGCGCAGTACAAGAGGTGTGTCGAGTGCGAAGACCTCCTGCGTGGCGAGGAGTTCTTTCTCTTTTTGGCTAAAACCACCCTCACACCCTATAAGCGCCTCTTTCAAAGACGCTTTTTCCCCCAAATAGTTTTGACAAAAATCGAACACCTTGACGTTTGGGTGCGCCGCTAAGAACGTTTCGAGATTTTTATAAAAACAAAACTCCATAAAATCGCTTCTGCCACACTGCTGATTCGAAGAGCGCAGTATCCTTTTGAGCCGTTTTTCATCGATTTTGAAGTTTTTCTGACTCCGCTCGCAGTAGATGAAACTAATGCGCGAAACCCCGATTTCGTTGAGTGCAGGGAGAGTTTTTTCCACCGTTTTGGGGTCTATGACACACCAACCGAGATGGAAAAAACGCTTTGGCTTGAGCTCTTTTTCCTCCGTGCTTTCCAACAAAAGGATAATTTCGCGCGAGGTGATGGTGTCGATGGTGTATGTGTAGAGGGTTTTTATTTCGTTTGGGTTTCTAAGCGAGATGATATCACCTACTTGGTGGCGGCGCACCTTGGCGAGGTACTTGTGTTCCTCGCCTCTTAGCTTGATGCGCTCGCTCCCCGCTTCGTCGTTGTAGAGAAAAATCATGAGGCGAATTTGACGGCGATGACGATAGTGACGAAGATGATGAAAAAGTTCGTCGCTATATAGCGAATCGCCCTTTTTTTGTAACTGCCGAACTCCTCTTTGAGAGTCGGTTGCAACTCTTTTGCGCGTTTGAATTCATGTACGACAAGTCCGACGGAGGCTATTATCATAGCGGTATTTGCGACGTTGAAAGTAAAACCCATCGCCGTAAACATCACAAGCCCGCTGAGCATCACCCCACCTAAAGTAGGCAATACCAGCATCGGATTGTACACGAGCATAAAACGCTTGTACGCCGAGACATCTTCGACATTCAAGAGTTTGTAAAGATGAAACGCCAAAACCGCCAAATAGGCGTAAATAAGGTACTTATGGGCTATAAGCCCCATTTGAAGCATGTAATCCATCAGAACTGAATGAGCCCGTCAACCGGTGAGCTCGCCGTCGCGTAAGGGCGTTTTGGAATGCGCCCTGCAAGGTAACTAAGACGTCCTGCTTCAACTGCCGCTTTCATCGCTCTTGCCATGGCGATTGGGTCTTTGGCTTGCGCTATGGCGGTGTTGGTAAGCACACCGTCAGCTCCTAACTCCATCGCATACGCCGCATCGCTCGCACACCCAATTCCCGCATCGACGATAACCGGTACACTCACCGCTTCTTTGACGAACACGACGTTGTAGGGGTTTTGCACTCCAAGACCGCTTCCTATCGGTGCAGCCAAAGGCATAACCGCGTGCGCGCCTGCATCTTCGAGTCTTTTTGCCATGATTGGGTCATCCGAAGTGTACGCCATGATCGTAAAGCCCTCTTTTGCCAACACTTCACACGCTTTGATAGTTTCTAAAACATCGGGGTAGAGTGTTTTTTCGGTATCGCCGATAACTTCGAGCTTGATAAGGTCGATCCCCGTAGCTTCACGCGTCAGACGAAACGTGGTGATCGCTTCTTCTGCCGTAACGCACCCCGCGGAATTTGGCAAAAACTTCACGTTCGTTCCCGCGAACGTATCGCGGAGATTCTCTTTTGTAGGGTCGGTGATGTTCAAACGCCTTACCGCAACGGTAATAAGCTCGCTTCCGCTTGCGAGTGTCGCTTCTTTGGTCGTTTCGAAATCTTTGTATTTTCCGCTTCCGACAATCAAGCGCGAATGCAGTTCGTACTTTCCGATTTTCAATGTATCGCTCATTGGTAACTCTCTTTATTATTTTTGCATATTTATATCATAGGTTTTTTAAATACCTATTAAACGAGGTGCACTTTTTCGATCTCTTTGCAAACATCAAGCTAACCATCACTGCTAAAGAGTTCTTGCGTGGTGGTTATGTCGGGGTTGACCTTTTGGATGGCAGGCAGTAGTGTAGAGAGTCTGTCGTCGAGTTTTTTGGACACGCCGCATCGGTTTTTCCATAAACGCAGTATCGGTCTTAGTTTCGTCTTTA
>JALWGC010000002.1 GCA_027038835.1 Helicobacteraceae bacterium | reverse complement strand
GGCACGCCGCCAGCGTTCACTCTGAGCCAGGATCAAACTCTCCATAATTGAATTATTTGATCTAAACTCAAGAATTTACTCTTGGCTTATTTTTGAAATAACATCTTAATCGCTTAAGTGTTATCTCTTAAATCTTCTATACTCTTATCTATAAATAGAAAGAGAATAGACGGTTGTTTTTTTCTCGTCTTTATTATAAAAGAAAAAAGAAGTCTTATCTTCTCTTCTCTCTTGCTTAGTTGTCAATGATCTCAAACACTCTTTGAAAACCAACTCGGTCTTCCTGTTTGCGGACGGGAATTATAGGGGAAAATAGCTTAAGGGGAGATTAAATAGTGAGGAAGATTGGAAAGTTTTTGAAAATTTGTGGAAAATATCATCACGATTATTCGTCTTTTTTTTTCGTCATAGTTACCTTTTATTAACTATCCATCTATAAAATTATTTACATCAAGAAGAAATTCTTGATTTGTTTTATTTTTGAACAACAAAGACCATACTATATATAAAAAGGAGAATTATATGGGATTATATGATAGAGATTATGCAAGAGGGAATGATTTCGCTTTCGATAGCGTTTACAATAAAAGCGAAGCGCAAATCGTTTCATTCGTCAAAGAGACATACAAACTTTTTGCCGCTTCGTTGATGGCTGGAGCTGTTGGAGCGTATGTAGGTGTACCGCTTGCCGCTTCGATAAGCCAATACTTCATACCGCTTGTCATTTTGGAGTTCGCACTTATTTTCGGTGTACAATTTGCAAAAAACAAACCGGGTCTCAATCTGGTTATGATGTTCGCGTTTACTTTCATAACAGGTATCACAACAGCACCGCTACTTGCTTATACACTTGGAATGGCCGGTGGTGCGACAATCGTGGGTAACGCTTTTGCTATGACATCTGTCGTTTTTGGAGCTATGAGTTTTTTTGCAGTAAAAACTACAAAAGATTTTACAACCTATACCAAGCCGCTTATGATTGCATTGCTCGTCATTCTCGGTTTTTCACTTTTAAACCTTTTTTTAGGGAACCCTCTTTTGATGGTACTTATAAGCGGTGCTGCGGTTGTGCTCTTTAGTATCATGGTGATATACGATACCCAAAACATCATTCAAGGTAACTATGCAACGCCTATAGATGGGGCATTGGCACTTTATCTCGACTTTTTGAATATCTTCACTTCTCTTCTACAACTCTTTGGTATCTTTGGTAGTGACGAGTAACTCTCTTACACCCGAGCTACTTCGGGTATGCGATGCGAATCTCAACCGTTTACGAGAAGGGATTCGCGTCGTCGAAGATATCTTACGATACCAAAGAAACGACAAACAAAAAGCCTCCAAACTCAAACAACTTAGACATCAAGCTCGTACACCCGAGTACAAGAAACTTCTCAAAGAACGCGATAGCATCAATGACGTTTTGAAAACCTCTACAAAAAGCGAACAAAAACGCAGTAGCGTCGAAGATATCGTTATCTCCAACCTCAAACGCGCACAAGAGTCGGCGCGTGTTTTGGAAGAACTCTACAAACTCGAAGATACAGCACTTAGCGAACGGTTCAAAACGATTAGATACGAACTCTACACTATGGAAAAAGAGATTTTACTAAGTGAAGGTTAAAAAGTTTAGCTCTTACAGCAGGGCAAATACCCCGCTATAAAACTTACTGTTTGAGCCCTATGAGCGTTTGAAGGAGTTGGTCGGACGTAGTGATCGTTTTTCCGTTTGCCTGATACCCTCTTTGTATAATAATGAGCTGTGTAAGCGCACGGGAAAGATCGACGTTGGAAGCTTCGAGTGCCGAAGACTGAATGAATCCACGACCACCTGTTGCAGCCGTACCGATAATAGGATCACCCGAGTTCGCACTTTGCGTATAAAGATTGCCGCCTTCGGTAACAAGCCCTTCGTTGTTCGCGAATTTCGCCATAGCGACTTGCGCCAAACCGAAACTTCTACCGTTGCTAAACGAGCCTACAAGCGTACCACTTTGGTCTATACGGATTCCTACCAAATCCCCTCCGGTATAACCGTCTTGCGATATACCCGATGTCGTCGATTTGCTATCGAAACTCGTAATACCGTCAAACGAATTGGCAGAACCGACTTTTAGGTTGATCGATTGATTCGGTGCCGAACCGTTGTTAGCGGTAAAAGTGATACTTGGCGGCGTGAATGTTGACAAACTACCATCAGGATTGAAAGTCACTTGCCCTTCTATAATGTTTTTTGGAAGCCCTGTCGGCCCTCCGGCGACGTTGATAACGCTCGGCTCGGGAACGGTTATCATAACTTTCCAAGTACTTCCCGTTGTCGCATCGTAGCTCTCTTTACGAAAATCTATCTTTACCGTATGTTTCGTCCCAAGAGAATCGAAAATATCGATCGAACTTGAATGTGTCGGTACATTGAAGCCTTGCGATTGTCTCACACCCGTACTTCCGCTTGGCAAAGCTCCAGAAAGCGCTTGCATAGTTTGAGTGAAACGGACGTTTTCCGTCGTTTGCGCATCGATAATACCGTCAACGGCGATATTGAGATCGTATTGGAGGTTTGGATCGTCATCGCTGTTGATTACAGTGAACTTACCTTGATTGTCGATGGTGACTTTCGGTCCCGTTCCATCTTTTCCGATATGATTTTTCTTCGATGTCAGATCCCCTGCGGCGGGATTTGGATTTCTAAGAAGGGTTTGCATCCCTTGTCGCAAATCCTCCGTTGTCGTGAAGTAGTATGTATCTTCGTTCGCATTCCATCCTATAGGATTGATACTGCCATCGGTATAGCGAAACTTTTTCATCGGAGCGTCGTCATTGTTACTGCTTAAACCGGAGCTACCTCCAGAACCACTGATGGTCGTATCGATATTTTTTAAATTTCCAAGATTGTCGTTTATCAGCTTTATTTCGTTGTTTGCGGTAACTGCCGCGGTAACACCCGATTTACCCCGTACTCTGTTGATAGCCGAAGCGATAGCGTTGGCGTTTTGGTTGGCGGTATTACTTCCGGGAGTCGTTATAGCCGGAACCGCTATACCGTTTATGGTAATATCTCCAGCAGCAATGTTCAAAGCACCGCCGCTAACGGCATTTCCAGTTGTAGTCGCGCTTCTAAATCCCAACCAAACACCCTGACCGGAATCGGGAGATTTACCGTTTTGCAACAAAAACCCTTCCCCGTTTTCGTTCACCAAAACACCGACATTCTCACCCCTTTCGATAATTTTCCCGCTATCGTCTTTAAAGAGATATTTGGAGTTGTTCTCTTTTATTTTATCGTTGTCGGTTTGATTGTTATTGTCACCGTCTTGATAGACCGCATTTCCGGCAGTATCCGTCGCACCGGCGACTATGTTGTCGTATGCCGCTTGAGGCGTTTGAAGCGAATCTGCCTGATCGAGCTTCCCGTCACGGTTGAGATCTGCAGCTTCTTCGAACGAATCGAGTGAACGGATAGCGGAAAAACTCTCCACGTTCGTACCGGAGTTGAGATTGGCTTTGAGCTCTATCTTCGTCGAAGCTTTTGCCGGAGTGGTCAAACCCGGTGGAATGACGATATTTTGAATAGGAGCGGTAGAATCGACCTTTCCCGTTTCCTCGTCTCTCAACCACCCTTGAACGATAAACCCGTTGTTATCGACAAAGTTACCGTTGGCATCGAACTTGAAGTCTCCGGCTCTAGTATAGTTGTATTTTTTCCCGCCATCGGGTGAAACGATGAAAAAACCGTCTCCTTGTATGGCGACATCGGTGTTTTTGTCGGAATTTTGAATACTCCCTTGGGAGAAAATACGCGTCATGGAGTTTACTTGCGTTCCAAGTCCTATCTGTACCGCATTTTTTCCTCCAAGTCCCCCTTGGGGCGCTGTGGCTATCTGTTTTGTCTGCGCAAGAAGATCGGAAAAGTTCGCACGGGAATATTTAAAACCTACCGTATTGACGTTGGCGATATTGTTCGATTCCACGTCCATCGCTATTTGATGGGCTTGCAATCCCGATACGCCTGAAAATAATGACTTTAACATGATTGATCCTTTTTTTAAAGTCTCTTGACTGAAGTTAAAAAAGCAAAGAGTGTTCCAAAAGAGAAGAGGATGCTATATCATGCATCCATGTTGAGTGCTTTTTGGATCATTTGATCCGCTGTGGTTACCGACTTGCTGTTTGCGTCGTATGCCCTTTGAAGCACGATAAGCTCGGTAAGTCCCACTTCCATCCTTACATTGGAGTTTTCCAGTTTGTTGTTCAAAACGGCGGTACCAACAATGTTGTTACCTTGGTCGTCTTTGTAGAAGATAGCGTTACCGCTGTTGGAGGACTGCTTAAATAGCGAACCGCTTATGCGCTCCAGCCCTTGATCGTTTTGGAAGTGGTACACCGCCACGCGCGCTATACTGCTTTGGCGGCCGTTTGTAAACGTCGCGACGACTTCCGCATTTTGATTGATGTCGTATCCAACGAGTTCACCCGCTTCGATTCCGTCCGATTGGCTCGAACCGGTTATGGGAATGTTCGCCGCTGCGATCACCCCGCTAAAATCTTTACCGAGGTCGATCGCTACATTCGTGCCGTTGTTGTCGATTTGCGTCAGCGTCGATGAAACAAGCCCTCCCGTTTCATCGAATCGTACCTGCGCATTTGTAGTACTGTACACCACATCGCCTTCATGGGAAGTGACCGTAGCGACCACGTTCCACAACGAACCTTTTTGCGGCTGTGTGGGGTTTTTTCTAAATTCGAGCTTGATTCTGTTGGTATCACCGTTTGCATCGATGGCTTGAGAGCTTATAACACGCACTTCGTCCTGCGTTCCGATATTACCGAAAAATTCTATCTTCGAAGTGGGTTGTGGGGGGTAGTAGAGCGTTTGGGGCATTTTGAGCTTTTGTTGTTTGGTTACATCTTCCAAGGGGATCGTGTTTCGCTCTTGTGTCAGCGTATTCGTAGCGAAATCGATGTTGTTACCTATCGTACCAAGGACATACATCCCCTCTTGCGTCACCAAGTCCCTGTTGGAATCGAACGTGAACGAACCGTTTCTTGTAAAAAACCGATCCACTCCGTTTTCTATACCGAACCACCCTTCACCGACTATTGCAAGGTCGGTGGAGCTGTCGGAATTGATAATCGTTCCTTGGGAAGTATCCATCCCCGTCGCGCTGATTCTCGAACCCACACCAACGGTACTGTCCACACTGCTAAGCGGATCGACTCCCATTTTCGCATTGTCAAAAAGCGATTCGAACTCCGCCGTGTAGCCTCGAAACCCTACGGTATTGATGTTGGCAAGGTTGTCCGCCGTCACGTCGATAGCGTTTTGATGCGACTTGATGCCGCTAATACCGGAGTAGAACGCCTGTATCATCGTTGCCTCCTAAAATACCTCTTTGATACTCTCAAGCGGAATATAGTTCGAACCGAGTTTGACAAGCGCTTTGCCCCCTTCGAAACGTACAGAATCTATAGGGTACGTACCGACTGCGGTATGTCTGCTGTTTCCGTCGCTGTCGTAGTAACTCGATTCTACATGATATATCCCGTCATCGACGACATTGCCGTTGTTGTCAACTCCGTTCCATTCAAAAGAGTACACCCCTTTTTCTTTGTCGGCGAAATCGATCGTTTTGACGACGTTTCCGTCATTGTCTTTGATGGTTATGCTACCGCCTTTTGCATCGTACGGGAAATAAAGATCGAAAGAACTGCTCTCTCCTTGCGTATGATGAATGGTGTCGTTACCCAAAGATGCCGTTTTGCCTATCGCCGAAAGGATGGAGAACTGCTGCGAGAGCGCCAGCGTTTTACTCAACTCTTCGAGCGATTTTCTCGTGTTGTCCGACGCTTCAAGACTGGCAAGTTCGGAAGTCTGTGTCAGAATCTTTTCCGTGTCCATCGGCTGTGTCGGGTCTTGATACTGAAGTTCGATAAGCATCAACTTCATAAAGTCGTCTTTTCCAAGAATCCCGTTTGGATTGACATGCGCGTCGTACTGTTTGGTCGAACTTGTCGGAGTCGTCGTTTGCGTTACAGGTCTGTTTATCATAGCTCACCCCTTATATATACCTTGGGATAATTATCTCCAAAGCTTGTTGCATCTCTTCGTTTTCCTCTTCACTTGCGAAGTATTCGTACTGTTTTTTCGAGTGCTCTTTTTCTTTTTGGTTCTGGTCACCGCCAAAACTTCCGTTAAAAGCGAAAGAAGCATTATTTATTCCATTTTGGCTCAACTGGGTTTTCAGTTCGCCTAAGTTGTTCGAAAGAAGATTGATAGCGGCATTGTTGGAACTTAAATTGATATGCACGTTTTTACCCCTTTGTACAACCGTCAAATCAAGCTCTCCAAGCTTTTGGGGATTAAGCTTGACTTTCATTCTCGAAAACGGCGGTTTGTACTCGTCGATAGCGCGTTTGATATCGTTTGAAAGGTAGCGCACCATCTGTTTGGCTTCTTGAATTTTCACATCGAAACTCTCTGCGGATTTGACTTTCACATCCAAAGAGGTTTTCTCTTCTTGGTTGTTTCCCAAAAGCTCCTTGAGGATTTCTACATCGTTCTTTTCTCTTTTTTTCACCCCATCTTCAAAACGCTCGAGTTTTACGGCAGTTTGCAAAGCAGCCTCGTTTTTTCCTTTCGTAAAAAGCTCCTCCGCAACATTTCGGTTCGCCACCGAAACTTCTTGCGTAAGCGGTTCTTTTTTTTGCAAAAGCGACTCGAGCGGATTAAGAGGCGCATTTGCTCGACTTTGCTTTCGCTTCGAGTCCATAATCTCTTTGGCAGGAACACTTTTTGTCAAAAAGGGCTCTTGTTTCGATGCGAACAAAGGGGTCGTTTTCCAACGCTCACCCCTTGCTTCCATTTTCGCTTCAAGCGTATCATGGGGATTTTGTTCGACGATGCCGTTTTTTGGAGCGATATTTCTTTTTTCTTCTTGTTTTGGTACAACCTCTTCTTGTACATCGAGTGTTCGTGTCGTTTTTGAAACTTTTGGTTGTTTGTCCATTTCGATATCGATTCGCTCTTGACTCGTAATCGACGTTGTCACTTTTTTCGTCTTGCTTATCGTCTCGAACGTGATCGATTTGACCTCTATTTTCAGTTTTTGAGCGACTTGCAGCAACCCTTTGAGTGTTTTTGGCAACTCGTTCTCTTTTATCGTTTGCGGATGAAGTGAGAGTATCTGCTGCTTGAGATACTGCTTCGCCTTGTGTACAAGATATTTCAGCTCGTTCAAGGAGAGATTTTTACTAAAAGCGCCGTTTAGGGAGATGGGCTCTTCTTTTTCCACATGATCGTCAATCTCTTGGGGTGCACTTCGAAGTAGCTCCAAAAGCTCCGCTTGCGGGTTTTTGGACGGTGTTTCGCTTTCTTTTGACGTTATGGAGTCTGGCAGTTTCAAAACCGAATCTTCGGAGTTTTTCAAAAGCTTCGAAAGTTGCCCGATTTCGGAGTCGTTTTTCGCATCGGAGGTATGAGCAAGATTTTTCAAAAGCGCTTCGAACGAGAGAAATCCCCCTTGCTCGCTACCGCTGTCAGCCGATTTTAGTTGTAAATCTTTTGGCGATTTTAGCAATAAATCTAACGCAATCATAATCGACCTTTATATATCGTTTACAACTATTTAAGCATTTTTCATTCCAGTCGATATGGTAGTATGAAGAAAAAAACTCTCTATCTATCCCTTTTGTGCGTTATGAACATCTACGCATACGATGGTGTGGAACTTAGCCGTTTCAATACTCCTCTACCCGCAAAAAGCGACCTAAGGGAGAAAAAATGTTGGAAAATTTGTAAAAAGAGGGTGGAAAAAGTGGAGCTGATGCAAAAAGCGATAGAGTTCTACAAAAAAGAGCGGCGTTACTCCAGCCCCTCTTCCTCCTTGATGAAACGGTCAAGATAATCAAGATCTTTTTTCAAAAACGTACTCACGCTCTCTTGCAACATAGTTAGGAGTTCTTTCGCGTTTTCTCCATCGACTGGATAACTGACCATAAAATTGGGGATGTTCTTTTCAAAAACATCTTCGAAAATCTGTTTGACCACTTCGGCTCCATATTTGTCGGTGTAAGGAAGCACGAAAAAATACTCCCTGTCGTAATGGAGAATCGAATCTGACTGCCTTAGAGTACTCGATAGCGCTTCGAGGACATTGTCGGTAGTGATATCGTTGAAGTCACAGTACAACAGCGTAAAGCTCTCCGCTCTATTTTCATCGAGCCTTTGAGCGATACCGATATTGAGCTCGACTAAAGATTTGAAATTGTTGAAAGTGAAGGTTACCCCTGCCATTCTTACATCCAATGCATTATATTTTGTGTATTATACCCCATTTATGATAATGCTGTATAATCGGATTAAAAAAAAGAGCCGAAAATGAACGTGTTGCTACTGCATGGATGGGGAGGCAGCGATTTTCCCCATTGGCAAAGCCATCTTGCCGCAGAGATCGCCAAAGAGTACGGAGCGGTCAATTTTCTCAAACTGCCGAACTTCGACTTCCCTGTTTTGGAAGAGTGGATACAAGCAGCTACAAAAGCGCTTTATGAATGTCATGTAGATATCGTCGTTTGCCATTCTCTTGGCAATACACTGTGGTTTCATCTTTGCAATCGCGCCTTGATACAACGAAACGTCCATGCGCTTTTCTTGGTCGCTCCGCCTCGCCTCGACTGTGAAATAGAAGAACTACAAACCTTCTTCCCGGTGGAAGTACCGACAAACCTTTACAGCGAAAAAACCAAACTAATCGTCTCCGACAACGACCCCTATCTGAGTCTGGAGGAGGCGAACATGCTGCAAAAAAAACTTCAAGTCGAGATGAAAACACTCCACGACGCAGGTCATATCAATACCCAAAGCGGTTATGGAAACTGGCCTTATATATACGATGAGATACGCCGATGCAAACAATAGACAATCAACCAATCCTCAAACAGATGAACGAAGTGGGGCATGTCCCCGTCATAAAACGGCAAAAAAAACTTTTTTTGGAAAAAGGGGAAAGCGACTTCGATACGAAGCGCTACTTCTACTTCATACTTAATGGGAAAATAAAAATCTCCCAAATCAACTTCGAAACCTCCAAAGAACAAACGCTGTATCTGCTAAGCGGCGGGGATATGTTCGATGTCGCCGCACTACTTGATGGGCAAGGCAGCGACTACCTCATAGAGGTACTTGAGCCAAGCGAGGTGGTCGAAGTACCCATAGAAGATGTACAAGAGCTCCTCCGTAGCGAACCTTCGTTTCAGCGTTTTTTCTTTCCCTACATCGCAAAACAGCTTCGCAGTATGGAAGAACTCGCCGTCGATCTCTCCTTGTACGACGTCTATCAACGGCTTGTACGCCTTTTTGCAAGGTATGTCGATGACAATTCACGCAACCCGAAACTAAAAATTATCGAAAATCTCTCCCATGAAGAGCTCGCTTCGATGGTCGGTTCGGTTCGAAAAGTGGTCAATCGCGCTTTGCAAAAGCTCAAACGCGACGGTATTATCGATCTTTCGAGAAAACAAATCAAACTTCTTGATTTACAAAAACTACTCGATAAAATTGAATTTTAATTAAAGTTAGTTCAATATAATTCCGCTCCATCAAGTTTATTCAATCCCAAATTGAAAACTTTGTTGGTTATGCCACCTAAGTGGCATAAATCTTCCGCGAAATCTCCTATAATTTCACTAGAAATAAAAACAAAACAGTTTTAGGAGGTACATCATGCTAGTAACAAGATTCGATCCATTTAGAGAAATCAGAGAATTGGAAAACAAAATCTTTCAAAACTATGCCCCTGCGGTACAAACCGATAAAGGGATCAACGCATTCACTCCAAGTGTGAATACACGCGAAGATGAAAAAGCGTACTATATCGAAGTCGATCTTCCGGGAGTGAAAAAAGAAGATATCAAAGTAGATATCAAAGACAACACTTTGACCATCTCAGGTGAGCGAAAACTCAAAAACGAAGTCAAAGAGGACGACTACTACAAAATAGAAACTGCTATCGGTAAATTTACAAGAACGTTCACGCTTCCTGAAGATGCGGATATCGAAAATATCGATGCGAAAAACGAAAATGGAGTTCTCGATATCGAGATTCCTAAAGTGAAAAAAGAAGAAAGTGTCAAAACTATCGAAGTGAAGTAAGAGGGGTTAATTCCCTCTGCTTCCGGGCTTTACAGCCTCGCTTCCCGCTTTACATAGCGGACACTCCTCTGGAGTGTACATCTCGAAAGCAAAATCCGCAAGTGCGAAAAACGGCTTGTCGGTAGGGAGCTTGCAATTTGGCTTTCTCTCTATGTCGCTGTTTTCTCGGTGACAAAAACCACGGTTTGCCAAAGCGGCAAACGCTACGACTTCTCCACCCATCTCTTCTACGACTTTTGCAGCTTCAAGCGCACTACCGCCTGTTGTAATGATATCTTCACAAATAAGCACTTTTTCACCCGGTCGGATTTCGAATCCACGGCGAATCGTCATCTCGCCGCCTACTCGCTCGGCGAAGATGCTTCGTTTATCGAGCGCCGTCGCAAGAGCGAAACCGGCTATAAGTCCCCCAAGAGCCGGAGCGCAAACGGTGTCGATCTCGATACCGCTTACTTGAATCTCCTTTGCAAGAGCATCGGCAAGAAGTTTCGCGGTTTTAGGGTCTTCAAGCACTTTCGCACTTTGAAGGTAGTATTCGGAATGGTTTCCCGAGCTTAGTTTGAAGTGCCCATGCAAAAGGGCATCGGCATCCATGTATATTTTTTTGATATCCACGGTTATACCTTCATCACTTCGGCTTCTTTCTCTTTGAGGATGCTATCTACCTCACCGATATATTTGTCGGTTAGCTTTTGCACACGCTCTTGAGCCGATTTCGATTCGTCCTGCGTTATCTCTTTGTCTTTTTCGAGTTTTTTGATCTTGTCGTTAGCCGCACGGCGGTCGTTTCTGATGGCGACTTTCGCTTTCTCCCCTATCGCTTTCATCTGTTTTACCGCTTCTTCCCTTTGCTCGACGGTCATTGGAGGGAAAAAGAGTTTTATTTGATCGCCGTCGTTGTTTGGATTTACACCGATGTTGGCACGCTGAATCGCCGATTCGATATCGCCAAGAAGATTTTTCTCCCATGGATTGATTACGATAGTCGTCGCATCGGTCGCGATAACGCTACCGACTTGATCGAGCGGTGTCGGAGTTCCATAGTAGTCTATCTTGATACCATCGAGAATAGAGGTGGTAACCTTTCCGGTTCGAACCGTTTTGAACTCTTTGTGCATATGTTCTATGGCACTTTGCATCTTTTTTTCTGTCTGTGAGAAAATCTCGTCAAGCATACTTGTCCTTTTCGTATGGAGGATTTTTTCGCTATTGTACCTTGAAATATTTTAAGAGTGAGTAAAAGAGTGGAAAAATAGCCGAAATCGGCTACTATTTCGAAGCGTTCGCTTCTTTTGCGGGGAGTGTCGGAGCCGCTACGTTGACGGTTTTGTCAACGGTCGTTTTCACCTCATCGACAACGCTGCGTTTTGCCTCTTTGGAGTAGAGGTAACCAAGCGCTATGGTGTTGAGAACGAACAAAAATCCAACGGTGAAAGTCATTTTCGCCAAGAAACTGTTTGGACCTTTCGCACCGAAAACCGATTCGTTCGAACCGCTATACGCTCCAAGACCGATACTTGAGCTTTTTTGCAACAAAACCGCAATGGTGAGTATCACTACAAGTACGATTTGCGTGATAAAAAGAAAACCTGTCGTCATTATGATATTTCCTTGGGAATTTTAAGTTTGGAATTATATCGAAAAATCGCGCTTTTACAAAATCGAAAGTAAAAATATGTCATAATTGAAGTTCGAGGAAGAGGAAAATGAAAAAAATTTTACTGATAATATCGTTGATATTCACTTTTACGTTCACGGCTTGTTCCGAAAAAGAAGCGCCAAAAACCGACAAAACGGTCGTTGTAGCGACGACTTACGCTATTTACGACGCTATAAAGCATATCGGGGGAGCACAAATCACCACTTCGATGCTCATTCCCCCCGGACGGGAAATCCACTCTTTCGAGCCTTCTCCAAAAGATATCGTCAAACTGAACGAAGCATCCGTCGTTTTTTACAACGGGGAGGGGCTCGAGCCGTGGATAGGACAATTCGATATTGGAGCCAAAGCGATCGACCTAAGCCGTTACGTTACGCTTTTGGAAGTAGAAGAAGCTCCACATGAACACGAAGCGGAAGAGACACACCGGCATCACCACCACGGTACCCATGATCCCCACTATTGGCTCGATTTCGACAATATGAAAAAAGTCGCGACCGTCATAACGAAACGGCTTTGTGAACTAAAACCAAAAAACGAACCCCTTTTTCACAAAAGACTCCAAAGCTACCTGCAGATGCTGACACAACTCGACAACCATTACGCAAAAACCCTAAAAACATGTAAACTCCACACCATCTACGTCAACCATAACGCCTACTCCTACTTGGCAAAACGCTACGGTTTTACAGTCAAATCGCTCGTGGGTCTCTCACCCGAAGCACAGCCAAGCCCAAAAACGGTCGAATCGATACTCGAGGGGGTCAAAAAAGAGGGCGCAAAAGCGATCTATCACGAACCGTTTGAGAACAATGCGGTACTTTTCTCGATCGCCAAAGAGAGCGGCCTAAAACCGCTTGTTCTCCAACCCCTTGGCAACGTAACCGCTCAAGAAGCCAAAGCGAACCTCGGATACAAAGAGATAATGGAGCGCAACTTGCAAAACCTCTCTTACGGACTGGAGTGCAATGCGCTTTGATCTACCAATTTTCGACGTTCGAAACCTCTCTTTGAACATCGGCAATCATACGATTCTCAAAAAAATCACTTTGCAGATTTTCAAAGGGGAGTACGTCGCTATCATCGGTCCAAACGGAGGAGGAAAAACCACTTTCGTACGTACGTTGCTCGGACTGCAAAAACCGACTGTAGGAGAGGTGCTCATTTACGGCAAACCCTTAGAAGCGTTCAAAGAGTGGGAAAAGATAGGCTACGTCCCCCAACGTGCGACACTCATAGATAAAAACTTCCCCGCAACCGCACATGACATCGTCAAAATGGGCAGATTACCAAAAAAAGGGTTTTTCGCTTTCTACACCGACGAAGACAAACGCAAAACGGAAGAAGCGATGAAAAAGATGAACGTCTGGCGCCTCAAAGACCGCCTTGTCGGAGAACTCTCCGGAGGACAACGTCAAAGGATGATGATAGCCAGAGCGCTTGCGAGCGATCCTTCTATCTTGATACTGGATGAACCAAACACCGGCGTCGATGTCGCAAGTCAAAAAGTGTTCTACGACCTTTTGCGCGAACTGCACAGAAACGACGGCATCACCGTTTTGTTCATCACCCATGATATCGGCGTCATAGCCGACGACATAACCAAGCTGATCACCATCAACCAAAGTGCGCAGGTATGCAACGACCCCAAAGAAGCGCTAAGTTGCGAGAGTGTGAGCGAACTTTACGGCATAGAAGCGCACCTGCTTGCAAACCATAAAAAGGTGAAATCGTGTTAGAGTACGACTTCATGCAGCGCGCCTTTATCGCTGGGATTCTCATAGCCGTTTTAGCATCTATCAGCGGTACGTTCATAGTGCTTCGCAGATACTCCATGATAGGGGAAACCCTCGCGCACGCCTCTTTGGTAGGGGTGGCGGTCGCTTTGATAACAGGGAGCAATCCGCTTTGGGTGGCGGTGGTGTTCGCTCTCTTGGCGGCTTGGCTCATAGAGCTTTTGCGCGATAGATTCGAACTTTATTCCGATGCGGTGCTATCGATTCTGCTCTCAGGCTCGCTCGCTCTTGCCATCGTGATAGTCTCTGCCGGCGGAGCGTTCAATACCTCGTTGTTCTCGTACCTTTTCGGTTCCATCTTGGCGGTTTCCAAAGAGGATGTCATAACCATCGTCGTTGTCGGAGGAGTGGCGTTAGCGGCTATCTTGGCAAATGCACACAAACTCTACTACATCGCTTTTGACGAGGAGGTCGCACGCGTCAACGGAATACGGGTACAGTTTTTGAACTTCTTGCTTGTCAGCGTCGTCGCCGTCATCATCTCCCTTTCCATTAGAGTCGTAGGGAGTCTGCTTATCGGCGCGCTGATGGTGATTCCGGTAACCGCCGCACTACAGTACCGCCGAGGTTTTTTGGCGACGATGTCGCTCTCGCTCCTTTTTTCGGTTCTCAGCGTCATTGGGGGGATGAGCGTTTCGTACTACTTTTCCCTTCCATCGGGTGCGACTATCGTATTGTTCGTCATAGCGCTGTTTATCCTCTCTTTGGTGATAACGAGACGATGAGTGTCGATTTGGAGTTCAGCAAGTTCGCCGATAGTTACGAGCGCTACAACATCATCCAAGAAAAAGTAGCCAACGAACTCCTCGGACTTGTAAAGAACAAGCCGAAAAAAATCCTCGATTTAGGATGCGGGAGGGGTGCTCTTATCAAAAAAATCGACTGGGAAGTGGAGTTTTTCCTAGGTGTGGATTTTGCCAAAAACATGCTCGAGCTTCACCCAAAAGGGGAGAACATTGCGTGTATCTACGGGGATTTCGACAATCCGGAGCTGTATGAACATCTGTTCTTGTACGATTTCGACTATATCCTCTCCGCTTCGGCATTGCAATGGTCGCAAGCGATAGAGACACTTTTTAGTCGAATTTCGAAACTCAACTTTCAAAACTTCGCTTTTGCCGTCTTTAGCTCCAACACCTTCAAAACACTCCACAAAACCGCGAACGTCTCTTCCCCGCTACCCTCTTCACAAACGATAATCGATGCGGCCACGAAACATCTAAACGCCGATTTTTTCGTCAGAAACTATACCCTCGAGTTCCCAAACACCCTACAGATGCTACGCTACATCAAAAAAAGCGGTGTCAGCGGCAAGCGGGGAGTGCTTTCGTACAAACAGACAAAAGAGCTGATGCGAAGCTATCCTCTTGATTATCTCGAATTCGAAGTGGTATTTTTGTATTCTTGATACAATACATCCCCCTGAATAAATATTTGTAATTCTATGCCATAAATGGTAAAATTACGCAAAAAAAAGAGAAATCCCATGACCATACAAGATGCGCACAACGCTTACAATAGCGGCGATTACGAAAAAGCCAAAGAGATATATACGGTTTTGGCGCAACAAGGGGACAAAGTAGCGCAAACTTCGCTTGGCTATATCTACCAAAACGGTCTTGGATGTGAAAAAGACGAAGCCAAAGCACTCGAGTTGTACCAAAAAGCCGCCGAACAAAAAGAGCCATACGCTCTGTACAACTTAGGCATTCTCTATGCCAACGGGCTTGGCGGTGTCGAACATGACCAGTTCAAAGCGCACCAATATTTCCTCGAAGCCGCCATCAGAGAGGTCGTACCCGCTATGTACGAAGTCGCCTTGATGCTCGAACGCGGGCTTGGATGTGTAGCAAACGCCAGCGAAGCGGCGTTTTGGTACGAAGAGGGGGCCAAAAGGGGCGATGCCAAGTGTTTCAACAACCTCGGCGTTCTCTACAAAGACGGCGTAGGGGTACACCAAGACCATCAAAAAGCCTTCATCTGTTTCAAACGTTCAGCCGATGCGAACCTCCCACAGGGGCTTTACAACCTCGGACTGATGTACGACCAAGGGCTTGGTTGCGAAGAAGACCATGACAAAGCGCTGGAGCTTGCCAGAAAAGCGGCCTATTTAGGGCATGAAAAAGCGAAAAAAATCATCCGCTCACTTCAAGAAGAAGGGAAAATAGTTTTCTGATGTTTACCGGACTTATACGAGAGATGGCGACGGTCAAAAGCTTTGTTGGCTCCAAACTCACCCTCAAAGCCGCCTACAAACCGAAAATCGGCGACAGCATAGCGATAAACGGCGCCTGCCTGACCGTCATCGAAGTTACAAACGATGGCTTTAGCGTCGAACTCAGCCCCGAAAGTCAAAAACTGCTCGCACTTGAAAACTATAAAGAGAAAGTACACATAGAACCCGCTATGCAGATGGGAGACAGATTCGAAGGGCATATCGTCCAAGGGCATGTCGATACCGTCGGAACAATCGAAAAAATAACCGATAACGGTAACAGCTTCGATGTGTTTGTTAGTGTAGAGAAGCGCTTCCTCCCCTACATCGTTCCAAAAGGCTCGATAACGATCGATGGTGTTAGCCTAACGGTTAACGAAGTGTTTGAAAACTCGTTTCGCCTTACCATCATCCCCCACACCATGAAAGAAACCCTTTTTGCCACCTACAAAAAAGGAAGCCGCGTAAACATAGAAACCGACATGTTCGCGCGTTACATCGAGCATATACTAGAGGCGAAACAAAACCTCAGCACCCCTACTTGGAACGACATAGACAAAATTTCGGCGCTGTACTAAACTAAACTGATGTCGATTTATAATTTATCGACATCGAAAGCTATACTTGTTTGAGCACTCTTGCCGGACTCATCTTCTGCGAGAATTGTAAAGCGTTTGTGTTGTATAGAATCGGTTTTAGTTATCTTAAAATCTACAACCCAATCTGTTCTTTCGGAACTTGGCATAATATCTATAATGAACGGAAAATTTTTGTTGATAACACCGTTTTTGACAATATCGTAACGGTTGCCTTGTTCACTTACTATCGTAATATTTTTAGGTACATCGGTTGTGCTAAAGTATAGATTGTACTCTTGAACAGAATTATCCCCTTGTTGCATAGTAACAATCGAGACATCATAAATATTCATCGAAGCTTGCGTCTCTATCGTTTTCTTCTCTACTACAAATTCTTTTTCGGCAGACTCCGTTTTACCCTTACCGTCTTCGACGAATACCGTAAATTTTTTATTTTGTATCTTATCGGTTTTATATACATGAAAATCAAAATTCCATCTTTTGTAGTCGTCACTATGTTGGATGTCGTCAAACGGTGTCAACAGAGCATACTCCTCTTTCGAAGTCACAACGGCATTGTTGAGTCTATATTCGATTCGACCCTCTTCTTTTATGCTCAGTTTGTATCTATTTCCGCTATCGCTTAGCAATGTTATGCTTTTTGGAACTTTACTCAAAACCAAATCGATTTTATAGTTTTGAACATCTTGCGTACCATCACTCTTTTGTATATCGAAAGATTGTAAAAGCGTTGCATCTTTGTTTTCGTTTTTACCCTTCACATCAAATGTCACCTCTTTTTCCACCACGGAAGCACCCACGCCTTTTGCACGTAAACGGAACGTTTTATGTTGTACTTCATCCGCTTTTCTTATATGAAAATGTATTTTCCATTTCGCTTTATCGCCAAGCTGTTCTATCGTATCGATAAACGATGGAATAGGTGCAAATACTATCCCACCCGAAACCAATCGATACACATTCCCACTTTCACTCTCTATTTCAAGAGATGCAACGGGTGCATTACAAGCGACATCAGATACAAAGTATTGATTTTGTGCATCTTCACCTACACTTTTTATAGTGAATGTTTCAATGTTCAACTGCTCGTTTTTCACCTGCTTCGTTTTCAAAAAATAGGTTAAATATGCATCAAGATGTGAAGAGTACTTCAACCGTTTTGCAGTTCCGTTTTCTTTGTACCACAATTCGAAATAGCCATAATGGGTGTTTTTCGAGAATGTTTGCGGCAACTTAATAGGCAGCTCTATCACTTTCGTTTGCGCCGGCGCTATTTGACCGATTTGCACCATCTTGGCATGCTCTAAACTTGTAGAACTTCTTGCCTCGTTAAACGATATATAAACGTCGTTTAATGGGAAATCGGTATCGTTTTTGATCGCCCATTTTTTAGTGAAATCTTGCACTACGATACTACCGTCACTAGGTTTATCCCAATTCCTGATAAACTGCACATACCCTTTTTTATTTATTTTCGGTGCTATCGTTACGACTATGCTATAATCCTCCTCTTCCCCATTGCTATCGCTTACGTGTACTATGATATTGGACTCAAGGAAGTCCCCCGTATCGTTAGATGTTTCATATCTGTTCTCTCCGACTTTCTTTATATGTTCTCCAGTTTCTATCGATACTGTATATGGTGGTTTTCCACCTTTGATTTGCGGATGTACCGTTACTATTTGACCGTCTTGCAATACAGTCGGGACATACAATTTAACTTCCAGTTCATCGCTCAAACGAATCTTTTCGAGTCGTGTAATATCACTGACAAAAGGGGAGGATATCGCTTGGTCATCAAAACTATCATAAACATCCACTTTCGCATAAACACTTTTATCTTTACACTCGGCATCTAGCTTATACTCAAATCGAGGTTTTTGTGTCGTTGTAACAACTTTTTTTCCCAAGCATCCGACTTTCCATTCGTAAATATAATCTTGTGTATGAATTCCGAGTCTATTATCTTCCACATTCGCCACAAGATCATATTTATTGTTTCCAGCTACATGACTACCTATTTTTACAGAACTTGGTTGCGGAACAAATACGGAAGCTATATAAGCCTTTTCATCACTAACCAAGTGGGGCAGACTCGAAGCATTTTCATAAGATGCCAATTGAATTTTTGGAGAAAACTCAAGCTGCGCTTTTATATACACCGGCGTCGTATTTATATCGGAGACGGACGAAAGCTCGATAGGCACGACTGCGGTATATTTTTGTTGAGAATATGCATGGCGACTGTCAATGTCGTATTCTTTGACAGCGGGTTGTTGCATCCCCTTTATGTTGACACTTAAAGAATATCTTTTTGGTAGTACCACCGCTCCAATCTCGCTAGAATCGTAACCAAAATGAGCATACACTTTGCATTCATTTTCATCATCGCATTTCAGCAAAACTTTTGTTATCTTGAAATGAAGATTTGCCAAAAAATTTTGGTATTTTTGCTCTTTGGTATTGACATTTTTATACCCGATATAATGATTATACGTATGTTCGTAGAGGTTATCGTATATCTTACCGAACTTTTCCAAGTTAGCTACAATCTCTTTCGTATCGAAATTGCCGAGATTCTCTTCTGACTGCAACATCGAATGTTTTTTAGCTATTTCATTGGACAAATTTTGTAACAAGGTAAAAGGGGTAAACTCTTCTCCCGTAGGGCTTGATGTTTGCAACTCCCCAAGTCCAAACAAGGAACTTACTTGTCTTAGTTTTTGTGTCGTAGCGGTATCTGCTTTTCTTGAGATCAGATTGTTATAATCAAATCTGTCATACCAAGGGGAGACGGTCTGAATCATATTGAAAAGCTCTTTTGCGATAACAAAAGAGTTCAGTTTCGTTCGATCTTTTGAAAGCATCTGTATCTGTGCTGCAGCAAATCCAAGATTGACGACATTTTTCGCTACAAGTTTTATAAATTTTACCGGCATTTCCGCAGGTGCTGCCGATACCAGATCGACCGTATCGAACAAAAGCTCGACTTCCCCATCTACAGCACTATCATACATGGGGTTATCAATCAATTTTTTCACAAGAGGAGAAGCCGCATTTTTTACAATGGTACCTATGACACAATTGCGTATTTTACTCTTTAGCTCACTCGCTTTTTTCTTTTTGTCTTCTCTGCTGACGCATTCCGAAAGGATACTTGCAGATATTCCAACCATCACATTGGTAGCTTCTGATCTTTCCGAGTAAGGGGCGGTAAAATCATATGCGAACTTCGCATTGTAGATTTTTATTTTATCGAGTGCGTCGAGAAGGTTGTCGAAATTCGGTTTTTTCATTGCATTGGCAATAGCATCACCCGTATCAAAAGCATACTGCAAAGCACTTTTTACTTGGTTTCTATATGCATCTCGTTCTTTATCGGCTTCTACATTGCTATAAGCTTGCTCCAAAACCGATTGGCGTAAACTCATATTCAAGCTATAAAGCGTTGCGACTTTGACTCTATTGTAATAACTGTCGTTTTGCACATTCAGCGAGTCGTTTACCAGTCTCTTCGCGCCTAACGTATTTTGAAAACTTTTATCGAAAATCACTCTCAACTCATTTTCAATTTGCGTACCTAAGATAATACGCTTTTCGGCAAAGCCTCCCTTAGCCTTTTGTTTAGCTATATTTTCAATTTCCGGAATGTAAGTCAAAATAGCCTTTTTCGCTTCGATTTTATCCACTTTTTCTTTCGAAATCAGCATTGCACCGTTTTCTTTCAAAAAAGCTTTATATTTTTTCAGCATTTCCGGATTGTCTGTTATCTCTTGCAAATCGACTTCTACATTATTTTCAGATACCCTGCTGTAAGACTTGTTCGCATTCGATGCTTTATCGTTCAAATAACCGACATCGATTCCATTGTCAGGGTTTTTATCTTCATCGAGACTGTAAAGCGCTTGAGCAACATTGTCGCTATTGTTGAAATCTTGTAGAACAATCTTTTCTTTAGCTTTGACATCGCCAATATGGAGATTTCCGGCAAAAAAGCTCACCGTATCACCGTCTTTATATAGAAAATTACTATTTTTTCCTACTATACCGTTTAAACCACTTGAGGTCCTATACCGCAATCCTGTGACATCTTGAATAAGCCCTTTTTGTCTATCTTCGATTTGTTTGGTTTGATGCTCACCGCTGCCTCCACCACATCCACCAAGTAAAATCATCAATACAATTAATGCCAAGCCCTTGAAATCGGATTTTCTCATATCTTTCTCCCGAAATTGTTCATTTCTTTTTTATCGATGAATATTTTTGAGAGAATTATATCATAATTTTTATGGTTTTATTTAGTTTTGTTTTGTATATTTTTTCGTGTTCTATACCCTCTTTTGTAGTTTTTTCGAAAACATTTTTCACAAATGCGGTGTTTCGATGAAGGGGGCAAAACCGCGTTACACAGTTTGCAGCGCGAAGAGAACTGTTTTTGTTGTAGTGAGCGCTCTATATAGGCGTTGATGACGCTTCTGTGCTCCCTCGCTTTTTCGCTATCGACAAAATACTCTTCGAACCGATACCCAAGCCATAAATAAAGCGAAATCTCCTTGACCATATCTTCGGCGCGAAGCAGGTCTTCGTTGGTGAGTGCGTATTTGCCGTTTAGCTTTGGAGGATGGTAGAAAATAGGCTTTTTCAACTCCAAATGCTCCAAATAGCTCTCGAACACATCGAGAATATAAGGGGAACCAAGGGTAAGAGGCGCGGTTGCCAAGTGGAACTTGGTGACGATATCGAGGTCGTAGTTGTCTATAAGTGTCGCGACTTCGACCATGTCTTCCAAATCCGCCGCTTCGAACGGTCCGCTAAAGACCATGTTCTGGGCGAAAAAACGAAGCACTTCAGCCAAGGAGTTCTCCTCCAAAATCGAAGCCACAAGTTTGATATGCTCTAGATTCGCCATCACTTTAAACGGCAACATAACGGGGATGTCGGGAAGGTTGTAGTTTTTGGCGATGGTTTTGAGTACCTGCGGCGAAGTTGCACCGACATACCCCGCCTCTTCTATGCCGTAACGCCCTGCACGTCCTGCTATTTGCTTGATTTCGTTCGGTGTGAGTTCGCGATCGATTATGCCGTCGAATTTCTGCGCTTTAGTAAAAAGAACCGTTTTTATCGGTAGGTTCATCCCCATCGAGATGGCGTCGGTAGCGATGAGAATCTCACTTTCTCCTTCTCTGAAACGGCGCGCTTCCTCCCGTCTGACCTCCGGAGAAAGATTGCCGTAAACCGTACTGATAGTAAAGTTCGAAGCAAGCTTTTGTTTGAGCTTGAGCACCTCTTTTCTGCTAAAAGCTATAAGTGCCGTACCCGGCTCTATCTTCTCAAACGGTACATGGTGCTTTAGAAGTGTTAGAGGATTCTTGCGCTTGAACTCTTTGATCTCCAACTCCTCTCCAAGGTATGCGGCAAGCTCTATGATCGCCTCCTTGCTTGCCGGACTTCCCGTAAGTATCACCTCTTTTGCAGGTGCACCGATGATGGCGTTCGCCCATGCCCATCCTCTGTCTCTGTCGTCTATGAGCTGCACTTCGTCTATGACGCAAACATCGACATCGACATCGTAATTGAGCATCTCTATAGTCGAGCTTATATGGGTCGCTTCGGGGTCCAAGAGTTGCTCTTCACCCGTTATTAGCGAAGCGTCTATGCCGCTTGCTTTGAGGTTTTCGTACCCCTCGAGTGCCAAGAGGCGAAGGGGAGCGAGGTAGTAGCCGGTATCGGCGGCTTTGAGCCGCTTGATAGCTTCGTATGTTTTTCCGCTGTTGGTCGGGCCTATATGAAGAGTGAGTTTTCGTCTTAGAGAACGCGCAAGGGGAAACAGGTTTTTAAAATCGCGTATGGTTTGTGCCAAAAGTTGCTGTTTTTGACTTTGTGCAATATGCTCTTGAACGGCGTAGATGAAGCGTCGGAGCGTTTTTTTGACAAGCTTCGAAGATATTACAAGTGTAGAAGGGAGGTTTGGCAGTAGAACTTCGTAGATTTTTTTATAAAACGCTTCGAGAGTGAGATTTGCCTGTTTGGCGTACGGCTCGCACTCCTGCACTATCAACTCCAATTCACTTAAAAACGCGTTTTTACTCTCCTCCTTGGCGCTTTGGATATAGCGCTCCAAATCCAAGTCTTTCTCGAGCCATATTCGCTCCAAAACCTCTTCAAGGGGGCAAAACACCTCCAAAAGATACTCTGTTTCTTCATGGGTTACTGGAAGTTTGAAAGTATCTTCGAGGGTGAAAAAAAGCTCGTTTTGTTCGATTTTCGCTTCTTTAAGCGGTATTTGCATTTGCAAAATCGTTTTGATATCTCGTAATTTCAGCTCGGGAAAACTAAAACGGCTATAAGGATTGGCACTCTTTAATGCATGAAATATCTGCGCTTTGCTCAAGTAGCGGTGGTTTGGCGACAAGGAGCGCAAAAAAGCTTCCAAACGCTCTTGTTTCGATGCCAAAGCGTGCTCTTTTTCTTTTCGAATCTCCTCTATGAGCTCTTGGGTGTCGGTTTTTTGCAGATGCTCAAAACCAAACCGCTTTGAGCGAAGCACCTCGATTTTCGTAAATTTCTCCCCAAACACGTCATAATGCAATTTCGCGCTAAACTCGAACCGTCCGTCGTTGTCGAACGTTCCATCGAGCGCATCTTCCACACTTTGGAGTTTTGCTTCGAAGCGCAGGTGCTCAAGCTTGTTCTTGACTTTGTTGAACGTGATTTTTTTGTTCTTCACCTCTTTGAAAAACAAAAAAATCTGCGCTTTTTCCTCCTCACTCGCTCCGAGCTCTTCCAAAAACTCTTCGATTTTTTCCGTTTTCTCTTTCGAGATGTCGCTTTGTCGCTCCCCTTTGTAGATAACACCGTTTTGAGCGAAGAACTCGACTATCAAGCTACGGATGATGCTATCGCCGCTTGACCACAAATGGCGAACCGCTTTGAGCATCGCTTCTTTCGAGTGCTCTACGTCGTAGATTCCAAGGTAGTGTACAAGTTCACTAAGCGTTGCACTATCGACGCGTGCTATCCCTACGTCAAACGGGTCGTCACCGAAATACTTCTTGATTTTTTGATTGAGTTTTGTAAATTTTTTATTTTTTTTTGCCATAAATACCTAACTATAAATGAAACCGTCTGGGAGTGTCACACCCTGTAATGCTACTGTCAATATTGACTTGTTAGCTTGCCTGCAGTTGCCTCGCTTCTTCTTTTAACCTTTCAGCTATCCATACTTTTATAATAGATTGTCTTGTTACACCGATCTTTTTGGCTTCATTATCCAAAGCCTCTATAATCCATTCGGGAAAATCGACATTTATTTTTTTAGTTTGGGTCTTCAACTTTTTTATATCTTTCAATCTCTTGGCACTTGAAAAGTCCAAATACTCTGTTATATCTTCACCATTGTCAAACTTTTCGTCAAACTCTTTAGCTGTTATAGTTTTCATAACTCTTCTCCTCGTTTTTTCTACATCGTCTTACACTTATGATTCTGTATGTTTCATTCCTTAAAGTATAAATCGCTACATAGCATTTGTTTTTGAACGTTGAAATAAGAGCAAATCTGATTTCTTCATCGACTATGTTAGCTGGAACAATGAGTGCATTTTCATCTTTCCATAGATTTTGTGCTTCTACAAAGTCTATTCCGTGTTTTTCTTTATTGATTTTGCTTTTATTTTCATCATATTCAAATGTCATAAAAAACCTCTTTTTATATAAAAAGTATATAGAAATTATATTTTATTGTCAAGGCTGTAATGATTTTTGAAGAAGTTACGATCGACTTGATGCATAAGTGATTTTACGGAGTTAAGTAATGAGGCATAAATAATTTCATATCCAATGAGATGAGTTTCGTTCAGATTTGTAGGAAAATCACTGCAGTAGTAGTTATTCTACTTCAAGGTGATTTTCGTGCAAAGATGAGTGAAAATCATCTCACCCAAAGGGCAACAAGAAAAAGGCATAGCTGACATCGTTGGATTTTCTCACCTTAGCTACGGCTAGGCTTTTAAAAATCTGCCTTGCATCTATACCTTTTTCTTGCTGTTGGATTATGAAATTATTTATGCCTCATTACTTATATTTTATTTTAATCAAAACTCAATAGATATATCGAGAGTTGAATCCATTTTATACCACCAATATACTTATACTAAGTGTCATACTATCGACGCGCGCTATCCCTACGTCAAACGGGTCGTTACCGAAATACTTCTTGATTTTTTGATTGAGTTTTGTAAATTTTTTATTTTTTTTTGCCATAAATACCTAACTGTAAATAAATAAAACTGAAAGAACCGTCAAAGATGTAAGCGCAAAACAATCGCTTTAGGTTGGATTACTTTTAGCTGGCAGAAAAATTTGGAATGTTTTTAACAATCACAAAAGCTATTGTAGCTATTATCGCTCCTACAATTCCTAACTCAAGCATCTCCACCCCCTTTGTTTATAGCCAAATAACCGGTATAGTACAACATCCCAACCGTATATAATGAAAGCATGATACCGACAAAACTGAAGCTATCTCTTTGCAAATAATTGTTAATGAAAAAAACGACCAAAAAGAGGTTCGCTAATGTCAATAAAGATTTTCCAACCTCTTTTAGCCCCTCGTTCTTTATCTTTCTCATTCTATAATTATAGCATAATCCAAGGATATTTACTTTTGAAGCAAGAAATTCTTGGATAGATGAGAAACTATTTGAAATGTCCTTAAAATCACAACTTCAAGTGGTTTTAACGTGGTAATCGGTATGATTTTATCTGATTAAAGACAATTAAGATTTTTTATCGGATAGGTACTTATGACAATTTTTGACAGTGTAGTTTTAGGGGTAATTGAAGGTTTTACAGAATTTTTGCCCATCAGTTCGACAGGGCACATGATAGTAGCGAGCAAGTTTTTGGGGCTTGAACAAACAAGCGTGACCAAAGCGTACGAGGTTATCATCCAATTCGCGGCTATTTTGGCGGTTTTTTTCAACTATAAAGAGAAATTCACCCTCAAACATACACAATTGTGGATGAAAGTTTTTTTGGCGTTTTTACCTATCGCGACTATAGGCTTTTTGTTCTCCAAGCAAATCAAGGCACTTTTTAACGTTGAAATCGTCGCAATTATGTTCATCGTAGGGGGAATCGTCTTTTTGGTTGTTGAAAAATGGTTCATAAAAGACGATGCCGCGGCGGTGCAAAACGTCGAAAACGTAAGTTTCAAACAAGCTCTTTGGATAGGGCTCGCTCAAGTTTTCGCACTCATCCCCGGAACGAGTAGAGCCGGCTCGACCATCATAGGCGCGCTGCTTGTAGGACTTAGCCGAAAAGCGAGTGCCGAATTTAGCTTTTTGCTCGCATTTCCAGTTATGGCTGCCGTTACCGCACATGATTTGCTCAAGCACTACAAAGAGTTCGCCGACACCGACTTGCTTACACTCGGAATCGGTTTCTTCGTCGCTTTTGTCGTGGCATACTTGACTATCAAGCTCTTTTTGGCGTTTTTGGAGCGCTTTACATTCGTCGCATTTGGGGTGTACAGGATAATATTTGGTGTAATATTGTTGATGTTATTTTAAGTTTGGAACATTTTTTGCTGTAGGTTCTTTGCAGTTTTCAAAAAAGGAGGCACCTTATGAAAACGATACGAACTTACACGGTAAAAATAGGAAAAATTCTTAAAGTAATGGATGACTTTGTTTATGTTATCGGGTCGAAAGTTCTCTGACCCGATACACCCTTAAGCGAGCTTTTTCGATAAACTCCCCATCAAAAGAAGTTGCCCCATCCCCTCGAAAAACTTTTCAACTCCCATTTCACCCGCTTTTTGCGACTTTCTCAGTGCCGAGAGAAACACAAGCTTCGACTCGTACGAGGCTCCCATGTAACTTTCGATGATAAAACGGTACGAAAGCACATACTCTTTGCCGTTTACCTTATACTCGATGGAGGAGTCTAAGTCGATCCCCTGCATCGTCAGCTCGGTTACTATCTGCCGGTAAATATCTTCCACTACATCACCCCAAGCAAGTTCAAAATAACCACGAACAGCGCAACGGGCGCAATATAGCGAAGCGAAAAGTACCAAATGGGAAAATACCCTTTTAAGTACGGTTTGAGTGTCGCTTCCACTTCGCTTTTTGGAACGACGTAACCGACAAATATACTCATAACCAAACCTCCAAGAGGCAACATGACCGCCGCAGTTAGGAAGTCTATCCAGTCAAAAAGGTTTTTGCCTCCCCATGATAGCGACTCTTTCCATCCATCAAGCCCCGATAAAATAACTAAAATACCGACAAGATAGAAAAACGACCCCATCGAAATCGAAGCTTTAAGGCGCGAAAAACCGAAGCGGTCGATCATGTACTGCACCATCGGCTCTACAAGCGAAACGGCAGAGGTCAATCCGGCAAACGCAAGCGCGATAAAAAAGATAACCGCAAAGAAGTTTCCAAGCGTACCCATCTCGTAAAACGCCGCAGGAAGCGAGATAAAAACAAGCCCCGGTCCTTTGTCCGGACCGCTTCCGTACTGATACAAAAACGTAAAAAGCATCAACCCCGCCACAAGCGCGATGGCGGTGTCCAAAAACACGACCCAAACGGCACTATGGACGATGTTCGTGTCTTTTTCCATCGAAGCGGCATAAGTCATAATCGCCCCCATACCGAGACTAAGCGTAAAAAACGCATGCCCAACGGCGGTAACGAACGCTTCTGAATTGAGTTTGCTCCAGTCAGGCGCGAACATGAACGAAAACGCTTTGGAGAACGAATCGAGACTCAAAGCGTAAAGAAACATACCCGAGAGTATTATTATCAAAGCAGGCATCAAATAGTCGTTGAGCTTTTCTATACCGCTTTTAATCCCTTTGGAAACGATATAGGTAATAACGACAAAAGCGATACTGTGATAGAAAAACTGCGTGAAAAAATCACTATGAAGCATCGAAGTGAAAGTTGCTTCCGCTTCTTTGACCGACGAAGGAAGGTGGATTAGCGAAGTAACGATATAGTTGAGTATCCACCCTATCACCACCGAATAAAAAGTCATAATCAAAAGCCCTGCGAGGGATTGGAAACCGGCATATTTCCACAAAGACTTATTTTTTGGAGCCAGCTCTTCAAAAGAAGTGACGGTGTCGCGTCTGCCTTTGTACCCTATGAACATCTCAGCTATCATAATGGAAAAACCGATAAGCGCAACGGTTATAAGATACACCAGCACGAACGCTCCACCCCCGTACTCACCCGTAATATAGGGAAATTTCCAGATATTTCCAAGCCCGACCGCACTTCCGGCAGCTGCTAAAATAAACCCGATTTTACTAAATCTTGCTATTTTCATAAACACTCTCACAAAATAATTTATGAAATTATAGCGAATTACTTGACTTTTTTTTATGTTTTTACTATAATTTCGACCTCATTAGCCACCTTTGGTTAATGACGGGGTGTAGCTCAGCATGGTTAGAGTACTTGGTTTGGGACCAAGGGGCCGAAGGTTCGAATCCTTTCACCCCGACCATTTTTTTTGTTTATACATATCGTATGGTGGGATTAGCTCAGTAGGTTAGAGCATCAGTTTGTGGCACTGAGGGCCGTGGGTTCGAATCCCATATCCCACCCCATTTCGGTAGAATATAATTTTAACAACTATTTGACTTAAAAAAGCAAAACGGTTGTCGTCATGCGCCCGTGGCTCAACTGGATAGAGTATCGGACTTCGGATCCGACGGTTATAGGTTCGAATCCTATCGGGCGTACCACCCATATGCGTCCATAGCTCAGCTGGATAGAGCAACGGCCTTCTAAGCCGTAGGTCTCAGGTTCGAATCCTGATGGGCGTACCACTTACAAAACAAAACTTCGTTCCACGAAGTACCGCATGCGGATGTGGTGAAATTGGTATACACGCCAGACTTAGGATCTGGTGCCGCAAGGCGTGGAGGTTCAAGTCCTCTCATCCGCACCACTCAACACAATGAACTTCACAAATCCTTTGCTACACAGTGTTTCAAGAGATTTTTCATAAGTTTTCGCCCATTCTAATATCAAGTGCAATTTCACCAAAAAACACTATCCACATTCTAAAATCCTGACAAGTGTCATATGTTTGGACTGTTATCGCTATAAAATATAGTATAATTTGGTAAAAAAGGGTTGGTATGGGGCGTTCGGTTTTATTGCAGCTTGTTCGTGATTCTATGCTCGAGGTGTTTCAAGCGCGTCGCAGAATCGACAAATCGAAACTTTTACAAGAACATCCCATCCTCGCTTCCCCAATCGATGTCAAAGTAGAGATATTTTTAGAACGAAAACCCTTTAGCGCCTACACGACGCAAAATGGTGCCACTTTGCTCGAAAACATCATTTTCGCGGCGAAAAAGGCGGCGTTCGAAGCGGATGAAGAGCACATTCTAACCTCTACGCAGTTTTTGCACTGTGAGATAGAATTGAGCCTCTATACCCAGCAAGGGGTGATAAGCGAGAGGGACGAACCGCTCGTATCGCAACAAGAAACCTTGGTTTTGGACGACTAACTTTTACAGCACCCTTTTTTCACTATATGTTTGGCTATATAGTACCCTTGATTGAGCCCAAGCGCGATACTGCCTCCACTTTCTTGCGTGATGTCTCCTGCGACGAAAAGCCCCTCCACGTTGGTTTCGTAGTTTTTATCATACACCGGCTTGCCATCTTTTTCCTTTATGCCCGAACTTGCCAAAAAGCCACTTGGGGTCGTTCCGCCGATAGCGTAGATGACTCTGTCGAAAAGTTCCGCTTCTTTCTCTACAAAAAGCACCTTGACTTTTCCCTCTTCCTCTTCAAGCCCTTCTATGTTGGTGTTTAGAATAGCTCTGACTTCTCCATGAGCGATGGCGGCAGCGATGTTTTTTTGGTTGGTCGGGTTGGCTCTTCGAAACGTGCCTCGTCTGTAACAGATGGCGACGTCGTTTTTCTCCGCCAAATCGACGGCGTATTCGATGGCGCTGTCCCCTCCGCCAACAACCAAGATTTTCTCCCCTTCGCTACAGTTATCGAGCGTGTAATTCACTTTTTTTCGTATGCTCGGAGGGATTTTGTAGCTTGGTTTGTTCGGCTTGCCCATTCTCCCTATCGTCACGACGACGTATTTCGCTTTGACGACCCCTTTGGAAGTGTGCACTTCGAAATAATCCTCTTTTTTTTCGATACTCGTCACTTCGGTATGGGTTTGTAGCTCAACGGAGTGTTTTTGTAAAATCTCGTCGAAAAAATCGAGTGTGGATTCTTTCGTTCCGTCCATGAAATAGATACGCCCGTCCAGCTCGACTTTCTGCCCTTTCCAGTCCTTATCGACCCTTTTGTTGTCTTTGTAGTATTTACGGATTGTGGAGTTGTGGTTTTCGTCTTTTTCAAGTAAGACGATATCTCGCACCCCTTCTATGTAGGCCTCGACCGCCGTCGCTATGCCGGCCGGTCCCGCACCAATAATGGCGAGATTATAGATATGTTCCTCTTTTGACATAATTTTTCCTTATAAGCTTCTGCATTTATTGTACATCCAAAAGGGTTAATTTTTTATCATTTCTGTAAATTTGGTCAAAAATTTTTGCACTTTGGGGCGTATGACCACTTGGCAGTACCCTTGATTTGGATTTGTATCGTAGTAATTTTGATGGTAAGACTCCGCTTCATAGAAGGGCGGTTTTGGACTCACTTCGGTAACGATCGGGTCGCTAAAGTTTTTTTGTGCTTTGGCTATGGCTTTTTGGATGATCTCTTTTTCCTCTTCGTCACCGTAATACACGACGCTTCTGTACTGCGTTCCCACATCCGCGCCTTGTCTGTTGAGCGTAGTTGGGTCGTGAATGGCGAAAAACACCTCCAAAAGGGTATCCAAGCTTACCTCGTTTTCATCGTAGAGTATTTTCACCACTTCCGCATGACCGCTTGCGCCACTACAAACTTGTTGGTAGGTCGGGTTTTCTCTCATGCCGCCCGCATAGCCGCTTGTAACCTTTTTCACCCCTTTGACGCGGCGAAACACCGCTTCGACGCACCAAAAGCATCCTCCCCCTAAAACGATCTCTTTCATCTCTTTCTCAGCTCCTCGTAAATGGCACTTAAAAGGGGAGATTCTACACCGACTTTTCTTGCTTCTTCGACAAGATATCCACTTAAAGCTTCAAGTTCAGTCTTTTTTTTGTTTTGAAAATCCAGATGCATCGAAGTGGACGCCTCTTTAGGTAAAACAGATGCGGTTTTGAGCGACTTCTCCACCTCTTTGTCTATATCGATCCCTTTTTCTTTGGCTATGGCGGCTATCTCTTCAAGAAGTGTTTTCGCTTCTTCGTAACGGTTTTGCCATATGGAGTTTATCGACTCGTCGTAGTAGCTTGTCAAGTTTGCGAACGCGGCGATGAAAATATACTTTTTCCATAAATCTTTTTGGATATCCAAAGAAATTTTGTATCTTAAATTTGATTTTTCAAATAATTGTGCAAGTCTCTCACTCCCTTCTCCTCCAAAAACGGCGGCAAATACGTCCCCTTTTTTACGAATCACACCCGCTTTTTCTATGTGCGAAAGGATATACACGCAACCGTCCACCACTTTTGCGTCCAAACTCTCTCTAAGCACATCACCGTTGTTCACGCCGTTGGCAAAACTGACAACGACGCTTTCCTTACCTACATGAAAACGCATCTTTTTTGCCGTATCTTCAAGGTCGTAACTTTTGACGCAAAACAGAACTACATCGAAAACACCCTCCAGTTCCGCCAATGAACAGACGTTCATATCGACGACGAAGCGGTTTTTATCTTCGACAATCTCCAAACCGTTTCGCTTTATAGCCTGTAGATGCTCCCCTCTTGCCACACCTACGACATCTATGCCGCTTTTTGCAAAATACCCTGCGATGTATCCTCCGACACCGCCAAGTCCGACAACCGCTACTTTCATGCCACAGGCACCTCCACTAAAAATACAGCTCCATAATACTCTTTACCGTCAAGCTCGAACGATTCGTTGGTCGCTCTCACGCTCCCTTTGAAACTGTGTTCGACTATCCTTTTGGACATAAACAGCCCTATCCCCGTTCCTTGCGACTTGTGCTTGGTCGTAAAATAAGGCTCGAAAATCTTCAATGCGACCTCTTTTGGAATCCCTCCGCCGCTATCGGCTATTTTGACGCAGGCACTCTCTCCTATTCGCTCCACTTTTACCAACACGACCCGCTCTTTGGCATCTCTCTCGACCAACACGTCTTTGGCATTGTTGAGGATGTTCAAAAACACCTGTGTCAGCTCCGATTTACTGCCGTAATGGGTAGTGTCCTCTTCGATATCGACATACAGTTCTATTTCGTTGTCTTTGTATGCGGCTTTGACAAGCGACGTGGCTTGATTGAGCGACTGGGAGATGAAAAACCGCTCGATACTTTTCTTGTCCGAGTAGAAGTTTCTAAAATCATCTATCGTTTTGGAGAGAAACTGTGTGTACTCTTTGATTTTGACAAAAATCTCATCAAGCTCTTCGGAACTCAGCAAACCGCTTTTGTAACGCAACCGAGCACCGCTTGCAAGGGTGCTGATGGAACTCAAAGGTTGACGCCATTGGTGCGCGATGTTGGCTATCATCTCACCCATCGCGGCAAAACGCGACTGCTGCAAAAGAAGATTTTCGTTCTCCTTTTCTTTGGTCATATCCTGAATATTGGCGACAACGACCGTTTTGTTTCTATCGACCTTCGTCCCAAACGACACTTTGATGGGAAATTCGCTACCGTCTTTTTTGCGCCCTTCGAGCTCGAACACCTCATCGGTGTGTTTGAGTCTGCCGTTTTTTACAAAATTTTCAAACCCCTCGATATGCGCTTGAAGGTACTTTTTCGGGATTATTCTATCATCCACCAGTCGAGTGAAGAGCATCTCTTTAGCTGTGTATCCAAACATCTTTTGGGCACTTTTGTTGTATGTGAGTATTTCCAAGTTTTCGTTTACGGCTATGATGGCGTTGGTGTTGATTTGGGTGATGATGTCGGAGTATTCTTTGGCCTCGAGCAGTTCTTTCGTTTTTTTCTTGATGGCGTTGTTCAACGGTCTGAAGATGAAAAAAGCGACCAACACAAGAGAAATGATAGTCGCGACAAAAATAACGAATTCGAAAGTATGCAACCGTCTGACTTTCTCCTCCGCATTTTTTTGGTACAAACTCACCGCTTCGTCAAGTTTTCTTTGCAGCTGCGAACCCTCTTTCAAAATCTTTTTGGATAGAGCACCCCCTTTTGTCTTCACGTATTCTCTAACGAGTGCGAGATACTCTTCTATCTGTTTATCAAGCATAACCGGCTTTTTGAAATACAACGCATGAACGTTTTCTTCCATCGGCAAAGAAAGGAGTTTTTTGTGCATTCGCTCCATTTCATCCGCGCTGCGCGAAAGGTTCTTGCAATCTTTCGTAACGGTATAGTAGAGTATCCGCTGTGAAAGCAGCCTTTGCTTGCCGCTTATGTTTATCGCTTCGGCGTCGTTGGACTGCGCGTCTATGAGGCGCTCGAGATTCAAATAAGACCCAAGCGCCAACAACCCTATAAGCGAAAGGGCAAAAATATACATATACGTAAAAGAAGCGAATTTACGCATCTTGTATCTCTTTACTCGGTTTGCCAAAAAGATATCCTTGAAAGTAATCGACACCCATTTGTTGCAACAACTGCGCTATCTCTTCGGAGTGAACGAACTCCGCTACCGTCTGCGCACCGAGAGACTTCGCAAAACTGTTTATCGTCTTGACTATCGCTCTTGCGTTTTTGTCGTTGTCGATGTTTTTAACGAGCGAACCGTCTATCTTGATGTAATCGGGAGCGATTTTCAACAAATACTCGAAGTTCGAATATCCGCTTCCAAAATCGTCTATGGCGATTTTCGCATCGAATTTTTTTATTTTCTCGATAAACCCCAAAATCTTGTCGTAATTTTGAATGTTCTCGCTTTCTAAAATCTCGAACGTCACATAGCGCGCCAGTTTAGCATATTCGAAAAGCTTCGACTCGATAAACGCGACAATCTCGTCGTTTTCCATATCTTGAATCGAAAGGTTGATGTTAAAGCCCACTTTCTTGTTTAGAGTTCGGAGCTTTTTGAGCGTCTTTTCGATGACTATCTTGGTAATCTTTGGATACAGCTTGAGTTTTTTCGAAATCTCCAAAAACTCAAAAGGGGAATAAACACTCTCCCCCTCTTCAATACGCACCAAAGACTCGTATTTCACCACGTTTTTATCTGCATCTACCACCGGTTGAAAATAAACCTCTATACCGTCTTGGGCAAGGGCGTTTTTGATGATCTTCCCCCAGCGGATATCGTTTTCGTAGCACTTGTTGAAGTTGTACTCCTCTTTGTAAAAAAGGTAGCGTTCGTTCATCTCCTTGGCTTTTTTCAGCGCCATACTCGCTTTTTGGAGTATCTGTTCGTTGCCGTATGAAAGCCCTACGGTGATATCGATTTGGATGTCAATATTGTATGAGGGGATGCAAAAATGGGCCTGCGAGCACTTTTGGATGAGTTTTTCGACATTCTCTTTGCACAAAGCGATATCTTCCCCTACATTTTCTTTCATGTACGCAAAGACATCACCCCCTATGCGGTAGTGTTTGCATTCCGGTATCGACTTGCTCAAGAGCTTCGCGAACTCTTTGAGAATCGTATTTCCCGATTCCTCTCCGTAGAGTTCGTTGATGGTGCGAAACGAGTCTATATCCACAAGGGCGACAAGAGCCGAGGAGCTATGTTCAAGGTCTTCGAGCAAAGAGCGCCTGTTGGCAAGACCGGTCAAGTCGTCGGTGTGTATCTGCTCTATAAGCGCTTTGTTTTTAAGCTCTATCTCTTTGGTTTTCTCTTCGATTATACGCTCTTGCTCTTTGTTTATCTCCTCCAATTTCCGTCGCAAACGTTTGTTCTCTACGAAAACGGAGGCTTTTTCGATCGCTGCGAGAAGCGCTTCGATATCGATCGGTTTGACAATGTAGCCCGATACCGACTGGTTGATCGTTCTTTGAAGGTACTCGCTGTCGCTAAAAGCGGTGGTATAGATGATGGGGATCTCTTTGTCGATACCGCGCACATCGTCCACAAAAGAGATGCCGTCTTTTTTGGGCATCATAATATCCGTAACGATGATGTCGATAGCTTCAGGGTCTTGCACAAAAATATCCAAAGCCTCTTGACCGTTTTGCGCGCTAAGAACGTTTTTCAAAAACGGGCGAATACTCTCTACCACTTCCTCTCTTAGCGAGGCTTCATCTTCCGCATACAAAACACTTAACGACTGTAACAACTCTATATTCATAATTCTACTTGTCAAACCTCAATTTTCCTTAAGTTTATCTTTTTTTTATTTTAATTCCACTTAAACAACGACATTGTGAAAATTTTGCGTTTATAGGAAAACTATAAGAGAAATCGTACTATAATCGGACATGCCAAAAATTCCCCATAAATATTTTTATCTATCGGCGCTGAAAAAATACGGTGAACACGACCCGCGTTCGCTGTGTTGGAATTCGCTGAAAAATCAACAATTACGCTTCGAAGTGCTTTTGGAAGCGCTGGGAGATATAAAAGAGAAAACCGTTGTCGATGCCGGATGCGGGTTTGGGGATTTTTACCTCTTCTTACAAAAACACGACCGCTTGCCAAAACGCTACATCGGCATAGAAACATTAAGCGAATTCGCCCAAATCGCTCGCCGCAACACCCGCCAAACCATTTTGTCTCAAGATATCTTGGTCGATACACTCCCCAAAGCCGACATCTACATAACCAGCGGTACGCTCAACACCCTGACCTTGTTCGAAACCGCCTTGTTTTTGCATCGTATTTTCAAAGCCGCCGACGAAGCGGTTGTTTTTAATTTTTTATGCGCGGACAAAGAGAGCGAAATGTATAATTACATCCCAAAAGAAAAGATGTACGAGCTTTTAAAACAGATGAAAGCGACAATCTATTTCGAAAAAACAAAATACATAAAAAACGACATGACGATAGGGGTGAAAAAGTGTGCGCAATCTTTGGAATAATCGGAAAGTACGACGAGCGGTTAGCTCACAAAGCGCTTGCTTCCCTTTCCCACAGGGGACCCGATTTTTGCGGTGTGGAAAAAACGCAAGAGCTCTTTTTCGCCCATTCACGCCTTAGCATCCTCGATACCCATCACCGCTCCAACCAACCGCTAAAACACGAAAACATCCTCGTTAGTTTCAACGGTGAAATCTACAACTACAAAGAGCTAAGAAACAAACTCGATTACACATTTCAAACAAACGGTGATGCAGAAGTTATACTCGCGTTATACTTAAAATATGGCGAAGAGTTCGTCAAGTACCTGCGCGGCATGTTCGCCATAGCGATCTACGACGGGGGCAGGCTTTTGCTCTATCGAGACAGGCTTGGGAAAAAACCTCTTTTTTACACACAAACGAAAAACGGTTTCGTTTTCGCTTCGGAGCTAAAGGGGATTCGCCCCTTTATAGAGCGTGTCAAGATGAACGAAGAGGCGATGCTTTCGTATCTTACCTACCTCGCTCCAACCGTACCCCATACCTTTTACGAAGGGGTGTACAAACTCGCTCCTTCGGAGTATCTCGTCTATGAGAACCAAAAAATCGAAACGAAACGTTACTTCGACTTGCTCGATGCCCCCGCTAACGCGATAACAAACGAAAACGAAGCACTAACCAAACTCGAGAGCAAACTTCAAGAGTCGATAGAACTTCGACTAAGCTCGAGTGATGTTGCGATGGCAACGCTTCTTAGCGGGGGGATAGACAGCGCGACTATCAACTACTACGCCAAATATTTCGGCAAGGAGCTTTTGAGTTTTTCGCTTGGGTTCGAGGAGTATAAAAAATACGACGAACTCGAAGAAGCCAAAGAGAGTGCGAAACTTTTGGGGGTGCGCAACTACGACATAATCGTCTCCAAAGAGCGTTTTATCGAAAGTTTCGATGCCGTTTTCGACGCACTTGACGAACCGCTCAACGACCCTGCGGCAATTCCGCTGTATATATTGCTCGAAGAGGTGAAAAAACAAGGCTTCAAAGTGGTGCTAAGCGGCGAGGGGAGCGATGAGCTTTTTTTAGGGTACAGGCAGTATTTCGAGTATTTGGAAGTCCAGCGCGCAAAAGGGCTCTATCATGCCAATTGGCTGAAAAAATATTTCCGCTCCAACTTCAGTATGCACAGAGAATGGGAGTGGTACAAACGGGCGTTCGAAAACGAAGTGATTTTTCGCTGCTCGAGCGAAAAATTCACCGACATGCAAAAAAACATCTTGCTACGGCGAAACGTGCGAGACGGGGAGAGTTTTGGCTATATCGCGCCATATAGAGAACGTTTCGAAAAAAGCGCTCACGATGACGAGTCGATTTGGTTCAGCTACATCGACTTGCACCATTTTCAAAGCGAGCATTTCCTAACGAAGCTCGACCGAATCTCCATGCACCATTCCCTTGAAGCCAGAACACCGTTTTTGGACCATGAGGTAGCAAGCCTCGTTTTTTCCATCGACCCTGCGTTGCGCTACAAAGAGGGGGTTACGAAATCGCTTCTAAAAAAAATGATGCGAAACAAGCTCGATGCCAAAATTATAACGCGGAAGAAAAAAGGGTTCTCCAACCCATATATGGAATACCTGCTTCAAAGCGGCGATATCGGCGTGATAGAGGAGGTGAACGAACAAACGGGGATGTTCAAAAAAGAGATACTCTCACGCTATTTGCAAACTGCGAAAAAAGGGACGTTCAAACAGCATATATGGGGACTCTATGTACTTTCGAAATGGATAAAAAAGGAGTTGTTGTAAAAAGGCTCCCCCCAGATACCTGCGGCACATGGGCAAGCGAGGTGTGCTGCTGTGTTCCCACCCTGACACATTGCCCCGCAAACCCATTGCACAGGTCTAGAGGAAGTGGCGAAATTATATCGAAAATTGGTATAATCTCCAAATGATTTACATATTTTGCGCAACAAAAAGTGAAGCTCAGGCGATTGTCGAGTACAAAAAACTCAAAAAAGAGAAAATCTCCCCTTATACCCTTTTTCGCTCATCCGACATAACGCTTGTTATTACCGGTATCGGTATGGAAAAAGCGAGAAACGCCGCTTTGTTCTGCAAAGAGCGGTGCAACCTGAGAGAAAAAGACACCGTTTTGAACATCGGTATCGCCGCTGCACCGGCTTGTGTACCTGTTGGCACGCTGTGTGAAGTAAAAACACTCTTCAGAGATGAAAAAAGACTCGATTTGGATACGGCGACAAACCGAGGATACACTCTTAGAACCGTTGATAGTGCGCAAAATACTCCACATGAACATCTTGTCGATATGGAAGGGTTCGCCATAGCCGAGGTGTTTGGAAAAAATCTAAAAATCTACAAAGTGGTTTCGGACCATTTCGAACCGACCGAAGTGACCAAGGAGAAAGCGAAAAAGCTTATAGCCTCCGTTTTAGCGCAAATTGAGGAGATTTAGGAACTCACATCAAACGAGTTTTCATCCGCCTTTGCGGTCGATTCGAGGAAATCGATGTTTTTTTTCAAAAGTTCCATTTGGGTTCTTGTTTGGGTTTTCAACGATTCGACAAGCGCGACCCCCTCTTGCATCAGATACAACGCTTCTTCCATCTCTTTAAGGGAGTCAAACTGCGGAAGCTGTTCCATAAGCGTCTCGATGCGTCGCACATCTTGCGTGGCTATCGCCACTTTGAGCGAATCAAGCCAATCCATTGGTTTCCCGCCAAGCCTCGAGCAGCCCTTTGAAAACATTGTTGACGGTGTCTATTTTTTGGGTGTCGTTGTGGAGATTCGCTTCGGTAAGGAGTTTGATTTGGTATGTGTAGAGTCCGTCCAGATACGCCGCGACGTCGCCGCCGTCGTAATTCAAAGTCGAGAGCAACTCCGCGATAACGGCGATGGAGCGGTTTATCCAGTAAGCTCTTTTTTCTATATCGCCGTCGTTGATCGCTTTTTTCGCTTGCGCGTTGAAACGAAGCACCCCTTCGTACATCATCTCGACCAGCTTTACGGGCGATTCGACTCCGACGTTGTTTTGGGCATAAATATTATAAGCGAGATTTGAACTCATGGATTTTCCTCTTTCGTTGTCTTAGTTGTGAGGTATATCGGTCAAATCCCGTTTCGCTTTAGCCCTTGTAGTAGTTTTTTACCCCTTCGATGGTTCTACCCATGTTCAAAAGCACCATGTCGGCTATCACAAGCGCCGCCATCGACTCCGCTACGACACTGCCTCGGATGGCGACACAAGGGTCATGCCGCCCTTTGAGCTCGAAATCCACCTCTTCGCCGGAGGTGGTGATGGTATGTTGCTTTTGAAAGATGGAGGGGGTCGGTTTAAAATAGACGTTTAGAACGATATCTTCGCCGTTGCCGATACCTCCGAGGATTCCTCCTGCATGATTGCTTGTAAATCCGTTACTTCGTATCTGGTCGTTGTTTTGGCTACCGCGGCTTTTGCTACTGAGGCACCCATCCCCTATCTCGACCGCTTTGACGGCGTTTATCCCCATCATCGCATCGGCCAAAACCGCATCGAGTTTGTAGTACATCGGCTCTCCAAGTCCGACAGGCGCGTTTTTGATGAGCACTCGCACCACTCCGCCCACCGAGTCATGGGCGTTTTTGGCTCTAAGCACCGCTTCTTTTTGCGCCGCTTCCATCTGGGAATCGAGCGCGAAGATTTCACTCTTTTTCGCATACTCGTAGTCGAAATTTTCCGCTTCGATTCCGTCTATTTCGCTAATACCGCTAAAGAACTCCACGCCGAGTTCTTTTAACATCAGCTTCGCAACCGCTCCCGCGGCCACGCGTGCGGCGGTCTCTCTGGCACTGCTTCGCCCTCCGCCTCGATAGTCTCTAATACCGTATTTGTGAAAGTAGGTAAAATCGGCATGTCCGGGGCGGAAGACATCTTTGATGTTGGAGTAGTCTTTGCTTTTTTGGTTTTTGTTGAAAATCACCATCGCAATCGGCGTTCCCGTAGTTTTTCCCTCGAAAACTCCGCTTAAAATCTCCACCGCGTCATCCTCTTTTCGCGCGGTTTCGAACTTCGTTTTTCCCGGTTTTCTACGGTCAAGCTCACTTTGAATGAACGCTTCGTCAAGCTCCAAACCCGCAGGTACACCGTCAACTACACACCCAAGCGCCTTTCCGTGCGATTCTCCAAAAGTGGTAAAACGAAATCGTATCCCGAAACTGTTCACTTTTTCCCTTTTTTCAAAATATCGAGCGCGATTTTCGCTGCTTCTTGCTGGGCGGCTTTTTTACTCTTGCCCGTCGCTCTTGCGTACTCTTTGCCATCGACCAAAACCGCTATTTCGAACTCTTTTTTATGGTCAGGCCCTCTCGATGCTATAACTTTGTATTCCGGCGTTACGCCGTATCTCGCTTGGGTGAGCTCTTGAAACGCCGTTTTGTAGTCTTGAAAGAGCGAATCGAGCGAAATCTCTTTGTGTACTTTTTCTATAAGCTCTATGGCTATTTTCTTCACCGTCTCGAGCCCCGACTCGAGATATATCGCTCCCATGACCGCTTCGAAAGAGTTCGAAAGGAGCGAAGATTTCTCTCTCCCGCCGTTGTTCTCTTCGGCACTTGAGAGGAGGATGTAATCACCGAGCTTTAGATGTCTTGCGAGTTTATCGAAACCTACTTCGTTCACAAGCGAAGCGCGAATTTTCGAAAGTGTCCCCTCGTCCGCCTTTTGAAACTTGAAAAAGAGGTACTCCCCTACCACCAAGTCAAGTACGGCATCGCCTAAAAACTCCAATCTCTCATTATCGTAGGGCTGTTTGTAGCTTTTGTGAGTCAGCGCTTCGATAATGAGATTTTTATCTTTGAACTCATAACCTAAATCTTTTTGCAACTTTTCTATACTTTTATGCATACTCTCCATCCTTAAATTTTTGGGCGACCTCTCTTGCCATCTTGTCGCACCGTTCGTTCTCTTCGTGTCCGTCATGTCCGCGCACCCAAGTCGCTTTGATGCGATGTGGCTTGGAGACTTTGAGGTACTCTTGCCACAATTCGGGGTTTTTGACTTTTTTGAAATCCCGTTTTTTCCAGTTTTCCAGCCACTCGTTGATACCGCGCACCACATAGGAAGAATCGGAAACTATCTCCACTTCACACGGTTCTTTGAGCAATTTCAATCCTTCTATAACCCCGCGAAGCTCCATTCGGTTGTTGGTCGTAAGCGCTTCACCGCCGCTAAAGAGTTTTTCATGCTCACCGTAACGTAAAATGCCGCCGTATCCTCCCGGCCCCGGGTTTCCAAGGGAACTGCCGTCACAAAAAAGAGTCACCTTCTTCACCCATCCCCTTTTTATAATCTTTTTGCAAGTTGTACTCGAGCTCTACGGTGTCTATCTGATGGCAGGCGTTGCATCTGTCGAAACCAAAAGGGAACACCACCTTGCAGTTTTTGCACAGATACTCAAACCCGACCGTCACCTGCGCTTCACGCGGAAGTTTGACAAGGATGTCGAGTTCGAATATATCGGAGCTTGTAACCTGCTGTATGTACCCTTTTGCACTATAGAGCTCTTGCAAAAAACCGCTTTTTGAAATTATATCGTAATCGAGCTCTTCCTTGTCGAGATTCCACAAAATATCCGCGATTTTCGGTGCTTTTTCCACATCGAGTTCGCGCCAAGCGGTTTTTGGGTCTATACGAAAAAGATACCCAAATACCATTCTCTCCAATGTTTTGTGCTCTCTGTAGAAAAAGACGATTTCCCGTTTTTTCAGTTCTTCGTCGATATCGGTGGCGTTTAGGAGTGCCAAAACCCGCAAATAGTGGCGCTCTTTGGTGATATCCTCTTGAAGCTCGTCCAGTGGTTCGAGTACTTCGAGTGCGGCATTGTAATCGCGTGTATGTTCGTACACAAGCAGTAGATAGTGCAATACCTGCGGCATTCTTGGGCTTTTTTCGAGTATTTCCAAAAACACTTTTTTGCTTCGACCCAAAAATCCGGCTTTGAAGTAGGTTTTACCAAGCAGAAACATCACCTCTTTGGCGTTTTCCATCCCTTCATCGGCGCGCAAAAGCTCGGTGTAAATCTCTATCGCTTTTTCGTAATCGCCCGTTTTCGTGTACGAATCGGCAAGCAGCAGCCACGACTTCGAAGAGAGATTCGAAGAGCGGATAAGCTCGCCAAGGTTCTCTTGGTTTGGCAGCGTGTCGAACTGCTCCAAAAAACGATCGAGAAACTTGTAGTTGTCCTTTGCGCGATACCGCCCCCACCAATAGGAAAAAAACGAGATGGTGAAGATGATGGCAAGAAGCAGGATAATACTAAAAAGAGGGTCTCGAAACTCTATGAAAAAACTACCCATAAACGACTATTCCATACCCGTTGTCAAGATTGTAAAATGTGGAATCCTCGCTTATTTCCAAATCTTTGAGTTTTCCAAGGTGCACCATCGCGCCGTTGGGTACGACGATGGAGTTTTGTAAAAAAAACTTGCGGATATTGACGAACTTCACATCTTCGACATATTTGTACTCGAACTCTTTATGCAGACGCATTTTCGGATAGGAAAAGATATGTTCGCTCACATGAAGCGCGTCCGCGGCGTATCTGGTCGGAAGATACCCCGACAAGTCGGTGAGTATCTCTTCGATATAGGCGTATTTTTGCGGTAAGGTGTGTTTTTTGACAAAAACGTACTTGTTGTTGAGTTTTATGTGGGGTGTGTCGCGCCAATATTTGTAGCTTGGGTTGGAGAGACCGATCTTCGATCTGACCTCTTTCCACAGCCAATAGCTATCTAGCTTGTTCGGCAAACTCGACATACACCCTCCATCTTTTCGCTACTTTTGATATGCCCTAATTTTATTGGCTTATCTATTAAAACTTGCTTTATTTCCAAAACAACGTTTACAAATCCTCGCTTCTAAGGCTCAGCCCTTTGAGGTTTTCGATAGGGTGGGAGTAGGCTATCCCCGCTCCTTCTCCGACGATATCGAGCTTGTCCATCACGTTTTTGACAATCGCTTCGACTTTACGCGCAGGGACGATGAACATCACGTCCAAATCGCTGTTTGGTGCATGCAACCGGTTGTAGAGATTCTCCATCTCTTTAAGACCGAAACCGTGTGCTTCGTAGATGGTAACACCCGTCGCTCCCGCTTCCATCCCCGCCAAAACCGCTTCTTCCTTGCGCTCTTTTGGCACTATCACATGAACGGCGGCAAAAGGCATGGCGTAAGAATGGCGCTTGCTCGTTCCATCGATATTGACGGTAGTAAGCCCCATATCGTGCGCATCTTCGATAGCATGGCGGATATCGAGCATCTTTTGACGCTCTTTTTCCCTTTCCCCTTTAATGCCCATCTTCTCGGTTATCACACCGTATGCCATCACGGTTATCATGGGAAAAAGCGACGCGAACGCGATAAGCCCAAAACCGTCTATAAGCGGGTCGCGACCGGGTGTGTTGGTCGCAAGCCCAAGCCCGATGGCGGCGACAAGCGGTACGGTGACGGTCGAAGTGGTTACACCGCCGCTGTCGTAAGCGATGGGGATGATATACTTGGGCGCTATGAACGTAAGCGCTATGACGACAAGATATCCGGCGATGATATAATAAACGATCTCCCCGCCGTTGATGATGCGAAACGCCCCAAGGGCGATCCCTATCGCAACCCCAAAAGCGACGAAAACACGCAGTACAAAGTCGTTGATTTTGCCGTCACTCACCTCTTTTGCCTTTTTGGCTATGGCGGTGAGACTCGGCTCGGCCATAGTGGTCGAAAACCCGATGGCAAACGCAAACGAGTAGATAACCGCCGCACTCGATTTTTGGGTCAATTCAAAAGCCATCGTCTCACCCAAAGAGAAAAGCCCCATCTCAAGCCCGATAATAAACGCGTCAAGCCCGATGATGACCAGCACGAACCCGATAGCGACTTGAGTGAAATTCTCGATCTTCTTTTTCAAAATGGCGTATTGGAAAAAGAGGATGATAGCGATGATAGGCAAAATATCTTTTACGACTCCGACAAGGCTTTTGAGGATATCCATAAAACCAAGATGCAGAGCTATCCCTTCGTCAAGCTCGATATCATGCACAAGATGAAGATTTCCCGGTTCGATGAAATTGTAAACGTAAATGCCGTAAATTTGGACGAATATCATCGGCGTAAGGCTGGCAAAGGCGATAAGCCCAAAACCATCCAGTACCGGATTTCTCCCTTTTATCGTCGAAGCCAGACCAATCCCAAGTGCCGCGACAAGCGGTACGGTAACGGTCGAAGTGGTTACACCGCCAAGGTCGTAGGCAAGCCCCACTATCTCACTTGGGCTAAACGCCGTCGTCGCTACTACAAGGATGTATCCTGCGATGATGTAGTAGTGGATAGGATGCCCCTTGATGATGCGCCATGAACCGAGCAAAATGGCAAAACCGACCGAAAACGCCACCACGGCACGCAAAACGTTGGCGTCTATCCGCCCTGCGCTGATCGCCGCGGCTTTGTCGGCTATAACGACAAGTGCGGGCTCGGCGATGGTGGTTCCAAACCCGATGAGAAATCCAAACAGCAGTATCCATTTGGTCGAGCCTTTGTGCGCGAATTCGGTAGCGAGTCCCTCACCTACTGGGAAAATACCGACTTCAAGTCCAAGCAAAAATACCGCCAAACCGACCGCGACGATAAGAAGACCAATGGTGGTACTTAGCCACCCATCGGGTACGCTCTCTATAATCGCTCCTTGAAAGAAGACGATAACAAGCACGATAGGCGCCAAGTCCCGAAACGACTCTTTGAGCAAAATAAGAAAGTTTTTAAAACTAAGCATTCCTCCTCCGTTTAAAACTGTGGCGAGCCGTCAAAACCGCCGCCAAATCCCGCTCCAAACCCTCCGCCAAAAGAACCAAAGGAGGGGTCCATGTAACCAAACTGCGACGATTTTGCGCGAAGTTTTTCGATATCTTGTTTGGGGGAAATCCCCTGTGGACAGACAAGGGTACATTCGTTGCACAGGGTACAGTCCCATACGCCGTTTTGCTGGATGGCGTCGATTTTGGTTTTCGGTTCGCCTTCCCGTTTGTCGCTGACGTATCGCCAAACTCTTGTAAGCGCGAACGGCCCCAAAAACGCCTCGTTGACGCTAAAAACGGGACATGCACTATAACACGAACCGCACAAAATACAATCACTCTGCAAAGCGTTTCGTTTTTCGTCGTCGTAATCGAGTGCGACCTCTTCGTAGCGCTGCAAATGTGCGCCGGAGCGCTCAAGAGTTCGTAGCGGGTTTTGGGCATCTACAACCAAGTCTTTGAGCACTTCCATGTTCTTGAGCGGTTCGACCACGTCCCCCTCTTGCACCTTGTGCGCGCAAGCAAGCACCTCTTTTTCGTTTACCCGCACCGCACAACTTCCACATACGCTGCTGCGGCATCCATGGGAAAAGGCAAGAGAGGGTTCTTGAGTCGCTTTTATCTCTTCGAGTGTTTCAAGGAGGGTGAGCAGACTTTTGGTTTTGTACTCGACAAAACCGTTTTCGCGTTTGATTTTTATTTTCATACGTCCCCCCTTCTGTGCGCACCTACACTTTTTTCATTCGCAAGCGCTGCGCTTGCAACCGTTTTTGCGATTTGCAGCATGTTTTCAAACTCGAGATAATCGACGAAATTGGTGTTGTAACGCTTGGTTTTGTCCGCTATGCCGTAAAGCTCCAAACTCCCTTGCACCTCATCGATATAATCCAAAACCTCTTGCAAATCATCTTTTTTTCTGACTATGCCACATTTTTCGTAAAACAGGTCAGCGAGTTTTTGTTTCGCTTCGTAAAAGTTTCGTTTTGGTTCTTTGGCAAACAGGGTTTGTATTTTTGCCTGTGCCGAATCGATGTGTGCTTGTAGGTCATGTAGGCTGTTTGTCGGTGTTTGTGCCGCGTTTTTCCCTGCAATCTTGCCAAAAACGACAATCTCAAGCAGCGAGTTCCCTCCAAGACGGTTGGCACCGTGTACTCTCGATTCGCTGCATTCACCCACGGCATAAAGCCGCTCTATGCTGCTTTGCATGGTCGCTTCAACCGCTATGCCCCCCATGGTGTAATGTGCGGCGGGCTTGATGGGCAGCGGTTCTTCAAGCGGATCGACCCCCTCGTAAAGCAAAGCGAGTTTACGCTCTTGAGGCAACTCCTCGTTTATAAACGCTTCTCCAAGGTGGGTGATATCCAAGAAAATCTCCTCCCCCTTCGCCATCTCCTCGTAAATCGCCAAACTCACCTCATCGCGCGGTTTTAGCTCATCGACGAAACGCTCCTTTTTGGAATTAAGCAGTTTTCCTCCCGCTCCCCTTGCGCTTTCGCTTATGAGTATCGCCGAGCTTTTCAATGCGGTTGGGTGAAACTGCACGAACTCCATATTGCGCAACTTCGCTCCCGCTCTGTAAGCCGCGGCTATGCCATCACCGCTTGCGGCTTTGGAGTTGGTAGAGTGGTTTTGGTAGAGTTTGGAATATCCACCCGTTGCCAAAACGACGCTATTTGCCGTTATTGTTTCTATTTCGCCGTTTCTTATGTTCAAAAAGAGCGCCCCTTTGCATACCCCCTCTTCGACTATCAGCTCCAGCAAATAACGCTCGTTTGCAAACGTTATGTCGAGTTTGTTAGCGTAATCGAACAACGTATGCAAAATCTTGAGCCCCGTATAGTCTTGCGCATAACACGCTCTTGGGTGCGATGCACCGCCGAGGCGTCGTTGCGCTATGCGTTTGTCCTTGGTTCTTGAAAACACTACACCTATGCTATCCAACCATGCAATCGCATCGGGAGCGTTTTTGCACATCGTCTCCACCGCCGCTTCATCTGCCAGCCCCTTGGCGGATTTGAGCGTGTCGGCTATATGGTTTTTTATGGTGTCTTCACCGTACAATACGGCATTGATCCCCCCTTGCGCCATGCAGGTTTGCGAGCGCGTCGGGTACTCTTTGGTAACGACTATGACGTTAGCACCGCTTTCTTTGGCAGCGATAGCGGCACTAAGCCCCGCCCCTCCGGCACCTACAACCAAGACATCGGTTCGCATAGTTTAGCCCTTTTGTTTTTTGAATGAATTATACTGTTTTTTGTTTAAACCCGAATTTTGCCGTATATACTGGTTTATGATTAGAGATTGATTTTAACAAGATACTTTGATAACTTTTTATTCAATCTTTTAACAAATCACAAATATCACACTCTAACACTTTAGCAATCATATACAAATGTTTCACATTGAAATGTTTTTTCGACGCCAATTCAGCTTGAGAGATAATTGTTGTAGATTTTTGCCCGATGGCTATCGCTAAGTCCAACTGTGTCATCCCTTTTTCTTCCCTTTTCTTTTTTACATTTGAACCGATCCGCTTATATAAATCTGCTATCTCTTTATCCACTGGCAACTTCCCTTTGGAATAATTCTGCTCTAAGTGTAACTAGGCTATTATTTTTTATCAACTTCCTATAGGAATTTTATATTTTCATGGCATATTTTTCTATTACTCGATATAATTCCAACATTGATTAAAGGTGAGAACGGATGGATTTGTTGGAAGAGAAAGTTAGCAGCGTCAAAGAGCGTTTAAAGGCAGAATTTTTAGCTGATTCGCGCCCTTGGGTAGTGACATTTTCGGGTGGAAAGGACTCTACTGCCGTGCTTCACTTGACCATAGAGATGCTTCTTGAGATGAAAAAAGAGGGCACTCCTCAAAACAAAAAGCTCTATGTCGTTTCGTCCGATACGGGTGTTGAGATGCCTTTGATAGAGGATTATGTCGCAGATAAGTTGGATCAAATCAGAAACTTCGCAAAAAAAGAGCATCTTGATATCGAAGTTACAAAGCTCTCACCCAAAGTAACCGAAAGTTTCTGGACGCTTCTTATAGGCAAAGGGTACCCCTCGCCAAATCAAACTTTTCGCTGGTGTACCGACCGTATGAAGATCCGTCCGGCAACTTACTTTTTAAAGAAATTAACTGATCAAAACAGATCGATTCTGATGCTACTTGGTGTTAGAAGTGATGAGTCGGCTTCCCGTGCGGCTTCTATAGAAAAACGAAACGATAACCACCGGGGATTTTCTATGCATCCAGATATCCCCAACGCTTTTGTCTATTCGCCCATCAAAGATTGGAGCAATGCGGAGGTATGGACATTTTTAAGCACACATCCAGCTCCATGGGGGCGTCATGACGACATGATGCAACTTTACGACAAAGGGTCCGGCGAGGGGGATTGCAATATCGCGCTTAATCCCCAGAGTCAATCATGTGGGAAAACCCGTTTTGGATGCTGGGTGTGCACGGTTGTAAGTCAAGACAAATCGATGGCGAATATGTTAAAAAACCCCGAAGATATGTGGATGCAGCCGCTACATGAGTTTAGAAACCTCCTTGAGGTGTATCGCAACGACCCGTCCAAACGCCAGCCGCGCCGCCGTAACGGTCAAAAGTCTATAGGTCCTTTCAAGCTCTCTACGCGAAAAGAGTTGCTTGAGAAATTGTTATCTACAGAAAGAGATTTGCACAAAGAGCTTGCCGGCAAAACGCTTATCAGCGATGAAGAGATCGTCCAAATCCAAGAGGAGTGGCTCAACGATGGAGATTTTTTTGAAAGTGCGATCAAAATAGCCAAAAAGTACGGCAGAGATGTCGCATATAACTCCGTAAAAGCTTTCAATGAAGATGAACAAGAGTTCATATCCGCCCTATGTGAACAAAACGGCATAAACAAAGAGCTTATCGACTATCTAATGCAGTGTGAACACTCCTACAGGCACCATACGATCAGATACAAAGTGTTTCAAGAGTTTGAAACGATCATCGAGAGGTTCGCAAAAGGTCAGCTCAATGAAGTTTAGATCAATAACTATCGAAAATGTTTTCTCATATTATGGAGAGACTACTTTTAACTTTGATAACGAGAAGGAGACCATCACACTCATCATCGGTGAAAACGGTTTTGGGAAGACCTCTTTTATCAATTCTATTAAACTTGCTTTGTATGGAGTCTCAAAAGATTTGCTCCAAATAGGTTCGCAAAGCTTGACAAAATCAGAATTTATTTTAGGTAGCAAAGAGAAAAACTTTAGCGGTATTTTGAACCGTAAAGCAAAATTAGAGGGTATGCAAGTTGCTAAGGTTGCAATCGAAATCGATGACGATGATAGGTTTACGATAGAGCGCACATTTACCTTTGGAGAGGCAACTTATAGTGAAGATCTAGTGCTTTTGGATGGAACAGGCAAGGTAATTGCCAAAGATAGTGAAGCGCAAGATATCATTAACTCCAAGCTCTCACCGACGATGGCGAGCTTTTTCTTTTTCGATGGCGAAAAGGTGCAAACGATCGCCGACTTTTCTCACAAAGAGTTTACAAAAATGCTCGAAGATGTTCTGGAGCTTGATATATATGACCAGATGATCAAAGATGCAGAGTCTATCATCCGAAAAATCACCAAAAATGAACTAAATAGCAATATCCAAAAAGAGGTAGAAGAGAGATACAAACAATTAGAAGCGCTCAAAACGGAGATAGCAAAGACAGAGGAGCGGTTAAAATATGAAAAAAACAGCGTTTTAAAAGAGCTTCAAGCCTCTTTTAAACAGGTTGAAAAAAGACTAAAAAAACTCAAAAGTAAATTTGATGAAGCGCTTACGCAAACAGTGCAAGAGCAAAGCAAACTGCAAGAGGAAAAAAGAAGACTCACTCAAACACTAAAACAGGTAACATTGGTGCAGCTTCCATTATTGCTCAATGAAAGATTAGCCAAAAAAGTGAAAGAGGATATCGACAAAAATTACAGAGGAAAACTTCAGATAGCCCCGGAACTCCTTTTGCAAAAAAAAGCGCAACTACTTGAGTTGTTGGGTGGAGATCGTGCCAATGTCGCCAATGCTTTTGATAAGGTTTTTGCTCCAACAAGCAAAGAGCAAAGCGTAACTTTTGCCGATCCGTATCATATTGAAAAGCAGTATGATTCGCTTCCAAAGATCGATCTGGATAAACTTTTAAAACAACTTTCTCAAAACAGAGCTTTGCTTATAAAAACAGAAGAAAAATTGTACTCACTAGAAGCACAAAAAGAGAATGAACTCAAAGATGCCGAGGTCGATAGAGTTTTGGAAAAAGAGCTGCTTAAAAAGATAGGGCATCAAGAAGCGGTGTGTGAAGCTTTGGAAGAAAAACTCTCACAGCTGATGTCTCAATACAAAACACTCAATAGCGAATATGCAAAACTAACGATAACCGAACACAAATACGCACTAACACAAAAGAAAATAGAAGCGCTTAAGGGGGTGATAGAAGTCTCTAAACAGATGAAAGAGAAGATAAAAAGAGACAAACGCCTCTCGCTCGAAAAAAGCATCAATGAAAAGTTCACTCGGCTGAAAAAAGAGGAGTATGAAGCAGACAGTATCAAACTTGATGAGAATTTCAATATCAACCTTTATGATAAAAGCGGACATCCGATGGATATCCTCTCCTCTTCATCCGGACAAAAGCAGATGATCGCAACGGCACTCATCTGGGCTATTTCGGAGTATATTTCAGAAGAGATACCGATGGTTATCGATACCCCGCTTGGACGACTCGATGAGAGAAACCAAGCGCGCATACTCACCGAATTTTATCCAAACGCTTCCAGACAAGTGATCATCTTGCCAACACCAAGTGAGCTACGCCACGAGGGATTTCGTGAGCTAAAAGAGCATATTGAGAAAATTTATCTGCTTAGCAATACCGGCTCAGCCACAACACTCAAAGAGCTACCCGTAGAGTCTCTTGATCACATAACTAACCGCACTAAGGAGCTCTCGCAATGAGAACATCGTATTTCACCGAAGAGCAGTTACCACGCATAGCCAAATATCTCGGTTTTGAAAATGAACCAAAATGGCTTGCAATCCGTTTTGCCGTTTCTATCTCATTGGCTTTGGATGAATCTATCGATATTGACGAGCCTATAGACTTTACAGGCGGAAAAGTTTACAACTGGGATGTAATAACCGGCAAAGGGAAAAACGAACTTCAAGGTGAGCAAGCGGACTATCACGATCTTATGGCACTCATTATCGCCAACAGCGAAAAGACGCAAATAACAACTAACAAACAGTTTGAAAAACTTTTAGAACACCACTGCGAAAGAGGCTTTAGGGTTTTAGCCTCTTCTTGGCGGGATAATAGTGATGTATTTGAGTGGGTGAGGGAGGAGTTTTTTTAAGATAATATACAAGTTTTTTCTAAACTGCTATCAGGATTTTTAGCAATATTTTTTTGATATTCTTTTTTTATCTCTTCCATTAAAATACGAGACTTATCTTGATTTTTCAAAAATGATTTATAATCTTCTATCTGATTATTTGTAGTTAAATATGATGTTAAATCAATTATCATATTTTTGTAATTTATTTTTAGAATATCTTTAGTCTCATCTTTTACGAAATTAGATAAGTATTTATTTAAACTTATAGTTTTTATTTTATGTATTTCCAAATATATATGTTTGAGGGAATTTAAAAAGAAGAGTTTAGTTAGATGATAAGAATTCAGCAAACGTTCTTGATTTGAAGTTTTGCTTGTTTTTAGCTCTTCTACAGCAATATCAAATAATTCAGCTAGAATAAGTACTATTTTTATATGTTCATATTCTATTCCATTGAAGACTTCATAGTAAGAAGTTTCAATCAGCTTGTTTTTGTTTGCTGCTCTAATATGTCCTACATTATAAAAGGATGCAACATATTGTGCCAATTGAGATAGCTTTATAATTTTTTTATCTTTGCATTCTTCGCTATCTCTACCATCTTTAATTTTTATACACCAATCTTTATCCTTTTCTAAAAATATATTTTTGATATATTGAGAATTATCAGAAAGAGAAACTAAATCCGAGGCTTTTACTGCTATTTGATTATTTGAAAAATGTACAATATTCTTTTTATCGATAGTAGGATGATCTTTTAATGCAATAATTTTTACTAAAACTTGATTACTATTCTTAAGATAGTCACGATTCATATAATATGCATATGTTGATTGACAACCATTTACAATAGAGAGATCAAAAATGGATACTTTATCATCTTTTTTTTCAATTCTGGAACAAATAATTGTAATACCATTATGGTATAATATATTTTTTTCTTGTTGAAATGACGGATCTTTTAAGTTTTTTGTAATTGATTTAAAAACACGATTTCTTCCTAACCATCCTCTAACATTTTCTGTAAATACTGTATAATCAGAAATACCATCAATTTGAACTAAGTCTTTTACTTTCATCAAGCATATAATGCTATCATATGAACTAGATATTATCGTTTTACCTACTGGATAAAACTCAAAATTGATAGGCGAAGGTTTAGTAGAATTAATTATACTCATATATCTATTATACTCTTGCTCAAAATCATTAAGTAAAACAAACTCAATGCTTGTGCTTTCTTTAATATCTAAAGAGTCTTGATTGTGCTTCCCATTAGTAATAAATATTTTTCTAAAATCATAATGAGTCTTGTTTTTCAATTGTAAGTCTGTAATCAAGTCTTTTAATTCTTTAGCCGTTTTAGAGCTATTTAAAATAGTATCTATTCCCTCTTTTGTTTTAAATTTTTCTACGCTGCCTAAAAACTGAGAAGGATCTTTATCTCCAATGCTCTTATCACTCTTATAATATTTTTCTGGTGTGCTATCACCAAATTTTGATTGAATAAAATAAATTTCTTCAGTTTCATCATTTACATAAATCGCATCAATACCTTTATCGTTTGGTTTATCACAAATGAAATCTCTTTCATCACCATAATCAAGTCTGAAGAATAAACATAGGTAATATGAAATAAAAGCTCTTGATGGTGACAAGCCATCATTAATTCTTTTTTTTATTTCATTCACATAGTTTTCTTTAAAATTCATTTTTCTTTCTCCTTAATAAGTTCCCAAAATGCCAAATCCCGCATTTTAATCATATTTTTCTTCCCATCTACATAGATGCTATAGTGCTTCTCTAGGCGGCGTATTTGCTCCATAAGCGTCTCTGCGTCGTGTTTATTGCTGATGTTAAAAATGGAGGTGATGTCTTGGGTTTTGATGTTGGATACTTGATGGATCACCCATGTTTGCAGGTAATCTGCATAATTGTTTTCGGATGTTTTGAAGTGGGTGAGTTGTTGAGTAGAGAGGATGGTTCCTACGCCGAATTCTCGCCCCTCTTTTAAGATCTTTTTGAGACTTTCAAAGTCTTGGGACATAAAGTTGTCCGCTTCATCCACTAAGATCATCTTCGTGATCTCTCTGAAATCTCCATCGAGTCGTGATGAACCTTGTATGTGCATCTGAGTATAGAAGATATCCAATGTGATAGCGACGATAAGGTTTTGGATATCTGTATCATAGCCTGAGAGATTGATAACGGTGATACCGTCTATAAGGTCATACAAAGAGGTTGTCTTTTGGGGATCAGGCTCGAATATCTCAAAGTCGATAAGTTTTTTCAATGCTGCATAGAGCGAATCGTAAGAGATTTTCTCCTCATTTGTATAGATCTCCCATATATCTTGGATGGTTGGTGCCAACTTCGTCCAAGTGGATCTGTCTGCGCGGCTGATGCCTCGTTTTTCATATGCCTCTAAAATGATGCGATTTAAATTGGCTTGCTGCACCGTGCCTAATCCAAACGCTTTTGCCAGCGTTGTTTTAAAAAGGTTTGTCGTGTGTACCGGAAGCAGTGGTCTTTCTCCAAAAAGAGCAAGTGGATTATAGGGTAGATGGTATGGATCAAGCACTTTGGCACCTGTGGGCGTGGTAAAATTCTCTTTGATATAATCACCCTTATAATCAAATATCAAGATACCGATAGGTGTTGCATGGACATTGTGATCTACATTTTGCATCATCTGAGTTATAAGAGATTTAGTAAACTGGGTTTTACCTGTTCCCATCGTTCCGATGATCCCTGTGTTGGTATTGAGCGTTTTTGTGGTATCGGTTGGGTACCATATAACCTGCTCGCCGTTTAGAACATTGGTACCAAAGATGATCTGCATCGGCTCTTTTGAGCCATCTTCTGTTTTGTTGCTACTTTTATCTTCGGTAGCTTTTTCTACCTCTTTCTCTTCCTCTTCTTTTGCGATCTGTTCATCTTGTTTTGGAGATTCTTCATTTGGCTCTATGACATGGTCACCGTTGCACTGCACATCATCCAAAAGATAGTGTGTATCCGTACCGAAGCTACCGTTGCGGATCTCTGCTTTTAGATCGCTGTAGCACTTCTCAAGCATCTCTTGTTGATAGGATGAGGGGAGTTTGCATACGAGAATATTTTCCGTATTTTGCGTATCGAACTCGGTGTTAAATTGTGCCGGCGAGTCGTTGAAGTAAACGACCACACCTTCATAATACCCATCCAACTCTACAATCTTGTATCTACCCTCAAGCAGCTTTTCTCTCTCTTTTATAATCGGTTGAAAATAGTCCTCTTCAAAGACATCATAAAGTTTGAACTTATCTATCTGCATAAAAATCTGTCTAATAAAGAGTCCCTTGAGTAGTTGTGCTTTGATCCCATCACCTTGGAAAAGGTAATCTTTGAAAAATCTTTTCAAAGAGATAGCTTGCCTGATCGCTTTGGATAGATCGGCACTACCCGATTTTACTTCGACGGGGTAGAGGATTATCCCCTCTTTACAGTATCCAACAAGCAAAATATCATCGGAGATCGCGCCACCTTGGAGATTGCTGTTGGTATGCATCTCGTTGTAGCGACTAAAATCACTCTTGCTCATCTCTAACCCGACATTTCCCGCTACACGAAGCAGTTCAGCGATAGAAAGCGGCACCCAAGTTATATCGGGTCGATCTACAAAAGCGGTTATGTATTTATATGCGGCGATAATCCCTTTTTTCTCCCGTTTTATCCGCTTATCTTTTTCGGCTATCATTTTGATAAGCCATTCGCCGTTAAAGGCATTGAACTCACGGATGATATTTTCGCTCCCGACCACATCGGCATAGATCTCTTTTTGTGCCGTAACGGTTATGGCGTCGTAATTGGCAGAAGAGCTATACTGATCGGAGTAGTGGATCAAGATCAGATCTTTTTCGTTGTCAAAAAAGTCCAATGTTACTTTCGGATCGATTATAACTGTCCATAAAGAGTTTTCGTAAGATTGATGCAGAAGTGTTTTAAAATTTTCACTTATCATAAGTGTGATGCTCTCTTTTGCATCATACAATGCACCGCTCTCAAAAGCCGGACGCTGCAGGGCATTGTAGAGTTTTGCCATTTGCAGATGCGGTTTATCCTCTATGGCGACATTGCGTAACCCAAAGCCGCTGTAGTAGTATCCGTTTTTCTCTTCTGAACTCTCACCGGAAATAAGACCGGAACACACCAAACCGGATTTGACAAGGTCCACTTTGTTTTGTTGGATTTGAACCTTTTCGTTGTTTTTAAAGAAGCTCAAGTGTGCATACGATTGCGATTTATCGATAAGATGTTTCGAGTATGTGATGTGGGTGCGCATGATATCGATGATCGTTTCAGCATTTTCTTTGAGATTGTATCGCTGTTTGATCTCTTCATAAGAGTCTGTATCGGCAAAGATATCAAAATAGGTTTCATGGTAAGATTGGTCGTAAATATTTACGATGATATGTTTTGGTTTTTTCTCGAAGTTATCTTTATAGTATTTGACCAAACCTTTGAAAATCTCTTTGTTGCTTGCATTGTTGATACTGTTGATGATAAGCGGCGCATCGTGTCGAAACTCAAAAAGTTTCTCAAAAGCTTTGGAAAACTCTACAATCTTTTCTGAAACCAATTTGGAAACATAGCTAAATTCGTTCTCTTCATTATCGACAAACTCCAGCCATAAAGGATCATCTTGCACCAAAGAGGTGTAGCTGTAGTGCTGCGTGCCTTTGTAAAGATATGGAAAAAGACCCTTAGGATTCAATCGCTTTAGCGTTACTTCGGAAAGTTTGGGAAGACTTTCATCGCTTTTATCTCTTAAGTAAAGGATATAAGAGAGTATAAGAGGAGAAAAAGGAGAGAGATACTCTTTGCCATCGTGCCTTACTCTCCCTATCTTTAAAACCAATTTATGTGAAGGGCTCAGCGATGTATTGTCGGGGATGCTTTGCAGATACTCTTTAACATCATCGCAAAACTTTTGTGCATATTTACATATCTCATCATCCCAAGCACACAGTGATGGTGTTGTCTTTTTATCTCTAAAGCAACGCAAAAGAGCGGTATAAGATGTGAAGATATCATCACTTGCACTTGCCAACTCTTGTGCGGCATCCTTATCAAAACCGAAATGCATAAGCTCATTAGAGATGATTTGATGCTCCAAATCGATATAGGTAAAGCGATTGGCGATGAGAGGGATCTCTTGATACTCCAAAATCGCTTTTTTCCCGGCGTAGTTCAGTTCCACGTTGATTCCGTTATGAAACATTCTATCTAACCGCTCTTGATTGTAGAGCAAAGGGATGGAGATAACCTCTCTTATCTTTTCCCCTTCGATTTGCAGTGAAATCGTATCAACCCCGTTTGTGATAGCAAACGCGACAACATCTTGGTTGTTATAAAGATCTTCATAGTTGATACGTGGATAACGGCGGATATCCACAGTTTCACCATCGTTTACTCTATAGGGTTCTTCTGTTTTGTTTTGAGAAAAATTGATCTCCATCTCGCTTGTTTGAAGGAGTAGTAGTTTCTCTTTGGGTTTGACAATGAAAAAGTTATAGATAGCTTGTAAATCAAACGCCCCTTTTTGTAAAACAAGTATTTTGAATTTAAATATAGAAGATGCCTTTCCACCATTGAGTCTTAAAGAAAAGTAAAGTGGATTTTGATCGTATGTTAGGCTGACTTCAAAAGTGCGTGAAAGTCCGATATAATCCCACTCTATATCGTTTTTTATCGCTTTGTTATCTAAAAGCTGCAAGTGATCTTTTGTTAAACCTTTGCCTTTGAATTTTATAAAAAATCGCACTCTCTTCTCTTCAGCAAAAACGATAATATTCTTCGTTCTTTTCCCTGCAGCTGTAGCACTTTCATTTCGTAGGATACACTCGCCGTTATCTACCTCAAAATTATCAAACTCGATCGTATCACGAGGTTTGTTGATCTCTTTGATCAACTGATCGTAAGTTACTTCTTTCCATGTATCGAGTGTGAGATATTTGTTGATAAAATCTTCGGAATAACGATTAGCAAGACGCTCTTCTATCTCCGATGGGAAGTTTATCATGATATTTTCGATCTCATCGTAAAGCTTTCTGTTATCTAAAAACCTTTTTTCTATCTTTTTCCCATCATGCTCTTTTAATAGGTCTGCATCTTCAAACAAAGAAAGCTCTTTGAAGTATATGGTCTCATCGATGATTGAGTGAAACAGTGTTTTGTATCCAAAAGCCGATTGTCTTTCCGACTCGACGATCTCTGCTTGTAGTTTCATCAACGCTTTGAGATGTTTTGAGATTTTCGTTTCATGGATGAGATGCTGCAGATCTTTTTTTACATAAGCGGCATTAAGGGGAGCATCCAAAGCGGCCAAATCGATAGCGGAGTTCAAAACCGTATCTAAACGACTTTTATGTAGCACCAGTAATGAGCACATCGAAAACTCTTCATAAGGAGCGGAGACGGCATCTCGTAGATTTGAGATAAAGTTCTCGTTCATAACCCCAGTAACATCATTGACATAGAGAAGTTTTACCCCTTTTATTTCAATATAAGGAAGTGGAGTTTCTTTATAAATAATCTCACCTGTTTTTCTCTCTTGTAGTGCTTCGACAAGCTCTTTGATATTATCTTCATCATCAGAATGAAAACGATATCGATGCCCCTGCGCTATCCTTTGAGCTAACCAATCGAATATATTTTGAACTAAAAACTCACTAAATCGTGTGTACATATACGGCATCTCCACTATCACTTTTTCTCTCTATATTTCCAACTCTTTCATAGAGCTCCAACAAGGCATCTTCCGATTTCGGATCAAAGAAGAGCCCTCGCTGTTGAAACTCCCATAATAAATCCTGAAAACGAAGTTTTCCTCTGGTATTTATAGACATATTCGTTAGCATCAAAACCATATCTTGATCAAGCACCAAAACTTTGCCAAATCTTCCTCTTGATTGTATAAACGGGCGAGAGACTTGCTTCTCAAAAGCAGCAACAAAACGATCGATAACCGCTTTTTTGTCACTTTTTTTAAACTGCTCAAAGGCGCTTTCAAATAGATACTTCAACGCATCATTAAGTGTTTGAAAAAACTGAAGTGAATTTGCTGACAATCCTCGCTTTTTTCTCAAAAGATTTGTAAAGTTCACGACTGCCTCAATGTTTTCTGTCGAGTCCTCTATGTTAGAGAGATCATACAGTTTGAAATTTTTGTCTTCAATGATATCGGATAAAATCTCAAGTAACGATAGATAAGGGTAGAGATATCGCATCTTCTGTATGAGAGTTTTGTATCCGTTATTTACTATCTTTTTACGCTCAGAACTTGCTTGCTCATAATTTAGTATAAAATACAACTCTTTAAGTGAAGGCTTTTGTAGCGGAGCTTCTTGAATGTTGAGTGCCAATTGCGCCGAGTATGTAAAAAAATAAAACTTTAAAAACATATCGATAGAAGTGTGGAAAAATTTTGGATTGGTAAGAAGATAGTTGAAATCTTGAGTGAAGTAGCTATCCAAATAGCGCACATAAGAATGCGAGTCTTTTACCAAGGGATGCGCAACGATATGTTTTTGAAATATTTCAAAAATTTTCTTTTCTATAAAGTTGAGCTTATTTGAGGATGTTTCTGCAGTATCACTTGGTTGCAACATTTGAAGAAAGATTTTTAAACTTTTTTTCGTTTTTTTGTCTAACGATTGAAAAGGTCTGGACATATACATCAGCGGTGTTATTATCGGGAGTTCGTCACCTTGAAAGTATATCTTTTTAATAATATCCAAAGCCTCAGGAGAAGTGATACTCTCTTTGAACTCTTCTAACACTGTATCTATAAAACTTGCTGCATCGAAATTGACTTCAAGCTGCTTTTTTAGTTGAAAGCCTATAAGTTGACCGGCTATAGCACTACTCTCAAATGCCTTATCAGCGTTCTTTTTTTCGTTCGTGCTTAAAGGAAAGTAAGTTTCAAGGGTCGGATTGTTTTTAGGGATATTTTCTTCTGTCACAGTTTTTAATTTTTCAATCATTTTCCCTTACCTCTATCTCTTCATTTCGCTTGATGAATGTATATCGCTGCTTTTGTTTGACAAAAACAAGCCTCTTTGAAAGTCGGACTATCGAGGCGATCCTCTCTAACAGCTCTTCAAATAAAATGATCGTATTTCTATCATGTTTGTTTGGTCTATACCCCTGATTTATTGCTAAGATAAGCTTATAGAAATTTAACGAGATATCGATGGGTAGTAGGAGTTTCTCTTCAACTTGTAAAAAGCAACGAAAACTATTGATTGTATGTGTGTGATCGGTTTTTATTTCATCCCATGCAGCAGAGAGTTCCAAAGGAGCATACACACTATACCCATTGATCGTATCACAATGGAAAAGATATTCTTTACTCATAGAAGGATATTCTTTGTTTGCATAGGCGAAAACCGCTTCGCGCAATTTATCGTAAAATGCTTTTATTATCGTTTTTTTCTCTTTATCGTAGTTTCGATGCGCAGCGATTAGTTGAACAAATTCAAACGTTGAAGTATCTGAAAAATCATCTTCAAATCTTCGGTGGTAATTGTTTGCACAATCATACCCTCGAAACAGATAAAAAAATCTTACCAATGTATGCACGTCGCTTATGTTTAAAATCTGATAACCGCTTTGATGATTGAACTCTTTGACAAATGCCTCTAACTCTTTATCAGGTTTATGGTTGGAACGCTCCAGCACAAATATGTCCAAACGCTTAGTTCTCTTTAAAATGGGATCCTCTTTGTAGATATTTTCCAATATTGGATTGGAATCATGTTCAAAAAGCTGATCTATAAGCGAGCGAGGATCTCGCAAAAGAACATATATCAGATCCAACAAAGAACGAGCAGTCAAAAACTGGTCATATTTTAGGTGCACGGTAACCAGTAGTTCGATGATACGATTTTGTATAGCTTCCAATCCCAAAAGATAATAATTTTGATGATCTATCTTGCGGATATTGTTTTGCAAGTCCTCTTTGTATGCGGTATAAAACGGATTGGCATCATCCCGCGCTACTATCTTTTTTATAAGTTCTAAAATAAACGAGGAGCCGATAGCACCGTCTGTCATTTCAAATTTTGGATAGTCTTCAAAGTTTATAAAATAGATATTCTCCGAAGATCTCCCGTTCGCATCGTAGTTGCGTATAGCGGTTTTGATATCATCATGTGCACTTTTTCCATAACGCGCATAGTTTAACATTATCCCCATATTGATACCGACAACCAACCCTTTTGACCCCTCTTTAAAACGATCAAAAACATCATCCAAAGCTTCGATCGCCGTTTGATTCGGCCGAAAACTATGAGTCGCATCGATATGCACATCGAAATATTTATCGAAAAACTTTTGATTTCTCCCTATGATAGCTGACTTGCCATCACCGCTGCTGCCGCATAAAAAGACAATTGACTTTGTGTTTCGTTTTTCTCCTAAAAGTTTCTTATAAGCTTTTTCGATCGGTGTTTCAATATAAAGGTAATCAAAAATAGAAATTGGTTCACTATCAAAAAGAGTCTTAGGCGTATATACTGCTTGTGGAGATGATTTTGAAAGTTGATCGATCAAAGGTAATAATTTTGACAAGATTTCAACCTTTTAACGCTATAAATTATAGATTCATTAATTTTAGCGATATTAAGATTAAAACTATTAAGTTTTTTTTCGCAGTTGCGAATAATATTCCTATAGGAATTTCAAATTTAAATTTGTCAGTTAAAATTATTTACAATTTTGACCATCAAATTGAGTTGAAATGTTTTCCTTTTCCCTTGTATCTTTATGGAAATACGATATAAAAAATGTAAAAACAATAAAGAGATAAGCAGATTATAGTCGCTTCATATAATCTTTTACAATCTCTCCATGATCGAATACGAGTCGTTTCGTATCTAAATCTTCTAATTTTACCACTACCGCTTCTTTCGCGTCATCGGCGGCTTTGGGGATGCCGTGCGCTTTGCATACATACGCTACGCTTACGGTATGAAACCGCTCGTCACGTGCCGGGTCGGAGTAGACTCCAAGGAGTGATTTTATTTCTACATCGAGAGAAAGTTCCTCTTTCATCTCTCTGACACATGCTTCTTCGACTCGCTCGCCGACATCAACAAACCCTCCCGGCAGTGCCCAGCCGATAGGCGGATTTTTCCGTTTTATAAGCACGATTCCTAAAAACGTTTCGTTATTGTCGTATATTTCAACGATTCCATCAGTCGTAAGATATGGAGTTTTCGGTACAAATGGCATAGGGTATCCTTTTTATTTTTCTATCCAAGGGAGTTTTGCAAGTATCACCTCTTTTTGGTTCACGTACTGCCTGCAGTCTATTCCTCCAAGGGCGACACACGTCTCTTTCCACAACTTCGAATGCCCTTGTTTTTCATGGGTGTTTTTGTGTAGGTAGAACAAAAGTGCATGCGCGTATTCATGGGGAATGACGCTCTTTACCATATAGTCCATACTCTCTTGCATCACTTTTTTGTTCAAATAGATAGTGATTTTCCCGTTTTGATAAGCGGTTAGACCATAGAGCCTGCCGGGAATCTTCTTGGTTACGACGATGGGAAACTTCACGACAAATCCGAAGTTCTTTCGCATATGTTTCAAAATATCGCGTTCTTTGTTTTCGATTCTCTCGATGTAGGCACGCGGGAGCGGGTTGTGCTTGAAAGAGTAGGATTTATAATAATTCACACCCAAAAAAGCAGCGGCAAAAAGGATCAAAACAAGGAAAGAGAGTTCGAGTTTTCTTTTTAGGGTTTTTTGCATCGCTTTTTCCTTAGGTAGACACAACTATAACATAATAGCGTAAAATCCTAAGCCCTCCGGCTATAAGTAAAAAGATGCAAAACCGCAAACGAAGCGCGCCGGCAACGAGGGTAATAGGATCACCGATAACGGGCAACCAAGAAAGCAAAAGCGCGCCGTATCCGTAACGATGCCCTAAAACATACGCCTTTTTTCCCGTTTTGGAAGATAGCAGCTTGCGTTTTGTTTTTTCGTACAGAAAATAGCCAAGATAGTAGTTGAGTATTATCGCCAAGACGTTGCCGCAAGAAGCGAAAACCAAAAGCAGCGTTTGGTTCGCATCGCTTTGAAGTGCGGCAAAAAGTGCCGCCTCGCTACTAAAAGGGAGTATCGTCGCGGCTAAAAAAGAAGTGACGAATAAAGAAGCGTATATCACTAACAGCAGGTTTCACGGATGTTTGTCAAAACACCCTCTATGAGTTTTTCTCTTGCTTCTTTGCTCGTCCACGCTATGTGGGGTGTGAGGTGGAGGCGCTCTTTATGTTTGACTTGCAAAAGCGGCGAATCAAGCGCCAAAGGTTCTTTTTCAAAAACATCCAAACCGACATAGAGCTCTTTTTCATCGACGATTTTCGCAACCGCCGCTTCATCCACTATGCCGCCTCGACCGAGATTCAAAAGGATGCTACCCTCTTTGAGTCGCGATAGTTCGTCATAACCGATGAGGTTTTGGGTGTTTTCGTTCAGGGGTGCGTGGATGGTTACGATGTCGCACTCTTCCAAAAGAGTTGTCAGCGAAACTTGTTTGTACTTCGCGAAACTATTTTTACCGCTTGTGGAGTAGTAAAGCACCTCCGCTCCGAAAGCCGAGGCGACTTCCGCGACTTGCTTCCCTATGGCTCCAAGCCCTACGATTCCCCATTTTTTGTTTTTTATCTCCCAAAAAGGTCGGCTTACATCGGTAAAGATGCCGCTTTTTGCATATGTTCCGCTTTTGACCCTCTCGTCGTAGTAGTGTGAATGCTCCAGCAGATACAAAAGCATCGAAAAGGTATGCTGTACGACCGAGTCGGTGGAATAACCCGCGACGTTTTTGACCTCTATACCGAGTTTCTCGGCAGCCGCCAAATCGACATTGTTCATCCCCGTCGCGGCGATAGCGACAAGCTTGAGTTTTTTGGCATTTCGCATCATCTCTTCGGTGATGACCACCTTGTTCGTTACCACGACATCGGCATCTTCTATGCGCTTCGAAGTTTCCTCGCGAAGCGTTTTTTCAAAAATTTCCACCTCTCCAAGTTCGCTAAAACCGCTTAAGTCGGTATCGCCAAACGTGATCGCATCGAGAATAACTATTTTCATTTTCAATTTTCACCTTCTTTGTAAGTATCTACCCAATAATACGGCTTTCTTCTTTGATGAGCGACACTAAGCACTACAACCGTATCGGTATCGATAGTATAATAGATGCTATAGGGAAATCTATGTAAAACACATCTTCTTAAATCTTCATCGACCAAAGGATACAGTTGCGCAAAAGACACGATACTATCCACCGCTTTTTGCACATCTTTTTTGAAACTATCTCCAAGCAAGGGTTGTTGCAGATTGTAATACTCTTTTGCGTCTTCTATTTCCAAAGCCGCAAGCGATAAAATCCGAAGCTTCATCCATGAAACACCTGTTCGTAAGTAAGCGTTTGCACTTTTCCTTCTTTGTATGCCTGCAACCTTTTTTTACTTTCTTTTCTCCATATCGCATCGATTTCTCTATCGCGTGTGTTCAAACTTTCTACCAAGTTTTCGATAACGATATAACGCTCTTGCGGCTTCAGCTCCAAAGCTTCTTCGATTATAGCTTCGAGATCCATCTTCTCTCCTATCTATCGCTTAGTTTCTCTATAAGCTCTCTTGCTTTTTCAAGTGCGTTTTCAACCTTGTCGTACACCAAGACAACCGCCATTCTGCGCCCTTTGTGCGATTCGGGTTTGGAGAAGACACGAACGAAACTTTTCTCATCGAACACACTTTCATCTACCTCCACGACAGGTGCGTAACTCTCGTTTGTCGCTTTGTACGCGGCACTCGCTCCATCGCCATAGAAAGCAAAGCCAAGGGGAAGCCCGAGAACGGCTCTAAGATGCAAGGCGAATTCACTTTGACTTTGAGTAATCAGCGTTACCATACCGGTATCATGCGGTCTTGGAGAGACTTCGCTAAAATACACTTCATCCCCTTTGATGAACAACTCCACGCCGAAAATACCGCGCCCACCTAGACCATCGGTTATCTTCTTGGCGATTTCCTGCGCTTTTTGTTTGGCAACTTCGCTCATCTGCATCGGCTGCCATGAAAACACGTAATCCCCATCACGCTGCTCATGCCCGATAGGCTCGCAAAAAACGGTACCGGTTTCGTTACGTGCGGTAAGCAAGGTGATCTCGTAATCGAAATCGACGAACCCTTCGACGATAAGCTCGCTGGCATCCCCTCTTGCTTCTTTGGCTATCTCCCAAGATGCAGCCATATCCGCTTCGCTTCTTGCGACACTCTGCCCATGACCCGAAGAGCTCATAACCGGTTTGATAACACAAGGATACCCCACTTTCTTACCCGCTTCGACTAACGCTTCATAACTGCTAACAAACACGTAAGGACTTGTTTTAAGACCCAGCTCCTCCGCGGCGAAAACACGGATGTTCTTTCTATTCATCGTTTTGTTGACCGCTTCGGCGTTAGGGATGACGCAAAACCCTTCTTTTTCCGCTTCAAAAAGCGCATCGATACTGATAGCTTCGATCTCCGGTAGAATATAGTCGGGTTTTTCGCGTCTGATTATCTCCAAAACCGCTTCTTTGTCTTGCATGTTGACAACGTAACTTCGGTGAGCGACGTGATGTGCCGGCGCGTTTTGGTATCTATCTACCGCTACGACTTCAAGACCGAGTCTCTGCGCTTCGATGGCGACCTCTTTTCCCAGCTCCCCAGAACCCAAAAGCATGATTTTTTTAGAATTACTCTTTAGTGGTGCGCTAAATTCCATTGTTTCCCTTTTTCGTCTCTTTTCTCTTTGTGTAAAATTATACCAAAATCAATACACGTCTTGATGACTGCCTATATCTATAAGCGTTATATGTTCCTCTTGAATGATAAACTCGAGTGTTATGCGGTATTTCATGTTGATAGAGACGAAATGGAGATGCTCCAACTTCCCTTTGAGTTTGTGAAGCCGAAGCGAAGGATGGTATGGGTCGTGTTGAAGAATTTGCAGTATTTTTTTGTATTGCGGGTAAAGTTCTTTGTGTTTTTTAAAAAATTTGATCGCTTTTTTCTCGTAGCTTTGAGCGAATTCGATCGTTATCATTCAAGTTCCGCCTCGATTTTGTCCAAGTGGCTTTGCATGTCGGTATGTGTTTTGGCGTTTTTTTTGTCCTGCATCACCTCTTTGTACGCTTTTTCCAGCTTGTACGCTCTGTATTGTTCATACTCTTCAAAGGGTAAAACGACATATTTGTCTTTTCCTCTCACACTGATGACGACCTCTTCGAAAGCGCTGCACAGTTTATCGAACAACGAAACCCCTTTTGTTTTCACTTCGCTTGCACTGACGGTCATAAGAGTATCCTTTGGAGTACTTTTAAGAGTATTATAGCGAAAATTGTCAACAACCTATCGAATCGAAAAAAAATTCTCAGCATTGAAATGCTATAATCCGCAAAAAACTCTATACACTTAAAGAGATGTTGAAAAATCGGAGGGGAAAATGTTAGAGCGAAAAAAAATCTACAATCCAAATACGAAAGAAACCGCCAACGAGCGGAAAATATTTGGAGGGAACCCTACCGGTATTTTCGAACTCAACGATATCAAGTATCAATGGGCGTACAATCTGTGGGAGATGATGCTAAACAACACTTGGTTTCCAAAAGAGGTCGATATGACGCGAGACGTCATAGACTACAAAAACCTCACCGATGCGGAGAAAACGGCATACGACAAAGCGCTTTCGCAGCTGATTTTCATGGACTCGCTCCAAACCAACAACCTCATCGACAACGTCAACCCATACATCACATCACCCGAAATCAACCTCATCTTGGTACGCCAAAGTTTCGAAGAAGCGCTCCACTCGCAAAGCTACGCCGTTATGGTGGACTCCATCTCGACCAATACCGAAGAGATATACGAACTATGGCGTAGAGATATGATGCTCAAACACAAAAACGACGCTATCGCGGCGGTATATGAAGAGCTCGCGCGCGATCCCAACGAACACAACTTCGTCAAAGCGTGTTTTGCCAACCAAATCCTAGAGGGGATCTACTTCTACAGCGGCTTCACTTACATCTACACGCTTGCAAGAAGCGGCAAGATGCTTGGAAGCGCACAGATGATCCGCTTCATCCAGCGCGATGAGGTAACCCACCTCGTTCTTTTTCAAAACATCATCAACACGTTGCAAAAAGAGCGTCCCGACCTCTTTACAAGCAAGCTCAAAGAAGAGGTTATCGAGATGTTCAAACGTGCGGTCGATCTTGAAACCCAATGGGGCAAATACATCACCCAAGGGCAGATTCTCGGGCTTACCGACGAAATCATCGAGCAATACATCCAGTATCTTGCCGACGACCGACTCAAAGCGGTCGGTTTCGAACCGCTTTACAACGTCAAACATCCCATCAAATGGGTGGACGATTTCTCGAAATTCAACGACCAAAAAACCAACTTCTTCGAAGGTACGGTAGCGAACTACTCCAAAGGTAGTCTTAGTTTTGACGACGATTTCTAATCTTTGCTCACTCCTTTTTGAAACCGTCTCTTCGTACGAAACGAACCTGCAGACCCTTTTGGAGCTTATAAATCGCTGCCCGAAAGATTCGCTCGTCGTTGCGGGCGAGGTGTGTTTAACCGGATACGACTGGGAGAACTTCGAAGCGATGCTCGATTTCGCCCCTGTCGCGCTACCGCGCATCCAAGAAGCGTCCAAAAACAAAACCGTTATAGTAACGTTACTCGAACGTGATAACGAGGGAGCGAAGAACTTCGCATATGTTTTTAGCGACGGTAAGGTTGTGAGAAAGCAGGCAAAAGCGCAACTGTTCAAGTTTGGCGATGAACACAAGTACCTCCAAGCAGGTAGCGAAGACGAGGTTGTTCTCTTCGAAGTCGGTGGCGTGAAGATGGGGATTCTTATCTGTTTCGAACTACGCTTCAAGCGGTTTTGGACGGCACTCGAGGGAGCTGATGTCATAGCCGTTCCAAGCTGGTGGGGAAAACTCAGAGAACAAAACTACCTGACACTAACGAACGCACTTGCCGTTATGAACCAATGTTATGTCGTTTGTAGCGACAACCTCAATGCCGAATGCAACGCCCAAAGCGGCATCATCACCCCTTTTGGCACGGAAAAGCGAAACGGTGATGCAACGGTTTTGGTGCAAAAGTTCGACAAAAAAGAGATCAAGAAAATGCGTCGATATATGGACGTGGGGATAGCATGACACACATACATTTGAGAAAATCGCAAAAACTCGCCGAAGAGATAGACAAAATCTTCCCACTTAGCCCAAACGTCAAAGAAGCGATCGCCAAAACCCCTCGCGAGCTGTTCGTACCAAAAGGGTTCGAACCTTTGGCGTACAAAATAGACGCCCTCCCCATCGCCGGTAAACAGTGGATAAGCTCCCCGTTGACGGTAGCGAAAATGACCGAATACCTCGCTCCCATAGGAGCTGACAGAGTTCTTGAAGTCGGATGTGGCAGCGGCTACCAAGCGGCGGTTTTGAGCCACCTTTTTCGAGGCGTTTTTACCATAGAGCGCATAGAACGGCTCGTCCTCGAAGCCAAAGAACGTTTTAGACGTTTAAAGCTTGAAAACATCCATGTACGTACCGACGACGGACAAAACGGCTGGCGAAGCTACGCTCCGTTTGACCGTATCCTTTTTTCCGCTACCGCCAAAGAGATACCCCAAAAACTTTTTGACCAGTTGAGTCAAGACGGGATGCTCGTAGCACCTATGCTTATGCAAGGGGAGCAAATCATTTGCCGTTTTACCAAAAAAGGAGACTCCATCGTTCAAGAGGAGCTCGAGGAGTGCGACTTCGTTCCTATACTTGACGGGGTCGAAAAATAGGGTATAATTGTAAAAAACGAGTAAGGAGCGGTGTGTGAACAACCAAGGTGAATTCGAAACGATCGAAGGGATACGCTACCAAAAACCGACCGTCATTCTTCTTTCCCAAAGCGGCATAGGAGTCAGCGAGGTTGCCGCGCGCACCTGCTACGACTCTTTTTGCAACAGCGAAAACGAGGTGGTCAAGGAGCTTGAAAAAACGCTCCCAACGGAAGAAGCACTCAAAGAGCTAAACGCCATCGACGAATCGCAACTGCTCGATGATTTGGCGTGGACCTATTTTCACCATTCCATTTTGGAACACACCAACTTAAGCTACCTTGTTCGCGGCACGTCACGCGGCGTACTCCAAGAGCACGCAAGACACCGCATCCAAGCTATAAGCGTGCGTTCTACCCGCTACACCATGAGTGGTATCATCAACGCATATGTCGCAAGTCTTGAAGACCTCGAGCCAAAGCGGTTTTTCTTCGAAAAAGTCAACGCTTTGGAGATGCTCGTTACCGCGGACGAAGCCTACAATCGCATCGAGATAGAAACGATGTTTGCCAAACTGGAGTACCAAAGAGCGAAAATGGAAGATTTTTTTTCCAAAGCGGTCGCCAAAAGCTCGCTACCGTATCTCGACGAGTTTCGAGGCAGAAGCGAAGCGCTCTTCGAAGCGCTCCAAAACGGCAAGAAAAAACGCAACGTCGGTGATGCGTTCAAACACATCGTAACCGACAACTGGAAGGTCGATATGGTGGTAACGTTCAACCTAAGAAGCTTGAAAAACTATTTCTCGCTTCGAGACAGCGGCGCGGCGTACTTCCAGATACGCTGGCTCGCCCAAGCGATGAAAGCGGTTACACCCAAAAAATACCTCAAACTGATAGTGAAGGAAAAATAATGAGAGGAATTTTACTGCTCGCACTCGCCGCTTCGCTTGGCGGTTGTGCGAATTTTACTCTAAACGGTACGATTTGCGAGGAGATAAACACCGAGCCAAACACTCAAAACATCCCCAAAGAGTGCCGTAAATACAACGAAAAAGAGGCCGATAAAGCGTTTCATAAGAACAAAAACGGTAAAAAGGCGGATGTCGATAGTATCATAGAATTCGAAAAGAACACACAGGAGGAAAAATAGATGAATTGCCAATTATGCGGGAGTGATGACAACGTAGAAAATTACGAGTTCGCGCCCGAGCACAGCGTTATGTTGTGTCAAACTTGTAAAGAACAAATCCAAAGCGGGGAACTGGACGAAACCCACTTCAACTGCCTGAATGATGCGATGTGGAGTGAAGAAAGCGATGTGAAGATACTAAGCTACATCCTTTGGAACAAGCTTGGACGCAGCGATATGTGCGATATGATCTACCTTGAAGAGGATGAACGAAACGTCGCCCAAAGCGTACTCGATGCCGAAGCGAACAAAGTGGTTGTCAAAGATGCAAACGGCGTGGAACTCAAAGCGGGCGATAGCGTCGTCATCCTTAAAGACCTCGATGTAAAAGGCGCAGGATTTACCGCAAAAAGGGGAACGACGGTTCGAAACATCTCGATACCGCAAGATGTCGAGGGACACATAGAAGGGCGAGTCAACGGAACGAAGATATACCTCAAAACGGAGTTTTTGAAAAAAGCGTGATGGAGTGCTCCAAACGGTTCTACCCGCATGAAGACGATTTTCGAGACCCTTTCGCACGCGATAGGGACAGAGTGATCCACAGCGGGAGTTTTCGCCGTCTCGAGTACAAGACACAAGTGTTTCTCAATCACGACGGCGATTTTTTCAGAACCAGACTCACCCACTCCATCGAGGTAGCACAGATTGCAAGAAGCATAGCCGGCTCGCTTGGGCTTAGAGAAAGTCTGGCAGAAGCCATAGCGCTCTCCCATGACTTGGGACACACCCCGTTTGGGCATATCGGCGGCGACAAACTTGACGAATGTCTGAAAAACGACGGTTTTAGCAACGGATTCGAGCACAATTTTCAAAGCTTTCGAGTCGTTAGCAAACTGGAAAAGCGCTACAAGCATTTCGACGGTCTCAATCTTACCTTCGCGACACTCGAAGGTATCCTCAAACACTCCTACCCATACAAAAAAAGCTTTCTACCCAAATGGATAGAGGAACGTTTCGACCTCTCCACCCATCCAAGCATCGAAGCGATGATAGTCGATAGAGCCGACGAAATAGCCTACATCAGCCATGACATAGATGATGGAATCCATTCGGGGCTTATAACGTTTGCGGATTTGGAAGAGAGCGAACTCGTTCGAACGATTTTGCAAAAAGTACATGACGAAGGGATAGAGGAAAACGAAATGGAGATGTTTCGCTACCGATTCAGCTCCCATCTTATCAACCATCTTGTTTATGCCTTGCTCGATTTTTCCAAAGAGCGCATAAACGCAAAAGAGGTGGAATGTGCTAAAAGGGACGCCGCTTCGGCGCTGCCTGTAGGGTTTAGCAAAGAACTCGAAACACAAATAAAAAGACTCAAAAAGCTCCTTTTTACAAAACTCTATTCCCACCACAAGATAGTACGGAAAATGCATGCGGGCGCTCAGGCGATAGAGGGGCTTTACAAAGCGATGATGGAGGAGACGAAGATGTTGCCGCCGTTTTACTACAAACAACTCCAAAATCGCAATCGACATCGGGTCGTGGCGGATTTCATCGCCTCTATGAGCGATAGATACGCTATGGAGCTGTACAATGAGCTTTACGGCAAAATTTAGTCTTGCCATTTTGCTTGTTTCGTCGCTGTTGCAAGCGCAAGAAAGCACCTCGCAAACGAACGAACCTATCACCGTCAAAGACAACTCGGGGCTTTCCAAAGAGGAGATAACCCAAAGAGCCAAAGAGATCGACAAAGAGAAAAAACGGCTCAAAATCAAAGATGTCGTCGAATCGATAGACGAAAACGGTACGGTCGATATTACGAAACTGACAAAAGAGCGTGTTTTCTCCCCCGAACCGAAAGAGGGATACGACTGGATAAAAACGAAATACGGCGATTGGCTCATAGGGCGCATCCGCTCTTTGTACGAAAAAGAGCTCGAATTCGACAGCAAAGAGTTCGGCATCTACACTTTCAAGCTCAAAGATATCGTCGAGATGAAAAGTTACGCCCCCTTGCAAGTCAACATCGACAACGTCGCTATCTTCAAAGGGGTTATCCGCTACAAAAACGGTGAAATCACTATCATAAGCGGAGACCACACCTACAAGTTCCATAAAAACATGATCATCTCCATCACCTCCGGCGAGGAGAGCGAGTGGAGGCGATGGGCGGGAGACTTTTCTCTCAACGTCAACTTCAGAAAAGGGAACAACGAGCAAGAGGATATCGCACTCAAGGGTGATTTGGAGCGCAGAACACCCAAACGGCGTTTCGCTATGGAATACCTCGGGCGCTACACCAAGGCTGCCGGCATCACAACCGCGAACGATAGCCGTTTCAATATCAAATACGATATTTTCTACACCAAAAAAATCTACTTCACTCCGATCATCGCCGAATACTACGCAAACGAGTTCCAAAACATCAAACACCAATACACCGTCGGTCTGGGAGTGGGTTATACCGTTTTCGATGATGGCAAAATCACTTGGGAAGTAGCTGCCGGTCCCGGTTACCTCCACACAAGGTATGTACAAAGCGAAAAGGAAAAAGCGTATGAGGATTCGATCTCGTTCGAGGCTTATACGAAGTACGAATACAAATTCAACAAACACAACACGCTAAAAACGAACTACCAACTAACCCTCACCCAAAAAGACTCCGGGCTCTACAAACACCATGCGGAAATCACACTCGAAAACGACATCGTCAAAGACCGCATTTTCATCAACACCAGCTTCATCTGGGACTACATCCACAAGCCGCAACCGACAGGAGAAAAAATCCCTTTTAAAAGCGACTATCAACTTCTTGTGGGTGGAGGATTGCGCTTTTAATCAAGTTTATATATTCGATATTTTCTCCACAAGCGCTCTGGTCGTCATATCGACTTGAGAAATGTCTTGTTTCATATCCTCTATAACCCGTCTGGTTTGCTGCATATCTTCGGTTTGTTTCGTCGCAAGCGTTTTGGATGCGTATGCTTCTTGTTTGATTATCTGTGAATTTTGAGTATCTGCTAAGCTTTCTTCATGGGTTGTGGCTATGGCGCTGTTTACATCCAAAAGACTCTCTTGCACATCGTCGGAGATATCTACAAGCCTCAAAGCCGACTCGGCGTTTTTCTCGACCGCATCGCTGGCGTCGGAAATACTCTGAACGATGACGTTCACGCTTGCGTTTATCTCCGTAAGCGATTTTTGCGTACTTTCTGCCAGTTTTCGCACCTCGTCCGCAACAACGGCGAATCCGCGCCCGTGCTCACCGGCACGTGCGGCTTCGATGGCGGCATTGAGCGCCAAAAGGTTGGTTTTGTCGGAAATATCGGCTATGATGGTCAGTACCCCTTTGATCTCCTCGGCGTTTTGAGTAAGAGATTGCAAATCTCCACTTAGCTGGATTTCGGCTTCATGCGTATGGCTGATGAACTCTTTGAGGTTGGACATTTTCGTAATCGCTTCGTCTATTTTCTTCGTAGAGTTTTCAAGACTTTGGAGAACTTTTTGGCTAAATTCGAGGTTACTTTCCGATTCTTGCGTTATAACGGAAAGCTTTTGTACAACCGCATCTCCTATTTCCACATTGGAGTTGAAATCGGCATTGAGGCGATCGAGACTTTGTTCAAGCTTTTTAAGCTTGTTGTAGAGTTCACCGGAATCTTTGCTCAATTCGACCGCATGCGATATGCGTTCGCTAAAATCGTTGAAAAGCTTTATCATTTTGGCGTATTCACTCGAAAAATTAAGCTTCAAATCTATTCTGGTGCCGACTTTGAAGTTCTCCAAACTCGCAATTATCCTTTTTGCCGCATCGACACCGTTGACTTTTTCATCTATATCGTGAACAAGTATTACCACGGCAATAACTATCTGGATAATCTGTGAAAAGAGGTTTTGTGTCAAAAACAAAGCATTGAGTATCAAAAGCGCGATACCCACCCAATGAACGACTCTCATTCGTAAAAAAAGCGACTGCATGAAACACTCCATTTAACAGGTTTGAAAGTATTATATCGAAAAGATAAGGGAAGAAACTTTAAATAGATAAGAAAAAACTATTTTTTAATGATGGAAGAGTATAAGCGAAGCCGAATCGGCTTCGCTTATTAGAGTCGTGATTCGTAGCGTCTCATCATGTAGAGGCGCTTAAGCATCTTCTTACGAGCCGCAATTTTGAATTTTTTGCGTTTTTCGGTTTCAGTTTCGTGGAATCTTCTCGCTCTTGCTTCCGTTACGATCAAGTTGCGATCCACTTGCTTTTTGAAACGTCTGTACGCTGCTTCAAAATTGTCGTCAGGTCTAACGATAATGCCCGGCATTCACATCACCCACTTTCTGTAAAATTTTGTTGAGCCGGAATTATAGCTAAAAAAGGTCATTTTTGCAAATATCCCTTAAAATCACGAATATGACACTTATCTGACATAGCGGCGTTATACTTTCGTTATGACCGTTATGACAAGAATGCAACTGGTGGAATTGGAAGAGAGTATAAAACAAGAGATGGAGTATCTTCACTCATACATTGCACCCACGGAGATAGAAACGGTATTGTCCAAAATCGAGACGATTTTAGATTTTGGCTTAAGTAATGATAAAATAAAAAATTTTTTTAAAACAAACAGAAAACACATCGAACAAATAGACAAACTTCTTAAGGACAAAGATGAAAGTTTTGCTCATCGAGGATGACATTCCACTCAATACCACCATCACGAATTTTCTGCGATCTTCCAATAACGAAGTCAAAAACAGTTTCGACGGGGAGGACGCGATAGAACTGATCGAAAAAGAATCCTTCGAACTTTATATCATCGACATCAACATTCCCCATATCGACGGTTTGGAACTTTTAAGATACATTCGCCAAAAAGACACCACAAGTCCCGTCATCATCATTACCGCATCGCTCGAGCTCGCGAACTTTCTGGACGCTTTCGAGCTTGGCTGCAGCGAATACATAAAAAAACCGTTCTTTTTGGAAGAACTGCAACTTCGCATAGAGAAACTTTTTGCAAAGAAAACGCCAAACATCGTTTCGATAAGCAACGATATCGGTTACGATATGGAGCATGAAGAACTCTCCGTGCACGGCAAAACAGTACGACTGAGAAAAAAAGAGCGGAGGCTTCTTACACTACTGCTCCAAAACATAAACCACACCGTAACTACACAGGAGATAGAGAACTACGTATGGGAAAACGATATAAAAGAATCCTATCCGTTGCGGCAATTAGTCAGCGATCTACGAAAGAAGCTTGTCGATGGTGAAAGGTTTATCGTTGCGGAGAAAGGTATAGGGTACAGATTTGAAACTCTCACATAAAATTTATCTCTTGGAACTTTTTCTTTCGTTGGTGTTGTTTGGATTTTTAAGTTTTACCTACACAACTTATGAAAACTACTATAAAAACGACATCAATCGGTATGTCCAAGAAACGACACGAACGAAAAAACAGGAGATTTACGAAGCTATAACCTCTGCAAGCCAAAGACAGGAGAGAAAAAGGCGAATCTATCTCTATATCCATAGAAAAGCGATAACACTATACAAAAACGGTTATACGAACTTGGAACGACTCAAGAAAAAACTTATCAAAGAGTTCGATTTGCGGCATATCTCCATAGAATTGTATCTTATCGATAAAACCTACACGATTTTCCAAACAACCTATTTGAAAGATTTGGGTCTTAATCTATCCGTCATAACCGATGCGAAAGCTTTTTTGGACAAAGCGCAAAAAGAGAAAAACATACAAATCGCCAAAAACGTCTCCATAGACGCACTCGATGTCGGGTATAGAATATACTCCTACGGCTATCTCAAAGAGGGTTTGTTTTTAGAGATTGGATTCAAAGACGACAACATACAAAACTCCATGTCCCATCTTATATCGAAACTCAACACCAAAAAAACGAAAACAAGATTGTACGCTATCGAAAAAGGGAACGGGTTTTGGAACTACTACGAAATAAAAAAAAGCGATATCCCATCGAAAGTGAGCTTTTTCAAAAATATCGAGCGATTCCCCATCGATGCCAAAAAGTACGATGATGTGGTCATCGCTTCCCATGTATTGCAAAAAACTTTCATAAACTACAAAAACGACACCGTAGAAGTTATCACCCCTTTGTACAAAAAAGATATGTTCGACAAGATAGGATATGTCGATATCGTAATGAAGCTGACTCTCGACATATCGGATAAATTGGCGGTTTTGGAAAAAACGGAACAAGTTTTCTACACCTCTCTTGTCGTTTTGTCGAGTTTGCTTCTTTTGATTTTCTTTTTTATACGAAACGGTTTTACAAAAAAAGTCGAAACCATAGCAAAAAGCATCAAGAACAAATCGAAAATCGAAGATACGACCATTCTCCTTGCAAACGACGAATTTTCTTTTATCGCCAAAGAGTACAACACCCTTTTTGATTCTCTCAAAAAAGAGATAGAAACGAACAAGAAACTTTTAGAGGAAAACAAGCGTTTTATCGCCGATACCGTTCATCAAATCCGAACGCCGCTAACAAACATAATGATGAACTCCGAAATGATAGAGCGAAACCTAAAAGACGACACGCTAAGCAACTTCACAGACCAGATCAACGCTTCTATCAATATGCTGACGAACTCCTACGAGGATTTGGCGTACATACTCTCCTACGATTCTATCGAGTACGAACCGGCTACGATCTCCCTGACACATCTGCTTACAGAGCGGGTGAAGTTCTTTCAGACCATCTCGAAAGTGAATCTAAAATCTCTTCAAGCGAAAATAGAAGAAGACGTCGTAGTGACGATCAATCCCATAGAGTGCGAACGGCTCATAGACAACAACATCGCTAACGCCATCAAATACGCAACTCCTAACAAACCTATAACAATAACGCTAACAAAAGAAAAAACCGGCATCGTTTTGGAATTTGGAAGTTTCGGAAGCGAAATAACGAACAAAGAGATGCTGTTTGAAAAAAACTATAGAGAAAACGGCTCCAAACGGGGCTTGGGGCTTGGTTTGAACATGGTCAAAATCATCTGCGAAAAATATGATATCTCCTACAAACTCTCCTATAACGAAGGGAGAAATATCTTTAGTTATACCTGGAAAAAGCGCTGAAAAAACTTACGATTATTTGACATTGTTTCTTTATAATCCTTGTACCGAATCTACATCAAAGTTAAATACACATGAAACAAGAGCGAGGCAAGATACTTTTTTACAACGAAAAAAAAGGTGAAGGGATTATCATTTCCGACAAAAGGGAAAAATACCGTTTCGATGTAATGGATTGGGACGACTTTGAAACCATGCCGCAAAAAGGGCTTGACGTCTTCTTCGGAGAAGATGGGAAAAATGCCAAAAACATCCGTTACATAAAAGAAAAAAAACCACAAAGCCCAATGCAAAAAACGAACACTCCACAAGAAAAGAGTCTCGAATTTAGCAAAAATCCTCAAGCGATACACAAAGAGCACCCACCGAAAAAAGATACGAAAACCCAAGCTATGCACTACAAAAACGAAGAGCTGACAAAAGCCGAAGCAGACACCGTAGATAAAATCTCGAGCTTCGAGCGAAGCATCGAAACTATTGGAGAAAATATCAAACTAAGCGTTTCGATAGACGAAACGATGAAACGCTACTTCGAAAAAATACAAAAGAATATAGAAAAAAGACAAGGATACAAAAAAGTTCAAGGTCGACTGAACTATCTGCTTGCCAAGCGTTTTTTGTGGACGACGTTCAATAATCTCCGAGAGATGGATCCTCACATAATTACACTTCGCATCAAATCCATCAGCGAAGACCTAAAAGCTATGGATGCGCTATGCAGCGATTTCAAACGCAAAATCCACTACCCTTTTCTTGCCTTTGAAGATATATTTTTATCGAACCAAAAAGAGTACAGCATCTTGTCGCAGCTCAATAAAAAAATAAAAGAAAAACTCAATCAACTCAAATCGAAAGAGGAAAATATCGCCGCATTGAAAAAATCGAAACAAAAAGAACTTCACAAAATCGGCAACAAAAAAAGCGAAACATACAAAAAAGCCCTTAAAGAGCTCAAAACCATCAACGGCACATACGCGGATATAGTCCACATGATAGCCAAGCTCCAAGAGCAATACACACAAAACCATGAAAAACTCGACAAATTCGAAAACACTTACAAAACGGAGTTTTACGAAAATTTCAAAAAAGAGTCGAACAAATACAAAGCGACACTGACAGATATACTCGACGCTCAAGCCTTTTTGCTCGATTCGGTTTTATGGAAAGAAGCCAAAACATCCAAAACGATTCTCGCTTATTTCAACAACCTCCCCGTCGATGTCGAACTCAATACAAAAGGATACCTCAAATACTATCTAAACTCCATAGACGAAGGGAAATCGAGCCAAAACGCCAAAGAGCTCTTCGAACTTTATGAATACCTCCAAGAAGTGCAAAAAGATTGTATTTTGATACTGGTCGAGTCCGCGCAAGATGCAATGGAGTATGAAAAAGAGCTCCAGCAACACTGTAAAGATATGAAAATCAAAGCTTTTATCGATGAGGTTGCGGCATTCAAATGGGCAATGTCCAAACCCGTCAAAATAATCGTCATCGAAGAATATATCAACAACACGAACGCAAAAAGATTTCTCGATTATTATCATAACGCCATTTTGTCCAAACCGAAAATTATCGTTATCGGCAATAGTTTAGAAATCAGCGCGAAAAAATATACAATCTCCAAACACCTGAAAAACGCATCTTCCCCAAAAGCCGTTGCAAAAGCCGCACACGACAGTTGTGAAGAAGTCTCGTAAACATATCAATACTTAATGGGAGAAAAACCCGCGAAAACGCGAGTTTTAGTGGATGAAGATGTTTGGAACGATAAGCGGGTATTTTTTGAGTTTTTTGAAAATGTGTTTTCTCACCACCTGTCGAAGTTCCGCTTCGAAGGCTTTATGGTTGAGGATGAGCCCTTCTTTCATGTTGAGCAAGAACTGCTCGATTATGGCTTCTATCTCTTTGGCAAACGCTCTGTCGCGTTTATCCGGAACGATACCAAACGACGTAACACGCGGTTTGTCAAGCATTTTCGCAGTCTCTTGAGAGATTTGCGCGACGATGATGACAACCCCGTCTGTTGCGAGTTTTTGTCTATCTATAACGATGTCGTTTTCGATTTCGTTGTTGTTTTGGTTGTCGATGTAGGTTTTACCGACTTTGACCGTTTTGACTTTTCTCATGTATTTCGGTGTCACTTCGACACTTTCACCATCTGTCATCAAGTAGATGTTGCGCTCCGGTATGCCACACTCCACAGCCGTTTGTTTGTGTCGCATGATATGGTTGTATTCACCATGCACCGGCAAGAAGAACTTCGGATTGACAAGGCGAAGCATCAATTGCTGTTCGCCTATGGAAGCGTGCCCCGAGACGTGGATATCGCGAGAGTTTTCCACTTTCGCACCGCATCGCTGCAAATAGTTGAGCATCTGCGAAATACTCGCTTCGTTCCCCGGAATCGCACGGGAACTAAGCACAACGAGGTCGGTCGGTTTTATCTTGATGTGTCTGTGCTCCCCTATCGCCATCCTAAAAAGTGCCGAGCTTGGCTCCCCTTGGCTTCCCGTCGTTACGATGAGCACCTCTTTGTCGTTCATGTGCGCTACTTCTTCGGGATCGACGAAGATGTTCTTTGGCAGACGGATATAGTCGTACTGCATCGCCACTTCGAGGTTGCGCTCCATACTTCGCCCGATCACACACACTTTTCTACCGAACTTGATCCCTTGCTGAATAGCTTGGTAGATACGGTGGATGTTGGAACTAAAAGTAGAGAGGATAACACGCCCTTCGGCTTTGTAGAAAACTCGCTCAAGCGCCGGCCCGACGCGTGTTTCACTCGGTGTCGGCTCCCAGTTGTAGGAGTTTGTGGAATCACTAAGCATACACAACACCCCTTTTTCACCGTAATGCGCCAAGCGATGCAAATCGGCAGGGTACCCATCCACCGGCGTATGGTCGATCTTGAAATCGCCCGTATGGATGATCGTTCCCGCTTCGGTAGTGATAGCAAGGGAAGAAGAGTCGATAATGGAGTGGGTCATATGCATCCACTCCACTTCGAAGTCGTTCCCTATTTTATAGACTTTACGTTTTTCGATAGGTTCGAAATATTTGCGATACTCTTTCATGTGGTGTTCGTCGAACTTGTTGCCTATCATCGCAAGCGGAAGCGGCGTACCGTAGATAGGAAACTGCATCTCTCTAAAGAGGTATGGAACCGCACCTATGTGGTCTTCGTGTGCGTGAGTGATGACGATAGCGACGATTTTGTCTTTTATCTGGCGCAAGTAACTAAAATCGGGAACCAAAATATCGACTCCGTGCATCTCTTCATCGGGGAAACTCATCCCTACATCGACAACGATCGCTTCGTTCTCCGTCTCGAAAACGGTGATGTTGCCGCCTATCTCGCCAAGACCGCCAAGAGGCGTGATGCGCACTTTGGCTTTTGTGGCAAGGTCGAGTTTGTGGTGGGGATTAAGACGCCGTTTTTGGATTTCGTGGTTTTTGTCCACGAACTCTTTTAGTACCGCATCGGTAGGCGCGTTGTGACTGCGTCTGCGTCTGTTTTTGCCCCCTTGGCTCTTGTTTTGGGCATTTTTATTCTGATTGTTTTTATTGTTTGGTCTTCTGTTGTTTTGAGGACGTCTTTGTTGTGAGTTTTGAGCACCCTTGTTGGCGCTGTTTTGGGCTTTTTGTGCCTCTTGCGCGTTTTGATTTTCTTCTGCCATCCAAACTCTCCTTTGGGTAACTTCGAATGAAGTTATAAATTTTTATAGAGTTGGTGATAGTCATCCGTAGAGAGTTGATGAGGCCTGATAGTGTGTGAAAACGAGAGGGCGTCGAATATTTCGCTTACTTTTTGTTTGTCGAATTCGCTTGAGAGATTCTTCATAAGCGTCTTTCGCGGCTGTTTGAAACAAACCCGCAAAAACCGCTCGAACCCTTCGTCGCTTCGGTTTTCGAACTTGCGAAGCGACATCACCGCAGAATCCACTTTCGGAGCCGGATCGAACGCGCTTGGCGGAACGATCTGCGTTATCTCGCATCTGGCAACGCTACTGGCGATAACGCTCAAAGCTCCAAACTCTCTCTCGCCCGGTGTGGCGCAAAATTTCTTCGCCACTTCGAGCTGTACCATTACAAGAATGTTCTCGCACATCTCGTCCGCTAACGCTTTTAGGACGATATTCGTCGCGACATAGTAAGGCAGATTCGCCACCAAGTCGTAACGTTCATCGACAAGACTCCCCTCCCACTTTTCCAAAACGTCGCCGCAATGGAGTGTCAGAGTGCCCGTCTTTAGATGTTCTTCGAACTTCTCTTGCAACAGCTCACACAAGTCGGTATCTACCTCAAAAGCCTCTACGCTTTTGACTTTAACTAAAAACTTAGTTAAATCACCTAACCCAGGCCCAATTTCGACAATCTTGTTTTCGTTCTTGGGCATCGATTCGATGATCTTCTCGAGTACCGTTTGGTCTTGCAGAAAATTCTGACCAAACTTTTTCTTTGCTTTTACCATCGCAGTAGTGTAGCAGGTTTTTGCTTACGTTTAGATAACACGTGTTACAATACCGCCATGACAGAGATAAAAGACGAATGGACGCAAGAAGAGTTTTTGCGCGCGAAAAAAGAGTATGAAAAAGAGGGAAGAGCCGTCGTACTCGTCGATACCATCCTCTCCCCCATCGAAAAAGAAAACAGCGTCGTGTACAACCCGTATGAGCTGAAAAACTACCCAAAAGGGAGTATTTTCGTTTTTTACTGCGACACCGGCAAAGAGACGAAAGAGCGTTTGAGTGAATTCAAAAACAGATTTCCAGACCACGTCTGCATCTCCCTCAAAGGGGGCAGAGGGTACTGGAGAAAGAACATGCAGATACTCGATGAAGCATAAAATAGAAAGCTATTTGCAACTATTGTCGCAAGAGCGTTACTTCGAAGCGCATGAAGCGCTCGAGGAAGCGTGGTTTCCCCGCCGATTCGAAGAGCACAACGAAGTCAAACTCCTAAAAGGGCTCATAAACGCCGCGGTAAGTTTCGAGCTTGCCAAAAGAGGCAGAGAAAAACGAAGCGCGCAGGTATGGAGGAACTATCTCAAATATCGCACCCTCCTGTACAAAACCGCATCGCCCCACTACAACCTCTACCACAAAGCGGTGCGAGAAGTGGACAAACTTTATTTACAAAAGGTACTTGCATGAAAAAGCTGCTACTACTCACAACATTACTGCTTCACTCCCTTTACGGAGTCGTTACCATCACCCCCGTCGAACTGGGAGAAGACCCGGGTTTGAGTGCGAAAGTGGGGCTTTCGCTGGCAACGAAAAAAGGGAACTCCGATGTGGAGTCCTACAAAGCCGCAGGGAGAGTCACCTACGATAACAACGTCTCTTATGTTACATGGTTTCAAGTTGCCGGAGAATACGGCGAAGCCAACAAAGAAAAAAACGTCCAAAACCTCTATGCGCACCTGCGTTACATCCACAACATCACAGACCGCTATCATGTATGGGAAGCGGCACTGCAAACCCAAGAGGACGAGTTTCGCCTCATCAACCGAAGACGCCTCGTAGCGCTTGGGTATAGACAACGGTTTTTCCCGACATCTCCAGAGCTCAAAGCGTATGTGGGAATCGGGGCGATGTACGAATACATCGACTACCTCGAAAGCGACGATACAGCCTTACAAAACCCCTCGGAACACAACGGTAGAATCAGCGCTTACGCTTCCCTCTCCTACGCATTCAAAAAAGACACCACCCTTGGGTTCATCTCCTACATGCAACCGAAGTTCGACGACTTTGGCGACTTCGTAACCCTAAACGAACTCGAGCTACGCTTCAACATTGTAAAAGAGCTGTTTTTGCTTTTCTCGCTGAAATACACCTACGACGCCAAACCGCCCCTTGGGATAGCCAGCAAATACGACTTCTCCCAAAACACCTCGTTCGTTTATAAATTTTGAGCCGAAAAACTGCGCACGAACAAAAAAGAGAGTGCCGCAAGCGCGGCAGAGACCAAGAAAAGGTACGCAGCGAAATGCTCATAGACAAATCCGGCGACAAGCGCGCCAAAAAGCGCACCTAAACCGTAGCTCACCCCCAAAAAAAGCTGTTGCGCAAGCGCTTTGTTTTCGTAGCGATGGAAAAGATAGCTGATAGAAGCGCTGTGAAAAAGGGCGAAGCTGAGCGCATGAAGCGCTTGTGCGGCAAAAACGAGCAACAAGGCATCGGGGAACAAAAACAACATCACCCAGCGCACAATCGCGGAAAATATCCCAAGCTGAATGAGTGAAAGCAGTTTGTGCTCTTTGAGGATTCTACCTTGAAAATACAGCATCGCTATCTCTATGAGCACTCCGAAACTCCATAGGTTAATAGTCATCTTCATATCGATTCCATGTGCGGTTTCGTAGATGGTGAAGAAGTTGTAAAACGCCCCGAAACTCATCTGCATCAACATAAACCCAACCCACAGCCGCCAATCATGCAACAACGAAACGCCGCTCGATTTTTGTTGCGAATCGGTTTCGGTTCGCCGAGCGTGAGAGTTCTTCACAACAAAATATCCAAAAAATATGGTCGCGACAATCATCCCAAACAGATACGAAAGCGCAACGTCGGCAGAGCTGAGGAAACGAACCAAAACAAGTGCTACGGCCATAAACCCTATGGAACCAAAAAGGCGGCTTCTACCGTAACGCTCCTTGCCGATAGTTTGCAAAGAGATAAGCTCTATATAGGGAAGCACAAGACTAAGCCCCACCCCAAAAAGGATGTTCGAAACCAAAAGCGCATAGAAATTTTCGATAGTGAAGAAAAAAGAGATACCGCTGAAAAAAAGGATAACCAGCGCTATGTAAAACGACGTTCTATCGAGCTTGAACCCTTTGATAAAAAGCAAAGGAACCAAAAAACGCACTAGTGGAGCGGCTGCGAAGATGATGCCTATCTCCGAAGCGCCGTATCCAAGCATCTCCAACACTTTTGGCAAAAAAATCACATACACACCGACAATCGCGAAATAGAAAAAATAAAATGCTGAAATCTGAAAAAACATAGGCGGCATTGTAACATATAATTTTGCGGGGAATCCCCTTTTTTGATATAAATGTGTTACGAATCTTCTCATAAAACCCTTTTTTTGATATTTTAGTGATTTTTCGAGAATTTATAAAAATTATAAAAACTAATAGTTAATTCGGTGAAAAAACGCTATAATCATAAGATATATTTATATTTTATACAACTATTATAAGTTCAAGGCAAAAAAAAGGAGCCAAAGAGCGAAAAACGCCAAAAGATTCATAAAAAAAGGTGTTGATATATTCGAAGAGATTTACCTATAATAACCTCAGTGAAAACGAAAACCCGAAATCGGGTGGAACGTTTTTGAAATTTACAACTACTCTCAAAGGGGATAGACATGAAAAAAACGATCAAATTGGCTCTTGCGGCTTCAATGGTTCTTGGTGCCACTTCGGCATTCGCTACTAACGGTGATAATCTAATAGGTCTTGGAGCAAAAACACGCGGTATGGCTGGAGTTGGAATCGGTATGAGTCATGGTGCAGAAAGCGGACTGGCAAACCCAGCATTGATCAAAGGAAATGAAATTACTTTTGGTGGTACACTATTTATGCCAAGTGTTGATGCAAAAAATGAAGTAAAAGGTATGCCAAACAGTTTAGCGTCTAGCGAGGCTGATCTTTCTGTAATCCCTGAAGTAGCAGTTTCTATGGAAGTTAATGATAATTTCGCTTGGGGTATCGGTATGTATGGTGTCGCCGGTATGGGGGTTGACTATAGAGACGATACTACAAAACTTGATCCAACCTCAGGTGATTACTTGGGAACGAAAAGTGGCACGAATCAAATGTTGACCAATCTTCAGTTGATGAGATTTGCCGTACCATTAGTATATAAAACGAATGGACTTAGTATAGCCGTTTCACCTATTCTTCAATACGGATCTCTTTCAATTGCTTACAATGCAGGTCAAACATACAAAGATGGCCAACAAAATTTACACAATACAATGACGGGCAGAGGCGTCAGTCAAGATTTCGGTTTTGGATTTAATATAGGTTTAGGGTATGAAATCAATGGATTTACCATTGGTGCTGTTTACACATCATCTATAGATATGGAATACAAACACCAAATTTCCGAAGCTACAAAACAATTTGGTCTTAATCAAGGAAAAGGACTTTCAGATAATCTTGAACAACCAGCAGAATATGGAATAGGTGTAAGCTATTCATTTGGTGAACACACTATTGCACTCGATTATAAAAATATTGCTTGGAGCGATGCAAAAGGGTATAAAGACTTTAAATGGGATGACCAAAATGTAATCGCTATAGGTTACCAATATGACGTGAAAGACTGGGCATTTAGAGTTGGTTATAATTACGCTTCAAACCCTATCCAAGAACAGGCGGCATTGGGAACAATGACAGCACAAGGACCAACAAATTATGAAGGTGCTGTTATTAACTACTTCAATGCTATGGGTTTCCCAGCAACGACTGAATCCCACTATGCTATAGGTGGAAGTTACCAAATAAGCGATAAAGTAGGTTTAGATTTTGCTTATACTTATGCTCCTGAAGTTACAAAAACATACGATACTTCAGATTTAACTAGAGCAGCAATGGCACTAAAAAATGACCCGAATGCAGCAAACTATAGAAGTAGTGCAACTGTAAAACATTCACAGCAAGCTATTTCATTGGCAATGACTATCAAATTCTAAAATATCTCACCATCCTTCCCGCCGCATCCGCGGCGCGGAAATAAAATCTTCCTTTTTCATACCGTTATATTGAACTTAAAGCAACCAATAGGTATATTGTCAGTAAAAAACGGACAAGTCATGAAAGATTCTAAAGAGTTCGAAGACGCGGTGAAGAAGATGATGCGCTATGTCGGAGAAGACCCAAACAGAGAGGGGCTTTTAAAAACTCCCCAAAGGGTGAGAAAGGCGTACGAGTTCATCTTCGGCGGTTACGAGCAAGACCCAAAAGCGATCTTGGAATCGGCTCTTTTTACCAGCAGTAACGACGAAATGGTGCTTATCAAAGATATAGAGTTCTATTCCACTTGCGAGCACCACCTTTTGCCGATCATCGGACGCGCGCATGTAGCCTACATCCCCGATGGCAAAGTTGTCGGTCTTTCGAAAATCCCGCGCGTAGTGGACGTGTTCGCCAGACGGATGCAGATTCAAGAGCAGCTCACCGAACAGATCGCCGATGCGATAATGGAAACGATTACCCCAAAAGGGGTCGCAGTCGTCCTTCAAGCGCGCCATATGTGTATGGAGATGCGCGGTGTGGAGAAGATCAACTCCACAACTACCTCATCGGCTCTACGCGGCCTTTTCAAAAAAGACGAAAAAACCAGAGCGGAGTTTTTCTCCCTTATAAACTCCCCATCAGGAGCGAGATATTAGCCTTCTTGACATCTCCAAAAAACTCTCCAAGAAACAGCTCTCCATCCCCTTTGGGGAGATTACGAAGATAAACGCCACTCTCATCATCGCCAGCGGACTGAAAGTAGGGATCGGAGATATGGTGCGCATAGTCTCCAAAGACACCGAGCAAGAAACCGTGGGTATGGTAACCGAACTTGTCGGACGCGAGTTCTACATCACCCCTTTTAGTTTCGTCGAAGGGCTAAAAACGGGCGATAACGTCTTTTTGGATCAAAGCGGACTGACCATACCCGTAGGCAAAGCGCTCCTTGGGCGCGTGGTCGATCCGTTCATGCGAGCTGTTGACGGCAAAGGGGTTATAGAAACAACCCAAAAACAGCCCATCATCAAACCCCCCATCGAAGCGATGAAACGGGGGATGATAGACGAAGTGTTCTCCGTAGGCGTAAAGAGTATCGACGGTTTGCTCACATGCGGCAAAGGGCAAAAACTCGGCATTTTTGCCGGAAGCGGTGTTGGGAAATCGACATTGATGGGGATGATCGTTCGCGGTAGCCAAGCACCTATCAAAGTGGTCGCGCTCATAGGTGAGCGGGGGCGTGAAGTACCGGAGTTCATAGAAAAGAACCTCGGGGGAGATTTGACAAATACCGTCATCGTCGTAGCGACAAGCGACGACAGTCCGCTTATGCGCAAATACGGTGCTTTTAGTGCCATGAGCGTTGCGGAGTATTTCAAAGACCAAGGCAAAGACGTGCTTTTTATCATGGATTCCGTTACCCGTTTCGCGATGGCACAACGTGAAATAGGGCTGGCACTTGGCGAACCCCCTACTTCCAAGGGTTACCCGCCAAGCTCGCTCACTCTCTTACCGCAACTGATGGAGCGTGCCGGAAAAGAGGAGGGAAAAGGGAGCATAACGGCGTTTTTCACCGTCCTTATAGAAGGCGACGATATGAGCGATCCTATCGCCGACCAGTCCCGCTCCATCCTCGATGGGCACATCGTGCTCTCACGCGAGCTGACCGATTTTGGTATCTATCCGCCCGTACACATTCTCAACTCCGCATCACGTGTTATGAACGACATCATCTCCAAAGAACACGAAAAAGCCGCAAGGAAGTTCCGCCGCCTCTACACACTCTTGAAAGAGAACGAAATGCTTATTCGCATAGGAGCTTACATCAAAGGAAGCGACAGCGAACTCGACGAAGCGATAGAGAAAAAAGAGAAAATGGAAGCGTTCTTGATGCAAGACGCCAACGAAAGCGTCGAATTCAAAAAAAGCGTCGAAGCGCTCGTTTCACTTATGGAGATAGAAACTACATAAGCTTTTTGGGGTGGTAAACGCTAAAGTGCCCAAGCGTTCTTCCCTCTTTGGCTTCTACTTGCAAAGTCGCATCGAGCGGCGGTTTATGCTCTAAGAGTACCTGTCTGAGGTAGGAAAACACATACCCGTAGTTGTTTCCAAGAGGAAAGCGTATCTCTTCGATTTTGCGCTTGGCTATCTCGTCGGCGAGTTTTTCCAAAAGGCACTCGTAAACAAGCTCGTTTTTAACGAACTGCCGATAATAATCGCGCATGATATCGATATTTCCAAGCCAAGCCGCTTTTTCGTCCGCTTCGAGCGAATCGTTGTTCTTGACATCGGATCTATAATTTTCTATAAGCTCTTGAAGGTTTTCGTCGTTTTTCTCCAAAAGCGTTTCCATCTTGTCGGAGCAGAATTTCACGACATATTCGTTGAGTTTCCCATCGTCTATTTTTTTACGCTCGTAACCCGTCAAGTCAACGACGCCGTCGCAACGCTCTTGATGACACTCTTGAATGAAATAGATAAGCTCCATCGTCGCATAGAGATAAACATAACGATCGGGTTCGTTCTTATCGAAGCTCACACCGTATCGATCGACTATCGGTTTTGGTCCAACGTATTGCAACTCCATCCCTGTTTCCTTTAAGGCAAATAACTTCCGATTATACCATCTTTTTAGTCCATATTAAGAAAACTTCCCATATAATTAAGTAATGAGGCATAAATAATTTCAACAAAAGGAAGCGGATATGAAAAAACTACTTATCAGCTTGGCGGCAGTCGCTACACTCTCTTTGGTCGCATCGGCGACTCCAAACAACCAAACAGGTTGTGGTCTTGGATCGGTTATCATCAAAGACGACTCGACGGCGGTGATGCTCGCACTCCAAACAACGACGAATATGACGTTTTGGAACCAGACGTTCGGTATCACTTCCGGGACTTCGGGATGTAAGAAAACCAAACTCGTCCTTAACGAAAGAGCGGCGGAGTTCGTAGCGGCAAATATGGACACCCTTGCAAAAGAGATAGCCATGGGAGGCGGTGAATCGGTCGATACGCTCGCAGAACTTCTCAAGATAGAGGATAAAGAGGCTTTCGCAAGTGCACTGCAAGCCAACTACAACAAAATCTACACAAGCCAAAACGTAGAGATGAACGACGTTTTGGACAATGTCGCCAAAACGGCGCTGTAGTATCGGGATTTTCCCGGTACGCAACCGCACTCCAAGGGACTTTTCATAAAAAGTTTACTTCTACCTATTCTTCTTTCTTATAGTTTTTTGTTTGCAGATACGGTCGATGACTACATCGCAAAAGCCGAGAAGAAAAAACTCTACGAAACAAGATATTGGAAAATTCTACTCCATTATGAGGGTAGCAAAAGCGAAATCACCAAGACCGACCCGTTCTTTCTCTCAAAAGAGGGGTATCACTCCCCAAAAAAAGAGCTTGTAGCTACAATAAAAGCGCTTTATGAAAAAACTCCACCCGACTCGAAATCGGCTATTTGCCGCTATCCCGCTAGAGTGCGTTTTTTGAAAAAAGAGCTTGGTCTTCAAAACCTCCCAAAAGCGACTTGCAAAAACTACCAAAAGGTCTTCAAGCGGCTCGATCCCACCTCCGTAACGCTCGTTTTTCCCTCCGCCCACATCAACTCCCCCGCTTCGATGTTCGGGCATACTTTTTTGCGTATCAACTCTTCATACGACTCCAAGCTCCTCTCCTACGCGATAAACTACGCCGCCTCCGCCGACCAAACCAAAGAGAACGGTCTCGTTTTCGCCATCAAGGGGCTTTTTGGGGGTTATAGCGGCAAATACTCCCTCCTTCCCTACTACGACAAACTCAAAGAGTACAGAGAGGTCGAAAACAGAGATATCTGGGAATACGACCTTAATCTTACCAAGGAGGAGAGCATTCGACTTTTGGAGCACGCATGGGAGATAAAAGACGCCGACATCACCTACTATTTCTTTACGAACAACTGTTCATACGAAATGTTGTGGTTGCTCGAAGCCGCGCGCCCATCGGCACATATACGCGATTATTTCACCTATCAGGTCATTCCTCTTGAGAGTGTCGAGGCGGTCAAAGAAGCGGGGATGATAAAGAGTTGTTCCTACCGCCCCTCGCGAAGAAGCAAGATTTTAGCCTACGAGAGTGTTCTTGGCTACGAAGAAAGCGCTCTTGTCAAAAAACTCGCAAAAGGGGAGATCGATGCCAAAGAGCTTGCAAAAACTACATTACCACCGAAACAAAAACGCTATATCCTCCAAGCAGCCGTCGAACTGTTGCAATACCGCTACCAAAGCAAAGAGGTTGGAAAAAAACGCTATTTGGAACTTTTTCATGCCCTGACCTCTGCGCGTGCCAAACTCGGAAAAAAAGACAGAGTCCTCCCAAAACGGCCGCCAAACCCGCTTGATGGGCACAGAGCCGCGCGCATCGGCGCAGGTGTAGGAACGATAACGGGTGATAAAGCGGTATTTGTCGATTTTCGCCCCGCTTACCACGACGTTACCGATTCTTCTTACGGTTTTTTACAAGGAACGCAAATAGAGTTTGGCAGTTTCGAGCTTTCTTTGAGCCAAAAACGGTTCCGTTTCGAAAAAGCCTACCTTTTTCGCGCCGTATCGATCACTCCCATAGACCGCTTTTTCACGCCGTTTTCATGGAATCTTTCTCTTGGATGGGACACCGACAGCCAAGAGAACAAAAGCCGGTTTCTACTCCATGGAGGCATAGGAAGCAGTGTAGGCAACGACTACGGTTTTGCGTATTTGCTCACCAATCTTTTCATCTACGATTCCAAAGAGGGAAAATTCGGAGCGGAAGTGAGTCTTGGCGCTTCTTTGGAGAAATGGAGCGAGTCTTGGAACACTTTTGCGGAATATAACTTACGTTACTACGACAACAACAAAGTGCAAAATATCGTTCGTTTTACCCAAACGTTTCGGTTACGACAAAATATCGCGTGTAAATTGAGCTATAGTTACAAACAAAGGTATCAAGAGGAGTTTCGTAGAGATTCGTCCGAGAATCTCTACAAAGTGAATCTGAACTACTACTTTTAACCCGGATTTTAAAAAGCCCTACTTGCGTGAGGCTCTTTTTCTTTCGTGTTCTTTGAGGAATTTTTTACGGATTCGGATATTTTCAGGCGTTACTTCCAAAAGCTCGTCGTCTTCTATCCACTCCAGTGCACGTTCCAAACTCATATCGCGCGGCGGAACAAGTTTGATGGCATCGTCCGCACCGGAACTTCTGACGTTGCTTTGTTGTTTCCCTTTAATAGGGTTGACGACAAGGTCGTTGCTACGTGAATGCTCCCCTACTATCATCCCCTCATAAACTTTCGTCTGCGGCTTGATAAAGAGCACCCCGCGGTCTTGCAGGTTGTAAAGTGCATATGCGAGTGCTTCACCGTCCGCCATGGAGATAAGCGCACCGTAACTTCTGCTCTCGACACTACCACTGTATGGACGGAACTCCAAAAAGGAGTGGTTCATCACCCCCTCCCCTTTGGTATCGGTCAAAAACTGCCCTCTAAACCCTATAAGCGCGCGAGCCGGGATTTCAAATTCGATTCGCTGAAACCCTTGCCCCATCGGTACCATCGACTTCATCTCCGCTTTACGTTTACCGAGTCGCTCGATAACCGTACCGCTTAATTCTTCGGGAACGTCGATGACGAGGTGCTCAAACGGTTCACACTTCACACCCTCGATCTCTTTGACGATAACTTCAGGACGGCTGATACCGAACTCATACCCCTCGCGGCGCATGTTCTCTGCCAAAACGGTGATTTGCAGCTCGCCGCGACCTGAGACTTTGAATTTCCCCTCGCCTATCGTTTCCAGTTTCATAGCGACGTTTGTCTGCATCTCCGCTTCGAGGCGGTCTTTGAGCTTGTTGGCAGTTACGTGTTTTCCTTCTTGTCCGGCAAGCGGCGAGTCGTTGACGCTAAAAACGACCGTCAAAGTCGGCTCTTCTATATGGAGCGGATCGAGCGCTTCAGGGTGTTCTGGATCACAAAGGGTGTCTCCAACATCGATTGTCTCAAAACCCGCAAACGCGACGATATCCCCCGCTTCCGCTTCGTCGATCTCCATTCTGTTTAGACCGTGAAAACCGATAAGTTTGGAGATTTTCCCTTTGACCATCTCGCCGTCGGCTTTGGCGAGCATCACTTGCTCCCCTTTTTTCACTTTTCCGTTGAAGATTCTCGCAATCCCTATCTTTCCGACGTAGTTGTCGTAATCGAGTGTGAATATCTGCGCTTGGAACGGATTTTCACTCGAGCCTTCGGGCTCTGGAACTTCGTTAATAATAGTTTCGAAAATACACTCGAAATTACCGTCTTCGTCCGCCATGTCCATCTTCGCTATCCCATCGCGCGCCGCGGCGTAGATAACGGGAAAATCGAGTTGGTCTTCATCGGCGTCCATCGCCGCGAAAAGGTCGAACATCTCATCCACCACGCGATCGGGTTCCGCTGAAGGTTTGTCTATCTTGTTCACGACGACAATCGGCTTTTTACCAAGCTGCAGCATCTTTTTGACGACGAATTTCGTTTGCGGCATAACCCCTTCGTACGCATCGACAAGTACCAATACGCCGTCAACCATCTTGAGTACCCGTTCCACTTCTCCACCGAAATCGGCGTGCCCCGGAGTGTCTATGATGTTGATTTTGTAATCTTTGTAGCGAATGGCGGTGTTTTTGGAAAGGATGGTGATCCCTCTTTCTTTTTCAAGTGCATTGGAGTCCATAGCACGCTCATCGTGCTGTTCATGCTCTCCAAACGTACCTGATTGCTCCAACAAACCGTCAACGAGTGTCGTTTTCCCGTGGTCAACGTGAGCGATAACGGCTATATTTCTGATCTTTTGCAATGTGTTTCCTTGACTCTTCTCCAAAATTACGGGAGAAATTTTTTTGGAATTATATCTAAATTATGGTTATAATCCTATTTGTGTTCGAATGGTAAGCGAAGGCATAAAACCAAAATGATTAAAAATCAAATATACGTGGAGGAATTATTTGGAAATCCAAATAAATAACGATTTCACTTTTACACGATACGATGGAAAAAAGGTAAAATTTGATTTTCCAAATAATTTGATGAAAATATTTGAATACCTAAATAAAAATGGGGTCAAACCGATCGTTGTCGGCGGTTTTGTACGCGATACGCTTCTATCGATAGAACATCTCAAAGATATCGACGTGGAAGTGTACAACATAGACTCTTACGAAAAGCTAAAAAATCTTCTCTCCCCTTTTGGAAAAACGGTGGAAGTGGGAAAAAGCTTCGGTGTATGTAAAATAACCGTCGACGGCTTCGAATGCGACTTCTCATTGCCCCGCACAGAAACCAAGATAGATAGCGGTCATAAAGGGTTTGCCGTCTCTCATAAAAAAAATATAACGTTCAAAGAAGCCGCAAGGCGTAGAGATTTTAGCATAAACGCACTCGGTCTTGATGTAATGGAAAGAAAGCTGCTCGATTGCTTCGGCGGTTTGGAAGATTTACAAACAAAAACCCTTCGCGCCGTCGATGCGACGACATTCACACAAGACCCCCTTCGGGTTTTACGGGGAGTCGTGTTCGCGGCACGTTTTGAGATGCGTTTTGACAAGGAGCTTTTCTCCCTTTGCGCTTCGATGGTAGCTGATGGAATGTTAAACGAATTGCCAAAAGAGCGAATCTACGGTGAGATGGAAAAACTCTTCCATAAAGCGAAAAAACCATCCATAGCGTTTAGACTCTTGCAAAAGCTCCAAGAGGAGTTTTTCTTCAAAGAACTCTTTTTACTTCCACAAAACCGCTTCGAACAAACTCTAAACGCGCTCGATACCCTTGCGAAAAAAAGTATCGACAAGCCGGTTTTTTATTTCGCCGCGCTCGTATTTCACTTGAATGAGCCGATTTCGTATCTACGGCGTTTCACACACGATAAGAAACTTTTGCAAAAAGCAGAAACTCTTCTAAAGGGTTCAAAGCGCATCATAACACTTTGTCAAAACGGATACGAGGATTTCGATGTGAAAGTTCTCGCTACGGAGGTGAAAATAAGCGATGCGCTCATACTTGTAGATTGTTTTTCAAACGATGCCAAATGCAAAACGTTTGCGGACAAAGCGAAACGTTTAGGTGTTTTAGAAGCCGGTATAAAGCCTCTTGTAGATGGGAAAAAGCTGTTGGCTTTGGGGTTTGAGCCAAGTAAAAAATTCAAAAAAATCCTCGAAACCCTTTATGAAATGCAGCTAAAAGGGGAAAAGATAGACGACGTTATCATCTTAAAAACAGCCAAAAACCTCTAATCGAGAATGCTCATTTTGTTCTTGAGCGCCACTTTGGCTTCGACGATTCCCATCGCCGTGTCTATCGACTTGAGCAAACGATCATAATAGATATCTTTGTGTTTTTTGTCGTACTCTTTGATAAGCGATTCGTATAACTTGATGAACTCGGCTATAAGTTCTATCCCTTTCATCGTTATCTTGTTGCTTTTAGCACATGCAAGTACGAGCTCGAACCCTTTTTTGAGTTTGGCGTCGTTGTCGCTTTTATCGAGAAAATAGCGTTTGTCGTTGACTTTCGAAAGTATTCTTCGTAAAACCTCCACAAGCCCCTCTTCGCTAAACTCCAACCCTTGGTATCTCTCTTTGACGTACAAAGTCAAATCGGTAAGATTCATCTGGGAGATTTTCTCTTTGAGAGGGTCCGTCTCCTCTTTCGTTTTCTCACCGAAAAGTTTTCCTAACATCTCTACCCTTTTTTCTCCACTTTTTCGCTATCGATTTCGATAACGGTATGAACGTTTCCGCGTGGATTAAAATCGGCAATTATTTTCATATATTTAGGTTTTAATTTGTTTTGCAGCGTTTCGTAGATCACATTGGCACTCTCTTCATGTGATATGTGTTTATCTCGAAAGCTGTTGATGTAGAGTTTTATCGCTTTGAGTTCGACGACCCATTTGTCTGGAGTATATTCGAGGTATATCGTCGCGAAGTCGGGATACCCGCTTCTTGGGCACAAACAACTAAACTCCGGCAAGGTGATTTTGATAACGTAATCCCTTTCGAACTTGTTGGGCCATATCTCGAGGTCTTTCTCGATATCGAATTCGGCTATCTCTTTTTCTCCGTATCTCATAAATGCTCCTCTTGTAATTGTGATAGGTATTTACCCTGTATATAATCGATATCTATCGCTTTTGCGAGTTCGTACTGCTCTTTCGTTTCTATCATTTTCACCCAAGTTTTGACACCTTTGGTATGCGCTATGTATCCACACCCTTTGACAATCTCCTTGCGTATTTTGAAATACTCCTCTTTTGTATAGGAACTCTCAAAACGCACCATATCGACATCGAGGTCGCGCAGGTACAAAAAACTGCTGTGTATCCCCCCAAGCCTGTCGATGCACAGCTCTATGCCGAGTTTTCTGTATGATTGCAAGATAGCGTTGAAACGTTGTGTTTTTGCATAGAATTCGTTTTCGCTAAAAAGAAAAACGAGCCGATTGGCGATCTCTTTTTTCCCACCGAGCAAAAGTTCCAATTTTTTGAAAAAATCGTGTTCTCTTAAAGAGGTGGAGTTTATCAAAACGGCGACTTTTTTGCAGGAGAACTTTTCGATGTTCTCCACTATCATCTCTACTAGTACGGTGTCGAACTTGATGGTAAGACCTAGTTTGTTGATCACTTTTATGTACTTTTTCTGATGGATAAAACGTCCGTTGCTCGCTTTGATGCGCACGAAGAGTTCCGCAAACGCTTCGTTTCTCTCTTTGTCGTACACCTTTTGGGAGGCTATCGCCAGTGAACGGTTCTCTATGGCATCTATAACGAGTGTTTCGAGTTCGTTAGGGTCTATCGATTCTATATCGAACCCTTTCTTGTATCTGTTACGCTCTTGCTGTTCAAAAAGCATATCGTAGAGGTGGTCGAGATTTTTCGTCAGCGAAGTATCGACGATAGCACATGAAAGACTCACTTCGATATTATCGACTTTGAATTCGTCCCCTTTAAGACACAAAAGCTCAATGATGGTTTTGTATTCCTGCATATCCCCCTCGAGGCAGATGATAAAATCGCCCCCTTTTATCCGCCCTATCGGAAAATCGCTAAAACCCTGTTCTTGAATATAATCACTTATCCATTGTGCTACGCGACGAAGCACTTTATCTCCGTTTTTAATCCCGTAGAGGGTATTGATATCGGAAATATTGTCGATACCGATAAGAATAAGGCTGCAGCGTTTTTTCCTCTTTATCTCCTCATTTATATAGCTCTTCAAATACTCCCTAGTAAACGTTTTACTGACCGGATCGGTTATAGCTACGTCAAAACCTTTATAGATAAGAAAGAGAATGAAATAGACACTGACAAACAACAAAAGAAGCGATTCGATATAAAATGCCAGTGTGAGATTTTCGTGATTGTTGATTAGTGTCGTAAAAACAAGCACCAAAATTAGCCCGAAGATGGGTAGCCCCATCCGCAGGGCCAACCGAAACCGATACTCTCTTTCTTTTTTTTCTGGAAGCAGCATATGTTAGATATCGAGGTGTTTCACGTCTTTTGCATGCGTTTCGATGAAGTTTCTTCTTGGTTCCACTTCATCACCCATAAAGAGGGTGAACGCATCCGACGCCGCTTCGGCATCGTCTATGCTCACTTGCAAAAGTACACGGTTTTCCGGAGCCATCGTGGTCTCCCAAAGTTGTTCGGGGTTCATCTCACCAAGCCCTTTGTAACGCTGGATGTAAGCACCTTTTTTGGCGTTTTCTATCACTTTTTGAAGCGCTTCGAGAATGTCGATATCAAGCGCTACGTCCCACTCTTTTATTTTGTTGTAAACAAAGCTCGCTTCGTTGAAATGGGGCGCTGCGAAAAGCTCGTCGTTGATATGGAGCTCCTCCATACCGTTTTCGGTTTGAACGAAGAGGTGTATCTCCTCTTCGCTGACACGCTTGGTCAAAATGTTGTTGCCGATAGACTCCAAAAACGCTTCCACTTTTTTCATCAATTCTTCGTTTGGAAGTCCGACGACATCCGGATTTTCTATGAAATAACGGATAAGCTTCACAAGCGAATAGCGTCGCTCGAGCGCATCGAGAGAGTGTTTGTAATGATCGACCATCTTGAAAAACGCGACAAGGTCGTTTCTGCCTATCCCCTCCACTTCCAAAACATCCACGCCGTTTTCTATGAGATAGTCGTTAAGCGCTCTGTCGTCTTTGAAATAAAGCTCCGTTTTGTTCTTTTTGTAGCGATAAAGCGGCGGTTGCGCAAGGTAGAGATACCCTTTTTCGACGATATCTCGGAAATACCTGAAAAAGAAAGTCAAAAGAAGTGTCTGGATATGGCTACCGTCCACGTCGGCATCGGTCATGATGATGATTTTGTGGTAACGGAGTTTCTCTTCGTTGTACTCCTCCCCTACTCCACACCCCATCGCGGTGATCATGTTGGTAATCTCGTCTGATTTGAGTATCTTCTCAAGTCGTGCTTTTTCGACGTTGAGAATCTTCCCTTTTAGCGGCAAAATCGCTTGGAATACACGATCGCGCCCCATCTTCGCAGAACCTCCCGCGGAATCTCCCTCCACAAGGTAAAGTTCACAGATAGAAGCGTCTTTGCTTTGGCAATCTGCCAGTTTCCCCGGAAGGGTTCCCACGCTCATGGAGTCTTTTCGGCGAGTGAGTTCACGCGCTTTTTTCGCCGCTTCGCGTCCACGCGCCGCCATCAGCGCCTTTTGGACGATTGCTTTGGCTTCTATGGGGTTTTCTTCGAAATATTTGCTAAGCTGCTCGTAGGTCGCTTTTTGGATAAGGGGTCGAACGTAGGTGTTACCGAGTTTCCCTTTCGTTTGCCCTTCGAATTGCGGTTCTGGAACTCTCGCGCTTACAATCGCGATAAGCCCCTCTTTGACATCTTCACCGCTGATTTTTACATCTTTTTCCTTGGCGTTGCCGTTTTGGGAGTTGTAGTTGGAAATAACACGCGTCAAACCGGCTCGAAATCCCGCTTCATGCGTTCCGCCGTTAGGGGTGCGGATGTTGTTGACGAAACTGTAGAGTTTTTCATCGTACGCATCGCAGTACATAAACGCTATGTCGAACTCCACATCTTCGGCTTTGCCGTTGAATTCGAACACTTTGGTCAATGCCTGTTTTTTGTTCAAATCGGTAACGAACTGGCTGATTCCCCCTTCGAAGTGGTACTCCTCTTTTTTACCGTCGCGCTCGTCTTTGAAGATAATCTTGATTTGCGGATTGAGATACGCCAACTCTTTGAAACGTTTTGCGAGGTAGTCGTAATCGAACGTCGTCGTTTCGGTGAAGATGGACGGATCGGGTGCGAACTCGATGGTGGTTCCGGTTTTTCGCGTCGTTCCGGTTATCTCGAGCGGTCCCGTAGGAATCCCTTTTTTGAACGATTGTTCATGGATTTTTCCATCGCGGTAGATCGTCATGTGCAACTCGTCCGAAAGCGCGTTGACGACAGATACACCCACACCATGCAGACCACCGGACACTTTGTAGGTATCTTTATCGAACTTACCGCCGGCATGCAAAACGGTCAAAACGACAGTCGCCGCACTTACACCCTCGGTGGGGTGCATATCGGTTGGGATACCCCGACCGTTGTCGCTGATGATACATGTCCCTTTTTTCGTAAGTGTCACGCTGATGGTGTCACAATACCCCGCCATCGCTTCATCGATCGAGTTGTCGATCACTTCGTAAACAAGATGGTGTAACCCTCTATGACCGGTATCGCCTATATACATCCCCGGTCGTTTTCGAACCGCTTCGAGCCCTTTGAGGACTTTGATGTTGCTAGCGCCGTAATTTTGCTCTTGCATTGAATGCTCCAATAGTAGAAAAGTGCTTTATTTTATCCAATTTTTGATAAAAAAAGGCTTTTTGTGTCATTTTGCACAAAGAGGATTTAAAATTTTTTGTGGTATTATCTCACAATCTATGAAAAAAGGGTAAATATGAGATTTTTTCTCCTTCTGCTGACGTTTTGCGGCGCGCTCATTGCAAAACAATGGGACATGAAAGATTTTTATTACGTGATCGAAAACGATGCGGACTGGAGAACCGACAGGGACTACACCTACGGTAGTGAAATCGGAGCACTTTTCGTGTATGAAAAAAACAGTTACGTCTCTTTTAGTTTCGCACATCAAATGTTCACTCCAAACGATTTCGACGAAGAAGATAAAGATTTTTCTAAAGAGCGCCCCTATGCCGGATATATGTACGCAGGAGCGGGGTATCATGTAGTTCGAGGCGATACTCTCGATTCTTTCAATCTTCAACTTGGTATCGTCGGGCCTTCTGCGAAGATGGAACAGGTACAAAAGTTCATCCACTCCCTCATCGGTGCACATGAACCTTTAGGATGGGATAAACAGATAAGAGACGAACCGATTCTTCAGCTCAACTATGAACGCAGAGATTACACCCCGATACGACCTTGGTTTGGAAATCGCTCGAGTTTGGTTCGTTATGCCGGGGCGAACCTCGGTAATGCCTCGGTAAAAGGGGTTACAGGGGTGTATTATAGAGTAGGGTGGAATACACCAAAGGATTTCGCCCAAAGAAGAATCGACTACAGGGGTTATCCGAATCTACCCATAAGCGACACCCATCTAAAACAGAAATACGCTCTCACTTTTGGAGTGTGGATGGAAACTTCGGTCGTACTGCGCGATATATTTTTAGATGGAAACACTCTCAAAGATAGCGTTAGCGTAAAAAAGAACACAATAGTGGCAAAAGGGGGTTTTAGTGCAAGTTGCCGTTACAAAAGATTTAGCATCGATTATCTGCGCACTTTTTCGACCAAAAAGTTCAAAACCCAAAGCTACTACCACCATTACGGCTCGTTGTATTTTTCTTACAGATTCTAAAAATCTATATCTAGTATGAAACCGTAGTGTGATGGGACATAGTCGATATTTTTAAGCATCGGGCTTACCTGTGTTAAAGCAGGGGAGGTGAATACCTCGTAACGAAACCGCATGGAAACATCGAAATAGCTATCAAGAGAAGAGGTTATCCGTTTGATGGGATTGAGAAAAAAATACGCTACGTTTCCTAAAATCTTCGAACCCAAGATAACTCCTCCGTTTTTATCCAGACTGCATTGTAAATACCAAAACCCCTCCCCCATGACCGCTCCAAGCGTAGGGGTGAAAATAAGGTCTTGGATAGAGGGGATTTCCGCTACCGCTTCGTAGCCGTACTCCCAAAAGAAAGTTGAAAGCACGAAAGAGTAGGCAAACGACTCCAAGGGGTTAAAGCCGTCTTCTCTGGCGATCATGTAGTACCACGCACCCGAAACGGGATGACCGATGTAGTTGATAGCGAAATCATCTTCGTCCCAAACCGGCCCGTTTTTTATGTGTTGTTTCCACTTTTCCTGTAAAGAGATATCTTCATCTTCCCAGTTCGTTACCGATTTTGGCATCATGTAAAGCACACCGATAGTGCCTACCATGAACACTTGCAAATAAGCGGTATCTTCAAAAAGCTTTCTTTCTCTTTGGTCGAGTTTAGCATTGAGAAAAACGTTTTCTTTTTTGTAATCGACATTGTTTAAAGTGCATAGAGGGTGGTAGTTTCTTGTCAAAGAGTAGGTTTTATACTCTTTGAAAATATCTTCTTCTATCGGTTTTAAAACGTCGTATCCCCATAAATCGAGGGAAAATACGACAATGAACGACACTATACGTAGTTTAGATAACAATAGGCATAATCACCGTTTTGAAATTCGTTTCTTCTAAAATGAAAGGTTGATTGGAGTCGTTAAGCCCCATGACAAATTCCGGCGTGTCGATATTGGCGAGAAAATCGAGAATGTATCTGCTGTTTACCGCCAAAACGAATTCGTCGTCGAAATCGGTCATGTAAGGAAGCTCCGTTTTGGCTTCGTTGTTGTCATCGCTTAGAGATTCGAACAGAATCGTTTGCGGTAGGAAGGTAAGCTTGACGTCATTGGAAACGGTGGTTATCTGTTTGAGCGCTTCGATAATCTCTTTTTTGGGTAAAAGGAGGTTGTTTTTCGTCTCTTTTGGGATGATACGGCCATATTCGGGAAATTTACCGTTGATGAGTTTGGTAAAGAAAGTGTACTGGGATGAGAGGATCATCAAATAGGTTTCATCGTAATAGATGGAGATATCGTCAAAAAAGAGTTTTTGTATTTCGACTATCGCTTTTTTAGGGATGATAACGGAGAGGGTTTCGTTGTGCCGGTCGTTTTGGAGTGTGACTATAGCCAAACGTCTCGTGTCGGTGGAGACGAAATTGATACTTTGTTCTTTGATATCTATCAAAGCGCCGTTTAGTTCGAATTTCGGGTTGTTGGTATCTATCGATGGGGTTATTTTTTTAAGCGAATCTATAAGTTGTTGCGAATTGATAGTAAGACTTGGTTTGTTTTCGTGTGAAGGGAAACTCGGGAACTCTTCCGGAGTAAAAGAGGGGAGTTTGAATTTGGAATTTCCTTGTTTTATATAAAGGGTGTCGTTGTGTAGTTCGAGTGTAAGGGTGGTGTTTTTGAGTATTTTGATAATATCGAGTAGTTTTCTTCCGTTTGCGGTAGCTTTTCCCTCCTCTTCTATCTGGACGTTTTGTATCTCCACTTTGAAGCCTATGTCGTAGTCGGTGGCTTTGAGAAGCAGTGTGTTGGATGTCGCTTCAAGATAGATGTGGGAGGTGATTTGGGAAGTGTCTTTTTTCTCCAAAAAAGGTATTGCATGGATGAGGATGTTTTCGAGTACACTTTTTTCAATGGTCGCTTTCATTTCGAACCCCGTTTATATATTATATTTTTAGTAGGTAGTAGTAGGGGGAGTTGAATATGTGAAATGTTCATCCAAGTACCCGACAAGCGGGCTTTTGGCATGTGAATGAAACCTTTTTCCCCGTTCACACCTATTCACTTTGGAAATTATATCTTTTTTTTCTATATTTGCGAAGAGGATGTGAGTTTATTTGTCAGTTCTTCGATTTTTGTTTTGAAATCTTCGTCGTTTTGGATGAGCTCGTTGATCTTTTTGAGCATATGGCTGATGGCGGTGTGGTCTTTCATGCCGAAATACTGTGCGAGTTGGGGCATGGTGTTTTGGGTGAGTTCTCGGCAAAGGTAAATGGCGATGCGGCGGGCGTAAACGATGTTTTTGCTTCTGCTTTTACTTTTTATTTCGCTTGGTTTGATGTTGAGCTCTTTGGCGACGGTTTTGGTGATGGTATCGAGAGTGAGGTTGGCTCGGTTTTCTTGGATTTGGTCTTTGAGAATCTGTTTGGTGAATTCCAACGTTATATCGACATGCATCAGTTGCGAATAGGCATGGAGTTTGGAGAGGATCCCTTCTATTTCCCGTACGTTGCTCTCTATGACGGTAGCGATGTAGTTGACTATATCGTCGCTGAGTTTGACTTTGTTGATTTCACATTTCTTTTTGATAATGGCGATTTTGGTTTCGAGTTCAGGGGGTTGAATGTCGGCAACGAGTCCCCATTCGAAGCGGCTTTGGAGCCTTTTTTCAAGACCGCCTATTTGTTTTGGGTGTTTGTCGGCTGTGAGGATGATTTGCTTTTTGTCGTTTTTGAGCGCTTCGAACGTGTGGAAAAACTCCTCTTGGATGGTGTCTTTGTTACTGAGAAACTGGATGTCGTCTATGAGTAGAACGTCGCAGTTGCGGTATTTCTCCTTGAACCGCTCCATCGTCTGGTTTCTGACATGGCGCAAGAAGTCGTTGAGAAACTGCTCGACGGTGGTGTAGATGACGTTTTTGCCTTGGTTTTGCAGTACGTTACCCGCTGCTTGCATAAGGTGGGTTTTTCCCAGACCCACTCCGCCGTAGATAAAAAGAGGATTATAGACCTCTCCGGGCTTTTCACTTACGCTTTTTGCCGCGGCGTAAGCGAACTGGTTGGAGCCTCCTACCATGAAGTTATCGAACGTATGGGAAGGGTTGAGCATCGAGTTGATCACCTTTTTTGGTTGTTCACTCTTTTTTGTTTTCCCTTTGGTTTCTTTGGCGTTTTTGGCGATGATTTTCACATCGACTTTTTTCCCTTTGACCTCGAAAAGGTGCTCTATTTTTTTGGTGTATTTGTTTTTTATCCAATTCGCTACAAGAGGATTGGGTGCGATAAAAAGTGCAGTCATGTCGTTTGAGTATTTAGCGTCGTACCGAAGTTGTTTGACATACCGGTTGTATTCGATATCGGGTATCTCTTGTTTGAGCATATCGAGAACTTCACTGGCTATTTTCATATTTTGTTCGCACCTCTTTTTTATGTGAATAATACTAAAGTTATACATAAACCGAGGTTAAATATATAGTGATAATAGGGGCTTTTGTCATGTGAATGAAATCGATGTGAATAATTTTTAAGTTTTGTTTTGATATTATTTTTTATCAAAAAATAATAAAGGCTGGAAAATGGTGTCTTACTTTAGATATTTTGTTGGAGTTTTTGTGCTTTTCGCTCTTGTTGGATGTGGTGGCGGAGGTGGTTCTTCGAATGAGGATCGAAACCCTTTACCTGAGAAAAAAGTGGTGAATGCCACTGCAAAGCTTGGTAATCTTGCCGATGCGAACGTATCGATATACAAGATAGAAGACAACGGTACTTCCACTCTTTTATATACGGAGAAGACAACACGTGGTTTCACGCTCGATACGACCGGAAAATTCGATATGCATTTTAGTGCGTTGGATGACGATACTTTCTATCTTTTCAAAGTGAAAGGTGGAGATGATTGGGATGCCGACGATGACGGCAAGCGTGACCTTGCTCCTACAAAAAATACCGGTACTATCAAGGCGATAGCAAAAGGGAGTGCATTCAAAAGTGCAGGAGAGAATTTTGTCGTATCTTACGAGACGGAACTTGTGTATGAAAAAGTGGCTCGTGCATTGAAGTACGATTTCAACAAAAGTACTTTCGAATCGACGTTGCAAAAAGCTATTAAAGAAGTTATCGGGGATATCGACGGCGATGCCGTCATAGATCAAAACGATATGCTTACTTTCGATCCACAAAAAGATCAGTCTAATTTGAGATATTTTTATCTTTCCCGAATACGATCGATAAGAGATGTTTTGCATCGAGGAGGGATACCCGCTTTGAATATTTCATCTATTTTCTCGTCATTTGACGTTCGCGGCCACTGTTACAGTGTCGCTGTATCCGATGATGAGAAAAAAGCGTATGTTCTAGATGACAAAACTGGTTTGAAGATAGTGGATATCAATGATTTGGAAAATCCGAAAGAACTTGCTTCACTTTCTATTGAAGAGGGTGTTCCAAGCGGTATCACCCTTTCATCCGATGGTTCGAAAGCATACATATACGACATGCAAAAAAACAATAACAGTTTGGTGATAGTCGATATCAACGATAGCGAAAATCCAAATATTATAGGCACATACAGCATGAGTGCTCCAAACAACGGATGCGTCAATTCACGTTTTGGTTACAAGATAGCGCTATCGAGCGATCAAAAAATTGCATATATTCCAAATTGTGAAGAAGGATTTGAAATAGTCAATATCGAAGATCCGAAAAATATGACGAAACTGGCTGCTTACGATACGAACGGAACGGTACATAGTATCATTCTTTCAACAGATGGGAAAAAAGCTTATGTGGCAAACGGGAAAAAAGGTATAACGATACTCGATATCAATGATACTTCCGATATAAAGGAGCTAAGCTCGTACGATACCAACGATACGGCAGCCGATATCGTTCTCTCCAAAGACGGCAAAACGGTTTATGTAGCGAATTCTCTTAGCGGATTGCTGGCTGTCGATGTTAGTGATGTGAAAAACCCAAAAAAGATCGGTTTGTACAATACGGCAGGAAAAGCTTATGCAGTAGTACTCTCTCAAGATGGGAAAAAAGCATATGTAGCGGATTATAGCAACGGGCTTGTGATTGTAGATGTGCAAGATTCTAAAAATTTGACAAAAATATATTCATACGATGTTGGGGGGTATGCATATGGTGTGCTTCTTTCGAAATACGAAAAAAGAGCCTATGTCGCAGGATATAGAAACGGTTTGGTTATCGTCGATATAAAAAGCCGTCTGCAATCTAATACACTAAGTACTTACGATACGAAGGGGTATGCTTATGGTGTTACTCTATCGAACGACGACAAAATAGCGTATGTAGCGGATTACAGTAGAGGACTGAAAGCTATAGATGTAACCAATCCGGCAAAACCGACTTTGCTTGGTTCTTTGGATACCGAGGGTTATGCACGTGCTGTCGCTCTTTCAAATAAAGAGCCGGTAGCTTATGTGGCGGATTTCAAAAACGGTTTGGTCGCTATAGATATCAGCGAGCCGGCAAAACCAAGTACTATTTCTTCATTTTCTTTCGATGTAACGGATGCGTACGATGTCGCTCTTTCAAACGATGGGAAACGTGCTTATGTTATAAACTTCAAAAAAGGTTTAGTGGTTTTGGATGTGAATGATCCTACAAACATAACGGAACTTGGCTCCTATAGCGATAGTTTCGCTACCGGTGTTACGCTCTCAAAGGATGGTAAAAAAGCTTATATAGCTGATTATGACAACGGTTTGTTGGTGCTTGATGTAAGTGTTCCTACAAATATAGTCAAGTTGGGTTCCTTTCCTCTTGAATATGGATATGCATACGACGTCGCTCTTTCGAACGACGAGACGAAAGCGTATGTAGCGGATGGAAACAACGGTTTGGTCGTACTCGATGTTAACGATTCCGCTAATATAAAAGAGTTAGGTTCTTACGATACAACAGGTTATGCTTATGCCATCACTCTCTCGAAAGACGGTGCGAAAGCCTACATAGCGGATAAAACGGATGGGTTACGAGTACTTGATGTAAGCGATCCTTCCGATATTAAACAAAATGCATATTTCGACACTGAAAGTTACGCTCTTGATGTAACCCTTTCGAGTGACGGCACAAAAGCTTATGTCGCGGATAGAAAAGGTGGATTGGTCGTGATAGATCTGTCTCTTTTTGAATAGTATGTTTCATGTGAAACATTGGTGGAGGTATAAATGGAATCATAAGTGAAAAACAGATACAATAAAAAGAAAAATCGAGAGTGTGGATGAAAAACTATTTCGCAAAACGGATAATCCCTTGCTTGGATGTAAAAGATGGGCGAGTGGTGAAGGGTGTGAATTTTGTCGGGCTTCGCGATGCGGGTGATCCGGTAGAGGTTGCGCGCAGATACAACGAAGAGGGTGCGGACGAATTGACGTTTTTGGACATTACCGCTTCGAGTGACAATCGAGATACCATAGTCGATATCGTCGCGCAGGTGGCAAAAGAGGTGTTCATACCGCTTACCGTGGGCGGTGGTATCCGTAAGCTCGAGGATATCTACAAACTACTCAATGTCGGGTGTGATAAAGTGAGCGTGAATTCGGCAGCGGTAAAACGACCCGAACTTATAGACGAGGGTGCGAAACGCTTTGGTAGTCAGTGTATCGTTACCGCGATCGATGTCAAAAAACATGGTGAGAAATATCACGTCTATTTAAACGGAGGACGGGTCGATACCGGCATAGATGCGCTTGAATGGGCGAAAGAGGTAGTCGATAGAGGAAGCGGGGAGATACTGCTAACCTCGATGGATACCGACGGAACGAAAGCGGGATTCGAACTCGATATAACCAAGCAGATAAGCGAAGCGGTGAACGTCCCGGTAATCGCCAGTGGAGGTGCTGGAACGATGGAACATATAAAAGAAGCTTTCGAAGCGGGTGCCGATGCAGCGCTTGCGGCGAGCATCTTTCACTATAGAGAAATAGACATCATGGAGTTGAAACATTATTTGCATGAAAACTCCATACCGGTTCGACTATGATAGTTTGCGCCGGTAATAACGAAACATTCAGTTTCGCTACTCCAATGGGTGTGGGATTGGTGGAGATGGCCATCAATCTTACTCGAGCATGTTTGATGAACCCCCCTGAATTTTTACTTTTTGTCGGAACAGCCGGAAGTTACGGTGAAGCGAAAATCTTCGACATTGTCGAGAGTAAAACCGCGGCTAACATCGAACTTTGTTTTTTGGAAAAAGGGTGTTACACCCCCATCGACAATGTCGTAACGACTAACACACAAAACAAAAAAGAGATTATCGTCAACTCTTCGAACTACATAACGACTAACAAACAGCTTTCACAGCGTTTTTTGCGTTTTGGAATAGGGCTTGAGAATATGGAATTTTTCTCTTTTCTTTCGGTTGCCAAAGAGTTTGGCATACCTGCCGGCGGGGTGTTTTGCGTAACGAACTACACCGACGAAAACGCACATGAAGATTTTTTGAAAAACTCGAAAAAAGCCAAAGAGCTGTTAGAAACCTACATGGCTAAAAGGACATGATATGAAACCCTCGATTATGGATTTGACGAAGGAGGAGCTTGCACAAGTGGTCAAGCCTCCGTTTAGAGCGAAGCAGATTTTTGGCTGGGTGTATCACCATTATGTCGAAAGTTTCGAAGAGATGGCGAACCTGCCAAAAGCGCTTAAAGAGGAGTTGAGCCGAGATTATGTGGTGAATCCTTTAAAAATCGTCAACAAAGAGGTTTCGAAAGACGGAACTATCAAGTACCTTTTCGAGCTTCAAGACGGCAAGACGGTGGAGTCGGTCTGGTTGAAGATGAAAGATGAAGAGTATGACGAAGAAGGGAAGCTTCTGCATGAGGCGAAATATTCCGTTTGCGTTTCCACACAAGTAGGGTGCAAGGTTGGATGCTCGTTTTGTTTGACCGCAAAGGGGGGATTTACAAGAGATTTGACTCCCGGCGAAATCGTCGCGCAAGTCGTTAGTTTGAAAAAAGACAACAATCACGCCCATAACAGAGTTACTAACATCGTTTATATGGGGATGGGAGAACCGCTTGACAATCTGGAAAATCTCGCTAAAGCGATAGAGATTTTCAAAGATCAAGACGGTCTTGCCATTTCTGCAAAACGACAAACCGTCTCTACAAGCGGGCTTTCGAACAAAATAGTCAAGCTTGGAGAGATGAATCTCGGTGTTCACATAGCCATTTCGTTGCACGCGGTCGATGACGAGCTTAGAACCGAGCTTATCCCCATGAACAAAGCGCACAATATCGACTCTATCATCGAAGCGGTGAAACGCTACCCGATAGATACGAGAAAAAGGGTGATGTTCGAGTATTTGGTCATCAAAGATAAAAACGATGACTTAAAGAGCGCGAAAAAGCTTGTAAAACTCCTTCACGGTATCAAAGCGAAGGTAAATCTTATCTACTTCAATCCGTACCCCGGAACCGACTATAAACGCCCCTCATACGAAGATATGCACCGTTTTCAAGAGTATTTGACCAAGCATGGCGTTTTATGCACCATACGCGACTCCAAAGGGATAGACATCAGCGCGGCATGCGGTCAGCTCAAAGAGAAAACGAACAAGTAACGACTTTAGGAGTATAATCCCGGATTTTGCATTAGAAATTTGTAAATCTACATCGATCATTTGCACAATGGACATTCATAGAATTTTTGGACTACCAAAAAGGTAGCCACTGCAAATTCTCTAAACGCCCCTTGCACAAAGCATCGGCGTATCTTTTATCAAACTCTAATGCAAAATCCGGGATAATTGCAAAAAAATACAAGGTTGTATATGAGTGGTGTCGATTTATTTGAAGTTGGACTGATATTGGCCGTATTGGTTGTCGGTGTCGGTGGATTCATTTGGGCTGCGTTGAAAGATTGACAAACAAGACGACCAACACTCCAGGGAGGTCGTCTATGAATGAAATCATACCTTACTTTTCTTACAAAAATCTTTAGAGTATTCAAGGCACAGATTAAATACGCTCAACAAGAGTATAGGCTTTAGCCATTCCAAAAATGAAACTATTTATGCGTCATTACTTATTTATTCACACATTGATATTAACTGTGAATATATTGAAAAAAAGTTTGAAATTTCTTTACTATTTAAGAGTTTTTTTATATAAATTCGCGCTTAATCAAAAAGTTCACAAAGCCCCTAATATAGGGGTTTGAAGTGATTTATGACTATGTTTTTTCTTGTTGTATCAACTTATTCACATTTGATAGTTTTACCGTGTTTCACATGAAACATAATCTATACTTTTCAAAGCTTCGTTCACAAAATCGACTTTACTTTGAATATGGTAGTTTTTGCCGTAGAGTTCGAAAGAGAGGGTATTGGCATGAAGAAGCAAGCGGGTAGAGCGTGTGTTTTTCAACCGCTCTTCTTTCGTTAAATTTCTATCGAAGTACTTGACCATATTTTCAACACTCTGACCATAAACCGGATCACCGATGATAGGGTGTTTCACGTGGAACAAATGGACACGTATTTGATGTTGGCGACCGGTATGGGGCTTCGCTTCGACCAGTGTAGCATCTATGTGTTCGAAATATCGTAGTGGAACGATTTCGGTTTTGGAGGGTTTTCCTTTTTTATCGACGACAACCAATGTTTTGAGGTTTGTCGCTTGGTGTTTGGTTACAAGGAGTGGTTCTTCTATGATTAGAGGGTTTTGGAGCTTGCCCGCCACGACGGCAAGGTAGGATTTGTCTATTTGTCTATTTTCAAAAAGCGACTTGATATCACGCTCGGCTTGTTTGTTTGTAGCACAGAGGATGATGCCGCTTGTTTCTTGGTCGATACGGTGGGTGATGTTGGCATCTTTACCGTAGCGGTGTTTGAGCTCGTCGATTATGGTGTATTCGGTATGGCGGTTTTGAGGATGTACCAGAACTCCCGTCGGTTTGTCGTACGCGACAAAATGTTGCTCTTCGATAATCGGCTCCAAACCGCGAGTAGCGGGAACGAACTCGACGACCTCGAACGCTCCTTCGACGTACCCTCCGGTTTTTACAAACGCTTCGCCATCGACAAAAACTCTCCCTTTGGCAATCATACGCTGGGCTTCTTTTTGTGTACAACCAAGCTCTTTCATAAGGTAGAGAAAAAGTTTGGTTTTTTCTTTGGCGAAATGTTTTTTTAGCATAAATGGCAAAGTGAACTCCTTTAACCGATTTGTAAATTGAATTTCGATATTCTTTTATGAAAGAATATCATACAAAGGTTGTTAGATGGTTGAAAGATACGCTCGTGAAGAGATGAAGAACAAATGGACGATGCAAGCGAAATACCAAGCTTGGCTCGATGTGGAAAAAGCGGTTGTGAAAGCTTGGAACAAATTGGGGCTCATTCCCGATGAAGACGCCAAAAAGATTGTGGAAAACGCGACATTCAGTGTCGAGCGAATCGACGAAATAGAAGCGGTAACCAGACACGACCTCATAGCGTTCACTACAAGCGTAGCAGAAAGCCTTGGAGATGAAAGTAGATGGTTCCACTACGGTATGACAAGTTCGGACACTATCGATACCGCCGTAGCGCTACAAATGCGCGATAGCCTCCAACTCATCATCGAAGATGTCAAAATGCTTATGGAGTCGGTGAAAAAAAGAGCACAAGAGCATAAAATGACTTTGATGGTGGGGAGAAGCCACGGTATTCATGGGGAGCCTATAACGTTTGGTTTGGTGTTAGCCGTTTGGTACGATGAACTTAGACGCCATCTCGAAAACTTGGAACAAACGTTAGAAGTTATCAGCGTAGGGCAGGTAAGTGGCGCTATGGGGAACTTCGCTCACGCACCGCTAGAGCTTGAAGAGCTCACTTGTGAGTACTTGGGGCTAAAACCGGCACCCGTTTCGAACCAAGTTATCCAAAGAGACAGATACGCACGCCTTGCGACGGCACTCGCACTTTTGGCTTCGAGTGTCGAAAAATTCGCGGTCAACATCCGCCACTTTCAAAGAACCGAAGTGTATGAAGCGGAAGAGTTTTTCGCAAAAGGGCAAAAGGGAAGCTCGGCGATGCCACATAAACGAAACCCTATCTTGACCGAAAACATTACCGGGCTTGCGCGCATTATCAGAGCGTACGCGACACCGGCGATGGAAAACGTAGCGCTTTGGCATGAACGCGACATCTCTCACAGTTCGACGGAGCGTTTCTGGTTGCCTGATGCGTTCATAACTACCGACTTTATGCTTCACCGCATGAACGGCGTTATAAGCAAGCTCGTGGTGTATCCGGAAAACATGATGAAAAACCTCAACCTAACGGGTGGTCTCGTATTCTCGCAAAGGGTACTGCTTGAATTGCCTAAGCAGGGTGTGAGCCGCGAAGATGCGTATAGAATCGTCCAAAGAAACGCCATGAAAGTATGGGAGGAGATTCAGCAAGGGAAACCGACCGTGAACGAAAAAGGGGAGTCGTTGTATCTCAACCATCTTTTGGCCGACGAAGAGCTTAGAAGTAAGCTTAGCGAAGAGCAGATTCGCGAGTGTTTCAACTACGACTACTACACCAAAAACGTCGATGCTATCTTTAAAAGGGTTTTTGGAGATGAAGCGTAAAACGGTTTTGACGATAACCGCTTTTGCGGTTTTGTCGTTAGGGGGATGTACGTACAAACAACCTGACGGCACATACAAGGAAGGACCGCTTTTTGCTCACTGGACGAAAAAGTACTATCCAAGCGTGCATGCACAGGCATTGAAAGACAAAGAGGTGCTCGAGTATGCCAAAAGGTGTTTCACCGCGGCAAAAGATGTAGCAGATGCCAACAACTGCAACAAAGGGGTTCTTACGAGAAATCCGAACTTCGAAGATATCGAAGATTTCGACGAATGGGACTTGGAGGAAAAAGAAGAAGTACTTGAAGTTATAGAACAAAATCAGCGCTACATCGACTGCATGATAGCGGCGAAAAACATCACCGAAATGGCGGACAAGTGCAAAGAACCCAGAGAAAACATCACTACGACATACCTTCCATGACCAAGCGGTAACACTTTGAAAAAAACTCCTTTTTTGGAGTTTTTTTTAATCAATCTTTTTGGTAAATTTAGATAGAATCCAATAACTTCTAGCGAACTTAGTTTCGCTAACCGATTTGCATAAAATAAGGCATACATATTTCACATTACCTTAGGATAGATGGATGATAACAGTCATTAAAAGAAACGGTCGAACCGAACCGCTCGATATAACGAAGATTCAAAAATACACTTCCGCTTCCGTCAAAGGGCTTGATGGGGTCAGCCAAAGCGAGCTTGAAGTGGACGCGCAGATTCAGTTTCGCGACGGTATTACGACCAAAGAGATTCAAGAAACGCTTATCAAAACCGCGGTGGACAAAATAGACATCGACACGCCCAACTGGACGTTCGTGGCGGCAAGACTGTTTTTGTTCAACCTTTACCACCAAGTCAACGGTTTTACCGGATACTGCTCTTTGAGGAAGTATTTCGAAAAAGGGGAGAAAGAGGGGCGCATCATCCCCGGTCTCAAAGACCTTTACGACCTCGATGAACTCGATAAACACATAAAACCGGAGCGCGACTTACAGTTTACGTATCTTGGTATCAAAACGTTGTACGACCGCTACATCATCAAAGACCGAAATTCCAACCCAATAGAGCTGCCGCAGCATATGTTCATGGCCGTAGCGATGTTCCTAGCACAGCGTGAAGAGAACAGAATGGAGTGGGCTATCAAGTTCTACGACATGATAAGCAAATTCGAAGTGATGATGGCGACTCCGACACTCTCGAACGCCAGAACGCCGCGCCACCAGCTTAGCTCTTGCTACATCGGTTCTACACCTGACAATATCGAAGGGATTTTCGATGCCTACCAAGAGATGGCGCTTCTTTCGAAGTTCGGTGGCGGTATCGGCTGGGACTGGACACAGGTGCGATCGATGGGGAGTTTCATCGACGGACACAAAAACGCCGCGGGCGGTACGATTCCATTTTTGAAAATCACCAACGACATCGCCATAGCGGTCGATCAGCTTGGAACACGTAAAGGGGCTATCGCGGTTTATCTTGAGCCGTGGCACATAGATATCAACGACTTTTTGGACTTGAAGAAAAACTCCGGAGAGGAGCGCCGACGAGCACATGACCTTTTCCCGGCATTGTGGATCAACGACTTGTTCATGAAGCGTGTACTCGAAGATGGCATCTGGACGCTTTTCGATCCGTACGATACGAAAGATTTGACCGAACTTTACGGCGAAGCGTTCGAGAAACGCTACTTGGAGTATGAACAAGACGAAAACATCCTCAAAGAGCGTGTCAAAGCGAAAGATTTGTGGAAAAAGATTCTAACGAGCTACTTCGAAACCGGCAACCCGTTTTTGTGTTTCAAAGACAACGCAAACCGTGTCAACCCCAACGACCATTACGGAGTGATTCGCAGCTCGAACCTTTGTACCGAAATTTTCCAAAATACACAACCAAACCACTACAAAATCAAAGTGGTATTTGCCGATGAGACCTACGTAACGTTCGAAGAGGAAGAGATAGTCAAAGTCGATAGCGGCATCGAAAAACCCGCCAAGAAAATAACCGCACTCGATACGCTTGACGGTAAAGAGATTTTCGTCGTCGAAAAAGAGCGTATAGACGGTGCGACGGCGGTTTGTAACCTCGCTTCTATCAACCTTTCCAAAATCAACACGAAAGAGGATATAGAGCGAGTCGTCCCTATAGCCGTTCGCGCGCTTGATAACGTCATCGACCTCAACTTCTATCCGCTTGGCAAAGTGAAAAAGACCAACATGCGAAGTCGCTCCATCGGGCTTGGCGTGATGGGCGAAGCGCAGATGCTCGCAGAAGCGGGTATTAGCTGGGGAAGTCAGGAACATTTCGATAAAATCGACGAAGTGATGGAAGCGGTAAGTTACAACGCCATCAACGCTTCGAGCGATTTGGCGGTGGAAAAAGGGATTTACCCCGAATTTGAAGGGAGTAAATGGAGCAAGGGGATTTTCCCACATGACCATGCAAAAGCGGAGGTGCAAAACCTTGTCGATAGAGGAGGGCTGTTCGCATCTTCCTATGATTGGGAGTCGCTTCGCGAAAAGGTCAAAACGCAAGGGATGCGAAACGGTTATTTGATGGCGGTCGCTCCAACGAGCTCCATCTCCATCCTTACCGGTACGACCCAAGCGATAGAGCCGGTATATAAGCGAAAATGGTTCGAAGAGAACCTAAGCGGACTCATACCGGTCGTCGTACCGAAGCTCTCACCCGAAACGTGGGCGTACTACACCCCGGCGTACGACCTTGACCAGCGTATTCTCATCAAAGCCGCGGCGATACGCCAGAAGTGGATAGACCAAGGGCAAAGCCTCAACATCTTCATAACGCTTGACAAAGCAAGCGGGAGATACCTACATGAAATCTACACGCTCGCTTGGCAACTCGGACTCAAATCGACTTACTATCTGCGAAGTCAATCACCAGAGATGACCAACGACGTCGAAGACAGAAGCATGGAGTGTGTCGGCTGCCAATAAGGAGGAGCACATGAAACCTTTGACCTTGAACTCGCTTGAGGATTTCCTCTACCGCTTCGAGAGTTTTACCTCTTCGGAGCTCTCCAATATAGACATTATAACCCCGACATCGATCAAAGTGGAACTAAGCGTCCAAGACAGACACCGTTCGTTCGACTGGATAGGTCTGGACTTTTTGTTCGAAGAGGTCGTCGAAGCCCGGCTTGTAGAAAACGAGAAGCTCAAACTAATCGATATGGATGAGGGAATCAGCATCATCCATGAAAACGGACTGTTTTATTTTATGTTGGGAGATTATAAAACGGCAAGTGGAACGAAAAGTGCTTTATGCTACATAATATCGAAAAGCTTGAAGTTCCAAGAGGCGCAAGCGAGACTATAACGAAAGGTTGAAAATGAGCTACAAGGTCAAAAGTCACATATTAGGGTTCGAAAACACGCATGAAGTGGAAATAACGGAGATAGACGAACTTTTCGCTACGATGAAAGATATCGACAACGACGGCATCTCTTTCACTTTGGTCAATCCGTATATGCTCAGAGAGTATTCTTTCGATGTGCCGAAGGCGACTCAAGCGCTTTTGGAGCTGAAAGAGGACTCGAAAGTGAAGGTTTACAACATCGTGGTTATCCAAAAACCGCTTGAAGAGTCGCTTGTGAACTTTTTGGCGCCCATCGTCGTGAATGAAGAGAACAAAACCTTGGCTCAAGTGGTACTTGACCCGAAAAGCTACCCCGATTTCGAGATGGCAGCACCCATCAAAAACTTTATAAAAGAGTAACATCTTTTATAAAGTTGACACTACTTAACTAAACTTTCTTCAATCACTCCCATTAACTATTCGTTATCCATTCATAAACTTTTTATTTACTTTTAAGCTTTACAATTTTCTGAAATAAATCTTAAGGAGTGAAAATGAAAAAAATCGTATTTGTTTTCATGGTTCTAACAAGTTTTATCTATGCAAAAAGTATAGATTTTCACTACGCCGGCGATGGAAAAACGAGAAAATACCCTACCGACAAGGAGTACATACTTTCTTATAACAACGTTTTGAAAGATGTGAGAAACTCGGTGGTGAACATCTCTATCCAAAAAAACGTCAAAATCGACCCCCACGCCAATCCGTTTTTCAACGATCCGTTTTTTCGGCAGTTCTTCGGCAATCGTATCCCGCAGCAAGTTCCGCAAGAGAGGATTCAACGCGCACTTGGTAGCGGTGTTATCGTTAGCGAAGACGGTTACATTATAACAAACAACCATGTTATAGACGGCGCGGACAAGATAACCGTCACCATTCCCGGAGATAAAAAAGAGTACGAAGCCAAACTGATTGGGCATGACAAAAAAAGTGACATAGCGGTTATCAAAATAGAGAAAAAAGGACTCAATCCCGTTACCTTCTACGACTCGAACAAAGTCAAAGTGGGAGATTTGGTGTTTGCTATCGGTAACCCCTTTGGTGTAGGGGAAACGGTAACACACGGTATAGTTTCCGCATTGGGGCGCAATTCGATGGGGATAGAAGAGTATGAAAACTTCATCCAAACCGACGCGCCTATCAATCCCGGTAACAGCGGGGGAGCGCTTCTTAACTCCAGCGGAGAGCTCATCGGTATCAACACCGCCATCGTCACTCGAAGCGGAAGTAGTGCGGGAATCGGCTTTGCTATTCCGTCGAATATGGTACGCGATATCGCCAAACAACTTATAGAAAAAGGGGAGTACAAACGGGGGTATCTCGGTGTGAGCATCACGAACATCTCCAGCGATATGAGCGACTTTTACAACGGAAAATTCGGAGCACTTGTCGCAAGCGTGGGTAGTGATACCCCTGCGAAAAAAGCGGGACTCAAACGGGGCGATTTGATAGTCGCCGTAAACGGTAAGAAAGTCGAGAGTGCGAGCGAACTCAAAAACGAAATAGGGAAGTACCAACCCGGAGCGAGCGTGAGCATCACCTACATCCGTGACAAAAAAGTCCATACCGCCCGTGTCGAACTCGCTTCGTACGACAATGCAAGCAGCGTAGGTGCGCAAGGGGGCAGCAGCTACAAAGGGATGAGTGTCGAGCCGTTAAGCGAAGCGATGAAGCGACGTTTAAGCCTTACAAGCGACGTCAAAGGGGTCGTGGTTACAAAAGTCAAACCTTCATCGCCTGCATACGAAGCGGGTGTGATGAAAGGGGATGTGGTTATCCAGATAGAAGATAAAGAGATAACATCGCTCAAAGAGTTCAAAGCCGCAACGAAAGGTAAAGGGAAAAAACGGGTTTGGATATACCGCCAAGGCGCTATTTTCCCAGTCGTTCTCTAACTGCTTCAAGTGCCACTTGCGTGGCACACTCTTCCCCCTCTTTATGCTACCATTATGCAGAAAATATATTTATTTTTCAGGAGAAACGTATGAGAGTAGTATGTCCGCACTGTGGAGCGGTGAACAACGTTCCACAAAAAGAGAGTTACAAAAAAGCCAACTGCGGTAAATGTAAAAATTCACTTTTAGATACCCATCCGGTCAACTTAAATAGTGCGAATTTCGACCATTTCATAGCCAACAGCGACATTCCCGTCGTCGTCGATTTTTGGGCACCTTGGTGTGGACCGTGTCGAATGATGGCACCGGCGTTCGAAGCAGCCGCGACGCAATTCCCATTAAAAGCGGTGTTCGCCAAGGTCAATACCGAAGAAGCGCAAGAATTGGGTGCGCGATTTGGCATTCGAAGCATCCCGACGATCATGGTGTTTAAAAACGGGCAAGTGGTAGAGCAAGTAAGCGGTGCGCTTGAGCAAAACTCCATAGCGCAGATGGTGAGCCGGTTTATCTAACGGGAGTTTTTGATCTCCTCCATATGGAGATAGACTAAAAAGTCGTTTTTTTCATAGTCGTTTCCATGCTCTTTGGAAAGCTTGGGTAGCTCTTTCGTTTCTACAAGGCATGGGTGGAATTTGTGGCGGGTGTAGGTTGTTTTGGGTTCTTCGCCCGTTTTCCATTTAGAGGCCTCTTTGTGTTTGTACCCGTGCATATAGTGAAAAATGTTCCACCGTCTATGCTCCACGTCGATAAGGCGCTCTTTTGTCTCTTGCGGGATGTCGGTAAGCTCTTTTATTTCGAGCCTTTTTAGGATATCTTGTTTCACTATCCAATGATCGACCGCGCTACGGTTGGAGTCTTTGAGAAAATTGCTCAAGTTTTCCCATGAAGCTGTCGCGCCGTTGTGGCGTGCGTAATTTTCGTTGAGCGCTTTTGCTTCTTTGTCCAAGTCGGCGTGAAGAATCACCGCATCGCTCGCCATCTCTTTGGTGTTGGCGAATTCGAAAACATCTCCAAAAAGCGGTTTGAGGTTGATTTTGACCTGATGTTTGAAGCGCACGGCGATAAGGGGATGAAGCCATGCTTCATCGAAGCTTTTTTGTTTGAGCACATCGCACATCTTCAGTAAGGAACGAAGCGTTTGGTTGTCGTCGCTAAGGGCGAAAACGGTGTAGGTGGCGTCGAAATCGTTTTGTAGGTAGTTGTAAAACGCCATCGAGTTCAAATCGAACGGATAAAATCGAAAATCGATGATGTCGTGTTCGAAAAGAGCAGGGTAGGTGCTTGTAAACTCCTCTTTGGTTCTTTCCTCTTTGTCTATGACGCTGATGCGAAGTTTTTGTTTGTTGTAGAAACTGCCGAGTTTGATAGCTTCGGCGGCGACCTCCTGCCCCAAAGAACCAAAACCTACGATAAGCAGATGCACTTGCTGTGTGGAGGTTACCGTATCGACATTGCAAACAAGCGAGCGTTTGTTGAGAAACAAGTCTCTTGCGGCGTTTTCGTAGTAGGAGAAGAAGTCGATATTGGCGTAGTTTTTGAAAAACGCTTGGTCGTCGATGTGCGTTTCGACGTTCTTGTCGCTGTGGTGGACGAAGATTTTGCACGAAACGTTCAAATTATCAAGCGTCTTGGCTACGGTAACGTTGCGGATATCGGAGCCGGTGGAGACGATGATGTAGCGGCAGTTTTTCACCCCCGCTTTTTCCAAAGTCTCTTTTTTCGTGGAATCACCGTACAAAACGCTGATGTTGGCGTATTTGTGGGCGTATCTTTTTAGGTGGATGTTGGATTCGTCGTTGTCGATGATGATAATGTCGGTATCTGGTTCGTTTTGGAGCTTGTTCTCCACATAGTATCGGTTGTTCTGACCGAATCCGCAAACGACGATATGGTTCTTCTCCTTGCTCATAACAAGCAGGGTGCGTTCTTGTATCGAGCTTTTGAGAAAAAGGATGATGAAGCTAAAAACGGACGTAGAAAACGCGATAGTGGCAAAAGGGTAGATAAAATAGCCATACGGCTCGTTTAAAGGGGGTTTTTCGACCGTGCCGACGAACTGTACGAGAGCGAAGTAAAACGCACTCCACCATCCAAAACCGTAGGCGAACTTGTAGGTGAACAAACTGCCGAAAAACGAAAACCAAAACATCCCAAAAAGGATCGTTTTGGAATGTTTTTCCAAAAAAAGGTAAATAGCGTTGATTGTCATGTGGTTTGCTTTTTTTTCGGCTTATTATACCAAATCCCAAACGCTACGAACTTTGGATACCTTTTTCGAAGTTACGAAAAGAGTCCGGAGAGAAACGCGCTTTTGTAATCACCGCTTTGTGTTTGGAAGTTCGCAAGGTTTGGAAACGCGCTTTTCATCGCGCTTTCATCCACGCCGAACCAGTCAAGCACGGGGGCGAACATCTGCTCTATGGAGGTTGTAGGGATAAGCCGCCCTTTGATGTTGCGACTTGGGAAGAAGTTGGTGTTGTTTTTTGCAAGTTCGTAGTTGTCCACCGGCGTTCCCACTACCTTGCCGCCGTTGAAATTCGCATCGCCGCACATGACGAACTGATGACCGCCCCAGCCGTGGTCGGTCCCATCACCGTTGCTAAGAAGCGTTCTTCCAAAGTCGCTTGTAGTGGCAAGGAGCACTTTGTCATGCAGACCCATCTCCTCGAGCGCTTTGTAAAAGTCGCTCACCGCAAGAGAGATGCTTCGCAGTTTTTTGGCGTGATCGAGCATCTGCCCCGAATGAAAATCGAACCCACCCATCGCTATGTAAAAAACCTGCCGTTTGTAGCCAAAATCTTCTTTGCCGATTTTGATAAAACGTGCGATCGATTCGAGGTACTTGAAAAGTCGGCTATCCAAACTTTGGACATCCACCCCTATCTCGGTAGCTTTTGGTACGCTAAACAGAGCCTCTCCGTAGGAGTTTTTTGCGCTGAATGTACTAAAATCGACCGCATTGTCCCAAACGCTTTTGAAAGTCTCGGAGAACTCTTTCGCATCGAGATTGAGCCGTTTGTAGAACGCTTCGAAGATGTTGTCGTCTTTGGTTTTTGCGAACCTTTCGATAATCGGCGGGATGTCTTGATTTTTGAAAAGGTCGGGTTTTACGCCAAAAACAAGTGGAGAAGTCTTTCTGCCTGTCATTATTGTCTCCATTCCATGGTAGGAGACATTTAGCCCCACTTTGCCGTTTATGGGGCTCCACGCATCAGCGACCCGTCCAAGCCAGCCGGAGTTGATTCTTGATTGTGCATAAGCGGTGGCAACGGCGCGTCTTTGGTGATCATGTGCGAAGAGAAAAAGGGGTAAAGTGGCATTGCCGTTTGCTATGTCGTCGTAGGTTGTCGGTTTTACCAGCGTACCGACGTTGCTGACAATTGAAAGCACTTTTTTTTCATACAGTGCCGCAAGCTCGGGCATCAGAGCGTTAAAACCAAGCGGGTCGTTGCCGAACTTGTACATCCCTTTGCGGTAACACTCCTCCAGCGTCTTTGCGGCATAAGGGTTTTTTAGTTTGCCATCTGCTTTGTAGTAGCCGCTTGCGTCTTTTTTGTAGTTTGTATCGGCACTCAGGTCGGTGTCGGAGACGGAGATTTTCTTTCTGTAGCTTGCATAATTACTATAGTGGGTCGCGTCTGTCGGTATGAAGGTGTTCATAGCGTCGTTACCGCCATAGAGGTGCAAAACGACGATCGCTTTGTAGTCGTTGAATGTCGGAGCGGAAGCAAAAAGCTCCTTCGTGGCAACTGCACTCAAAAAAGGAGCCGCCGTCACGCCTTTGAGGCTGTTTTTCAAAAAAGTTCTACGTTTCATTTTATTTTCTCCTTATCTGATAACCATATAATACGGTGAAGTCGCTATCGCGACGATTGCAGCGACGACAATTTTTCTGGCTCGATTGGGAAGTTTGTAATCATACCCTTCAACAGTTACCAGATACCCCTCGAGCGCATATTTGTAGTCTTTTGGCAGACGCTTGCCAAGCATCTTGGTATCGAGATATTCCACCAGCGCTTTCACCGCTTTTTGCACCTTCGCCTTCTCTTTTAAACCTGCAAAATCACCGTCTGTATCTCCATCGAGTGCTTGTTCGAAAGTTCTATAGACGTCGCTGAGGTCCACATACATCAACTGGGATGCCGATTGCCCTTTTTTACTCAAGCCGTTTGTCATAGAGTCATCGAGAGAGGTGTATTTTTTATCGATGTCGAGAATGGCATATTTGTCGTACAAGCTAAACAGCGTAGTCAAAAAGTTGTTGTAGCGAATCAGATTAGAGGGTGTTTGTATCTGTAGTTCGGGTGCTACGAGATGTTTTTTAGTAAAATTTGCATCTTTTGGCGCGTAGGTGGCATCGTAGAAGTTGAAAACATCCGGCGCACTCATCGCCGCTTGTGCGAAAATGCCGTTGGTAGCCGCCCAGTAAAGCGGCATATCGTTTGGCACATTGCCGCCGTAAAATCTCCACGAATGTGTCGGCATCACGCCAAAAGTCGAGTAGAGGTGCGCCAAAGAGGTGAGAAGCTCATCGACGCGCCCTTGGTTTTCGTTCGTTGCGTTGCGTACCTCTTTGTCAAGGAGTATCGCCCGTACTACCGCTGCCAAATCACCCTTGACGCCACTGCCGTTGTCGTTGAAGACGGCAGCGACCCTTTCGACGTACGCGGGGGAGGGGTTGGAGGTGGTCATGCGCTGTATCAGCCTCTTGGCGATGAAAGGAGCGATGTTTTTGTTTCGCATCAAGATAGAAAGCTCGGCTTCTATATCCTCTTTTCCGCTTTGATTTGCCGGTATATCATGCCCTAAAAGCCGCTTGGCAGTCGTGTCATGGTACTTGGAGTAGAACTCTACAGGGAGGATGTAGCATCCACCCCCTTTGGCGACCCGATCGAACCGCCCATTGCCTGCAAAACTCCATCCGGTAAAAATCTTCGCGCCGTTCATCACGTCGTCTTGGGTGTATGATGGGATATCTCTGCCGTTTTTGGTCTCGATAGTGCCATCGAGCGCGAGTTCGCTCGTGCCTATGGAGAACATCTGCATGATTTCCCTTGCATAGTTCTCATCGGGACTTTCCCCTTTGGCTGGGTCGTACTTCGCACTCCCTATGTAGGTCATGTAGTACGCCATCGCCGGAGAGTAGGTGATGTCTTCAAGCAGTTTTTTGTAGTTGCCAAAGGCATTTCGCTGCAAGATGTCGTAGTAGTACGCCAGCCCCTCTCCTCGCCACTCAAGCAAGTTACCAGCAGGTGAGACGGCGGAGACGACGATGATTTGGCTAAGCGCGTAAGCGACTTTTTGGCGCAGCTGGTCCTTACCTCTAAAGACTCTTTGCCACCACAAACTATTAGAAACGAGTCGGTATTTTTTCGGTGTGGCTATTTTTTCACAACTACTTCCATCTGTGGGGTGCGCCATTGAGACTTTGAAGCTTGTATCGAGTTTGCTTAGCGTTCCATAAAGCAAATCCACCATCGAGTTTTTTTCATCAAAAGACATGGCAAGCTGCTTGTCGATCCACGCCGCGTAGCCATGTTGCATCACGTACTCGATATCGCTTTCATTGAGTGCGATGGCGGCTTGTTTCAAAAAGGTGATCGCTTGCGCTCTTGTCGCATTTTTGTCGAGATTCAGCCAAGTATTGTCGGTGTCGTTTTTTATCGGCGTAATATCGTTGTTATTGGTGGATATATCTCCATCGGAGCCCCCTCCGCAGTTGACAAGAGAGAACGTCAAAAACAGCGCCCCGGTTGTTTTTATCAATCGTGATAATATTGTTCGCATACAAATCCTTTATATTTTCATAAAGTTCAAATCGGTTCTTGAACTAAAGTTTTCGCGCTCTGGCAGGGCTTTCTTGATTTCTGCATCATTTGCTCCAAACCATTCAAGGATTTTACCATAATACTCAGAGTAAGAAGTAGTTGGGATAAGACGACCTCTTTTTGAAATATCCTGATCTCCACCTACGGTGAGGTCAGGGAACCGACCGTAATTGCCGGCATTGACCGCGCCAAGAACAAACTGCGCTCCACCCCAAGCGTGATCGCTCCCGTCACTGTTGCCGGCGGTAGAGCGGGAGAAGTCGGAGAGGGACGCGACAACTACTTCATCGAGCCACTCTTTAGCTTCCATCGCGCGCATAAAGGCATCGATACCAAGACTAAGTCCTCTGAGTCTTACACTATGATCTCTTTTGAGGTTACTGTGTTGGTCAAAGCCGGGAACGGTAATGCTAAGCACGATGCGCTTGAAGTTTTTTTGTTTTGCTATGGCGATTAGTTTGGCTGCGGTTTTGAACGACTCGACTACTCTACCGTTGATGGCAGTACCCATCAACATCTGGGCTTTTTCGGCTTCTTCTCCATTGTAAATCGCATTACCGTAAACATCCGTGATAGCTTTGAGATCGGTATCTTCTTTGATGCTTTTCCAGTCCATTAAAGTTTGAACCGTTTCTGCATAGCTACTTTTTCGTAACGCTCTTGAGAGGTTTCTAAATATATCTTGGTTGCCCTCTGCGCGCGTTTCGTTGACCCACTTTTCAAAATTCTTTTTTAGAGCGCCATCGAAACTTTGAGGTCCCCTGTAGCTAAAGTTCATAGGGGAGGTAGTGGCGCCAAACATCGCATGCTCGATGCCGTATCCGGAGAGGTTGATATTCATCTTGTAAACCGGATCACCATTGACATTGCCCCACTGATCTGCAAGTTTGCCCATCCACCCTGTGGGAACCGTCATACTATATGATAGCCCAAGGTGTGCTAGAAGGTTTTGGATGTTATGAGCAAAGAGGCTTGGCGGTCGTTTGCTTTTGTCTTTGAGTAGTTCAGATTTCGTGTAGGGAGCACCGATGTTGCCTACATTTTGTATCACCGCACCCCTACCTTGATCCATCCAGAAGGCGAGTTCGGGCATCATGGCATTGATGGCGATTTTACTGTCAAAGTGGTTGTTGAGCAGATAAAACCCTTTCATATAGTGATTTGCCGCTTCCATTTTTCCATCGGAATTGTAGGGATTTGCCGCCGCAGAGCCAATCTCGAGTTTACCGCCGTTGACAAGATTGCGCAGGTCGCTCATCAAGTCTTTGTTAGGGATGGCAATACCGCTTGCTCTTTGTTTGACATAGTTGTCATAACCGGTTATGGCATCACCACTTGCAGGGATGAAGGTGTTAAGCGCATCGTTTCCCCCTTGCAGATCGACAAGAACGACCGCCTTGAAGCCACTTAGCTGGTTGCCGGGATCGGCCGATAAGATTTGAGGGAAAGCGCTCACACCTCCTGCCAATGCTGCATATTTTAAAAAATCTCTTCTTTTCATTTTCATCTCCTTAGTTGGTCATATACTCTTCGCTCATCGTAATCTCGGTAATAAGTGGAGCGATAACGGCAGCGACAAGATATTTTTTGATAGTAGCGTTATCCCACGCGCTTGGGTATTTCCGATAAATATCTCTATATGCGTTTACAAGCTCATCTGTAACGGCGCTGTCGATCTGCTTGCCGATTAGACGCTCTGAGACATCCTTTATTACATAACGAATCGCTTCTTCGCGTCCGGCTTGATCTCTTGGTCCATCTTTAAACTCTTTGCCCGGTTGTTTGAATTTTTCCAAATAGTCATCAAATCTAAAGAGCATGTAGGTGTGAAATTGTCCGCTTTTGCGCCCGAGTATATACTTGCCGTTGGAGTCGGAGTTGCTTGCATAGAGGTAGTTGTACTCGTTGCGTCTGAAGGTAGTGTATGTGTTGTTCTCTATGCCCACCATGTATTTTGTCGTATAGAGTGAGGCTTTTGGCGCTTTGAGACCTCTTAGTTTAAATTCTGAATCGTTGGGTTGATAGTTATCGTCAAAGAAACCAAAAACCGAAGGTTGGTATGTTGGCCATTGGTTGAGTACGCTATACTTCGAGCGCACGAAGTAGCGGTTGTCGATGGAGTGTTTGGTGCCATCGTCATCTTTGACGGTGCGTTTTGGCCACGGCTTGACATCCATTGCGCGCAACATCTGGGTGTACATAAGGTAAGGTTCCTTTATCGTAACGGCGCGGTCGTTTTTGATATCTTCCCAAATTTCTTTATCTAACAGTATCGCTTTGACCGTTTCGCCAAGGTCGCCGCCGCTGTTTTTAAATACGGTCGCTACCCTTGCCACATAGTCGGGTTTCGGGTTGGATTTCGTCAAGCGGACGATGAGCTTTTTGGCGATAAACGGCGCTGTGTTTGGATGGCTCATCAAGATGTTGACCGTGTCGTTGATATCTTCAAAACAGTTTTGTCCTGCCGGTACCGTTTGACCTAAAAATGTTTTCGCACCTTCATCATGGTAACTGTCATAACAAATCATAGGATGGAGTGAGTCGCTTTGCCAAAGTGAAGGGCTGTGGTTGTTTGGCTGGGCACGATGCGGGTAGGTAAGTCCGGTAAAGACTCTCGATATCTCCATCACATCTTTTTGGCTATAAGTAGGGATCCTTTTTCCATCTTTTCGTTTTTCCGTTGCGTCCATATTGAGATCGAAAAGTCCGATGGAGAAAAGCTGCATAATCTCCCGTCCGTAGTTTTCGTCGGGATAGATAGTTTGGTTGGTTTTTTTGTTGATATGCTCTTTGCGGTTGTTGGCATAGGTAAGAAATGTCGCCATTGCAGGAGAAAGACTTACATCGTAGAGAATATCACCATACTTTCCAAAAGCCCTTTTTAGGAGTATGTCGTAGTAATAGGAGAGCGCTTCACCTCTGTTTTTGAAGAAAAAGTCGGTCGATTCGCTCACGACGATAATCTGTGAAAGCGTAAAAGCGACGCGCTGGCGCAGCTGTGCATCGTCTTCGAGATGACCCGTTAGCACGGCGCTTGAGTGGTAGTCGAGCTCATCGGCGCCATGGATAAGTGTTCGGTTGAAAACCTTATTGTTGTCTTCTAAAAATGTATTGGTGAGCGTTTCGATATCCTCTTCATTTTTGGGAAGCGGTAAATTGGCTTTGTTGCAGTAAGTGGATGGACGCATCTGAAGTATATCGTGAACTACATTATAGACGATACTCTCTTTCTTGAAATTCCATTGTTTACCAAGCTGCTCATCGACCCATTTTACAACCCCTTTTTGCTTGAGTTCTGCTACCAACTCCGGAGTGGAACCCATTGTCGCCATATCGAGAAAACGTACCGCCATTCTGTCGGTAAGGGCACTTCCTTGTGGGATGTGGCTGTAAGGCTGAGTAGAGTTGTCGGAATCGCCTCCGGAGGTGGTTTCGGTATTGTTGTTGTCGGTAGTTCCCGTTCCTGTTCCACCACCATTGTTTCCGTTACCAGTTCCAGTGCCGGTGCCGGTGCCGGTGCCAGTTCCAGTTCCAGTTCCAGTCCCAGTTCCAGTTCCAGTTCCAGTGCCAGTTCCAGTGCCAGTTCCAGTTCCAGTGCCACCACCGATATTTCCAGTATTTCCAGTATTTCCAGTATTTCCTGTATTTCCTGTATTTCCTGTATTTCCTGTATTTCCTGTATTTCCTGTATTTCCTGTGTTTCCTGTGTTTCCTGTGTTTCCTGTGTTTCCTGTGTTTCCTGTGTTTCCTGTGTTTCCTGTGTTTCCTGTGTTTCCTGTGTTTCCTGTGTTTCCTGTGTTTCCTGTGTTTCCTGTGTTTCCTGTGTTTCCTGTATTTCCTGTGTTGCCTGTGTTGCCTGTGTTGCCTGTGTTGCCTGTGTTGCCTGTGTTGCCTGTGTTGCCTGTGTTGCCTGTGTTGCCTGTGTTGCCTGTGTTGTCTGTGTTGTCTGTGTTGCCTGTGTTGCCATCGCCAAAACCGTCGCTACCGCCACCGCCGCCACAGCCGCTTAGTGTCAGTAACACACTCAAAACGACAAATAGTTTCAATAAGTTGTTCATAGTTATCCCCTTTTTACGCTATAGTGCTTTTTCTTTGATTCCATAGTGCCGCAAGCAAACCGTCTCCGCTGCCTGATGGAAACTCTTGCGCAGTTTTACAGTAATCCCCTCCTGCGCTACAACAGCCATTTGCCACACCCATTTGAATAAGTGCGTAATGGTACGCCCAGTAGTGGCTTTGACTTCCGGCTATAAGGTATTTGAACGTTTTTTCAAGATATTTGTTTTTGCCCACTTGCCCTAAAAAGCCTGTTAAATCACGAATATCCTGCACTTCGACCATACAGCCGATTTTAAGCGCTTTGATACCGCTTTGTTTTGCGTAAGGGATCAGTACATTGGCGTATCTGTCTTCAAAATCGCTTATCGCATAATCCCCGGCTCCCATCGCTCTTAACTCCGTCGGCTTGTAGTGAGCATCTGGGTTGGAGTAGTCGTTGACGTCGATGTTGTAAAGAGCTACAAGCTCTTCGACTGCACTCATGTGTTGCACTTCCGACCAGTGACCGATGTTGTAAAAAAGGCGCAGATGAGGATAAAGCCCGTAAACCGCCTCGAAAGCGTCATGTGCCATTTTTTCTTCACTCCACATATGCGCTAATGCATGGCGTTGTTCGTCTGTTAGAGTGAGGTCGCCGTCTAAGTGGTCTATCCCGTAAGCGATGGGATACTCAGCGGGTGTCTTGCAGTAAGCTTTTCCAGCTTTGCAGCACCCCTTGATGACCCCAAGGTCGATCAGTTTTTGGTTCATCGCCCAGTAGTGTCCCATACTGCCGTCGATGAGGTAGGTGATGTTTTCTTGTACTTTTTTGCGGTTGGCGAATTTTTCCAAATAGCGCTGCATCGTATCGACGGTATCGACCGTAAGTTTGGCAAGCGTCAAAAAGGCGTCGTTTCTTGAGGCAAGCCCCTCGTTTTTAAGCGTGTCGTATCTGTTCGTCATCGCGGTTGAAGGAAATGTACCGAGTTGCATCGCCTGTAACTGCTTGGTCGTGTAAAGAAGATGTGCATCGCTTGTATAGCTCAAGTCCACATTGTAAAGATTGACTATCTCATCGAGTACCGCTCTTCTATTGGCAGCACTCCATTTCCCCATCGTCGTAAGCAGATCGTCACCGAACTTTTTGGAAAATGCAAGCGCCAAAGAGGCTCGAAGCCTCTCGTTATGCCAGATATCCGAAACCATTTTTTGCTGATCGATGCTAAGCGGTTTGTAGTCTTGAGCAAGGAGTAGCTCCTCCCCCAGTAGCATACCGCCCGATACAGCCCCCGCCATTTTTAAAAAATCTCTTCGCGTTTTCATAACCCTCTCCTACTTCATCTCGTTGTGGCATTTCGTACAGCCTACGTTTTCTTCGGCTTTTATGTGGACATATTTGTCGGTAACGCCAAGTTTGAAAGTTCTGTTCGCCGAAGCTTTGGAAAGGAACGTTCCTTTGAGGTCGGTTCCATGACACGCTTTACAGCTGCTTGAAGAGTGTCTGAGAACGACGGTACCGTGGCGGTTGACCCACTCTTGATTGTGCGGGTGCAGTCCATGCGGTCCTTTGTCGAACGTAGTCGCCACCACCTCGTCACCATGGCATACGCCACACTCTTTTATCGTTCCTTTGTACCCTTGATACTGCATGCTTTGTCTGTTTTCATCTTCGTTGATACTCGGATAGATGGCATGCTGTGAACCATGACATGCACTACACGCCACTCCGCCGTGGGAGAGGCTGTGTTTGTAAAGCTTGGTTTCGTTGCCGTACTTTTCGGTACCAAAGCGCATATCCAGAGCGGCTCTAAGTGTTCCTGTTTTTTTGTCGGTAACGGCAGAGAGATACCGCTTCGCGTTTTGATGGCATGATTGACAAGACGGTTCGTCTATCCACCCTTTTGTGCCGTGTGTCGCGACCGCTTCCATACTGCCGTGGCAGCTTTGGCATTCTATCTTGGCGTTGCCGTTTGCATCGACTGCATGCCCCATCGCACCGCGTAGACATTTCGTGCTCTCTCCGGGGTGGCAGGCGTAGCAGGAAGCTCTGTTGGTGCTCTCGCCAAGTGTTTGGTTCGCTCCGGGGATGCGTCTTGATGCATGGGCTTTGTGCATCGCTTCGGTCAGCGGCTCTATGCCTGTTATACCCGTACCCGGCAAAGCGTTGGAGCTGTGGCATGCCGCACAAAGAATCGGTGTGCCCCCTTTTGCGGTTGCAGCAAGACCGGCTTCGTCGTAGTTGTAGCCTTTTGCTTGAAGTGAAGCGTTATTGTCTTTAACGGCGTTTGGATGAAGTTTGTCATGTTTTATCAGCACATCCATACGTACGCTGGAGCTGTCGGTGTTGTGGCATTTCGCACAGCTCATCTCGCTACTTACCGCCAGCGTCGTCACGGTTTGAGCCAAAACATCGCCGTTTTTGTTTTTCGCGACCACTTTGACAAGTGGATACTCGTCCGCATCTCCCCCGTCGTTTATAGGGATAGTTGGAATCCCTTCGGCTACATAGAGGTTGTACGAGGAGTTGTAGTCCATTCTTTGCGGGAGGGTGCTTTGTGTTTTTTTACCCTTCAAACCGACATTGTTTTGAAGCGTTACACCGGGAAAGAGCTTGTCGGCGTATTGCCAGAAGTTGCTTTTGTCGCTGCTGCTTGTGTTGATGCTGCCGTCTTTTTTCGCAAGTGCTTCGTAGGTTATCGTTACCCCTTCGCTGACGATTCTCGGTGAGCGCCCTTTTACAATGAGCTGTGCTTTGAGGGTGTTGTATGGAGGTAAAAGTGAAAAAACCGAGTAATCTTCATCCATGCAGTGCATCCCAAGATCACCCCAAGCAAAAAGAGTGAATTTCGTTTTGTTGAAATCGAACGAATAGTTTTTGAAACTCTCTTGGGTATCGTTGTTGTTGGTTGTTCCCGTACCCGTGCCGCCGGTGTTGCCATTGCCTGTGCCGCCGCCGGTGTTGCCGGTGTTTTGCACGCCCCCTTGGGTAGCGAAATCATCACCGCCGCCACCGCCGCATCCGCTTGTAAGCATAGCTACAACGACGAGGATTGTCGAAAATATCTTATACATCAGTAACGCTCCGTTTCGATTGTGCACCAAGAAACAAGCCAAAACAGATGCAGTGAGGAAAAAGGAGGTTGCAGAATCTATAAGAGGAAAGTTTTACAAATTCCGGCAACCTGGCGATCTCACTACATGAGACCCATGGCTTTCCGTCCTTGCCTCGCGACAAGTTTGGCTTTTTCATTGACATTCTTTCCCAAACTATAACATAACCAAGATAAAACAAATATAAAAACAAATGCTTCAATCGCAAAAAAAAGTATTTTTTCTCAATACACATGCATCTTCGATGAAGAAAAGTATTGTTTGTATTTTTGACATTTCCTTTTTAAAAGGAAACAAAATCTTAAAAAAAACAAAAAAATCCCCAAAAACTATTGAATAATAGAGGCTATTTTAGTATAATTCCGCTCCCTTAAATATAGTTGCGCACAATTTTTGGAGCGCAACGAGTTCTTTAGAAGGAAAAAAATGGAAAAGATTCGTTTGAAGTTGAAAGCTTATGATCACCGTGTTTTGGATAGATCAGTAGCTGCAATCGTCGAGGCTGTTAAGAGAACGGGTGCTACAATCAAAGGCCCAATCCCTTTACCTACAAAGATCAGAAAATATACTGTTTTGAAATCACCGCATGTCAACAAAGATTCTCGTGAACAATTCGAGATAAGAATGCATGCAAGAATGATCGACATCGTTTCTGCAACACCGGAAACTGTCGATTCTTTGATGAAACTAGATCTTGCGCCGGAAGTGGACGTAGAAGTTCGCTCTATGGACAAGTAGGAGAGGCTTAGATGGAATACATAGTAGAAAAAATCGGAATGAGCCGTACGGTTGAAGTACCGAGCAAACCTGTTACGCTTTTGAGAGTTCTCGAAGCGAAAGTTTGCGAAGTGGAAGACGGTAGAGCTCTCGTTGCTTATGCCAACGGTAAAAAAAGCAACAAAGCGATCGAAGGTCAGCAAAAGAAATACGGCCTTGAGAGCCAGTACAACAGATTCGTCACTTTGAACGTCGCTAATAGCGAAGCGGGTGACATCGATGTAGCTCCGCTTAGCGAAGCGAAAATCGTAAAATCTTCTTTCAATACGAAAGGTAGAGGTTTTACAGGGGCTATGAAACGCTGGAACTTCGGCGGTGGACCGGCTTCTCACGGACACAGATTCGGTAGACGTACAGGTTCTATCGGTAATGCTGAGTGGCCTGGACGTGTTATGAAAGGTCGCAAAATGCCTGGACATTACGGAAACGAAAAAGTAACCGTTAAAAACGAAATCATCTCATTCGACCCTGAGAGTAGAATCCTTGTAGTAGTCGGATCCGTTCCGGGTGCCAACGGTGCTCTTGGTCGTGTAAAGGTAGCGAAATAATGAGCGCAGTAGTACTTAACGAAAAATTGGAAAAAGCAGGAGAGATGGCTCTTCCTGAGAGTTTCAACGGTATCAACCCGCACAACCTTTACCTCTATGTCAAATCTGTTCAAGCGGCTGCACGTGCAAATACCGCTTCGACAAAGACAAGAGCGGAAGTAAGCGGCGGCGGTAAGAAGCCTTGGTCTCAAAAAGGTGGCGGTAGAGCAAGAGCAGGTTCTAAAAGATCACCTGTATTTGTTGGCGGTGGACAAGTTTTCGGTCCTAAACCGAACAGAAACTACAACCAAAAAGTGAATAAAAAGCAGAAAAAATTGGCACTTCGCTACGCTCTTGCAGAGCATGCGGCCAACGGTACGCTTTTTATCGTAGATAGCATCGAAGTTGCAAGCGGTAAAACGAAAGACGCTTATGCAATGTTCAACGCTCTTGGTCAAAGAGACGCTCTATTTGTCAAGTCTTTGCTCGATGAGAAAACATACTTGGCATTTAGAAACATCAGCTCTACTTACCTTATAGAAGAGAGTGAACTCAACGCGTTCGATGTCGCTTCGTACAGAAGTGTCGTTATCGAAAAAGCGGTTTGGGAAAAACTCACAAGCGAGGCGAAATAATGGCAGATATAACAGATATCAAATCTATCGTATATACGGAAAAAACTCTTGGACTTCAAGAAGACGGCGTTATCGTCGTTCAAACGACTCCAAGAATGACTAAAACAGGGTTGAAGGAAGTCTTTCGTGAGTATTTCGGTGTTATCCCGACAAAAGTGAACTCACTAAGACAAAGCGGAAAAACGAAACGTTTCCGCGGTGTAGCAGGGAAACAAGCGGATTATAAAAAATTCTACGTAAAGCTCCCTGAGGGTGCACAAATCGAAAGTTTGGCGGTGTAACATGGCGATAAAAACATATAGACCAATAACTCCAAGTAGAAGATTTTACACAAACGTTGACAGCAGTGACATCACTGGCAAAGCGAGTGTGAGAAGCCTTCTCAAGAGAATCCCTGCAAAAGCGGGTAGAAACAACAACGGTCGCATCACTTCAAGACATAAAGAAGCGGGTGCGAAAAAATTGTACAGAATCATCGACTTCAAAAGAAACAAACTCGGTATTCCGGCAACCGTAAAAGCGATCGAATACGATCCATACAGAAACTGCCGCATCGCGCTTGTCGTATATGCAGACGGTGAAAAAAGATACATCATCCAACCAAAAGGTTTGCAAGTAGGTGATGTTATCGAAGCGGCTGAAAGCGGACTTGATGTAAAAACAGGGAACGCTATGAAGCTAAAGAACATCCCTGTGGGTACACTCGTTCACAACATCGAGCTCAAACCGGGTAAAGGTGGACAGCTTGTACGCTCAGCCGGTGGAAGCGCGCAAATCATGGGTAGAGACGGTAAATACGTTTCTCTTAGACTTCCATCTTCTGAAATGAGACTCGTTCTTGGTGAGTGTATGGCGACTATCGGTACTGTCGGTAACGAAGAGTACGCAAACATCGTCATCGCTAAAGCGGGACGTAGCAGACATATGGGTATTCGCCCTCAGACTCGTGGTTCTGCGATGAACCCTATCGATCACCCGCACGGTGGTGGTGAAGGGAAAACGAACTCAGGTCGCCATCCGGTAACTCCTTGGGGTAAACCGACTAAAGGTGCGAAAACAAGACGCAAAAAAGCGAGCGATAAACTTATCATCTCTCGTCGTAAACCAAATGCGAAAAGGGTAGGCTAATGGCAAGAAGTGTAAAAAAAGGTCCATTCGTAGATGACCATTTGATGAAAAAAGTGCTTGCCGCAAAAGAAAGCGGTAACAAAAAACCTATCAAAACTTGGTCAAGAAGAAGCATGGTGCTTCCTGAGATGGTAGGTCTTACCATCAACGTACACAACGGAAGACAATTCGTTCCCGTGTACATCACCGAAAACCACATCGGTTACAAACTTGGAGAATTCGCTCCAACAAGAACATTCAAAGGGCACAAAGGTTCTGTGCAGAAGAAGGTAGGATAATATGGCTAGAGCATTACTTAGATTTGTTCGTGTTTCACCTACGAAGTCACGCCTCATCGCAAGAGAGATTCAAGGGATGAACGCTGAAGAAGCGCTCGCGGCACTCGAGTTCACTCCGAACAAAGCTGCGAAAATCATCTCCAAAGTGGTTGCATCCGCAGTAGCGAACAGCGGTATGGACGCGGAAGATTGCGTTATCACTTCATGTAGAGTCGATAACGGTCCGGTACTTAAAAGATTCAGACCGCGCGCAAGAGGTATGGCTTCTGGAATCAGAAAACCGACAGCACATATATTAGTAGAAGTAGAGGGTAAATAGTATGGGACAAAAAGTTAATCCTATAGGTCTTCGCCTTGGTATCAACAGAAACTGGGAGAGCAGATGGTTCCCGAACTTCAAGTCTGCTCCTGCGAACCTTGGTGAAGATCACAAAATCAGAACGTTTTTGAAAAAAGAGCTTTACTATGCGGGTGTTTCCAACATCATCATCGAGCGTACGGTCAAAAGACTTCGCGTAACTATCGTCGCTGCACGTCCGGGTGTTATCATCGGGAAAAAAGGTGCAGATATAGAGAAGCTTAAAAACACGCTTACGAAGCTTGTGAAAAAACCTGTTTCTATCAACATCAAAGAGGAAAAAAGAGCACAAACTTCAGCGCAACTTGTCGCTGAGAACGTAGCGACTCAACTCGAGCGTCGTGTCGCGTTTAGACGTGCTATGAAAAAAGTTATGCAAAACGCACAGCGCGGTGGTGCAAAAGGTATCAAAGTTGCGGTTGCGGGTCGTCTAGGTGGAGCTGAGATGGCAAGAACCGAGTGGTATCTTGAAGGAAGAGTTCCTCTTCATACTCTTAGAGCGAAAATCGATTACGGTTTTGCCGAAGCACATACTACATACGGTATCATCGGTGTAAAAGTATGGATTTTCAAAGGTGAAGTTCTTACAAAAGGGATCCCTCAAGAAGCTAAAGAGGAAAAATCTCCAAGAAAAAGAAGAGCTCCAAAACGCGAAAAAAACGCGAAAGGTGAATAGTCATGTTGATGCCTAAAAGAACGAAATACAGAAAAGTACAAAAGGGTAGAAACCGAGGAAAAGCGAGAAGCGGTTATAAACTCGCTTTCGGTAACATCGGTTTCAAAGCGGTAGAGCACGGTCGTATCAACTCTCGTCAGATCGAAGCGGCGCGTATCTCTGCGACAAGACACATCAAAAGAAACGGTAAAATCTGGATTCGTGTATTCCCGGATAAACCTCTTACCAAAAAACCACTCGAAACCAGAATGGGTAAAGGTAAAGGTGGTGTCGAGCAATGGGTTATGAACATCAAACCGGGTCGTATCATTTTCGAAATGGGCGGTGTTCCTGAGGCTCTAGCACGTGAAGCGTTGACGCTTGCGATGCACAAATTGCCGTTCAAGACAAAAATAGTAACAGCGGAGATGAGCAATGAAATATTCTGATTTGGCAGAGAAAAGCGTAGAGGAGCTTAAAACTCTTCTCAAAGAGAAAAAAGCTGAGCTCTTTACGCTAAGAATCAAACACAAAACGATGCAATTACAAAACACAAGCGAACTTCGCGTTGTGAAAAAAGATATTGCACGAATCAACACTGCAATCACTGCAGCGAGCAAGTAGGGGCAGGCAATGACACATAAACGTGAAATTCAAGGAAACGTGATCAAAATCGCGGGTGACAAGACGGCTACTATCTTGGTAGAGCGTCGCGTTATGCACCCAAGATACCACAAAGTTGTGAAAAGATTCAAAAAATATCTTATTCACGATGAAAGAAACGAGCTAAAAGTTGGAGACGAAGTAGTCGCTATCGAGTGCAGACCTATCTCCAAAAGAAAATCTTTTAGACTCAAAAGCATTGTAGGAGCGTAGGGCATGATACAAAGTTTTTCTCGTCTAAACGTAGCTGACAACACCGGTGCAAAAGAGATCATGTGTATCAAAGTGCTCGGCGGGTCTAAAAGAAGATACGCAAGAGTGGGTGATATCATCGTTGCATCGGTCAAGAAAGCTATACCGACTGCGAAAGTGAAAAAAGGTTCCGTCGTCAAAGCGGTAGTTGTAAGAACGAAAAAAGAGATCCACAGAGAAAACGGTTCTCTTATCCGTTTCGATGACAATGCGGCGGTTATTTTGGATAACAAAAAAGAGCCTGTCGGTACACGTATTTTCGGACCGATAAGCCGTGAAGTCAGATACGCAGGATTTATGAAGATCGTATCTCTTGCGCCGGAGGTTGTATAATGGCAAAGCTTAAGATCAAAAAAGGCGATACCGTAAAAATCATCGCCGGGGACGACAAAGGGAAAACCGGAAAGGTTCTTCAAGTCCTTCCTAAAGAGAACAAAGTAATAGTAGAGGGTTGTAAAGTCGCTAAAAAAGCGGTCAAACCAACCGAGGAAAACACAAAAGGCGGACACGTAAACAAAGAGATGCCTATTGATGTTTCTAACGTCAAGAAAGTGGAGGCGTAAGAGATGGCAGCACGTCTAAGAGAAAAATACGATAACCTAAAACCTGAGCTTCAAAAAGAGCTCGATATCAAAAACCCGATGCAGATTCCAGCGATTGAAAAAATTGTTATCTCTGTTGGGGCCGGTTTTGCGATGAAAGACAACAAGCTTATGCAAAACATCCAACAAACGATCAGCACTATCGCGGGTCAACACGCAAGTATCATACTTGCAAAAAAATCTGTTGCGGGATTCAAAGTAAGAGAAGGGATGCCTGTAGGTGTACGCGTTACACTCAGAGGTGAGAGAATGTACGCGTTTCTCGATCGCCTCATCTCTATCGCGCTTCCTCGTGTGAAAGACTTCAGAGGTGTTCCTAGAAACGGTTTTGACGGTCGCGGTAACTACAACTTCGGGGTAAACGAGCAACTTATCTTCCCAGAAGTGGATTACGATTCTATCATGCAGATTCACGGTATGAACATCACTATCGTAACGACTACCGAAGATGACAAAGAGGCGTTCACACTTCTTCAAAAGATGGGTATGCCTTTTACGAAAGGGAGTAAATAATGGCTAAGAAGTCTATGATCGCAAAAGCGAAAAGAACACCGAAGTTCAAAGTCAGAGCGTACACAAGATGTCAAATCTGTGGACGCCCACACTCAGTACTTAGAGATTTTGGAATCTGCAGAATCTGTTTTAGAAAAATGGCAAACGAGGGATTGATCCCGGGCGTTAGAAAGTCAAGCTGGTAAGCTTTGAAACTACTAATGATTAGCAAAGGAAAAGAAAAATGATAAACGATTTGATAGCCGACGCATTGACGAGAATCAGAAATGCCGGTATGAGAAGACTCAGTACGACTACCCTTCTTCACTCCAAGAGTGTCGAAGCCGTAGCGAACATCCTTGTAGAGAAAGGATACCTTGAAAGCTGCAACGTCGTAGAAGACGGTGCGAAAAAAACGATCAACGCAGTGATCAAATACGACGAAGACGGAAAACCTGCGATCAACGAGATCAAAAGAGTTTCCAAACCGGGTCGCCGTATTTACCGCGGAAGAGACGAGATCAAAAGATTCAAAAACGGTTACGGTACAATCATCGTGAGTACATCCAAAGGGATTCTACCAAACGACAAGGCATATGAACTCGGCATCGGTGGCGAAGTCATATGTACAGTTTGGTAAGGAGGGTCTAAAATGTCAAGAATTGGAAAAAATCCTGTAGAAATACCGGCGGACGTAAAAGTTACCGCTGAAGGGAACGTAATCACATTCGCAAAAGGGAACAAATCTATGGACCTCGATACGAAGGGGAACGTAGAATTCACTATCGAAGGTAACTTGCTTACTTTCAAAAACCTTTCGGACTCAAGAGAGCACAGAGCGTTCTGGGGAACTTACAGAGCTATTAGTGCCAACATCATCGAAGGTTTGACAAAAGGTTTCCAAAAGCAACTTGAAATCAACGGTGTCGGTTACAGAGCTGCGGTAAAAGGGAAAGTGTTGAACTTGCAACTCGGTTTTTCACACGACATCAACTACGACCTTCCAGAAGGTATCGAAGCGAGTGTCGAGAAAAACGTCATTACGCTCAAAAGCCATGACAAGCAACTTCTTGGTCAAGTGGCAGCGGAGATTAGAAGTTTCAGACCACCAGAACCGTACAAAGGTAAAGGTGTGAAATACGTCGATGAGCACATCGTTAGAAAAGCCGGTAAAACGGCTAAGAAATAGGGGAGGAAGTTAGAATGAATGCAAGAGTACTAAAAAGCAAACTCGCAAACCGCCTAAAAAGAAAGAAAAGAGTTCGCTCTAAAATCAGCGGTAGTGCAGAACTTCCTCGTGTTTCGATATTTCGCTCCAACCGTTATTTGACGGTTCAAGCTATCGATGACAATGCCGGTGTCACTTTGGTTGGTATGAACTCGAAATCTATCAACCAAAAAGCGAACAAAGCCGGTGCCGAGGCGCTTGCTGCAGAATTTGCGGCTAAGCTAAAAGAAAAAGGTATCGACGCTATCGTTTTCGATAGAAACGGATATCAATACCACGGCGTTATCGCTGCGTTTGGCGATGCACTTCGCGCGAACGAAATCAAGTTTTAGGGGACACAATGGAAATCAATAGAGAAGAGTTCGAAGAGACTATTGTTAACATAGGGCGTGTTACCAAAGTTGTCAAAGGTGGTAGAAGATTCCGATTTACCGCTTTGGTAGTTGTCGGTAACAAAAAAGGTGTTGTCGGGTACGGTTTTGGTAAAGCCAAAGAGGTGCCTGACGCTATCAAAAAAGCGGTTGACGATGCGTTTAAAAACCTCACAACCGTGAGCATCAAAGGGACAACCGTCGCACACGATATCGAGCACAAGTTCAACGCAAGCCGCATTTTGATCAAACCTGCATCTGAAGGTACGGGTCTAATCGCCGGTGGTGCCGCAAGACCGGTACTCGAACTTGCAGGGTTCCAAGATGTTCTTACGAAATCGATCGGTTCGAACAACCCGAACACTTTGGTTCGCGCAACCATCGAAGCACTATCAAGAATTAAAGGATAGAAGATGGGAATTGAAAATCTAACTCCGGCAGCAGGTTCTACTCATAAAAGAAAAAGAGTAGGACGCGGTCAAGGTTCAGGGATGGGGAAAACCTCAACTCGTGGACAAAAAGGTCAAAAAAGTAGAACCGGCTACAAAAGAAAGAGAAACTTCGAGGGTGGTCAACAACCACTTGCGAAACGTCTTCCAAAAGTCGGTTTCACATCAAGAGTTACCAAACCGTACGCTATCAACGTAGCGAAAGTAAAAGCGGTAGCTGAGCTCGAAGAGATCACTATGGAAAGCATCAGAAGCGTTCACAAGATCGCTAACAGCGTTACCAAAGTGAAACTTATCGGCGCGGGCGCTAAAGAGCTTGCAAGCAAGATCAAAGACGAAAACGTTACAACTTCAGGTAAATAGCCGTGAATAAAAGTCTCGTCAACAAAATCCTCATCACTGTAGGGTTCTTGTTCCTCTACCGAATGCTGGCATACGTGCCAGTCCCCGGTGTCGATGCAAGTGTGATTGCATCATTCTTCGACAAACACAGCAATGACGCTCTTGGTTTGTTCAACATGTTCAGCGGAAACGCGGTACAGCGTCTTTCTATCATCTCCCTTGGAATCATGCCATACATCACCGCATCTATCATCATGGAGCTTTTAGCGGCGACATTTCCGAATCTCGCACAAATGAAAAAAGAGCGTGACGGTATGGTGAAGTATATGCAGATTATCCGTTATGCGACTATCGTCATAACCCTCGTGCAAGCTGTTGGAGTGAGTATGGGTCTGCAAAGCCTAAGTGGAGCAAACGGCGCGAGTGCGATTCTTGTGGATCAAACAACGTTCGTTACGATGGCGGCGATCTCTATGCTTGCAGGTACGATGCTATTGATGTGGATAGGTGAGCAGATAACACAAAACGGTATCGGTAACGGTATTTCGCTCATTATCTTCGCGGGTATCGTTTCGGCTATCCCAAGCGCTATCGGTAAAACCGTTTCGATGGTCAATACGGGCGCTATGAGCTTCTTGACCGTTATCGCGATCGTTGCGCTTATCGTCGTTACGATCGGGGTTATCATCTACGTAGAACTCGGTGAGAGAAGAATCCCCGTTACATACGCGAAAAAGACCATCATGCAAAATCAGAACAAAAGGGTGATGAACTACATCCCTATAAAAGTGAATCTATCGGGTGTCATTCCGGTTATCTTCGCCAGTGCGATTTTGATGTTCCCTATGACATTGCTTTCAAGCAGTACGAACCCGACGGTACAAAAAATCGCCGATATTTTGCATCCGGGCGGATATGTATTTAACTTGCTCGATTTCGCTTTTGTCGTGTTTTTCGCGTTTTTCTACGCATCTATCACGTTCAACGCCAAAGATATAGCCGACAACCTCAAACGCCAAGGGGGATTCATACCGGGGATTAGAACCGGCGAAGCGACCAAAGAGTTCCTCAACGAAACAGCAAGCCGTTTGACGGTAACGGGAGCGCTTTATCTCGGTCTTGTCGCGGTCGTTCCGTTTATGATCATCAAAGCGATGGGCGTTCCGTTCTTCTTCGGTGGAACAGCGGTACTCATCGTCGTTCAGGTCGCACTTGACACTATGCGTAAAATCGAAGCTCAGATATACATGAGCAAGTACGAAACACTTAGCGCAGTCGGTCTATAACGATGGCGATACCACTTCGCAAACCAAAAGAGATAGAACAACTCCGCGAAGCCAACCGCATTGTCGCGGGGGCTTTGGAGTTGCTTCGTCGAAACACCAAACCGGGTATGAGTCTCAAAGAGCTCGATGCAATGGCTGAAGACTACATCAGAAGCCATGATGCCAAACCCTCTTTCAAAGGTCTTTACGGCTTTCCCTCCTCCGTATGTACTTCACTCAACGAAGTTGTCATTCATGGTATCCCGACAGATTACAAACTCCAAGAGGGTGATGTCATAGGGTACGACATAGGCAGCGAGAAAAACGGTTGGTTCGGTGATGCGGCTATCACCGTCGGTGTTGGAGAGATAACCAAAGAGGATGAAGCGGTTATAGCTTGTGCCAAAGACACACTCTACTACGCTATCGAAAACATCAAACAGGGGATGCGCTTCAAAGAGCTTTCATACTTGATGGAGCAGTTCATTTTGGAGCGCGGATTCGTTCCGCTTCGTAACTTCTGCGGTCATGGGATAGGGAAAAAACCTCATGAAGAGCCGGAGATTCCAAACTACCTTGACGCTCCCAACCCAAAAGCCGGCCCGAAAATAAAAAACGGCATGGTTTTTTGTTTAGAACCCATGATATGCCAAAAAGAGGGTGAACCGGTCATTTTGGAAAACGGCTGGGACGTCGTTAGTAAAGATGGACTAAGAACCGCTCACTATGAGCATACAGTAGCCGTAATCGGCGGCAAAGCACATATACTATCACAGTTAGAAGGATGAGAAGATGGCAAAATCTGACGTAATCGAGGTTGATGGAAAAATCATCGAGGCTTTACCAAACGCGACCTTTAGAGTCGAGCTTGACAACGGGCATGTCGTGTTATGCCACATCGCGGGCAAAATGCGTATGCACTACATAAAGATTCTCCCCGGAGATAGAGTCAAACTCGAACTAACCCCCTATTCGCTCGATAAAGGGCGTATCACTTACCGCTACAAATAATCTTCGAAGCGGCACTCGTCGCATCGAAGAAGTGTTTGACCGCAATATTTTTCACTCTTCCACTACCGATTGAACTTTTTCGTTGTATAATAAACGAACCAAATAACAAAGGCGAAAAATGAAGCTATCTCGGCTATTTTGGACAAGCATGTTTGCGGTGGTGTTTTTTGCAGGATGCGCCACCACGCAAGAAAGTTACAGCGCACTTAACGAGCGAACAAGCAAAGAGTTGCACGACTCCGTAAAAACGATTCCAAAGCCTCGACAAACGGATAGAACACAAACCAAAAACGGAATGTTCAAACTCAAAGTGGATGCCCCAAAAGGTGCCGTCGTCAAAATAATGAACATAAAACCGAAGTATAAAGACGATATGGAACTAAAAAAAGGGAAGTACCACATAGTCGTTACGAAAAAGGGGTATGAGAAGTTCGACAGATGGATACAGCTCGATCAAGATACGGTGTATGTAGTAAAGTTGAAAAAAGCTGCGGCACCGAAGTTGGAGCGAAATTATTTCAAATATGTGAAACGAATAGATTGGGATTTTGCCAACGAGCGTTTTTCTCTTGTTTACGATGAAAAAAACCACCTTATATGGGGGTTGCAAAGTGCGTATGTCGATTATGTAAAAAAGAATCATCCTAAAAAACCGCTTGTGGTTCTTGAAGCGTACAAAATAGGTAACAAATACTACAGAAGAATGTACTTCAAGCTCGATACGATCGTGTATGAGGGGTACTACAGAAGAGATCGTTCGAAGTATTATCGTTTCAAGGACAACAACAAGCTTGCCATATACTATAAAGCCAAATACGGCAAACCGTCGATAAAAAAACCTTATGGAACACTTGCCAATCTCGAAGTGAACGAGCAAGTGGCATCTTGGAGAATCCCGACATTCAAAGAGATTCGAAGAAACAATCCGTTCAAAAAGTACCAAAAATATTTTGCTATGCATTTTGACAGCACCTTCTATAGCCCAAATTACGGGGAACTGATGCAAAGAACATTTGGTTTACCGGTGTTGATGACCGGTTACTACGGTAGTACCAGAGGAGGGTATGTCTGGGCGTATAGAAAAGACCATAGCGGGCTTTACACCCGTTCGTACTTGCAAAGAATCAACTCGATGGGTGTGTGGGAGATGAGTTTGAAAAACAACCTCGCTTTCATTCTTCCTGTGAGAAAAATAAGCACGAAATACGACAAAGTGATTTTCAACACCCACTACACTCCCCAGCAGAAGTTGTCCTACCTTACGTCGATGTTGACACAAGAAGCGCTAAGTGTTCGAAAAAGAAACATACCAAAACCAAAAAAGATTCCTCATGTAGTGGCGAAAAAACTCAAAAGAGGGGAGTTCGAAAAAAGTGGTGATTTTCAAAAGAGGGTAGCGGCATACCGACAAGAGATAGCGGCGAAAAATAAAGCCATAGATAAAAAGAACGCTCAGGCGATGCAGGAGTACTCCCAAAAGTTGGCTGCACAGGAGCGACGCTATCAAAAACTGCTCAAGCATAACAGCCAAACGCAAACCATAGCGCAAACGGCAAGCGAAATGGCGAACAAGGCGATGCGCATGATATTTGGAGACCCCAAGTTTACCGATGTCGTTTACGATGCGGACAAAGAGGTGTTTAGCGCGACGTTGTATTCCTCTTCGAACGATTTGGAGATGAGAGTGCAAATTCCAGTCTCCATAGACAAGGCAAAAAAGTTCAAAACCGATATCATGGATGACAAACTCGTTCCGGTCGTGCGTTTTGAAGTACGAGGAAACAAACTGCATTTTAAAAGTTTGAAAATCATCACCAACGAGGAAAAAATCGAAAACGACCTTAGTGGTGCAAAAGAGAAAGATACGCCGCAGGTATATAGAGAGTTTTTGGCGGAATACCCCGATTATAAAGGGAAAAAAGAGGTTGAACGATTGTTGCGAAACGCAATCGAGAAAGAAGCGTACGACAAAGCGAATACGCTTGGTGAATTAAAAGCTTTCGTGAAAAAATATCCCCATTCGAAATACACACAAGAAGCCAAAAGCCATATACAGAAGATAGAAATGGAAAAAAGACGTGAAGCCGAAGCGTATGCGAAAAAACGAGCCGCGTACAATGCACGCAAAAAAGTTGGCGAAACGGTATGTAAAGACGGTACGACCGCATTTGTTCTTTCGATAACGATGAAAGCGTATGTCGAGAGGGTTAACGGAGACAACATACAACTGCGAATCGCCGATACGGAAGGTACATCGCCCTATTACAACGGAGTGAGGCTATACAAAGGTACGCTTATCTGGGACAGATACGACAATTGGTACAAATGTAAGTAATGAGGCATAAATAAAGAAGTGTGAAAACCGACATCGCTTAAGAGGCATCATAACTACACTTTTGTACAATTGTGCCAAAAAAAGGCATAGAGTATGAGAGTTTTCTATTATGCGCATACGGGGCATAGAGTGGGGCTTGACCGTTTCAGGCGAGCTGCGGCGATTATCGGTACTATCAAAGAAGAGGTCGATATCACGCTCCTTACCTCCGATTACCGCATCGCAAGTATCGCCAGAGATTTCGGCATAGAAAAAAGTGTGGGAATAGACGTTGTGCGCAATATCGCCAATATCGCCCAACGGGGAGATAAAATCATCTTCGACTCCACCGAAGCCAATCCAATCATGCTTGAAGATATGCGCAATTTCTTCTCTACGTTTGTCCGTATCAGCGACGACCCAAACGACACGAAAGCATCGAACGAATTTCTGATTTCCCCTTATTTGGAAGGGGAGGGGGTATGCAATGCCTTGGCGGTGGATGAGCGGTATTTCGAACCGACGCAAAAAGATGTGGAGCTTTGTTACTTTTTCGGTGATGACGATTATGAAAAAGACTTAGAAAAACATCTTGATTTTATAGAAGGGTTCGAGCCGTATTTGCAGCTTGGGTTTTATTATTTCTTGGATTACGAAGAGGAGTTGAAAAAGAGGTTTGTAAATTATTTCGAGTTCGAAGAGTACGACGAGATGATACAAAGAACCAAAAGGCTCGTTACAGCTTCCCCTCAAGCTGTTTTAGAATCGCTTGCAAGCGGAGGGAAGCCTATCTATTTTCAACGCAAAGACTACCCGGAAGATTACATTGTTTTGTTTGAAAAACTGGGAGTTCCCGTGATTGAAAATTACGATAAAACAGCATTGGAGACGATTTTAAGAAGCAATTCTTATGAAAATTATAAAAATATAGAAAAAAAATGTTACGAAATAGGAAAATTTATAAAATCTTCTTTAAATTTATAAATAATTAAAACTAATTTGGTGTATAATCAAGCTTTAAGATAGAACCTGTCATATAATGTGACTATTTTGTGACAGGTTTTATAGGCAATTTTTACATTGCTTTAAAAATTCTCATATAAGTGAGTGGAACATGAAAGATTCAAGCCGTAGAGGTTTTATGGGTAAAGCATTCGGTGCGGTTGCCGGCGTAGGTGCCGTAGCTTCGCTGTATGCTATGAAAAAAACTTGGGACCCGCTTCCAAGTGTCAAAGCGGCAGGTTTTACGACGCTTGACATGACTGCGTACGAAGGGAATGTCCTCGTTACGGAGAAATGGAGAGGGAAGCCTGTATTCGTTTTGAAACAAACTCCCGAGATGGTCGAGTTTGCCAAAAAGAAAAACGAACTAAACCGCCTTATCAAAGTTGGGAACGATTACTATATGATCGTTCTTGGTCTATGTACGCACCTTGGGTGTATTCCGGGCTACGATGCGGAGAAAAAAAGCTTCCTTTGTGCTTGCCATGGGGGAACATACGATTCAACTGCAATGGTAACGAAGGCTCCGCCGCCAAGAGGTCTTGACATTCCTCCGTTCAAAGTCGATGGTATGAAAGTTGTCCTTGGTGAAGAGGGACCGGAATACAAAAAGCTGCTCCAAGAGGGCGTAACACTCCCGGTATAAGGAAAGAGATATGGCACATTTTACAAAAGCGACCAGTCTGCATGACTGGCTAAACCAGCGTCTTGCCGTCGATACGCTTCGCCGCGTACTGGCAAAAGAGTATTGGATTCCAAAAGATATCAACTTCCTTTGGGCGATGGGGATGGTTCTTGCTATCACTTTCGGTTTGTTGTTGGTATCTGGAATCTTCTTGTTGATGTACTATCAGCCAAACGTGAATCTTGCGTTTGACAGCGTCAACTACACGATTATGAAAGAGGTGGAGTTTGGATGGCTTTGGAGACATATTCACGGTGTCGCTGCATCGGTTGTTTTCCTTATTATCTACATCCACATGTTTACCGGTATCTACTACGGTTCGTACAAGAAAGGGCGTGAGCTTATCTGGATTTCGGGTATGCTTCTGTTTGTAACTTTCTCAGCTGAAGCGTTTTCCGGTTATATGCTTCCATGGGGGCAAATGAGTTACTGGGCTGGTATGGTTATTACCAACCTCTTTAGTCTCGGTGATTTGCACATGAACGGACTTGTCGAGTGGATTAGAGGGGACTATGTTCCGGGGCAAGCGTTTTTGAACCGCTTCTTCATGCTACATGTTCTTTTGTTGCCGCTTGTAATCATGGCGCTTATCGGTCTTCACTTCGGTACGCTTCGTATCCCTCACGTAAACAACCAAGAAGGTGAAGAGATCGATTTCGAAGAAGAAGCCGCTAAATACAAAGCGGGTAAAAAAGCGGAGTCTAAAGTTATCGCATTCGCGAACGATTTCTTGGCAAAAGATATGTTCGTCGTTTCGGTGTTCTTGATATTCTTCTTCTATTTGGTGTTCTACCATTACGATTTCGCTATGGACCCGGTCAACTTCGACCCTGCAGATCCGCTCAAGACTCCGGCACACATCTACCCTGAGTGGTACTTCTTGTGGAGTTACGAGATTCTTAGACCGTTCTCAACCAACGTCGGTCTTGTAGCGTTTGGTTTTGCGCAAGTTATCTTCTTCTTGTTGCCGTTCTTGGATAAAAGTCCAAATGCGAAGCCGGCACACAAAAGAGGTTTGTTCAAAGTTTGGTTCTGGGTTATGCTTGTAGATATGATTATCCTTACTGCGATGGGTAAACTCCCACCAGAAGGTATATTCAGTACTATCGGGCTCTACGCTGCGCTTACGTTCATCGGTCTTTGGATAATCTTGCCGATTATTACAAAGATGGAAAAAGAGGTATAAGGAGTAAATGATGAGAGAATTGAAAATATTAGCGGTTGTAGTTGTATTTACCCTTATTACCTACTATCTTGTAGAGCCGTTTGCGCATGGTCAAATGCACAAACATACGGAGTTCAACAACTTCAACTATAACGGTAAATCTGATATAGAAGAGGTAGAGCATAAAATCGCCGTCGCTAAAGCGGCGAACGAGCCTACCGAAGAGCTTGAGAAAAAGCTTGAAGAGAAAAAACAGTTCTGGGCTGATGTAGAAAAAATCGCTCAGCTTCAAGGTGATGTCGCTGCGGGTGAGGGTACCTACGCTATGTGTCAAGGGTGTCACTTCGAGGGTGCTACGAACATGGGTGGTGTAACACCTCCAAGTTTGGAGCACGCAGGTAGCTTGTATGATAAAAAATACCTTATCGCTTTGGTGAAAAACCCTGCGATGGCTATGAATGTCGATCACAAATTCAAAGACCCTGCAATGCACCCGATGGGCGCGATTATGGGTATGGTTACAAGTGACCAAGATATCGCTAACGTCGTAGCGTATCTCAAAGCGAAAAAAGCCGGAGAAGTTACTTCCAAAGAAGCGTTTGTCGAAGCGTGTGGTAGATGTCACGCCGACAGATACATGAAATGGACGCAAGTTGGCTTTAGACCTGCGGCAAAAGAGGATATCAAAACCGGAAAAGATATCAACATGCTCAAATTCGAGCAAAAAGTTGCCGAGGAGCAAAAAGCGGTTGCGGAGTATATGGGTAAATTGCCACCGGATCTCTCTATTATCATTAGAGCAAGAAGCGAGCATTTCCTAAAAACATTCGTAGAAGATCCACAGTCGCAACTTGGAGGAACTGCTATGCCTCGTACCGGTCTTAGCAAAGAGGGTTACGAAAAAGTCGAAGAGTTCCTCGCAGACAGCGGTGATGCTAAACGTCACGAAAGAGCGGAACTTGGACCGAAAGTTCTTATCTATCTTCTTATCTTCGCTATCTTCGCATACCTCTGGAAAAAAGAGGTTTGGAGAGACCTACACTAAAATGTAAAAGCACCTTTTTAGGTGTTTTTACATACAATTTCGTATGAGCAATTTTACACGCAAAGTCAAAAAATATTCCCCCAAAAAAAGAACGACTCCACAAAACGAAAACAACTCGCTTGTGTACGCACGCTATGTCGATAGAATCAAAGCGTTCATTACCGATTTGTTTATGATATACACTCCGATTCTCTATGCTATCACCTATGTCGTACTTGGGAACAAAGAGGCGTTCCAGCACTCTTTTTGGGGACCGTTTAGCGCAGTTGTGCTCTATGGGATCATCTATGCGCTATTTGTTGCCAAAACGGGACAAACACCCGGGAAAAAAGCGTACAAAATCAAAGTCGTCGATGCCAAAACCCATCAAAATATCTCCTTTTTTCGCGCTCTTTTGCGATTTGTCGGATTTTTACTAAGTGCGACTATACTTATAGGGCTTTTTTTTCCGTTTTACAACAAGCAAAAAAAAGCTTTGCATGATATGATAGCAGGTACCATAGAGATAGAAGTCAGAGATTAGAAATCGGGGTTTAGGGCTTTAAAATTAAGGAATGAAATGTTAGTCGATAGTTACGATAGAGTGGTGGATTATATAAGAATTTCGGTTACGGAGCGGTGTAATTTCCGCTGCCAGTACTGTATGCCGGAAAAACCGTTTAGCTGGGTGCCAAAAGAGAATCTGCTCAGTTTCGAGGAGCTTTTCGAGTTTATCAAGGTCGCCATAGACGAAGGGGTGAAGAAAATCCGCATCACCGGAGGAGAACCGCTTCTTCGGGAAGATTTGGACGTTTTTATCAAGATGATATACGACTACGCGCCCGATATCGATTTGGCTATGACGACCAACGCCTACTTGCTCAAAGGTGCGGCGCAAAAGCTCAAAGATGCCGGTTTGAAGCGTCTGAATGTCAGCATCGATACGCTCAAACCCGAAGTGGCACAACAAATCGCCCAAAAGGACGTTTTGCAAAATGTCTTGGAGGGGGTGAACGAAGCGCTGAAAGTAGGGTTGAAAGTAAAAGTCAACATGGTTCCTATGCGCGGGATAAACGACGGCGAGATAGTCGATGTGCTGGAGTACTGCAAAGAGCGGGGGATGAGTGTGCGTTTTATCGAATATATGGAAAACGTCCATGCCAGCAAAGAGCTCAAAGGGCTGAAATCGAGTGAAGTTTTGGAGATTTTGGCGCAAAAATACAACTTTGTCGATGAAGGGTTCGATGCAAGCAGTCCAAGCCGCTACTATAAAATGGACGATGGCTATCGCTTTGGGATAATCGAGCCCTATGGGGACGATTTTTGCAAGCAGTGCAACCGTATCCGCCTAACGGCAGAAGGGTTTTTGATACCGTGTTTGTATTTTGATGAGGCGATGAGTATCGCCGATGCGGTCAAAAAAGGGGATATCAAAACCGCTGCGTTGGTGCTTAAAGAGGTGGTGAAGAACAAACCGGAAAAAAACCGTTGGGGCGGTGAAGAAGGGGAGAGTTCCTCGCGTGCGTTTTACGAGACGGGCGGATGATTTGGCTGGTTGAGCATTTCTACTCGATTCAAGGTGAGGGGCGTTTTATCGGTAAGCCCTCTTTGTTTTTTCGCTTTGGCGGGTGCAATATGCGGTGTGAGGGGTTTGGCTGCAAAGAGCGCTCCCCGTCGGGAGAAGAGGTCGTAGGGTGCGATACCGTCTATGCGGTCGATAGAAGTTTCAGTACCCAATGGATACCGATAAAAAGCGCCCAAGAACTCATAGCCATCATGCAGACCTACGAGCTTCCTTTGGGGGTCGATGTGGTTTTTACCGGCGGTGAGCCGCTGATTTACGCCAACGAAACCGTTTTGGCGGAGTTTTTGGAGTATCTTGTTACCAAGGGGCATCGCGTTACGTTTGAGACAAATGCGACCATCGCGCCCGATTTCACCTTGCATCCGGCTTTTTCCTCCTGCGTGTACGCACTTTCGGTCAAGCTCGAAAACTCGCTCGAACCAAGAGGAAAACGGCTCAAACCAGAAGCGATAGCCGCCATAGCAGCCAATGCGAAAGAGGCGTTTTTCAAATTCAGCATCGACGAAGCGAGCATCGATGCTTCACTCGATGACGAAATAGAGGAGATATCCTCCTACGCGCCGAATCTGGAGATTTTTTGTATGCCGGTCGGGGGTAGCAAGAAAGAGATAGAAAAAAACACTCCCGCTCTTGTGGAGTATTGCAAAGAGCGCGGATACACCTTCAGCGATAGATTGCATATCCGACTGTGGGATGCGAACAAAGGGGTTTAGAGATGATTATACGTAAGCTTTTTAGGTTCGAAAACGCGCATATAGTGCGAGGGTGTTCGACGGTAAAATGTCGCAGTTCGATTCATGGGCATTCATACAAAGTGGAAGTGAAGCTACATTCGAACTACCTCGACAACGGGCAGATGGTGTATGATTTCGGCTTGATGAAACAAAACCTCAAAGATTTGGTCGAAATGTTCGACCACGCCGTTACGCTTTGGAGCGAAGACGACCCAAGCTACATAGCCGATATGCAAAAACACTCCCAAAGATGGGTCGTTCTACCCGTTAGCCCAAGCGCGGAGCAGTTCAGTCGGGTACTTTTTTTACTTATAGAGCGCCTTTTTGCGCTTACAAACACTAAAAACGGTGAAAAAGAGGTCAAGCTCCACAGCGTCGTCGTCCATGAAACCGATACCGGTTATGCGGAGTGTTTTAGCGAAGATGCGCATAACGAAAAAATGGGAAAGATTGCATTGGAAGCGATCGAGCTTTCGAAGGGGGTGAAAAACGACTTCAAAGAGAAAGATTTGTGGGAGAAACTGCTACAAGGGAAAGAGTTCAGCAATCCTCTTAGCGTATAAGCGGAAAAAATGGTAAAATTGCACTAAAAGTTTTCAAGGCGGTCAATGAAATTTCAATACGACGTTATCGTTATCGGTGGTGGTCATGCGGGGATAGAAGCGAGCATCGCAAGTGCGAAGATGGGAAAGAACACCCTGCTGATGTCGATGCTTGCCGAAAACGTAGGCGCGACAAGCTGTAACCCTGCCATCGGAGGGCTTGCCAAAGGGCATCTGGTACGTGAAATAGACGCGCTCGGCGGAGCGATGGGAGAGATAACCGACGAAGCGGGTATCCAGTTTCGCATCCTCAACCAAGCCAAAGGACCTGCCGTTAGAGGTTCGCGCGCGCAAATCGACATGGACCGCTACAAAGTCAAAGCCAGAACCAAGGTGCTCGAGCAAGACAACCTCAACCTTGTCCAAGAAGTAGCCGAAGAGCTCATTGTCGAAGAGGGGGAGGTCAAAGGGGTTAGAGGCAATCTGCTCAACACCTACTACGCCAAAAAAATCATCATCACCAGCGGAACGTTTTTGCGCGGGCTCATTCATGTAGGAGAGATAAAGCTCCAAGGGGGGCGTTTTGGAGAGCAGCGAAGCGAAGGGCTAAGCCAAAGCCTCGAATCGCTTGGGCTTTCGATGGGGCGGCTCAAAACCGGCACATGCCCGAGAATCGATGCCGACTCGATAGACTTCAGCGTGATGGAGGAGCAACCCGGCGATGAAAACCCAAGTCCGTTCAGCTTTAGAACCGACAGAGAGAGTTTCGCTAAAACCAAAGAGCAGCTCCCGTGCTACATCACCTACACCAACACCGACACCCACTCCATCATCGAGAGCAACTTCTACCGCGCACCCCTTTTTACGGGGCAAATCGAGGGAACGGGTCCAAGATACTGCCCGAGCATCGAAGACAAAATCAACCGTTTTCGAGACAAAGAACGCCACCACCTCTTTTTGGAACCCCAAACGAAAGAGGCGACGGAGTACTACATCAACGGTCTTTCCACTTCGCTTCCGCCCGATGTGCAGCAAAAGATGGTGCACTCCATTAAAGGGCTGGAAAACGCCAAGATAGTCCGCTACGGCTACGCCATCGAGTACGACTATGTCGATCCAAGAGAACTCAAACACTCGCTTGAAACCAAGAAAATCAAAGGGCTTTACTTAGCGGGGCAGATAAACGGAACGACCGGTTACGAAGAAGCCGCCGCGCAAGGATTGATGGCGGGAATCAACGCCGCTTTGGCGCTTGAGGGTAAAGAACCGCTCGTACTTCGCCGAGACGAAGCGTACATCGGGGTTTTGATAGACGACCTTGTAACCAAAGGAACGAAAGAGCCTTACAGGATGTTCACAAGCCGCGCGGAGTACCGTTTGCTTCTTCGTGAAGAGAGTGCCGATTTGCGCCTAAGCCGTTACGGATACGAGCTTGGACTGCTAAGCGAAGAGGACATAGAGCGCGTCGAGCTCAAGCGCAAGCAGATAGAAGAGGGGTTTGCATTACTGCAAAACACCTACTTCACTCCGACAAAAGAGTTCCAAGCGCTTTTGGAAGAGCTTGAAGAAGACCCAATCGGAGATAAAATCGGTGCGCCGCAACTTTTTGCCCGAAAAAGTTTCACGGTGGAGAAGATGCTTCGCTTGGTACCGGAGTTGAAAAAATACTCCCGCTATATCCAAGAAGAGATTCTCACCGAGGCGAAATACCACCGCTACATCATCAAACAAGCCCAAGAGATAGAGAAGATGAAGAAGTACCTACAGGTCAAAATACCCGAAAACTTCGACTTCTCCAAAGTGAGCGGACTTTCCAAAGAGATACAGGAAAAACTTTTCACATTCAACCCGCCGACTCTGCAAGCCGCATCCCAAATCAGCGGTGTAACGCCGGCAGCTTTGGAGATACTCCATATCTATATTAAAATGGATGCAAGATCCAATAAAGTGTGAGAATAGTCATTAAAGTGTAAGAATGAGCTAGCAAGATGAAAAAGCCAAAAAGTATCATCCCTGAGTTTATGACAAAGAATAAAGATGATACTTTTATGTTTCTAATGCCGCTTCGTTTAAAAATCGACTATGAAAATTACGGTAATTCTAGGTACAAAGTAGCTGTTAAAAACTTAACAAAAAAGGAGTTTTTTATACTTATCTTTCATCTAAGTAATAACTATTAAATCAACTTTTGAGCAATAGTGCAAAACAGGCTATTTTTCTAAATCAACAATTTAACTATGAAAAGAGGCATAAGTCAAAAGCTGTTAGCTTAAAAGTGATTTTGTAAGTCGTTTTACAATTTGAATTCAATTATAAGTAAGTGTCATTTCCAATAAACCTTGCTACAAAAGGAAAAGTATAACAGTTGTAAAACCAGCCGCTTTTCGGAAAAAACTTCTACGGTGATTAAAGAATCTTGTCAATTTGAACGATTTTGATAAGATCGAGGTTTTAATCGATTCTCAAAAAGATGATTTTGTGCTTGTCCCCATTGCAGACAAGGTGCATATCATTGATTAGTTCTTTTCTTTGTAGAAATATTTAAGTATAATTATAATTATATTAATAAAGCGAAAAAGTTCTTAACTATTACTGTAATTATACTTACAAATCATTCCAGAAAGGATACAAAACATGAGTTTCGAGCTGATGCCGGATAAACAAATTATCAAAACTATCGCTTCCTCGCTGGAAAAAAAGAGGTTGCAAAAACGAATCAAAGTGGAAGATCTCGCAAAAAAAGGCGGCTTTAATCCGCAAACCTACAGTAATTTCTTAAACAAAGGAACGGATATTCGTTTAAGCACCCTTTTGCAAATACTAAGAGGTCTTGGAGAGCTTGATGAATTTGAACGTTTTTTTCAGCAGGAAGAAGCGCTTTCTTTATTCGGAGAAATAGCACACGCCGAAATTAAAAGAGTTAGAGCACCAAAAATCAGACGAGATGTTCTCGTCGCAAACTATTTTGATAGCAACTCTCTTGTGCAGGCAAAGATTGTTCCATCAACGAATGCTTCCAAATCTCAAATGGCAGTAGTAGTGCGCGTCAATCAGAATAATAAAAAAGAGGGGCCGAAAAAGAAAACTTCAGAAGAAGTTGAAAATATTGAGGATAAATTCGAAGAAATTTTTCAATTGCATAGTGGTATTTACAAAAACAAGAGAAATAGATCTGACTTTTTTAAGAAAAAATGGATCAATAAAATTTTTATCGGCAATCAAATAAAAACAAGAACACATAAAGATATCGAAAAGCTAATAGCTCTTAAAAAAAGCATAGAATCTATCACAAAAAAGGCTGCAAGTGAGAGATGACATCGTAACGGTTAGATTATGGGACACACCTATTGGGTATTTAGGGTACGGCGGAAATCAAAACGAATTCGCCATATTTGAGTACGACAAAAATTTTTTGAAATACGGTGTAAGCCCTTCTCCGCTGAAAGTACCGTTGAGTGAGTCTCCGTATCTTTTTGATACGATAAGCAAAAGAACTTTTCACGGACTTCCTGGATTCATAGCCGACGCACTGCCGGATAAATTCGGGAATCAGTTGATCGACCAGTATTTCGCGAGAGAAGGTATTTTGTCGTCATCCATAACAGCTCTTGACAGACTTCTTTATATTGGTGATCGCTCTATGGGGGCACTCAGCTTCGAACCTAGTCGTCAGTTTGAGCGAAACGACTCGATGGTGCTCGATATCAATAGACTGCATGATCTTTCAGAGATGGTACTTAATAAAAAGGAGCAGTTTAGAAGAGAATTAGCCGGCGCAGATCACGACCAGGCTCTTCAGCTTCTTAAAGTCGGATCGAGCGCCGGTGGCGCAAGGAGCAAAGCGCTTGTTGCAGTAAACAACGAGAAAGAGGAAGAAAAGCTTTATGATGGAACGGTTATACACTCATTTGATGCTTCTTATTACCTTCTAAAGTTCGACAGCAATGTAAACAGCGACAGAGACGGCAAAGATCCAAAAGGTATTACGAAAGTTGAGTATATATATTCGAAAATCGCCAGACAATGCGAGATAGATATCCCTGACACTCGTTTTATCAACGATGGAGATAACTTTCACTACATGATAGAACGCTTCGACAGGCTGCCACTTGAAGGAGGAGGCGCCGCCAAGATTCATTATGTGTCATGGTGCGGTATGGCGCACGCTGATAGAGATACGACCGGCGCATATAGCTATGAGCAGCTTGTCCTTGCAATCAGAGAGCTTGGTCTTGGTCAAGATGCAGTGCTTGAGATTTTCAAACGAGCCATATTCAACATTGTTGGAAGAAACCAGGATGATCATACGAAAAATTTCGGTTTTTTAATGCTTCCTGATGGTGAGTGGGTATTATCCCCTGCCTTCGATATGGTATATTCATATGATCCCACAGGAAAATGGACGAAAGTCCATCAGATAACTCTTAACGGAAAACAGGATGGATTTACGAGAGAGGATATTGTGAAATTTGGAGAGTTCTGCAATCTATCAAAAAAAGAGTCTATAGAGATTCTCGACCGTACAATAGACATGTTCTCTCTTTTTGGAGCACTTGCTTCCGAGCTAGATACTCCAGAAAGATTGACCAGTACGATTATGAGGAATCTTCGATTGCATTTATAGGCGTGCTGGAGACCGTTTAAAATTCCGTGACTATACATCGAGAGTATCTTCTCTTCGATCTCGTCACTGATGGTCGTTTGATGTTTTTTCACTATCTGGGGTTCGAAAGTACCGTTCATCATATCGCTTTTCTCTACCATGTGTTTTATAGCGGTAAAGGAGATCAATGTTTTCTATATAGGTATGCGAGTATGTCTCCTCGGTAAATACATGAAAATCTATCGAAATATCCGTACATGCCTTACGTATTGATGCAAACTTTTCATCAAAATAGTCCTTCTTCTTTGCAAGTTCTTGAGTATATTTAACCTCTACTAATGTATTCTTTTTGTTTAAATCCGACCTGTATCGGACATAGCAGTCCGCACTGTATGTTTTTTCTCTTCCTTGAAAATCGATCGTTATTTGAGGTTGCTCTCGGTAGGATTCGACGGTGTCGTCAAATTCAAGTGTCAAGAAAAATATTTTTTCAAGCTTTGATTCGTATGCAACCGATTTATTATTTTTGACGCTTGGAAAATGCCCGGTTATAGAACGGTAATTCTTTTTAATTTTGCGTTGTGGAAAAGTAATCATAATTCTTTAGCAAAATAAACACATTTATTCTCATACTTTATTGAATTATTATCACTCTTTCCTATCCATACACAAAGAATAAAAAAGTCTAAAATAAATGTCTATCATTGTATAATACTCTTAAAAATAGGATTCATTGGATGGAAATTTTCAATTCTCAAACTTTTTTGTATACTCCAATGGAATCGAGGAAAAAGGGAGATTAAAAGCGCAAAGAGTAGATGATGCGCAAGTCGTTCCTGTCCTCTCTGCCCCCTTGTCTGTTTTGGTGGAGTCGTTCCGATGCGTCGCTTTGGTCTTTGAAAGAGTAGCTGATTCGTAAGGTAGAAATGTCGTTGCAAGTGTATTTTATGTCGAAGTTGTACTCTTTGAAATCGTCAACGAGTTTTTGGGTGTGGGAGTGGACATCGACATAGACCGCACGCACTCGCAGCCGTTTTGTCGGAGTGAGGGTGAACACCCCTCCATACGCTTCGCTTGGCTCATACAGCCCATACCCTTGCTGCCAGTCCGAAAACATAGGACTTGCCATAACGACGATGAAGTTGTTGTGGAGAATCTTGTCGTAAAACGCCGCCCCTTCGAGCATACCGAAAAAGGTCGTTGCGACTTTCGCTCCAAAAAGGGTGGAGTTTGGAGCGTCGGTGTAGTTGTTGCCGCCGTATTGGGCTTTGAAGTAGCTTTGCTCACCGATGTCGATATCGTAACGCAAATCGGCGTAGCGGTAATCCCTGCGGGCGATTGTCGCACCGGTTGCGGATGCGGAGTCAAGAGCGTAGATATACTGCGCTCTTAGATGGAGATTCTTTAGGGTGTTGTTGGTGATGTAACAGTACCCAAGTCCCGACTTCCCCCAAAGTCTGTTTTTATCGACGAAGTCGCTGTATCTCGAGCCAAAACCGCTGTAGCGCTTGACATACCCTATCTCGAGACTCGTTTGTGCGAAAGACGCGTTTTTTAGGCGTAACGCCTCGTAGGTCGTTGGGAGGATTCGCATACGTAAATCACCCATCATGGGGGTATCGAGTCTTTGGCGACCAAGTTGCAGAAGTGTTTTTTTTCTATCGAAACGCACATACGCTTCACCTAAAAAAGCTATGTCCTCTCCATCGCTTTGGAGCAGACTCGTTCGAATCCCCTCTTTTCTTGTGTAGAAACCGCCTATCTTATGGCTTCCGTAGTAGGCAAATCCAATCTTGCCGCCATGCCACTTGCCGCTTTCGTACTTGAGGATTCCCCCGCCCGCAAACGCTTTGGTATCGGGCGCGGTATCTTTGAACGTTCGTGTCATGTGGAAAAGCTTGACATCGGCGCTGAAGCTTCCTTTTTGGAACACCTCGCCTATATCGGTTGTTTCATGTGCGATGACGAGTGACGCCAAAAGCGAAAAAAGCAAAAGTGTCTTCATGCAATGTCCCAAAAATTATTTCTAACTAAATATTACTATAATATATTTGAAGAATAACCACATTAAGATAGTTTGTGCTACAATTGTCTAAAAAGTGGGAGCAGTATGATGAATTTGCCGTTGCGGATGGGTGTCGTTGTTTGGATGGTCGTGCTGCTTTCGTTGCAAGTATGGGCGCACTCATCAAGCCGCCCTTTTATATGGGCGGACGATGAAGACTACAAACCACTTATCTACCGGGACGAGAACGGTAAGAGTGCGGGGGTTTTCTACGATGTCGTCACCGAAGCGTTTAGGCGGATGGGAGTACCTTTGCAAAACAGACTCTACCCATGGAGTCGAGCACAAAAACTTGTAAAAGAGAAAAAAGCCGACGGGATGGTGACGGTGTACACCAAATCCCGCCAAAAGTTTCTTGTCGCGAGCGAGCCTATCGTTACGGTGGAAGAGCGGGTGTTTGTCAGCAAGAACAACCCAAAACTTAGAGAGATACTCTCGATAGACTCCATAGAGGGGCTAAAAAAGTTCGTTATCGTCGATACCATGGGGGCGGGCTGGTCGAAAGAGAATCTCAAGGGGATGAAAATCATCTGGGTACCGACCCCCGAGAGTGCTTTGAACATGGTCGCATCGGGCAGAGCCGACATCTACTTGATGAACAACTTCGCCGGTCCGTACTTCATCAAAGAACAGATAAAAAAGGGCGGACCGCTGCATGACAAGCTCCAAGATGTGGTGATGGGAAGATTCCCTTTTGCGAAAATGCAATACCGCCTTTTGATTCGCAAAGATTCACCGTATGTGAAGATTGTAGATAAATTCAACAAGACGCTAAGGGAGATGAGAAAAGACGGCACATGTGGGCGTATCGTACAAAAATACCTCATAGATATGACATACGACATAGTCGAGCGCAACGACAAATGCTCGATATGCAATATGTAACGGAGAAAAAAGATGGATGAGGTAAAACAGATTAAAAAATTTCCGTTTTTCAAAAGTAAACTCGCGCTGAGATTGACGCTGTACATTTTCGCTATCGCGATGGTGAGTACGCTCGTACTCGGTATGCTTCAAGTGGTGCGGGAGTACTACATAGAAAAAGATGCGCTCCAGCAAGAGTTCGAACAGGTCGAGCAAATCAACATCCATAGTATCAAAGAGAATTTGTGGATACTCAACATAGACGCTTTGAAAACGATATTTGACGGGTTGTTGCAAAAACGCAATTTCGTTTACTTCAAACTTGTCGATGAGAAAGGTCAAACGCTTATAGAAGAGGGGAAGATGCCAAAAAAAGATTTTTTGCTCAAAAAAATCCCCTTGTATTACCTTGACGCATACGGCGAGAGGGTGTATCTTGGGGAATTGACGATGGTGGTTACGACGAAATATATCCGCCAAGAGATCGTCAGAAACACCGTTACCACGATCGCCATACTCCTTATAACTATGCTTTTGGTCGGTTTTTTCATCCTTTTTCTGGTTTGGTATTTCATCTCGAGACATTTGCTGAAAATCCAAAGTTATACACATCGTATCCGTTTCGATGAACAACTTCCGCCGCTTCGTCTCGATAGAAAAGAGGACTATTGGACAAAAGACGATGCGCTTTCGGCTCTTGTAAATGCTATCAATCGGATGCAAAAAGCGATTCGCGATTCTTTTTCCCAGCTTGAGTACCAGTCGTTGCATGATTCCCTTGTCGATCTTCCAAACCGCCGCTCTTTGAAAATCGACCTCGAAAAAAGAGTGAAAGAGTGCAAGGAAAAAGGGGAGTACGCCGCGCTTTATTTTCTCGATCTCGATTTTTTTAAAGTGCTTAACGATTCCTTGGGGCACACCGTAGGGGATGCCGTACTTTTGGAAGTGGCGAAACGTTTGCGTAGATTGCAAAAATGGGGTGTGAAGGTGTATCGTATCGGGGGGGACGAGTTTTTGATTTTGACCAAGCCGCTCTCGAAAGAGAAAAAAGAAGCCGAAGCGTTCGCACTCGAGTTGACAAAAGAGATTCAGTCGTTGCTTGAAGAGGATATCGTCTTGGAGCGTAGAACCATCAAAATCACCGCGAGTATCGGGATAGAGCTTTTCAAAGAAGCGGATGATGCAGAAACGGTTATCATGCACGCCGATAACGCACTCTATCAAGCTAAAGAGGGGGGACGAAACAGGTTCGCGTTTTTTTACGAGCAAATGCAGTCCGATGCCGACAAACGGCTCGAGATGGAGCAGATGCTGCATAAGGTTCTTCAAGATGACGAGTTCATCATCTATTTTCAGCCCAAATTCGACCGTGAGCGAAAAATACGCTCTGCCGAAACACTCGTTCGCGTAAAAGGGATAGACGGGGAGCTCGTCTCGCCGGGAGAGTTCATTCCCTTAGCGCAAAAAACGGGTATGATACTCGAAATAGACCGTCAGATTGTGCGTAAGGTGTTCGAGTTCATTCGCCAAAACAAACAAAAAATCGAAAATACGACACTCAAGAGTATCGCTATCAACATATCGCCAAATCAGTTCATAATGGCGGATTTTCCACGTTTTATGGTCAATGAAGCCAAACGTTACGGAATCGATCCGGATTTCATCATTTTGGAGATTACCGAAGAAGCGGTCGTCTCGAACGTCGATTATGCCCTCCAAGCGATGCTGGAGCTGAAAAAACACGGATTCCATTTCTCGATAGACGATTTTGGAACGGGGTATTCCTCTATGCGTTACTTGATGAACTTCCCGCTTGACGAGTTGAAAATCGACAAGTCGTTCATCGACCACATTTTGGACAACGAGCGCAGCGTGGCGGTTATCCAAACCATCATCACTCTTGCGAAGAACTTCCACCTAAACGTCGTAGCCGAAGGGATAGAAACGAAAGAGCAACTCGAAGCGATCTACAAATACGGAGACGTACTCGTGCAAGGCTATGTTTTCTCCCGTCCACTCCCAAAAGAGGAGTTTTTGGAACTGCTTCAGCGGTATAAAACCTCCTGATAGCTACTTCTCCTGTTGGAGATAGTACATTCCGTCTTTTTTGAGAAGTTGGAGTTTTTTTTGACTCTGCTCTTGTACCCATTGGACATAAGCTTCCATATCCTCTTTCGTTACGCCCGATTGCAGAGGACATTGCGGTTGGGAACATTTCGGCGCTTTCGATTTTACTATCCGCCTGCTGGAGCTGTCTATAAAGTCCGGAAAATGGCTTTCGGTCGCATCGACGAAATAGAGATAGTTTTCGATACTAAGCGGACCGTAGAGCTGTTTCGAGTTTTCTGTGTGGGGAGGGAGCACCGATGCCGGGAGAATCTTTTTTGGATACTCATCGCCAAGCGATAGTGGTTTATGCTTTGGTTTTGACGGTTCTTCTTTGGGTTTTGGATTTTGCGGCTGTTGGATAACTTTTTCTACAACGGTACGAGTGAGGGTTCTCGGTTGCGATTGGTGGAGCGTGCATAGGCAAAAAAGTATCATTAAAAGCAAGGCTATAACGGCATGTTCGAAAATACCCCATACCCGCCAAAACTCCCACACCGTCGTGTCTGGAAGTTCCTCTTTCTTGACGTTTCGTTTATAGTCGAGGTTGTAGTATTTGCGTGAGAACTGCGACATTATCTGACTTCACTTTTTTGGAGTTCGCTTGCGCTGAAGTAGCGTAACTTCGCGTTATGTGCTTTGAAGTAGCGCGTCCAAAACGTTTTGAGTCTTTTTATCTCCGCAGGCGATGCGTCTCCCGTAACACGCACGAAAACTCTCGCACCGTTGAAATCTACGACGATATCGCGTTCTTCGTTTTGTTTTTCGAACTCGTCGTAGAAGATTTTGGAGCTTACGTTTGGAACGAGCGAAAAGTCGCTGATGTTGTCCACGTTTTCCATAGTGGAGTAGAGAACGAAACGATCACCGTTTTTAAGCGGCGACATAGAAAGGAAGTCATCCAGTCGTAAAACGATTTCGTCGGTGTTGAGCGAAACATCTTTGATGATGGTTTGGAGGTCCGCTTTTGTCGCGTTGAAGACGTACTTGGAGCTGGAGAAGTTTTTGAGCATTTCCACATCCGCTCCACCGACAGCGACCACCTTGACGCTCACACCGTTTTTTTTCAGCGACTCCACCTCTTGCAATGCGGTGTCGTAGTCGTTGACTTCCGCCCCGTCGGTGAAAATCATGACGACGTTTTTGCGTTTGCTCTTTCTCGGTAGCAGATTCGATGCTTTTTGCAGTCCACTGCCCAAAAAGGTGTCGTAGCGGGAAACTTGTATGGAGTCTATGGCTGCAAAGAGCTTTTTTTTGTCGGTTTCGTTTTCGACGATGATTTTGCTTCGTCGTTCTTTGCGCATCTTTTTTTTGCCATCGAACGTGACTATGCTCACTTTGGCTTTTTTTGACTTGTTACGTACGAGCTCTTTCATCGCTTTTTTGACCGCACTTAGGTAGTTGTGGTGTTTGTTGACCATGCTGCCGGAAGTATCGACGACAAAGACGACGTTTGCGCTTATACGCTTTTTTTTGGGTGGTTTTTTACTTTTTTTGACTTTGGAAAAAAATCGCATATACTGTTTTTTCGCTTTTTTGTAGCGCTTTTCATCGACATCACTTGGGTAGTACGTGAAATCTTTCTTGAGTGAATGTGTCCCTTTGAAGGCGTACAGATGGACTTTCTCCCCTTTTTTGTAGATGGTGTCTTGGCTATGTTTTTTTGGGAAGGTGAGCTTAATCAACTCTTTGAACTCGTCGTTGCTCATCCCTTTGGAGAGATCGACGAAGATGGAAACATCAGCTTGCAACGTTAGTGTAAAGAGCGCTACCCAGATCGATATCAGTTTTTTCATGCTTTTTTCTCCTCGTGTAGATTTTTCACTTTTTTAGGCGGTGAGTATTTGTATATCATGTACTCCTCGATGCGGTTTACATGGTGGAGTTCTTTTCTGTCGTCGATAGTTATATGTTCGCTTAGGAGGGCTTTGTAATCAACGGGTTCGACGCTTACGCCGAAGCGCTCGAACGTGCTTGTAAGGTAATCGACGATTATTTCGACTTGCATGTAAAAAAGTTCCAAGTAGGCGTTGTAGATGCGTACATGCAGATCGTACAGAGACGCTTCTTTGAGCACCCTTTGAAACAGCGGGTCGATAACATGTTTTTTAAATATCATTATCTCTTTGTCGGCTTTAAGGAGCTCTTTTTGAAGTTTCTTTTTCTTTTTTTGGAGTTTTTTTAACTCTTCTTCTATCATGTCGTATGTCGGACTCGAGGTGTGTACGAAATAGGAGAGAAAAACACCCCCAAGAAAAATGAAGATATTGATAAGCATAAAAACAGGGGCAGTTGCGTCTTTTGCGATGACGGCTTGGTGCTCGAGGTCGGCTATTTGTGCATCTATCGTGCCGTTTTGCGCGTTTTTTGTCGTCGTTGCCGATTCCTCTTGAAGTGTATCTTCTTCGAGCTCTTCTTCATCACCCAGACCTTCGTCGTCCTCTTCCTCCTCGTCATCGAGCGAGCTTGTTTCTTGTGTGTCGTCCTCTCCAAGCAGTATGGCTTCTTCGTTTTTATCTTGGAGTGATTTGAGATTCGCTACTTTGGTGTTGATAGCCATGATTTCGTGCATCTCGCCGCGGATATCGACCGTCGCCCAGATAGCTCCTGCGGAAACGAGGGTGATAAGCAGCATTTTGGCTATATAGAACGGGCGTTCTTTTTTGGTCGCGGTGGAGAAGTAACGGATGAACTTGCCAAGCGCGTGCGCCATCCATATAATCATGACGATAAACCCAACCGACATCACCCCAGACATCACTTCGTACATGAAACGGGTGTTTTCAGGCATATCTATTGGAAGGTTGAGCTCTTGAGACATAAAAACGCTTTTGTATATGAAAAACTCCGCCATTCCCGCAGGTATCATGACGATCCAGAAAAACCATTTGGGGTGTCTGTGCAGGTCTCCGACAACCTCTTTGTCGTCGAGCTTGCCAAATTCCGATTCGAGTTTTTCTTTTTTGTCTTTGTAGCGTTCTATCTCTTGGTCCGTTTCTTCTATCTCCGTTTCTATACGCTCTTTTTTCTCTTCGAGGTTGTGCAGTTCGTAGTAGAGCTTGTTGTCGAGTTCCGACTTGAGCGAGCTGTAGTTGGCTTCGAGAAACTGAATCTTCTTGTACACGCGATTGGTCGCGTTTATCGCGGTTTCGTAGAGCCGTTCGAGGGTATAGAGGATGTTTGTTGTAAACTCGTTTTCGGTTGGAACGATGTCGTTGACCTCTTTGTAGCGGTACTCTTGGTCGAACTCGTTCAAGATGGCGTTGGTCTCTTTTTTGAACGTTTTACCGTCTATACGCTCTGCTCTTTTGTAGAGAAGGTGGCGAAAACCATCACCAAGAGAGTTGAAAAACACTCCCAAGCGCAGAAAGAAGATGTAGAAAAAATTTTTGATCGCAAATATCATATGCCAAACCTCTCTTGTAGTGTCTCGATTTTGTCATACAGTGTCTTTCGCTCTTTTTCATCGGCTTGGAGTGCTTCGAAAAAAGTCGTAGCGTAGGTTGTGAATTCGTCTAAAACCGATTCGTAGGCGACTTTGTAACGTTTTTTCTCCTCACGTATTTCGATGAGTACTTTTTGGTCTTTGAGGTATCTTTTTTTGAGTCGTTCCGTATTGTCGAGGTAGATTTTGTACAGTGTGGCGAGTTTGTCTTGTGTCGTTCTGTACATCTTGATAAAGTATGGATGATGTGAAACACGAAGCTCTTTTTGGGACTTCGCCTCTTCCAAGTTGCTCTCGAAATCGACGAAATAGTTGTCGAAATAGAGTGCGAGTTTGTAGTCTTTTTTCGCAAGTGTTTCTTCGAGTATCCCTTCGTAGCGCAGTAGTAGAAAGTTGTAGGTATCGACGATATTTTGTTCGTTGGCGGCATGGTCGATGAGGTGAGCGTCGTCGTCGTTGCCGTTTTGGAGCGCTCTTTCTGCGGCTTGGTTGTTTTGGTTGACGAGTGTTTGGGCGACGCTTTTGAGCGTCTCGAGGTCGTTTCGTACCAAAAAATCTTTTTTGGGAGAATTTTTGGCGCGTGAAGCGAGCGCTTCGACCTCCTCTTGGGAGGGAAGCTTCCACTGCGGTGTCGGATTTTGCACTTGTTGTCCTATTTCGTTTTTTTTGAATGATATTATAGGTTTGTTATCATTTCATTTTGTTTAACCCGGATTTTGCATTAGAAATTTGTAAACCTACATCGATCATTTGCACAATGGACATTCATAGAATTTTTGGACTACCAAAAAGGTAGCCACTGCAAATTCTCTAAATGCCCCTTGCACAAAGCATCGGCGTATCTTTTATCAAACTCTAATGCAAAATCCGGGCTTAAAATGTGTACGAAATGCCGACATCGGCAACTTCGTAAGTATGATCGATCGATTCGAATTTCAAATCTCCACGCGTGTATGTAGCGACAATGTCGAACGAATCGCTAAGGGCGTATTTCGCTACCGCTCCGTAGGTTATACCGGTTGCATATGCAGTCGAATCTTTCAATTGTCCTATATCTTCAAAAGCGTATCCTACTTTTGCTGCGAGTGTCGTGTCTTGGAACACTTCGTATCCGAGTGTGTAGTACATCTCCCCTACATTGCCCGTACCATCGTTCCAATCGTCGTTTTCACCTGAAAAAACGACGCGAAAACCAATGGACTGTTTGTATGTTTGACCGAATTTCGCTCCAAAATCGACGACGACCGCACCGGTGGATTCCGAAGCTATTTTTGCAGAACCGTACCCTACTTGCAAGAACCCACCCATATCTTTCGCCATAGCTGAACTCGCCAAAGCGCTTGAAAGCGCCAAGATACCCATAATTTTTGTTGTTTTTGTCATTTTTCGACTCCTTTTTTGTTTTGATAGCGGCATTATAAAAGGAGTGAGCGAACACGTCGGTTCGTTTTGAAATCTGGGTCGAAAAAAAGTGATGTTGTAGATCGCCTTTAAAGAAATATCCCTGCCGTCTCCTCCGCGAGTGGTGCTTACGCACATCACTCTTGGGAAAAACCTAAAAAAGCCAAGAGGAAAGCTTTTTCTTAACGGTTTTTATTCCTTAAATCGGGTCGTGTATTGTAGATAGATCATATTTTTTTGCTTTTGATCCATCTTATTTTGTTTTAATCCCCTTTAATCGGGTCGTGTATTGTAGATCAACGACATGGCGGAACGCTATCAGGATCGTAATGATGAAGTTTTAATCCCCTTTAATCGGGTCGTGTATTGTAGATCCGCCTGCTTCGCGTCAAGCTCGCCAAGCATCGTGTCCGCGTTTTAATCCCCTTTAATCGGGTCGTGTATTGTAGATCTCAAGCTGGTCTATACTACGATATATAGGTACTCGTTTTAATCCCCTTTAATCGGGTCGTGTATTGTAGATAGCCTATTTCCCTTACTTTCTACATTTTGTAATTATATCATAAAACTATAAATGCTCCTAAACTACGACTTTAGCTAAAAAAGTTCGCAAATCTACCCCATTTTACAAAATGCAACTCTGTAACTTTGACAATGAAAAGTCAAAAAACGCCTGTTTTACGAGGTCTTAACTGACCTTACGCACCATATCACACACTGAGCGAAAGGAGAGGCGTTATAATGCAAGGCGGAAAGTTTTCAGCGTAGCCAAAGCTACGGTGGAAATTTTCCAACGAAGTCAGTATGATGCCTATCCTTTCGCCCTTTGGGTGACTTTTGCGACACGCGATTGACTGCATTACACCTCCTCAGCGTAGCTACGGCTATGCTTCGTCGGTGTGCCTTGCACTCACATATCGCAAAAACCACTCAGTGTATGATATGGTGCGTAAGGTCAGTTATTAAAAAGTTCGCAAATCGTTTTGCATTTTTTTCGCAAAACCGACAATCTCTAACTTTCAGTTTCTTTTCAGCTTAGAGACTCCCTATTTTAGGGACTTTGCAGCTTAAATGAAACTAAAAGTTCGCAAACCTTTTGCAGCGAAGTTGGCACTTAGCTGTTTTGCCAACTTTTTCGACTCATATTTTACCGAAAATGCGCAAAATAGGCTCAAAAAAGTTCGCAATTCATCTCCTCGAACAGCTCGGGCTTGTTCGCTATCTCGAACGACACCTCATCCAAACCGGTAGTTGTTTCAAGATCGAAACTCCTTTGAAAAACAGTTATACAAATAGAAAAACTGTTATATTTATAGCATAAATTTGAAAAATCGTTATAAAATCCCTCTTTTTTTGCCAAAATCCGAGTTTAAGGAAATTAGGGATCGCTAACTCTCAAAACGCTTATGATATTTGATTTTATCGTTTTTAGATTATAATAATGCAAAAACGATACTTAAGATCTTTTCAAGCTATTAGCTTTTTCGACAAGATCTTTGATATACTGAGAATTCTTGTTGTTTTTTTCTTTTCCCCATTTTGTTATAAATTTATCTAACTCTTTTTTATACAGCTTTTGATTTGATTTTTTCTTCTGAAGCTCATCCCATGCTCTTTTGGCTTTTTCGTTCAATTCTTTATGTTTGTCCTTTTGTTTTGACTGTTTTATGTTTTCAATTTTGTTTTTGATATCTTCGATATCTTCACATTCCGGATAAGTATCGACAAGATGTTGTAAAAAACTTAAATCATCACTTTCTTTCGCTTTTTGACACTCTTGTTCCATTTTTTTTAACTTTTTTCGTCGTTTCTCTTCCTCTTTTTCTTTTTCTTGAATATTTTTTATCTTCAAGTAAATAGTTGCAATATCATCTTCACTAGTATAAGATAAAAATTCTTTATCTGTTTTTTTTGAATGCTTTTTTAATAGTTCTTTGACATAAGGACTTTTATGCCACAAATGCTTTCCATCAAATATTTCAGCATTTATTTTTTTTTCAAATGCTCCCAACATCTCATTTAAATGCTCTGTTTCGATTTTAATCTCAATCGCACCATATCCTAATGATTTAGCCAAACCTAAGTTGTGATATACATCTGATGTATTATGGAAAGTCAAAGCAGATAGCAGTGCACCTAACTCAAAATCTCTAAGGTTGTGATACAGAATGTTTCCATAGAATCGAACTCCACTCTTCAGTGGGATAAAATAACTTTTAACTTTTTCGTTATTTCCACTTTTTCCTTTAATTTGTTCATCCAAGATTGGATAGTTTTTCCAACCAATTTTTCCTTTTTTTTCTTCAGGTGTTGCTAAAATTTCACATTTTTCATCATCATATTCAAAAGAACCTTTTACTTTTAAATGTGAAAAAACAACTCTTCCTTTTAAGTCTGTAGTCCCGAATAAAGCATCTGATAAATCAAGTTTTTCGCTTCTATGTTTATGTGATGGATCTGTATATCTGTTTTCCAAAGTTGATAAAGACATTTTTCCTTGAAGTTTTCCATAAGATAATATTTCAACAAGGTTGCGAATTATCCCTTTTAAAGAACTCCCCGGAATAAATGGTTGCTTCTTATAATGACAAAACTCTTTAGATACTCGAATCTTTTTTTCGATCCCATTCTCTTTTTTTGTAATCTCATAGAATTTATCACCTTCTTCGTAGTGATTGCGAATAAATATTGGTTCAATAGCTTCAATAGTTATGGCGATTTTTCCACTATATGATTTATCAAAAGGTATATCATGAGATATTTTTACATCCTCATTATTTAATAAAAAAACTTTTTCGGACGCTTTTATAAAATTGCTAACGCTATTTTCAGGCATAATTTTTTCCTCCTTTTACAAATCCTGCAAAAACCACTTTTTTAAGTTTTTTCACCATCATCCCCTCACACAGTTCATCCGGCTCGGCTTTCCAGAGTTGTGCCATTTTGACCTTGTATGGAAACTCTTGGATATCGGTGATGAACTCCTCCTCGGTGATGTCGAACTCCTTTTCATCGAGTGTCGTTGTAGAAACTATCCAGCTATCGTTGATCTGGCGTATCTGGATCGATTCTTTTTTGTCCATGTTGTAAAAATGTGCTTCGTAGATAAACCCCGCTTCATCTTCAACATGCACATCACCATCTGGAAAAATATCTTTTTTCTTCTCGATCTTACGATGCGAAAACTGCACATACCCTTGGTAGTTTTGCAAGTTTTCGTTGATATAGTCGATGATCTCTTTTTTTGATGCCATTTTTTTCATAACTTTTCTCCATCTTTCGTTATAGAACCGCTAAATACCCCATGCCCTTTGGTCGTAGCACCCCCGAGGGGGAGCATACCGGTCGTGATGTCTTTTAAGGCAGCTTCAAAGGCTTTTTGTGCTTTGCTTCCCTCTAAACTTTTATGAAGCAGTATCTCCAACTCGTAGGAGTCTCCATCGTCGGCTATGGTTTTTTCCTGAAAAAGTGCTCCATCAATCGCTCCGCCGGTGAAACGGTCGATGGCGACATGATCGAAAACTTTCGTTCTTTTTTTTGGTTTGAAAACATCACTAAAAAGAACTTTCCCTTTTTGTCCAAGCTCTTTGTTCTCTTTTTTCTCTTTTTTATGTCCAAAGATGGCAACGACCGCATCGTTTTCTTCGCCGACTTTTGTATACTCTTTTTGTTCTTGCAGCATCATTTTGTTGTAATAAAACGCCGTGCGGTGTGAGAGTGCGCCTTTGATAGAGGAAGCGGGGATGAGCACCTTTTCATCGCTAAGAGAAGCGGTCGTATAATCGACCACTTTTTCATACACCGGCGTCATATCGGCATCCTCATCCCCAAAACCGCTGCCAAACATGAAAAAGTCATCCGGTTTTATCGAAAGTTTATAATGGATATACTCACTGTGTGCATCGTTTGGCTTGTAGAGTCCTTCATCTGCAAACGCATCGTTAAGACTGCTTGAGCACTCTTTTGTGGTTGTCTTTATCTCCACTATCTCAAACGCTCCAAACCCCTTCGTAGTGCCTCCGCCAAGTCTAAAAGATGCTCTATGCAGCAGATCCAAAATCGCATTAAAACTCGCTTTGTCCTCTTCTATCAACTCGATGGCGAACTTGAAGCGTGTTCCCTTGTAGACAACCTCTTCGTCAAACTTCGCAGAACCATCTACCACCCCTTTGTCGTTGATCTTGACATGCTCTCGTATAGGGAGTGAAGAGAAGATCTGCAAGATAGGATCTTCTCTCTTCTCTTTTAGTAGCAGTTCTTCATGCACTTTTGCTTTGCTATCAAGGAGCAACGCATTGGAGAAAATAATTTTCGAGCCAGCTCCTTCATCTTCTTTCTCTTTTTGGAAGCCAAAAAGCTTATCTTTATCTCCATCGTAGAGCTCTCTTAAGACTCCGGCAATCGATGTGCCAAGGATCATCGGCAGAGCGTTCCAGTCCTTTTGAACGGGAGCATCTTGCAAAAAGTCGCTGTTGTTGCTGCCGACTTTTAGCGGAGTCTTTGCCTCTATGGTTATGTGCGCGGTATAGTTAGCCATTTTTTCGCTCCTTTTGCTCTTTTATCTTTAGGGCTTTTGGCATCTGCATAGCAAGAAGTTTGAAAAACTCCAATCTCTCGCTATGACCAAGAAGAGTCTCTATCTGTCTTTTTTCCCATTTCGCTTTACCGCTGCTTATGTAGTCTTCGATCTGTTTTTTGAAATTTTCATCACCCTTGATACAGATCCCCCTTATGGTGCCCCATTGTGATGGTTTGATATTTTTATAAAGATCGAAGTTGTCTTTTATAAACTCAGAGACCGTTTCTCCCAGATCAAGCCGATCTTGTTTCTCCCTCTCCCTCTCTTGCAAAAAAAGACTTAGAGGACTGTTTGGCATTATCGTTGCTGTTTCATCTTTTTTGTCTTTTGAAGGTTTGAAACTAAAGCTGAAGTGTTGCAAAAATTTTGGATTGAGTACTATTTCCCCAAATCCTTCGCTTTGGTATGCTCCGACAAAGTTTGGTATCTTCGTTGCATCGACACCTTTCAAGACGATGACGGAACCCTTGTCGATGCAGACTCTCTCATAGTCTTGCGTCGCTCTTGTTGCATTGTATGGAGTATAGTTGAAAGTGCGTATCTGTGTTTTTGCATAATCGACATTCTCATAACTCAATCCTTCAAAGAGGTATTGTGGATCGTAAGTGGGATGCCCCTTCTCGTCCATAAGAGCCAGTCGGCTGTTGGCATAAAGCACCAACTCTCCCTCTTTTTCTTTTTCAGCTCTTTTTTGCTCTTTAAGAAAAGTTATTTTTACGCGTCCATACTGTGCTGACTTCGACTTTCCAAGCCTTTTCTCCCCTTCTATCGTTTCCTTTAGAAGCTCTATGTCCTCTTGTGAAACAAAGTCGTCATAGATGATGCGAAACTGCCATTTTGTTCCGCTTTTTATGGCGTTGTATCCATACATCTGCCCCTTTTTGCTTCGTCTGTTCTCTTTGTCGTAAGCCGATTTTTGCGTATAGTCGTACTCGATGTTTACCGCTTCCAAATCATCGGTGATATACCCGCTGCGTAGCTGTTTGAGCTGATCGAAACGGGAGAAATCCTCTATCTTGTGGTGGTTGTAGATGGTGGTATCGTCAAGCTTTTCATGAAAAAAGGAGAGAGGCATTTTGTAGGTTAGTTTACCATCTTTGAGGATGGTTGCATCCCCAAACTTCACCCTTCCACTATGGAAGATCTCGAAACTGTTTTGAAACTCACCGTACTTTTGTGCTGCTATACCCAAAAATGCACTGCCGGGTATAAAGTCAAGTTGTGTTATCTTCCCTTGGGTATTGGAAGAGGCAGGTAGGACAATATCGCTTAAAAATTCCACTTCATACACCAACTCTCTCATGCTCTCTCTCCCTTTGTTTCAAATCTGCATCTGCCAAGACCTCTGTTTCGATTCAGACCCATCCTTTTGATCTTTTGCAGCGCTTTTTTTAGTCGCTCTTTTTTCTGTTCTGGCACGTGGCGAACCTCCCCCTCAAGCTCTATGGGGATGACGACCTCTATCTCTCTTAGGCTGTTGTCTTTTGCTATGCCGCTTTGTTCGATCCGGGTCGAAGCGATGATATCGTAGAGATTGTCTTGGAGTCTGTTTGTAACGATCTCCTTTTTCGTAACATCTTCTATCGTCGCATTGGCAAAGTAGCACTCATGCAAAAACTCTACATCTTCACCCTCTCTTTCCAAGATCTCCCGTACCAGCCCTTTTATGGTTTTGCCGGGTATATAGGGGAGATCATCTTGATCTTTTACTACCATACTGTCAAGTCTTGCACCACCGCTAAGACCGCTGCTTAAGTGCCAATAGTCCAAAAATCTTACCGTATATGCGATCATCGTTTCGCCTCCGTTACTGAGAGTATCTGTAAAATGTCATATATGGGAGTTTTGTTGTATCCGTCTTTGGGAACGATCAACTTTTCGTTTGAAAGGTCGGCATAGAGGTTTTGTAGATTTTTTTGCATGATTTCACATCTCCATTTGCCGCTTTGCTCTGTTACTTCGTTAATCCGCTCAAGCAGACTCTGCGCATACTTTTGGCTTTTTGCAAGCTCACTAAGCCAGTTTCTCAAGCGGCTGATCGGTGAACCCTCGCATCTGTAGGCTTCGATGGAGTTTTGCAGTTTGTCTATATGGGGCTGGTTTGGCTGCGACAGATAGTAAGGTCCAAAATCGAGCCGAATCTCCTCTTTATCGTTTTTGATTGTTAGCTCATTTTTGAGAAATTTTTCCCACGATTGGAAGTTGGAGCTTTGGATGTTGTGAAACATCAACGCTGAGGGGGCTTTTTTCGCATCGAGATTTTTTGCATGTTTTTTCGTTACACTACAGAGTGTTTCAGCCAAATCGATCGCATAATGAAACGGGTACTTTTCGTTACAATAGGCTATACCCGCACAAGCGGTAAGTTTTTCTACACCTATGGCTTGAAGCTCTTCGATCTTGGCTGTCTCTTTCTCGAAACTCTTTAAAAACCTTTTTGTAAACTCCAGCGCGTCGTTGGCATTGCAGATAACGGTCATATCGTCACCGCCGAGGATTACATTGCGTATGTTCATATTTTCATCTTTTGCCGCTTCAAATGCCGCTTTTGTCGCTTTATCGAGTTTTTTTGAAAAGCTGCTGAGTTTGTTGCCGAGTTTGGGAACGATCTGCCCCAAACCGTTACCGTCGGCATGGATAACCGCTATCTTGTTCTTGGCGTTGGAAAAGCTGGAAATATCTTTGAGTTTTTTAATCTTTGGATTGGCTTGTAAAAATTTGTTATACGCTTTATGTTTTTGTGCCGTGGATTTGTCTATGGCGACTTTACCCTCATCCTCTTTTATATACTTCACACTCGCTCTTGCCGTCGAAGGTGATAGCTTGATGATACCGATACTGCTATCAAGTGGCAAGCTTGGTCTGTTTCTTTGAATCTTCAGCCTTTTTTCCAGTGTTTCTATATCTTTATAAGTGAACTCCTCTTCTATCTTCACCACAGCTTGTGAGATAGTGATACCGTATGCGTGCTGCATCACCCTTTTTGGAAACTCCAAAACCGCTTTTTGACACTCCTCTTTGCTGTTGAAGATCGCTTTGATATTGCCTGCTGCATTGAGCAGCACCTCATCGGCTTTGAAATTGTCCTCAAAACTTATCGGGTCTTTTTCTTCGCCTTCATCTGCTTTGGATGCGATCGCTTTTACTATTTCACTCGCACCCACAATCTCTTTGAGTTTATTGGTTTTAAATATAAACTCTTGAATCCCCTGCACACTTGCGCCATACAGATACTTCGCCATCTATGCTATCTCCTCGATTTTGATTTTGCCAAGACCAAAAACGGTGCTTTTGCCTACCCCTATGATCTCGCCTGTTTTTAGAAGTTCGTATATCTTCTTGTCTATGTCGCTTACAACCATCTCCCCCATAAGTCCTCCTAAGTTCATCTTTGTATTTTGTTTGTTGCTGCGTCGTGTCAGGTCTTGGAAGTAAAGATGCTTTGAGACCGTTTTATAGCTTTTGTCTATATGCAGTTTTTCAAGCTTTTTGCCCTGAAGTGCCGCGCTTCTTCGGTGGATGGAGAGCAGAATGTCAAGCAAATCTATATCATCCACCGCGAAGCGGTTGTTCTTTTTGATACGCAGCGGAGTGAGAAACTCTATCTTGACAACTAAAGGGGTGTTTTTGATCTTGAGTTTTTTGCGCTTCTCTTTGAATGTCACCTCTTTGTAGTTTCTGAGTGCATTTATCATCGCTTTGTACATCGTCTCTTTGTGTTTTTGCAACTCACCAAAGAGCAAAAGAGAAAATTTGTACTTTTTGGAATGGAGTTTAAAATCAAGCCTATAGGGGTGTGTCGTATTTTGCATCTCGTATAGTTTGTAAAAGAGGCACTCTTTAGCGGCAAAACACCCTTTGCACTCAAAGGAAGGGTTGATGCAAACCTCCTCTTTGAGCGCATAGCCAAAGGCACCGCGGATCTTGGAGCCTATAAAGAGGTAGGGTTTTTTCGCTTTTATGTTATAGGTTTGTTTGGTGTAGGTCAGCATCTATTTTCTTTCTATGTTTTCTGTCTGTGTACCATAATTCATAGTTATTATTGTAATGATATACATAAATATTTTTCCAATTACTTAATACATCAGCGCAAACATATGCACCAATGCCTACAACCCCATAAAGAAGATGTATATTATCTACATAGGTCAATCTATTCATTACTTCATTTTCTAAAAAATCTTCTAATCTTGCTAAATCTTCTTCTTTTACAATTCCATTTTCATCTCCAAACCTTTTTTCTATAATTAGATCTTCTTCTATTTTTAAATTATTTTTTACAAAATTTTTCATATCGTTTAAGACATTTTTTTTACCTCCAAAGCTTATTAAAACAGCACCGTCATTCCCAATCGTGTTTTTTGATTTTTCTATATCTTTTAAATATTTTTGATGCTTACTTTTTTCTTTGGAGTATTGATAATAGGCGATTCCAGCCAAAACTGCAAGAGCAATTGCTGATGCAGTATCTAAAGCAGTTAAAATCTTATAAACTGTATTAGTTTCATTTTCAAAGAACATTACTCCAAATCCAAAAATCACCAATATAAAGTAGATAATAATTGGCCACCAAGCCTTCAAAAACTCACTCATACTCTCTAAACCTCCTATGTTCAAATACCGACTTTTTTACCAGCTTGCCGTTTTCGTCGATATACTCGACCGCCTCTCTTTTCGTCGTCGCATACACGGGAATGACACCTAACTCTTTGGCATAGTTCACCATCAGATACACCGCTCCAAAATCCCCCTGTATAAGGGCATAGTCCCCTTTTTTCGCCTCTGTCTTCAAAAAATCGAACAAAGGCTTGAGCCCCTCTTTTAATGTCGGGATATCTGGATCTATCTGACTCCAAAGAGGCTGCAGCTCTTTTGGCAAAGAGACAAACTCCTCTATGGCGTAGTTTTTTTGTGCATCCTCTATTTGTGCCTCAGTCAAGTGATGTGAAAAAAAGAGTATCATCTTTTTCATAACTTATGCCACCACCACGATATCTTTTGAAGCGCACATCGGGCATTCGCACCAGTCGGCACTTTCGCTTTGCCATGTGTAGCCGCAGTCTATGCAGTTGAGTGTGTACATTTTCGCTCCTTTGACGGTAGTTTACTCTTTCTCGGCGAAGACGTCAGTTCGTTTCGACCTTTTTGAGATACTCTTTGAGTTCATTGTGGAGTTTGTCGCGAAATCTTTGCGGTTTGAGTATCTCTATGTGCGGCAGCCATGATTTGATGATGTTGTCTATATCTTCATCATGCGAAACGGTGAAAGAAACCACCAGCGAACCATCCCCAAGCTCCTCTTGGATCTCTTGCGAGTCCAAAAAGTCGCGCTTTTTGAAGTAGTGGGCTATCTCTGGGTAAACCTTTACGACCACCTTAAAAGTGTTGCCCTCTTCAAAGAAGGCGGAGTGCACGTTTTGGAGTAAGCGCTCTATAAAATCACTCGATGTTTTGTGGTAGATGCCAAGGGGGTGGACCTTTTTTATATCGCTTAAGCGGAAAGTTTTGATCTTGTTTGCTTCCATGTCTTTGGCAAAGAGGTACCAAAAACCGTCAAACGCCGCTATCTTGTAGAGTTCAAGCTCTTTGGACTCGTTTGTGAAGTCGATCTTGGCTCTCTCCTTGTTCTCTATAAGCGCTTCGAGTTGGGAGACAAGCGGGGAGTCCACATCGAGGTCTTCAAGATCCTCTTGTTTGATGTAGTAGGGGCTGTAGAACTTTTTGTGAATGATCTTTTTGTAGATGTTGTCTTTGATCTTGTCGATGTCGTCCACATCCTCGAACTGGCTGAGCGCTAAGTGCAAGAAGACCATCTCGTCGTTTGTGAGATCGGTCTGTTTGAGCGAGAAACCGTAAGCGAAAGTATAGCGGTGATCGCTTGTTTTTATGATGGGGTAGTAGTAAAGACGCTCTTTGATGTCCTTTTGGATCGTGCGTACATTCACGCCAAATTCTTCGGCAAGCTCTTTGGTTGTCGGCATCTCACCGTCGGAGAGTTTGGTAAGGATGCCAATAAGACGCGAGAGGGTTTTGTCGTAGTTTTTGTTGCTCATCGATAAACACTTTTCATTTTTTTATGTGTAGTTTACAGTAGATTCGTTAATATTTTAAAAAACGAGAAGTTCAAAAGGGTAAACGTGGATTATGAAGAGAAAAGACTGAAGTACGAACAATGGTGCAAAAGGAGTGCACGAAGCATACTCGATGAGCATCCTCTTTGGCTGGGTATGGATAAAGATAGTTTTCACACCCATTTTTTTATGAGCGAAAAACTTTACGAAAACATACATGTAGCGATTTATCGTTATGACCCCATGGGGATTGGTCATGTGAGCGAGGATGAATACGATTTGGAGATATACCCCATTTGCAAATTTGTAGAAAACTACCTTTTTCGCCAAGGAAAACGAAACGCAGACGAGATTGTCTGCGAAGAAGTTTTCGAAGCGGTTTTGCAAGTGTTTGTCGATTTTTTCGGGGAAGTGTATCGCCAAGACGGTTTTACCGTGAAAGCTTGCGAATTGGCATCAGGAGATATTTGCGAAGCTATGAAGGAAGAGCTTTTGTAATCGATAATGGTAATTGGGGTCAGGTTACTACTACAACTTTTTTGATGTGTCAAAAATGGTACTGAAGTTGTCATGTTCGATAGTTAGATGAAAGTTGGTTGTGTAAAGTGAACGATTTTTAGGTGGTGGAGGCTCAGGGATTACTACCTACCCTAAGTCGTTTTGATGCTTTTTGATGGCGACAATAACGATGAGGTTTTTATCCTCATCCACTTTGTAAACTATCGTATAACCCTTATAAATCAAGTCTCTTATCTGCTCGTCATCGAAGTAGATCGACTTTCTACACTTATAGGGCATATCGGTAAGACTTGCTATCTGCTTATCGATCTGGTTTCTAAATGCCAAAGCCCGCTTTTTACTATCGAGTGAGATAAAGCGCATTATCTCTTGAAGCGTAGCAATATACTTTGAGCTTCTTACGATCTTCATTACAAAGAGCTTTCAAACGCTTTCATCTCTTTTTCGTACTGCTCTTCATCAAGCAGCTTTGCTTTACCGCTTTCTGCCTCATCCAACGCCTGTTGAAAATAGGCTTTGTCTTCTTCATACTGCTTGGAGTTTTTATAAGTAAGGCTCGCAAGATATTCATTGAAGCGTGATTGTATATCGATGCCCGCTTTTTGCAGTCGTTGATAGATATCGTCTTGAATGTCGATTGATATCTGCATAAGCAGCTCCTCACTTTTTTATCTAAGCAAGTATAACATAGTTCTATTATGCGAAGTTCAAAAAAATGAACTACGCTTCAAAAGCAATCCTCCAAAGTACCGACATTGCGGCATATCATTCATTCAGTTCACTCACAAAAAAATTTCAACTATTGGGAGAGATCGAGGCTATGGTGTCCCCTAAATAATTGGAATAATTGAGGTTACTACTACAACTTTTTTGATACGTACAAAGGGTACTAAAGTTGTCATATTCGATGGTTAGATGAAAGTTGGTTGTGTAAAGTGAACGATTTTTAGGTGGTGGAGGCTCAGGGATTCGAACCCTGGGAGGTGTTACCCTCGCCGGTTTTCAAAACCGGTGCTTTCGACCAACTCAGCCAAACCTCCGTATGTGGAGAAAAACAATAAAAAGTGGAGGTGCCACCCGGATTCGAACCGGGGGTAGCAGCTTTGCAGGCTGCGGCCTTACCACTTGGCGATGGCACCAATCACAGGTGACGATGGTGCCCGAGGCCGGACTTGAACCGGCACGCCCAAAACGGGCGAGGGATTTTAAGTCCCTTGCGTCTACCAATTTCGCCACCCGGGCAAGACGTTTTCAAATATCTTGTTTTCTTGGGTACTTAAAATAAATAATCTGCTAAATTCAAATGGAGCGGGAAACGGGGGTCGAACCCGCGGCCCCAACCTTGGCAAGGTTGTGCTCTACCACTGAGCTATTCCCGCATTGAAAAGGAGGTACTTATTTTAAGTGGGTGGAATTATAGCTTGTTTTTTGTTAAATGTAAAGAGTTTTTTTGAAATTTTTGTAAAAAATCTATTTTTCCTTTCGTGATATAATTCTAACAATTGAAACAAGTAAGGACAGATATGAGAAGCGATACAGTAAAAAAAGGGTTCGAGCGAACACCGCACCGCTCACTTCTAAGAGCGACAGGGCTTAAAGACGAAGATTTCGACAAACCGTTCATCGGGGTAGCCAACAGTTACATAGATATCATTCCGGGGCATTTTTTCCTCCAAGAGTATGGTCGCATCGTTAAAGAGGCCATTAGAGAAGCCGGAGGCGTGCCGTTTGAGTTCAACACCATCGGCGTCGATGACGGAATAGCGATGGGGCACGACGGGATGCTTTACAGCTTGCCAAGCCGCGAGCTTATAGCCGATAGCATAGAAACGGTGATGAACGCACACAAGCTCGATGCACTTTTGTGCATACCCAACTGCGACAAAATCGTTCCGGGGATGATTATGGGTGCGCTTCGTGTGAACGTTCCTACCGTTTTCGTCTCAGGCGGTCCTATGCCTGCGGGGCATAAAAAAGACGGAACACCTATCGATTTGGCGACGGCGTTCGAAGCGGTCGGAGAGTTCAACGAAGGAAACCTCAGCGAAGAAGAGCTTTACGAGATAGAGTGTGAAGCGTGTCCAAGCGGGGGGAGCTGTTCGGGGATGTTTACCGCAAACTCCATGAACACCCTTTGCGAGGCAATGGGGATAGCACTTCCGGGTAACGGTACCGTACTTGCGATGACACCGGAGCGAATCGAGATGGTGAAAAAAGCCGCCAAAAGAGTGGTGGAGATGGCAAAGGCGGAAAAAGAGGAGTACAACATTAGAAACATCCTCAACGAAAAAGCGGTTCACAATGCGTTTGTTGTCGATATGGCGATGGGGGGAAGCTCCAACACGGTACTGCATATGCTTGCCATCGCGAAAGAAGCGGAAGTCGATTTCCCGATAGAAAAAATCAACGATATAGCAAACAACGTCGCACATATCGCCAAAATCTCCCCTTCACTCGAGACGGTACATATGGAAGATATCAACAAGGCCGGCGGAGTCAATGCCGTGATGCATGAGATAAGCAAACGGGGTGGATTGCTGTATCTTGAGAATCCGACCGTTACCGGAGAGACGATAGGAGAACGCATCAAAGATGCGAAAATTCTCGATGAACAGATTATCCACCCAATTACCAACCCGTACTCCAAGGTCGGGGGGCTTTCTATCCTCTTTGGAAATCTCGCCAAAGAGGGAGCCGTCGTCAAAACGGCGGGGATAGCACCGAGTATGCGACAGTTCAAAGGAACGGCGATTTGCTTCAATTCACAACAAGAAGCGATAGAGGGGATTATGAATCGCAAGGTAAAAGCGGGAAATGTCGTGGTGATTCGCTACGAAGGTCCAAAAGGGGGTCCGGGTATGCAAGAGATGCTCGCCCCTACGAGCCTTATCATGGGAATGGGGCTTGGAGAGAGCGTGGCGCTTATAACCGATGGGCGCTTTAGCGGTGCAACAAGAGGAGCGAGCATAGGTCATGTGAGCCCTGAAGCGGCAGAAGGGGGGCTTATAGCGCTTATTGAAGACGGAGACGAAATAGAGCTCGATGTCGATGCACATATCTTGCAGCTCAACGTCAGTGAAGAGGAGATAGAAAAACGGCGAAAAGCGTGGAAACCTTACAAACAGCCGGTGAGTTCGAAATGGCTCAAACGCTACCAACTTTTGGTTTCCAACGCCAGCAACGGAGCGGTGCTTAAAACCGAATGTTAAATGGGGGTTTTTCAAAAAACGCTTATTCTCGCTCCAAAACCAAGGGGGTTTCATCTCATCACCGATGAGGTGGAACGCATTGTGCGAAGTTCTGGCATCGTAACCGGCGTAGCGCACATCTTTTTGCAACACACATCCGCGAGTCTTACTATCAACGAAAATGCCGACCCGAGTGTCAGAGACGATTTCGAGTCGTTTTTTAGCGACATTTGTGACAACAAGCCTTACTACATCCACACTTACGAAGGTGCCGACGATATGCCGGCACACATCAAAAGCTCTTTGCTTGGCAACTCGCTGAGTATCCCCGTAACCAACGGCAAGCTCAATCTCGGTACATGGCAAGGGGTATATCTCGGCGAGCATCGAGACTACGGCGGGAAAAGAAAGATAGTTATCACGATTTACGGCAACTAACACTTGGCTAACGTTAGTATGCGATACTTCTACCATCGAAACACAAGCAATCCTATAAAGGATAACTTAAACGGAGCGAAAAAACAGAAAAAAGAATGACCCTGTAACAATAAAATATCAAAGAACGCTTTCAGGAGATTTTTTTCTCTTGAAACTGTTTGATTTTTGAAG
>JALWGC010000001.1 GCA_027038835.1 Helicobacteraceae bacterium | reverse complement strand
GTCGGTCGGTCGGTCGGTCGGTCGGTCGGTCGGTCGGTCGGTCGGTCGGTCGGTCGGTCGGTCGGTCGGTCGGTCGGTCGGTCGGTCGGTCGGTCGGTATGACCATTGTATGTGCGTTCTCCCATACGTATGTTCCGTGTGTGTCTCCTGGTCACGCACCTGTCCTTACGCACGCGTACCTAGGCACGAGTTCAGCCATCGGAACAAGATCGGTGATGACACCGACTAGATAAGGGCGACCCATCCGACAATCTACTTATCTATATTCCAGCCACATTTATTCCTCAGTCGGCTTCAATGGCACTTGATTCTTTATGTTAAAACGATGCCACGGAGGATGCGACACGGGATCGCTGAGTGTCCTTGACATTTAGAAACCATTAACGGCAGTCATGATTAAGAAGGGTGCCGCTAGGGGCGCTCTATCTCATTTTGGTGGTCAGCATATGAAGGGGGCATTAGTGAGCTTGTCGTGGAACAAGCCAAAATTATATCTGGATCTGGTCGGAACGCCATGGAAATCATTCCATTTGTGTTGGTGCCGAAAGATATGGATCTCTGGATAGATACAACTAGTGTGTTCTGAGTTATGTAATTATGGTACTCCTGCTGTAATAGCAGTGTAACATTATTGTGATTTTATATGCGGTATATACATACAGCTAGGTCGAGAGACATGCAGAGATACATACAGACAGACATACAGACAGACAGACAGATATATATATATAGGCAGATGAACAGTTAGATAGATAGTTAGATAGATAGATAGATAGATAGATAGATAGATAGAGAGATAGATAGAGAGATAGATAGATAGAAAGAAAACATAAGGTAAATAGCGATATACATACAAACAGACAGACAAGGAGGCAGGCAGGCAGACAGGCAAGCAGGCAGTAGGACGTAGTCAAGCAGGCAGATTGGTGGAGTAAAGTCTTCTAAATCAGTTGCAGTCTAATAAGCGGTAGCCAGTAAAGCGAGTTTAGATGCAGTAAATTAACTTAAAGCGCTGTGTTGTGCCGAGCTGCCATTACTCTCAGAGAGCTATGCCATTAACTGACCACGGTAAGTGAAGATCCAGTTAATTATAACAGACTTGATTGAAAAGGTCACAGGTAACAAGCAATATTTCTTGGATACCGGGGAAGCATGTTTAATTCCCTCTTACAAATGTCGTGTCGCGCCCACGCAAACACACACACACACACACACACACATCGGCACGAACATACACACTTCGTGGGTTTTAGAGAAAAATCTATCGAGTTCAAATGCATGAGTACGCAAAAGGCACTGATTATCTAATGGATGATGTTACTGCTTATTCCGCATAAAAAGAGGCAAACACAGAATTATAGATACTAGGCCACTATATAGAGGTGATAATTTAAAAAGTATCTCAATCGTATTAATGTGACAACCGATTTTATGAAATATGATATGATAAGATGGTTAATATGGGTAAGGAAACAAGGTCTAAATCTGATACGATAAATAATTTAAAAATCATTTGTTTTGTATCTTTAGCCAAACTTCTCTTTTGCTTTGTCATGTATCTGTAGAGTCCTACATTTTAACTTCATGGTTGCTTTCTTCCTTCAGCTAAATAGCAACACCAGGTTGAATTTCCTGACACACAGCGACTCGTACACACACACGCACAGGAAAACATACACACACAAACTGGCACAAGCTTGGTTGAATGTACACGTAACATCTTTTTAGCAGAATAGCCTAATACCAACGTAAGATCCTCCAGTTTTTAAATTAATTACAAGATCCATCAGATCGTTGTTGAACACAGATCATTCGCTCCGACAATTACCGACGTTTTATCGAGAATCTTCTAGAAGATCAGACAACCGGCTGATTCATCCAGCATCCGTGTATCCTCCATCCATCCTCCCCCCCCCCCCCCCCCC